>JARUKX010000002.1 GCA_029688825.1 Haloarculaceae archaeon H-GB1-1 | reverse complement strand
CGGCACCTCGGTCCCTTCTATCTCGAAGTTATCCTGAAGCGTTGCCACCTCTGATACGGCAACTAGTGCGGTAGTCATTTCCACTCATTCCTAACTCTACTTTCCCGTATGTTAACCGTTACTATCGCCCTGGAAAGCTACTCCGGGGAGAATCTCTGGCAGTGGAATCGACGACTGTTACCGCCATCAACATCGAACAGCACTCGTTTGCGTAAGTTGAGCAGCCGACTCATTGAGGACGAACCATGTTTTCGATCCTGTCTTCGAGCTTACTCACGTACGTGTGCAGGTCGTCCAGAAATCGGTTCTCTATGGCTTTCTCGAAGATATAGACTGGCCCACCGACGCTGATAGCACCGACGATACTGTCGTCCGGATACGTCACCGCCCCAGAAATCATCTTATATCCGGTGACACATTCCTCGTCTGTCACCGCGTATCCTTGTTCCTGAACGTGAGCGATCTCCTGCTTGAAGGCACTCCGGTCGGTAATTGTCTTTTCAGTGACTTCACACAGTTCGTACTCGTTGAGGATGGCATCTCGTCGGCCCGGGGGTAGCTCCGCTAGTATGGCCTTTCCGGCCGCAGTCGAGTGGAAGTGGAAGTGCCGACCTAAGTTTGGGACGCTCTCGTCGGAACTCCCCATACTCTTGTGGACGATGACGACTTTGTTGTTCTCTCTGACAGTAAATTCTGCTTCAGCGTTGGTGACGTTCGCGAGCTCTCGTACCGTTCTCCGCGCCAGGTCGAACTCCGGTTTCCGGTGACGTGCGTATTCGCCCAGGTTGAGCAACTTCATACTAACCTGATACTGGTTCCCTTCCTTGATGACGTAACCTGTGTTCAAGAGAGTCTGTAAGTGATTGTGAAGCGTGCTTCTCGCCAATCCGGTTTCGTCCTTCAACGCACCAACGCCTGCCCCATCGAGCTCTTTGATAGCCTCTAACACTCCCAGAGACGTTGCGGTCGTTTGGACCGGACGATTGTTGCTTGCCATATGTTAGTAATTGACTTCAAGGTATAAATATCCACCTCCTGTAGAACCAACTGCCGGTAAGAGAAGGCGTTACGTGTAGACTCTGTGCGGCGATACTGGAGAGTTCCCCCCAGCGGCGCCGATAATCGGTGGATGACGTTTGGACGACCTCGACGGATTGATTTACAGTCATATGTATGTAATCCTCAGGCCTCCGTGATAAACTGGTAGAGTACGTCCTGCTCCCGCCGGCCGAAGGCCGTATGGACCCGTGGCCACGAGGTCGATATTCTTCACGAATGTACGCCCAGTGATATGGGAGTGAACTGGAGTAGAGCTGAAGAGGTACGACGAAGTCACCGGACACCTGTGGGTCTACTTTTCCGCTGTGGGAAGCGTTGCCAATCAAATATGGAGTATCACTATGTAAAAGCATCCACAGATCGTATACACGAATTCAGCCGACGAGGGACAAAATATATGCCACAATTAATACTATTTGCTCGAGAATTCCGACTGGTCGGGTCCCGATGCCCCTTTGGCGACCACGGGTGCCAACAGTTCAGTCAGGCGGACGAGGCCCATCGAGTCGGGGTGGAGGTTGGAACTCAATCACCAGAATCAATCTTGTGGAAAAGTTTATGTGGGGATAGTCGGACTTATACAATCATGGTCACGAAAGACTTTGATGTCGTGATTGTAGGAGCCGGTGCCATCGGTTGTAGCACTGCACTTGAACTCGCACCCGACCACGACGTACTCGTCCTCGAAAAGGGACTGTTGACCAATAGCGCGTCAGCGAACGCATCAGCGTTCATTTCCGACTGGTGGCTATTCTTGGGTCGAAAGCACGTTCCGGGTGCGACTGACATGCTCCACGAGTTTTTCAGCGACTTCGATGGAACGGGTGAGTTCGAATACCACGACCACCCGTACATCGAACTCGTCGCCGAGGAAAAGACGGCATCTCAGCCAGACCAAGAAGTCGAAGCACTGAAAGAGTCCATCGAGGACATCGATGGAATTAGCTTCAACACGGCAACGGAACTCGAAGACCGCTGGCCGGGCGCACTCGACCTGACCAGCTACGAAGGCGGCTTCGTGGACGATCGAGCCGGCGTTATCGACCCTGTACACTATCTCAGGGCCATGAAAGAGCAGGCCGAGGAGATGGGCGTGGAGTTCCGAATGCAGACCGAAGTGACGGAGTTAGTGTCGGACGGCAACTCTGTCGTCGGTGTCGAGACCGAACACGCCGACGAACCGATATACGCGGACGATGTCGTCGTCGCCGCTGGCGTCCACACGGACGATCTGGTATCTGAGTTCGCCGACCTCCCGATGGGAACGTTCGTCATCTACGGGGCAACGCTACAGAGTAATACGGTCTCCGCCGAAGCGGTTCCCACCGTGTCGAACGACCAGTTGATGGTCGGCCCCGACGTGCGCGGGAACTTTACGACAGGTATCGAGTACTGGGTCGACGGCCCCGAGAGCATTCCACCAAATCTACCCCAGGAAGGGCTTTTGAGTGCTGCAGAACACATACCGGACCTACTCAACGACTTCGGTGACGTTCTCTTCCTAGAGGACCAGACGTACAAGTGCCCGGAAGGAATCACTGTGACTCCGGACCAGCTTCCGGTCATCGAGGAGCTCACAGACGGACTGGTCGTCGCCGACGGCAGCCGAGGTGCTGTGGCGCTCTCGCCGGTCATCGCCGCAGCGATCACCGCAACAATCACCGGCGGGGAGACGCCGTTCTCGCTAGACCACTTCAGTATGGATCGATTCGACTCGGACGTTTCGGAAGTGGACATTCCATTCGTTGAAGAAGCACCCCAGTCGTTCTGAGTCCGAGCGATTGAGGCCGACAGAAACTCGTCTCCATCCGAAACCGAACCTCGGCACGGACAGGTACGGTACGGTACAGACAAAGAGCGGTACTATCGAGGTGACGGAGTTTTCGACGGGCTACGACGCACTGGAGTTCTCCGTATCGTCTCCGTCGACCTGAACGTCGATGTCTAGTTCCATTGCTGTCTCGTCCAGGTGACACGCTATCTGGTGGTCGTCTCTAGAGTCCTCGACGCGCTCGAGCGGTGGGTCGTCGCACTCGCAGACGTCACCGATTTTCTGCGGGCACCGCGTGTGAAAGTTACATCCGGACGGTGGGTTTCGAGGGCTGGGAACGTCCCCTTCGAGGTGAATCCGCGGGGCATCGTCGGTCGGATCCGTCGATGGCGTACTGGAGAGCAACGCACGCGTGTACGGGTGGTAAGGCGGTTCGAACACCGTGTCAACAGACCCAATCTCCGCAATCGCTCCAAGGTACATGACGGCGACTCTGTCGCTGAGATAGTTGACGACACTCAAATCGTGGCTGATGAACACATACGAGGTGCCATACTCTTCCTGCAGGTCGACGAGTAAGTTGAGAATGCTGGCCTGGACGCTGACGTCGAGTGACGAGACCGGTTCGTCGAGAACGACTAGCGACGGGTTGACCGAGAAGGCCCGAGCGATAGCGACCCGCTGCTTTTCACCCCCCGACAGATCGCTCGGGTGGTCGTCCGCGTAGGAGGGGTCGAGTCCAACGTCGTTCAGTAGCTCCGCAATGCGTGCTCGCTGTTCCGTCTCGTCCATCTCTGTGAACATCTCCAGCGGGCGCTTGATGGACTGTCCGACCGTCTTCCTGGGATTCAAGCTCGAATGAGGGTTCTGGAAAACTATCTGACACTCCGAGCGGAAGTCTGCCTTCTCCGTGGGAGTCATCTCCGTGACCTCTCGACCGCGATAGGTGACTGCCCCGCCAGTGGGCGGCAACAGGTCGAGGAGACACGAGCCGAGCGTGCTTTTCCCGCATCCGGACTCGCCAACGATAGCGAGCGTTTCGGACCTGTTCACATCGAAGCTGACACCGTCGACTGCCTTGACAGGTGGCTCGCTACCGAAGAACCGGTCGATGATACTTTCCTCGTCGAAGTACTTGCGGAGGTCCCGAACGCTAAGTAACGTCTCCGAAGACGAGGATCTCGTTTTGGACTTCTGAACGAGTCCCTCCCCAATCGGATCTTCGAGGGCCGTTTCCCATCGTCGGCACTTCACATAGTGTGACTCGTCTGCTGTGACCTTCTCGTCCCCTATCTCGCCGGTGCGGCACGCTTCCTCGGCGAGGTCACATCGGTCCGCGAAGATACACCCGTCCGGTATCGACCGCAGGTCCCCGATTTGGCCCGGAATCGGTTTCAGTTTTCTCTTATCCTGCTGAGGCAACGAGGCCAGCAACCCTTGCGTGTACGGATTTGCCGGTGAGCGGAAGATCTCCGTCGTCGTCCCGCGTTCTATGATTTCGCCGGCGTACATGATCCCTACTCGGTCGGCTATCTGGGCCAGGACGCCGAGGTTGTGGCTAATGAGCATTACACTGGTGTTCCGCTGCTCGATGAGGCTCTCAATGAGGTCGAGAATCTTCGTCTGCGTCGTCATGTCGAGCCCTGTGGTGGGCTCGTCGAGGATCAGGAACTGTGGCTGACAGGCGAGCGCTAGTGCGATGAGGACGCGCTGTTGCTGGCCCCCCGAAAGTTCGTGCGGATACTGATCGAAATTCGATTGGGGGTCCGGGATGTTTACTTCCTGCATCACGTCGTACGTCTGTTCTCTGGCCTCGGCCTTCGAGACGTCCCGGTGGGCGCGAATTGTCTCTGTGATTTGAGTCCCGACTCGAAGGGCCGGGTTCAGCGATGTCTTCGGGTTCTGGGGGACGTGTGCGATATCGTTTCCTCGGAGCGAGCTGAGTTCCTTCTCTGAGAGTTCCAGAATAGACTGGTCGCGGTATCGAACGTCGCCGGACGTGACGCGACCGCTCCCCGCAAGATACCGCAGTAGGGCCAGGGATAGCGTACTTTTTCCGCTCCCGCTTTCGCCGGCGATGCCGAGCGTCTCGCCCGGCTGAATCTCCAGTGAGACGTCTCGAACGGCTCTCACTGGATCCTCGTTAGTCTCGTACACCACACTCAGGTCCTCAACGGAAAGAATGGGTTCGTTTGCTACTGGGCCCTGTTCTTGCGTAACGTGTGACATCGTACGTAAATTGTCGTTTCTATACTTATTTGTGGCGGTGGAATACGCTCTCGCAGACAACCACTCACAAGCTACACGATCGGGATTCTCCGGGATTCGACCATGCTATCCACAAAATGCGCGAATTATCAGGTGTCCGGCACCGGCACTGTTCACATACGGGCTGAAGAACGAGGCGGTCGAAATTCTTGGTGCCCATGCCAAAACCCGACCGCCTTGCTCAGTTTAGGTCGGACATCGAGTGAGGATTTGTTGCGCGAGAGGCGACACAGGAGTCGGCGATGAAACTGGGTATCCGTCTCCACGCGGGCGAATTTTCGTTACCAGATACCGTCTCTGTCTGAGATAGTTTCGTTGTCGAACGCGCACGCTCGACCGTCCATAATCAGGTGCAGAAAGCCGGCTTACAGCCAGCGGGTGGAAAGGTACCGAATCACGTTGCGGTCGACGAAGCAGAGATTTAACTCGATAATCAGCGCTTCTGGCTGTACGCCGCGACCGATCCCGAGACGAACGAATTTCTCCACACGAAGCTCTATGCAACGCGAAATGCTGCGATTTCCCAACAACTCCTCCAGGAACTCGCCGCAAAACACGACGTCGAGAACAGCCTCTTTCTCGTCGATGACGCACCGTGGTTGCACGCTGCACTGCATCAGCTCTCGCTCCGATTTCAGCATGTCACACATGGAAATCGGAATGCCGTTGAATGGCTATTTAAGGAGTTGAAACGCCGAACCGAGCAGTTTGCGACGCACTTCCGCCCCACAACCGCTGACTCCGCAGAAACATTGTTACAAACCTTCGCCTTCGAGTGGAATCCGCTAATCTGAACAATGCCTCCGGCACCTGTGAAAACACTTATAGTCAATGACTAACAATCGAATATCCAGAAATGTCCGATTTCCGCCTATACCTATTCAAACGAATGGGGTACATAGCAGTAACCCTGCTAATTATCTCGTTTATCGTATTCGCCATTACTCAGTTACTGCCGGGCAACGCCGCAGTACTGATACTTGGGAAGCAGGCGACGAACGAGAGTATCGCCGCGGTCGAACAGCAACTTGGGCTCAACAAACCGTGGTACGTCCAGTACACCGACTGGCTCGTCGGGTTCGTCACCGGGGAGTGGGGTAACAGCTACCTGAACGACGCGTCGGCTATGGACGTCATCATCCCACGCCTGATCCACTCGGTGCAACTCGCGGCGTTAACGCTGGTGCTGGTCATCTGTGTCGGCATCCCACTGGGGGTCGTGGCCGCAATGAAGGAAGACTCCATCCAGGACTTGGCGGTCAGTTCCTTTGGTTATCTCGGGGTGAGCTTCCCGGAGTTCATCACCGGCATGGTACTGCTCACGCTGTTCGGCGGTCCCATCCTGTCGATTTTCCCCTTCGGCGGATATGAACCGCTACAATCGGGCCTTATTCCGTGGCTGAAACACTTGGCACTGCCGAGTCTCACGCTAACTATCATCCTCATCGCGCACGTGATGCGGTTAACGCGATCAGAGCTCATCGAAGTTCTGGAATCAGATTACGTCCGCACAGCACGTCTGAAGGGAATATCTGAGTACCGTGTGCTATTCTTCCACGCTCTCAGGAACGCTCTGTTACCGACGATCACCCTGCTCGCACTCGACGTCGGCTACCTCCTAGGAAGTATCGTCGTGGTCGAAGAAGTGTTCGCATTTCCCGGACTCGGGCGACTCGTTGTTCGCGCTATCCAGAGCCGGGATATTCCTGTCATCCAGGCAGTTGTGATGATTATCGCCATCGTCTATACGTTCGCCAACCTGGCTGCGGACATCCTGTACACCTACCTCGACCCGCGAATCGAATACGGTGAGCAATAACGATGTCGTCAGAACCCACCAACACGTCCGTAACCGTGACGGAATCGCGCGTTAGCCAAACGGTCGCCGCCGTCAAGGCGTTGCTATCGACGAAAAAAGGTGCGCTCAGTATCGGGCTCCTCGTTCCGATTATCTTTGGCGTCGTCGCGGCACCGTTCATCGCGCCCTATCCACCGACGGAGACACACGTCATCGACCGCCTCACCTCTCCGAGCTTCCAGTACCTACTTGGAACTGACCAGTACGGTCGCGACGTCTTCTCACGCATCCTGTACGGCGGTCGAGCGAGCTTGCTCATCGGGCTCGGATCGACGGCGTTTGCCCTCGCGCTCGGAGTCCCAATCGGAATCGTCTCGGGGTACTCCGGTGGCCGCTTCGACGAGCTCACGATGCGCGCGATGGATGTCCTTATGAGTATCCCGTCGCTGCTGCTGGCGCTGCTGGTCGTCACCGGTCTCGGGTCCGGACTGACGAACACCATCATCGCCATCGGAATCGTCTTTACGCCTCGGCTAGCACGAATCACACGGAGCAGTACGCTCTCGATAAAGAACCAGGAGTACATCACGGCTGCGGAAGCCCGGGGCGAATCGCTGTTCCGAATCGCATTTTACGAAATCCTCCCGAATGCCAGCTCCTCGATTCTTGTCGAGGGATCCATTCGAATCGGCTTCGGGATTCTCATCGGATCGTCGCTGTCGTTTCTGGGTCTCGGCACGCAACCGCCGAACCCCGACTGGGGATACATGGCATCGGTCGCCCGAAACCATCTCCGATCGCAGATATGGTTCATGCTGGGACCGGGCATAGCACTGGGCGGGACGATACTCGGGTTCAACCTCCTTGGGGACGCCCTGCGCGATTATCTGGAAGAGTAGCAGCAATTCTCGTAAGTTCGGTGGTCACCGAGACCGCCCTGCAGTTCGGCGTCAGACCACAGCGCCGCCAGAGAGTTTCAGCGATTCGCCGATTACGTTGGTCGCTGCGTCGGAAAGCAGGAATGCCGTCGCGTTGGCGACTTCTTCCGGTGTCGTGAACCGCCCCGACGGTATCGACTCTCGTGCCTCTCGAAGGAGGGTCTCGGTCTCTCGCCCCTCCGTGGCCGCCACCTCACGCAGCATCTCCGTCGCCATCGGCGTGTCAACCCAGCCAGGACAGACGGAGTTGACCCGTACGTTGTGCTCGATGGCCTCTCGGGCCAGCGACTGCGCGAAGCCCGTGATGGCGAACTTCGAGGCGTCGTAGGGCGCGTAGTGTTTGGAGCCTCGAAGTCCGGAGAGTGACGAGACGAACACGATTGCACCCGCTTCACGTTCCCGCATACCTCGATAAACGTCGCGGGTGAGCAACGCAGTTGCCGTGTAGTTCACTTCCATGAGTTTGTCGATGGCATCCTGGTCGAGATCTGCGACACTTGTCCCTCCGGACCCGACACCCATCGAGTTGACCAGCGCCGTCGGGTTTCCGAGCATCTCCCGAGCGCCAGTGATGAATTCCTCCCTCGCCTCCTCGTTCGTCAGGTCGGCGCGGTAGGCGTACACCTGTCCATCGAGTTCTGAGTCGAGTTCTGATAGTTTCTCGGCGTTGCGACCAGTGATGGCGACGTCGGCACCGCACCGGTCCATCAGGCGGGCAGTCGCGCGACCAATGCCACCTGTTGCACCGGTAATTAATACGACTTCGTCTGCAAACGCGTCTTCGCGAAACATATACGACATATGCTAGCAATATACTATAGTTCTTTGGGCAGCAGTGTGTGTCGGCGGCGAAAATACGGAGCACGGGGATTGCAACGAGGCGAAGGCTGACGGTATCAGTCGCTGGGGCTGAAGGCTCTCCGCCTGCGAGTCCTGCAGAGCATTACTTCGTCGGTGCGTTCCCGGAGAGTGCGTAGTACTCCGGATACTCGATGAAGCTCACCGGGAACAGCTCGAAGTTCTTCACGTAGTCGTTGGTGACGCCCAGTGCGTCTTGCCACATCGGGATGGAGTACGGACCCTCATCGCGAATGATCTGCTGAGCCTCTGTCATGTATTCCTGTTTCTTTTCGGGATCCGTCTCGGCGATGGCGTTGTCGATTACGGTGTCGAGGTCGGCATTCGAATAGTGTGATTCGTTGTTCCAGCCACCCTCGGAGTGCAACAGTAGCTTCAGGAAGTTCGCGCCGCTGATGCGCATCCCGTACGACGAGACGTAGAAGTCCGCTTTCGTCCACTCGTTGGAGATCCAATCCGAGTAGCTCATCGTCTCTATCTCGAAGTCGATTCCGATCTGCTGGACCTGCTCTTTCAGCAGAATCGCCACGCGATTCATCGAGTGGGTCTCCGGCACGGGACACGTCATGCCGAACTCCTCGGTGAGGTCGAAGCCGTCCGGGTAACCGGCGTCGGCGAGCAACTGCTCCGCCTTTTCGAGATCCTGTTCACGTGCGGCAACGTCTCCGGAGTGGTCGGCGTACGCGGGAGAGATGGGCTGGTCGTTTGCGACCTCTCCCAGTCCGTTCGCCGCTCCCTGGATAATCTTCTCTCTATCGACGGCCCACATGACCGCTTGCCGGACCCGTTTGTCGGACCAGGGCTCGACGCTCACGTCCATCACGATGTTGTTGAAGAGGCCACCCGATACTCGGTGCGTGGTCGCGCCGTCGAGGTTCTTGAACTCGTTCCACCTCGCGGGGTCGGGCTTCCAGATCATGTCGATCTCTCCGTTCCGGAGCGCGTTCATCCGAGAACTGGGCTCGGGCAATGTCTTGATCGTGACCTTGTCGACGTACGGAAGCGGGTCGCCGTCCTCTGCCGTCAGGTGGTAGTCCTCGTTTCGCACGCCGGTGAGGTGGTCGCCAGCCGAGAAGCTTTCGAGCACGAACGGCCCCGATCCCCGTTCCTCGGACCCGAGCGCCTTGCGCGCGTCAGCGTCGGTGACGACGTCTTCGGGGACAATCGACCCGTACGCTTTACAGACCAGCTTCGGGAAGTCTGAGTTTGAGTTGGGCAAGGTGAATTGAACGGTCGTTTCGTCGACGACTTCCACGGATTCGATGCTCCCCATCGTCCCCTTTCCGGGACTTCCCACGTCGTCGCTGTAGACCGTGTTGAAGGTCGCTGCGACGTCCGAGGCCGTCACCGCGCCGCCATCGTGGAACGATACGTCATCCCGCAGGGTGAACGTCCACTCGTCGGCGGAATCGTTCGCGGACCACTCTTTGGCAACGCCTGGTTCGACGCTCAGGTCGGGCGCAATCCTAGTCAGGGAATCGTAGAACATGCCCACCCCCCACCGTTGTGGGAACACCGACGTCATCATCACGGGATTCAAGGTGTTTATCGACTGACCGAGGCCAATCCGGAGGTGGCCGCCACGCATATCGCCTGCTTGCTGGCTGGCGGTGCTCTCACTATCGGTCGTCTCGGACCCGCTGCCATCGCCGGAGCAGCCTGCAAGTCCTGCGGTGAAGCCTGCGCCAATCAAGCCCAGGTACTTTCGCCTTTCTACCTCTGACAAGGGGGTGGTTTTTGAATTCATCCCTTCAGACAGGATTATTTTACATGACATATAAAACTTCCCCCGACAACGCGCAGGTTGGCATTTTTCGGGTCTCGTTTGAAGAAACATTTATTACCTCGCGAAGTAATCCCATAGTTGCAGGTAAGTAGTGACCATCCATGTGGAAACGCCGACCACAGTCATCCGTGACAGCACTCCCCACCTAGCGATCTCCCCCCTCGGCCTCAGACCGAGTTCGAGAACGTTGAAGCCGGACCGGGACTACTACCTGCACATCGACATTCCACCCATGGTGCGCCCTCTTCCCGAGGGCCTTTCCGAGGCTGACTCTGACCGTTGGAGAACCCACCAGGAGTCCATACACGGTGGTGCCGTTCCTCTAGTGTGTGGACATCATACTGTTGGATCTACCTTCGTGACGAACTACGGTCCGACCGGATGCAGACGTTCGTCACGGGATTAGAGACGGCGGTATCAGTTCGAAGCCACGCACGGAAAACTTTACCCTACCGAAACCGCTGGCAAGGAACCGATTATCGACAGTTGACCCTTGCTTCCCAGTGTATTTTAGTCTCGAGTGATACCCCTCGTATCACACCTTCCTCTACGTACCGTGGATATCTAAGTACTCAACGGCCGATTCCGGCCACTCCTATGGTGGAAGCTTTGGTAGTCACTAACACCTTCCAGACATTTGGTAGACATTTAAGTACGTAAAACGCGGGCACACAATAGGAGGGTAGGTATTACAGTAATATAGTTGTATCAGATGGATTTTTCCGATAACTACCGTATGTACTGGAGCCAGTGTATATTACAAAAATAGGTTCGTAACGGATCCCGGTGACCAAAACTGTGACATACCTTCACGCAAGCGCTCTCGTTGAGAAGACGTCCGAGTGTACACACGGATTGGACATTTATGAGGAGTAGACGGTAGTACATCCCCAGTAATTCCCGTCCCCTGTGTACCCGGGGTCTACCTAACAAGAAGCCAACCCGCCATGTTGAAACACAATAATCGATACTATACCACGGTGGATATCGGTTGTCCGTCGTTCAACCGGATCGCAAAGAGATCTTCCATCACGACGATTGACTCATCGCCCGGTCAATGCCTCACTGGCAGGTGAGAAGGAAACCAGTGTACCCCGACCGTCGGCGACTGCTTTTTGGTAGAGGAGGTTTGCTCCCGCAACGGTTTCGAGCGCTGTGCCACCGCAGTCGAAGATCGTCACGTCATCCGCCGTCGTTCGGCCGGGCGCTTTCCCCGCGACGATTTCGCCGAGTTCAGCGTGGAGGTGTCCATCGTCAATTACACCCTCCTCAAGTGCCTGGACGTAGGCGCCGGCAAGGGATGTCGCCCGTTCGCGAAGGTCTGGCACGTAGATTCCACGGCTGACCGTCGTCGCATCGATTTCACGAGTGTCCGGCAAATACTGGCCCATTGCCGTTACGTGTGCACCCTCCTGCAACAGCGACCCGTCGAAAACCGGTTCTGGCGAGTTTGTGGCCGTGATGACTACGTCTGCGTTAGCGACTGCCTGCTTACTGGTATTAACTGCCATGACGTCGGCTTCTAGGTAGTCGTCCAGCACGACTGCGAAGCGCTCGCGATGCGGCCGTGTCGGTGAGTACACGCTGACGGTCTCCAGATCGCGAACGCTCGCCGTCGCTTTGATTTGGCCTCTCGCTTGCGGCCCGCTACCGAACAGACCGACGTGTTTCGCATCTTCCCGTGCGAGGGCGTCAACGCCAACGGCTCCTGCGGCACCCGTCTTGAATGGGTTCATGCTCGCTCCGTCGATTAGCGCCAGTAGCTCGCCCGTGTCGGCGTCGAAGAGCGGAATCACGAACCACGAATCGCCTTCTTCGAAGACGCTCCCGTACATATAGCCACCCATCACTCCCGCGCCGGGGAGAATCGCTCCATAGCTGGTGAGCATGCCGGAGCGGTTTCGTCGAAAGAGGATTTCGGGCGGGTTTGCGGGGGCACCCTGGCCACGTTCCCGATAGGCGTCTCTCACTGGGTCGACATACTCTTCGGGTGATGCAAGTCCCTCTATGTCTTCTCCTGACAGGATACGAACCTCTGTCATAAAATCACATACATCGAAGAAGCCGATAAGACCTGGGGTGTTCTCTCCGATATTTTGCTTGCCTTCATTGAATGCATGATAAAGACACTGGGTCCTATACAGTTACGTCCAGTCTCTTGGTTTCAGTGACAAATATCAGGATAACGTATAGGAGAGATAATTGAGGAAAGTGTCTTGATAAGACCTAGTGAATCACAGACTGTATCCATATATCTATTAGCGGTCTTACGACCTCTTCATGACGATATTTCGCGAATCTTATCCAGACATAGAGTTTGTCCGCAGCGAGGCTGGCCAAATCCGACAGAGCGGACAAATTCAGGACTGCAATCAATTAATATTCTTTGCTCACAATCATAGGTTTTGAGTGAACACCAGTTCTCCATCCAATAGTTACAAATTTCACCTACCATAGTGAAAAGAGGTATCCACAACATTGCTGCTAGCACCGGTTTTCTATACAAGCAGTATACCAGGCCAGAGTGATCGGGGCATAAACCAGACCACACATGAGATGTGTCACCGACATAATAGGTTTGGGTCCCATGACCAAGTTTGATTGATAAAGTTTTATGCAATGATATTTTATTACATTAGGTTTTATACTCTATAAATTTGGATAGCTAATGTACCAACCCGCCAGCCAATCTATCAAATATACTATATATCCTGCGATGAAGGCTGCGTTGAGAAAATAATAACTGGGAATTTTATTCTAACTTATATATGTAATACTTGGCCTCCCTCGGTCACTAAGAACATGCCACGATTAGTCCGGGTACCGCTATTGAGATGGCGAGAAGAACCGTCAGGCGACCGTGACCCGAACAGCGCGGTCTATCACCACTCCGTTAACTCACTGATGTGTGTCGGAGTTGGCCTGCCAGGAGGCACGAGACTGACTATCGTTAGTTAAGCCGAACCGTCGTCCGGGGGCGATGTCGGGTGAGCGTGTCGAACGGAAGGAGGGGGAGAGACCGGCCACCAGCCCGGGAGCCGGAAATCCGCTCGGGTGGGACTGAAAGGGGCGCCTGGCTCGGCGAGCGAGCCGACGTCCTCGAAAGGGCCTCGCCTCTTTCGGGATGATAAAAATCGCGAGGCGGTTTTCACACCACAAGCACCGCAACGGAGTGAGGCGCGCAGCGAGGCGCAGCCGTCGAGCCAGGCGGGGCTTTCACCAACGACCCAGCCAAACACCTATCTCCCACCTGCCTGACAGCCCGGGTGATGGGGATGGAGTCGCCGACCGACGAGCCGCCCATCCGGGATCGTCTGGACACCGCCGACGTCGCTGACGTCGACCAGCTGAACGACGCCATCGCCGACCACATCGCAGACGCCGCCGAACTACAGTACGACTACGTGGTCGGCGACGTCTCCAGCTACGGCGTCTCCGCGAACGACCACGCCCACTTCGATCTCGTCCACGAGGACGCCACCGTTCACTGCGTCGTCTACGCCCACCGCCGCCCCGACATCGACGCCATCGAACCCGGCACCCAGGTCGCCGTCGACGGCGAACTCTCCTTCTACAGCCCGGAGGGCCAGGCCTCCCTGCTCGTCGCAGACGTGGTCGACGTCGGGGCGGGCCTGTCCCATCAAACCTACGAGCAGAACCGTGAGATACTCGCCGAGGACGGCCTACTCGACGACGACACCAAACAACCACTCTCCCAGCATTCCGAGTGTATCGGCATCGCGACCAGCCGGGACAGCGACGCCCGGGAGGACGCGATCACGAGCCTCCACGCGCGCCACCTAGACGTCGACGTCGTCGTCCAGGACACGCCCATCCAGGTCGACGACGCCATGGTGGCGCTGATGCAGGCCGTCAGCGCACTCGACGACGACCCGACCGTCGACGTGATCGTCCTCACCCGCGGTGGCGGCGCCGACAAACACCTCCGCGTGTTCAACGAGACGCCGCTCTGCCGGGTGATCCACGGCACGGACACGCCCATCGTCGTCGGCGTCGGCCACGAACGCGACCGCACCCTCGCCGCCGACGTCGCCGACCACCGCGTGATGACGCCCACCGACGTCGGAGCCATCGTCCCTGAGAAGGAGGCCCTGCGCGAGGAACACGCAAACCTCGCCGCCCAGCTCGACCGGGCGTATGAGCGGACGGTCACCACGACACTGGAGGAAACAGCTACTGCCCTCGACGACGCCTACACCGCGCACACGACGGCCGTCCTCGGCCGGTTGGAGCAGGACCTCGACCACGCGCTGGCGACCCACGCTCGCGACCGGCTGACCGCCCTCGACACCCGGCTCGACCATGCTGTCAAGCGACTCGCACAGGTGCGTGAACACGAGGCCGAGACGACCGCGTACGAACGTCGCCTCCGCCGCCTCCGCCGCCTCCGCATCGCCCTCGCCATGCTCGTCCTCCTGGTGCTCGTGCTCGGCGCGTACGTCCTCACCACACTCTGACCATGTCCGACACCCCACAGCCACCGACCGACGCACCGATCGCCGAGAAGATGAGCCGTATTCGGGCAATCATCAGCCAGCTCGAGGACGGCGAGGTCTCCCTCGAACGGGCGAAGGCGCTTCGGGACGAGGGCAAGGATCTCCTCGCCACCGTCGAGGGCGACCTGGACCCCGGCGACGCGAGCGTCATCGAACGGGAGTAACAAGCCGATGTCCACCACCCAGCGCGAGGTCGGCCTCGTCAGTTGCGTCAAGTCGAAACACGACGAGCCGACGGTCCCGAAGGACCTCTACACGTCGACGTACTTCGCGAAGATGCGCGCCTACGCCGAACAGGAACACGACGACTGGTGGATCCTCTCGGCGAAACACGGCTTGCTGGCTCCGGACGGCCCACCCATCGCCCCCTACGACGAGACCCTCTCCGGTGCCCGGAAAGCCCGGAAACGAGAGTGGGCCGACCGCGTCGTCGACGACCTCGACGACGCAGGATTGCTCGCCGAGGACGTCCGGCTCGTCGTCTACGCGGGCCGAGACTACTACGAGGAACTACTGCCACTGCTGTCGGAGACGCCCGTCGCCGCCGTCGAGATTCCGACGGAAGGTCTCCAGATCGGGAAGACGCTGGCGTGGTACACCGACAGGATAGACGTGTGAGAGGAACCGAGTAGCACGCCGAGTCAACAACGGACACCTCGTCGGAGGGGGATGTCGACGCCAGAAGAGTCGAAAATGGCGTGACGTCCACCGTCGCTGACGTTCTAGGCCAGTTAAAACAGCTGTTCAAGAATGCAGATAATGATGCTTTCTACGACTGTGTTCTCTCCCAAGTGGTTCACGAAACAGATGAAGGTATTCCACGAAAGGATGAGATCAAGGAACGGGAGGCTCTCAACAGAGGAGGGTGTCGCCTGCGTTGCTTGTGCGTACGATGAACCCACTGAGACGTTGACACGATCCCCAGACCGCTCAACCGACTGAATGTCCGGCTTCGATTCGAGCTCTGCCAGAGAAGGGGTTGCAGTCGGTGTCCCTTGCGCATCGGTCGTGCGTGCGTCCGTTGCTGCGAGACCGCGAGCAAAGTCCTCAGTTGGTATTTGCCAGACGAGATCGCCCTCCCGATAGAGGATGCTCCCGTCCTCGAGGATTTCGATTGTTGCGTTGCCATTCGTGCCGGTGATCTGAATTGCCGTGCCACCAGCCGTCTCGGTCTCTTCGACGTTAGTTGGTGCGAGACGCGCAATTTTTCGGTCGAGGTCCTCGCGGCTCAGTGTCGGAGGCGTGACCTGAATTTGCAGGTTCGATTGCCCGTTTATCGTGACGGATCGACGGGAACCACTCTCTGCCGTCACCGTGTAGGTGCCAGGTTGAAGCGGTTCAGTCACAGTCGTGCCAGCATTGACCTGGACGGTCTCCGTCTCCCCACTGGGAGCGGTCGAAATGACAGTCACGGAGTCGTTACTCGGATTCGTGACTGAGACGTTCTGTCCAGTCACGGTTACACTGAGTGGGATCACAGAGACAGGTTCCCGAATCGTGAATCGAGACTGGTCCTCGCCGTTCACCAGGGCTTGGTTGCCGTCCGCCGTTGTTCCCGTAAGCGTGTACGTTCCAGGCGCGAACGTCCGGGTTACGGAGCTACCAGCAGGCACCGTGACCGAGTGAGTAGCACCCGTCGTATTGACAGCAGTCGCAGTGACGGTCGCATCATGAGCGTTTGTGACCGTGACGTGTTCGCCATCGACCGTCACGGTGAGATCGGCGGGGGATTGCCGGGGTATCGTCGGGTCGTGACCAGACCGCCACTCGTCACCATCCCAGTATCCGTCACCGTCCGTATCTCTCTCGGTCGGGTCCGTCCCGATGGCACGCTCGCGGTCGTCGGTCAGCTTGTCGCCATCCGAATCGTGGTCACTCGGGTACTCGGTCGGATCCTGTGGATCGGTGCCGTGTTCGAGTTCGTCCAGATCGGTGTACTTGTCGCCGTCCGAATCGCGGTGTGGATAGTCCGTCGAGTCGGTTGGATCCGTTCCCGAGGTTACCTCGTCACGGTCCCAGTAGTGGTCGTCATCAGTGTCCCTGTCGGTCGGATCCGTCCCGAGGTCCGCTTCCTGTGCATCCGACAGACCGTCGCCGTCTGTATCACCGCTCGGCTCTGCCCCGGACACGTTCACCGTCAGGTTGTACTCCGTGTACCCCTCGACACTGACGTTCGTAACGTGAACGTAGTACGTACCCGTTTGATCGACCGTGGCTCGTTGAGTGGCTGTCACTAATCCCCTACCGAGCGTGATAAACGTCTGGTTGGACAGCGTTCCTGCTCGTTTCGAGCGCCCGATCTCGCCAATCCGCGTTCCGTTAGGGGCGTAGAGTTCGATACCGATGTTGTTTCCGTAGGTCCCAGAGTCTCCGAACGGAACCCGGAGGGATGCATTGATGATGTCGCCAGCGTCGGCACTCACCGCAAACCAATCAGAATCGCCTTCGGCACGGGTATCGTGAATCGTCTGGCCGGACCGCAGGGAAAGAGCGGAATCTAGCCGATCATTCTCACCCGCTGGGTCCTGTTCAGCGGTCGACAGCGTATAGAGGTACTGGGTATCATACCATACGTCGGATGCTCCAGTGCCTCGTTGGAGCCCCACGTAGTAGGTCCCTGTTTCGTCGGCGATGACACCGGAGGCAAGGGGTTCGTGCCCGCCTCTGGGTTGATCGAGAAGTGTCTCGTTCGATGGATTCAACACGATGAGCCGACCGGGAGCCACATAGCCAACGAGCCGAATCGCTTGCTCCCGGGTCGTTTCGAAACAGTACCAGTGGGTAGAATCGTTTTCGGTGAGTTTCCCGTGGAAATCACCGTCCTCTGGAATCTTCTTCGCGGACGGGATGGCCGAACAACTCCCAGGCGTCGAGCGCGCATCAAGCGGGTCGCTGTCTGCACGCCATTCGTGACCGTCCCAGTACCCGTCACCGTCGGTATCCCTGTCGGTCGGGTCCGTTCCGATGGCCTGCTCGCGGTCGTCGGTTAGCTTGTCCCCGTCCGAGTCAGCGTCGGCCGGAAAGTCGGCAGGATCATTTGGGTCGGTATCGTGTTCGAGTTCGTCCCGGTCGGTGTATTTGTCGCCATCCGAATCGCGGTGTGGATAGTCCGTCGAGTCGGTTGGATCCGTCCCCGAATTCACCTCGTCGCGATCCCAGAACAGGTCGCCGTCAGTGTCCCTGTCGGTCGGGTCCGTCCCGAGGGCCGCTTCCCGTGCATCCGACAGGCCGTCGCCGTCACGGTCGCTTTCAGCAGTGGACTGCGCCTGGACCGCAAGCGTGTCAGCCGCGGATACTGGGGAATCGTGAGCGCCCGGAATCGGGGCCGACGATGACAATCGAGAGCTCTCGGCTGGATCGTCCACTCCCACGGCAGGGAGGTTGAAATGGTCGGATGACTGATTGGTAATCGATGTAGCAACCCCGACGAAAGGGATACTGCCTAGTGCGAGCATCACCATGACTAGCCCCACGACGAATTGCCGGCCCGATGTCTGTCTGGCACTATTTGAGGCCATGGCAAGACATACCAAACATTGTGATATAACGGTGATTCGCAGTCAGTGGCCATCTATTATCGACAATATCCCCACTGACTTGTCATCAAGTGAGACAGGAACATCGAGATCCAGTCATGTATGTGTGTTTACCTGGAATCACGGGGTACGTCGTCAACAGTGGCATGGAAGGTAGCTATACTCCCAGGAGGCTCTGTTGAAACCCTCTGTCGCTGATAGTTTGTTGAGGCCGTGCTGAATACAAAGCGCGTACCTTGCACGGGTTCTCGTCCACTTCGCCGATAACGGCCAGCGATCGTCCGCGGACTATTTATATGATTTTAGTAGATGGAACGAGAGGAACCGGTATGGACACGCTACGATCGAACGACGGTACGTCTCGGAAGCTCCGATGGTAGACGTCGTACTCTCGGCGGCACAGGTCGTCGTCGCGCTGTTTCTCGTGGTTCTGAACGGCTTTTTCGTCGCCTCGGAGTTCGCGTTCGTCCGGATTCGGGGAACGTCGGTCGAACAGCTCGCTGCAGAGGGGCGAACCGGCTCGGGGACACTCCAGGAGGTGATGACGAACCTCGACAACTACCTCGCGACGACGCAACTCGGCATCACTATCGCGTCGCTGGGACTGGGATGGGTCGGCGAACCCGCCGTGGCGTCGCTCATAGAACCCGTACTGGCTCCGATTCTCCCCGAGGGGACGCTCCACTTCGTCGCCTTCGCTATCGGCTTCAGTATCATCACGTTCCTCCACGTCGTCTTCGGCGAACTCGCGCCGAAGACGCTCGCGATCGCCCAGACCGAGCGACTCTCGCTGTTCCTCGCCCCGCCGATGAAGCTCTTCTACTACCTCCTCTATCCGGGGATCGTCGTCTTCAACGGGGCAGCCAACGCGTTCACGCGGTCGATCGGCGTGCCGCCCGCCTCCGAGTCGGACGAGACGCTCGGTGAACGGGAACTCCTACGGGTACTCACCCAATCCGGCGAAGAGGGAGACATCGACGTGGCCGAGGTGAAGATGATAGAGCGCGTGTTCGATCTCGATGATGTCGTGGTGCGGGAGGTCATGGTTCCGCGACCGGACGTGGTGAGCGTTCCGGAAGACGCCGCGCTGTCGGAACTCGAGTCCATCGTCTTCGACGCCGGCCACACGCGCTACCCGGTTCTCGACGCCGACGACGGGGACCAAGTAGTCGGATTCGTCGACGTCAAGGATGTGCTGCGAGCGGAGGTGGGCGACGGGGACGCCGAGTTAGTCGGCGACGTCGCCCGCGAGATTCTCGTCGTCCCGGAGACGATGACGATTGGCGGCCTCCTGAGGCAATTCAGGGAAGACCGCCAACAGATGGCCGCAGTCATCGACGAGTGGGGAGCGTTCGAGGGGATGGCGACGGTCGAAGACATCGTCGAGGCCCTCGTCGGAGACCTCCGAGACGAGTTCGACCTCGACGAGCGCGAACCCTCGATTCGTCCGCGCGACGACGGTGGGTACGACATCGACGGAGGAGTCCCGTTGTCGAGAGTCAACGACGCTCTCGGTGCGGGCTTCGAGAGCGAGGAGGTAGAGACCATCGGCGGACTGGTGCTCGAGCAACTCAACCGTACGCCGGAAGTCGGCGACAGCGTCGAGATCGCCGGTCACGTCACCGAGGTGACGAGCGTCGATGGGGCCCGAATCGTGACGGTGCGGATCCAAGAGAGAGATCCCGACGAACCGTCGGGGGAGCGAGAGTAGAGACCGATTCGTCCCGTTCGGCCGCACGACGCCGTCCGGTCGGCGTTGCGTCCCCTACCGGATGAAGCTTCAAGGTGGTCGAAATGATAAATATCTTCTAAGTTTCAGTCTCACGGACGCGGACCCTTCTCAGAGCGTTACCTTCGCGGCCGTGCCGGCGTCGTCCTCGACGAAGGCGACCTGTTACTGGTTTGCAGCTGCGGAATCGTCGACGAGGTGTCGAACCCAGCCCTCGATGGTCGTTTCGTATGCGTGGGGAGCGACCTCTGCGATCGGGACCGGAGCAGCCCCCGCGTCCCGCACGGTGTCGAGGGCGTCGAACACGCACTCGCACTGGGACCGCCCGTTCCGAACGCGGTCCGCCACGAAACGGTCCGCAGCCGCCCGGGACACGGCCGTAGGGTCGCTGACGGACTCGGCGGCGTGGGTGACACTGGCGAGTATCTACCGGTCCATTGTCGTTCAGGGGCGACGTCCGGCGAGCGTGTCGAAAGGCAAGAGGGGATTAGACCGACCACCAGCCGGGGGCCGAAAATCCACTCGGGGTGGGACTGAAAGGGCTTTCGTGCTGTCGGCGACTCCGGTATCCCATTCCACCAACCTTTATTTCTCGTCTTTTATACTAACAAACTACCCACAGCATGCGACCCTTCGACGACGCTGACGACGACCCCTCCCAGTCCCCGACGACCACCCCTACCTCCATATCCGCCCGACCGACGACGAACTCGATCCCGAGAGCGTCGCGGCGACCTTCGAACGCCTCCACCAGCTCGACCTGTCCATCGAGGCGAGCTGGCTCGACCGCTTCCTCGGCGCGCCACGGCCGACCGTCGAGTGGCTCCTCACCACCACCCACGACACGGCCGACCCGACGGTGGCCTACTACGCGACCATCGACCCACCCGCGGACCTCGACGCGCTGGAACGCCACCTCCGGACGCTGTTCCCGGACAGCTACGAGATCGACCGCGTCGACGTCCACCCGGCCGTCGAGCTGCTCCAGCCCGACGACCAGGACACCACCCCGGCCGGCGTCACGTTCCACGGCGAGCCCGAGCGCCGCCAGGACTACCTCACCCGGCTCACCCCCTTCGAGGCGTTCTACGACGACGCCGCCGACACCCACCAGGTGCCCCTGAGCGCGCTCGTCGAGACGCTCGCCAACGCGCCCGTGCCCTGCGTCTACCAGGCGCTCGTCCAGCCCATCGACAACCTCACGCCCGCCCTCACCGAACGCGAACGCGCCATCGAGCGCGGCCGGGACTCGGTCGGCGACACACTCCTCGCGGAACTGCTGGGCGAGCCCGAAGACCATACCCCGGACGCCAGCGACCGCCGCCGGCTCGACGAACTCGCCGCGAAGAACGGCCGCCGTGCCTTCGCCGTGAACGCTCGGCTCCTCCTCTATCCCCCGGCCACCGACGACACGGCCGTCGAGACGTTCGCGAGCGACTTCACCTCCCGAGTAACTCGACACCTACCAGGGCCGGGGCCTCCCGCTGGGCGTCCCCCTCTCGGAGGACGACACCACCACGGACGACCCGCTGGAGTACGACCTGGCCGTCGATACGATGCTCCGCCTCCAGGAGTACGTCGGCATCGACAGGCCCGCCGTCGACGAACTGCTCGACGACGACGTCCTCGTTCACGATACGGACCATCCACATCGACTGTACACCGTCCCGCCTGCAGGACGGTCGGTGATCAAGGAGGGCTATCGCGAGGGCGTCGACTACGGCCACGGCGCCGGTGACCTCGAAGAGTCCACCGAGCACGTCCTGCTCGTCGAGGTGGCGCGCAGGTATCTGGAGCAGGCGTACGTCGCGGACAGTGAGTCACCGGTCACCGAGGTCGTCCCCTACTACGAGTTCAAAGAGGGGCCCGAAACGGCGCTGCCCGCCGCTGCGGTGATGGGTGGGGCAAGTCAGGACCTGCAGGAAACTGCCGAAGAGTACGATCAACGGCAGCTCGACGTCGCCGGGCTCGACGCCGACGGCGAGGTCGTCGTGGCCGTCGAGGCCGAGCGCATCAACAACGACTACGGCCGGGCGGTCCCCGCCGATTACGACAAGCTGGCCGCCTGCGACCCCGAGGAGGCTATCTGGGTGGTGACCCGCTCGAGGGACGCCCACACGATCCTGGGGGCGTTGAACGAACCGCTGGAAGGAGAGGTGCGCGTCGAGAAGACCTACGCCGAGAGACGCCGCCCCAGCAGTTCCGCATCGACGAGTCCGGACTGACTGCGGTGGTCCTACAATTGGGTGCAGAAGCTGGCCTACAGCCAGCCAGCGGGAAGTCACCGAATCACATCGCAGTCCACGAGACCGTGACTCAACTCAACGATCAGCGCTTCTGGCTGTACGCCGCAGTCGATCCCGAGACGAACGAATTTCTCCACGCGAAGCTCTATACTACGCGAAACGCCGCGCTTTCACAGCAATTCCTCCGAGAACTCACCGCAAAACACGACGTCGAGAACAGCCTCTTTCTCGTCGATGGCGCGCCGTGGTTGCACGCTGCACTCCATCAGCACTCACTCCGAGTTCAACACGTCACACATGGAAATCGGAATGCCGTCGAACGACTCTTCAAGGAGCTCAAGCGCCGAACCGAGCAGTTGGCAACCCACTTTCGCCACGCAACTGCAGACACCGCAGAAACATTGCTACAAACGTTCGCCTTCGCCTGGAATTAGCTAATCTGACCAATGCCCCACGTCTTATCTGCTTCTCCGTATGGTGGTACTAACTTTGACAGGGATGGTGCTGGGCAGCGTGAGCTTCGAGTCACGATTCTGTTGTCTGTGGCTCAACGGCGATAAATATAAGCGAACAGTAAAGATTGCTATTATATTTATTAACAAATATGTTTGGAAGCGTTCCGGTGTGCGTGTGAAATCATCTAGAATCGGGATCCATCGTCGTCGATGGCGTTTACCAAGTAAACGGCTCCATCAACGAGAAATTTACGGTCAACAATCTTATATCGTCGATATAGTACGGCCAGAACCCATCTCGTTGTCTGTTACGTCATCGCTGTAAATGATCTAGAGCGTTAGATTTCGTTCGTGTCAGGATTGACGGCACCGAACTTCCGGTAGTCGTCGCCGTTGACGCGAATCACTATCTAGTCAACCGCAATCTGGTCCGCACTCATTGCCGAGACAGGGTGGAATCATCCTTCTGTCTCCAATTGTGAGCACCCACGTGGCTACGTTGGAATCCCACATATCGAGAAAATTTCTTGATATTGTAGTTGATATATTGATAGTAAGAACCAGACGACCAATTGAATTGCCACTCGGAAGTCCGCTTGCTCTCCACAAACAACGAGTCGATCCACCCGTTTCATGAGCGACTCCAGAGATGACGCACGAACGGTGGCTCGCCTGTCATGTCGAAGAGTAGACGCCCCACCGTTCTCGCCGGCCAGAAGATTACAGTATTATTGGTGTAATGGAGGTATCGAAACCACTTCGTCCTCTGTTTTGCGAGAGTGACCAAATCTCTCGTTTCGAACGGTGAACGACAAGAGATATTAAATGACCACTGCGTCTGCTGTTTGTCGGATGGTCACGCTGATTTTCAGCTCGGTACCGCCGACCGGTGGACATCCGAGAGGTTGGCGGCCGCCGACAGGACCTCAGCCATCGTCTCCGGGTCAGTCGGCAGGTCGTACTCTCGGTAGACGCCGCCACCACGCCCCTCGTTGTGTTTGCGGACGGTGAGCAGGTTGCGGTCGGCGAGCGTCGACAGTCGCACGCGCACGCGTCGGACGACCAGCGAATCCCGGCCGCCAACGTGTGCGAGTGAGCGATATCGGTCGTACACGTCCCGCGTCCGGAGCGGCGTCTCGTCCGCAAACCCGGCCGCGACGACAGCGTACAGCGTAAGTCGACCGTGAACGTCCACGTCGCCAAGTCGCGAACGAAGGCGGTCGTGTTCGCGTTCTTCTCTCGCCCGCTGGACGTGGTAGCCCGCTATTCGGGAGTCGAGTTGGCGGGCGGCCACGTCACCCGCCGTCCGGAGCAGTGCAATGGCTTCGGTCGCGCCCCGGTCGGTCTCCATCGCGTAGGCCGCACAGAGCGGGACGACTTCTTCGCTAAGGGTGTGATCGGTAAATGCGTATGACGCGCGTGTGCGGAGAAGTTCTCTGAGTTCCGACACCGAGTACCGCTCGAATCGAACCGTCTGAACGCCTCCCAGTTGGCCATCGAAGCGCGACTCTGGTAGGTCGGTGACGTCTGCGACGCCGACGAGCGTGGCCGTCGCGAACCGTCCGTCGTCGAGGAACAAATCGAGCAAATCCGACCCGGCGAGCGCCTCGACGCCATCGAGGGCGACGAACTTTGCCGCCGAATCGGAGCACGCTCGGTCGAGCGCGTCGTACACGTCCTCGCGGGAGTGACCGGTCGTGTTGAAGCTCTCTTCATCTAGTTCGTCGGCGACCCGAGCCGCAACCTGATATGGAGTCGAGAACGCCGAGCAGTCCACGTACGCGACCTCGCCTTCACCAGAACCGAGTGTGGAGTCGAGCACTCTCTTGACGAACGTCGACTTGCCGGTCCCGGGCGGACCCCAGACGAGGACGTCCGAGGCGGTTCCGGAGCCGTCGGGATCGAGGGCAGCCGTGAGTGCCGCACGCTCGGGCGCTCGCCCCACCAGTTCGTCGGGGACGTACCCGTCCGTGACCGCCTCGCGATCGTCGTAGAGGTTTTGGTCCGAGTCGAAAAGCGACATTACCAGCAATTCGCACGGGGGCGTCAAAAAACCACCGCGTCCGCTGTATCGTCGTGGTACCTGCCGTCAGGAAAGCTTTCGCTTGGGTCGGCCAGATGACGATGCCAGGCGTGTGTTAGGGACAACCAGAGCATTACACGCACGGTTTCACGTCTCCGAGGTGTGGGAGAGGCCGCTGCGTCCGCTGTTCTCGACGGGCTTCCGTGATCGGCCCGATCGGTGGGGAAAGACGTAATACGGAGCCCTCTCACGGGCCTCTTGCAGGAGCCCGTTCAGGGCGACCTGTACACCCTCATCTGGTGACTCGCGTATCCGTGCCCGGTCCGGGCGGTCGACAGCGGTCGTCAAATCCCCCCACCCACCACTCACCCCCCACGCCGACCCGCCGCCTCGGGCCAGAGGCGTCGTCGCGGCCATGGCGGGCCCGACGGCGTCCGGCACGTCGCGTCGAGACCTGCACTCCCTCGGAAACCCCCTGGCAGGCGGCACCACATATATTACGCCGAAGCGACTTGCTGTAGGCAATGATACGGACGCCCTCGAAAGCCGAACTCCGGGACGTCGCACGGGACCTCCACTTCGAACTCTCTGAGGCGGAACTGGAGGACTACGAACGGCTGGTTCGCATCACCCTCAACGACTACGAGACCATCCAGGAGTTGCCCGAGCCGACCCTCCCGCCACACGAGTTCTCCTACGCCGACCGACAGGCGGGGCGGCGACCGGCCAGGACCGAGAACCCTCACAACGTCTGGATTACTCGGACGCACGTGGCGGCCGACGAGAGCGGGCCGCTAGACGGGAAAAGGGTAGGCCTGAAGGACAACATCTCGCTGGCCGGCGTCGAAATGACCTGTGGCTCGCACCTCATGGAGGGGTACGTCCCCGACGTCGACGCCACGGTCGTCCGGCGGGTACTCGAAGCCGGCGCCGAAATCGTCGGGAAGTGCAACATGGACACGTTCGGTTTCGCCGCCTCGGGTGACATCTCCGCGTTCGGGGCGGTAACGAACCCTCACGACGAGGAGTACCTCGCCGGCGGGTCTTCGAGTGGCTGTGCCGCCGCGCTCGCTGCGGAGGAGGTCGACGTGGCGCTGGGCTGTGACCAGGGCGGTTCGGTTCGCATCCCAGCGGCCTGGTGTGGCGTCGTCGGCCTTGATCCCACGACCGGACTGGTCCCCTACACCGGCATCTTCCCCCTAGACAACTCCATCGACCACGTCGGTCCGATGGCACGCACCGTCGAGGACGTCGCGACGACACTCGACGTCGTCGCCGGCACGGACGGCCTTGACCCGCGACAGCCACCTTCGGTCCCGGACAAAGACTACGCGGCGGCCCTCGACGAGGACGTCTCGGACGTGACCGTCGCGGTCCTGGAGGACGGGTTCGAACACGCCGAGAGCGACGAGCGGGTCAACGAAGCAGTACGCGACGGCATCGCCGCGCTGGCGGAGATGGGCGCGGAGACCGAGAGCGTCTCGGTGCCGCTCCACCGGAAGGCGCCGCCGATGGCGCTACTCGTGTGGGGATACGGCGGCCTCCAGATATTCAAGCAGGGCGGTCAGGGGTCGTTGTACGACGGCTGGTACAACACCGGCCTGATGCAGATATTCTCGAAGGCCAGGCGGGCCGCCTCCGACGAACTGTCCGCCGTCGTGAAGGCGACGGTGCTGGCGATGGAGTACCTCGACCGCGAACACCAGAACACGCTGTACGGGAAGGCTCAGAACGTCAGCATCGAACTCGGGCGACGCTACGACGCGGCGCTGGCCGAAGCGGACGTCCTCGCCATGCCGACGGTGCCGTGCCAGCCGCTCAGGAAGGACCCCGACCTCGACAGGGTCGAGCGGGTCCTCCGGTCGTTCCCGCCGACGAAGAACGTCTGCCCGTTCGTCCTGACCAACCACCCCTCAATAACGGTTCCCTGTGGGACCGTCGACGGCCTGCCGGTCGGCCTACTGCTCGTCGCGGAGAGCTTCGACGAACCCACATTGCTCCGCGTCGCCCACGCGTTTCAGCAACGGACCGCCATCGACCAGTCCTGATACCGGGTCACTCGTTCGCACGACACACGAGGAGAACTATTATATATCCCGGCCGATGGATGTGTCACGTATGTCCCGAATCGAGCTACGGGAGCTGCGAAAGGAGTTCGGAGACCTGGTCGCGGTCGAGGACGTCTCCGTAACTGTTCAGGACGGCGAGTTGCTCTGCCTGCTGGGGCCCAGCGGGTGCGGGAAGTCGACGACGCTGCGCATGATCGGTGGGCTCGAAGGACCCTCCGACGGCGACGTGTACATCGGCGAGCGGCAGGTGACCGACTCCCCAGCGTACGACCGAAACACGAGCATCGTGTTCCAGGGCTGGGAGCTGTTCCCGCACAAGACGGTGCTGGAGAACGTTGCGTTCGGGCTGAAGATGGACGGCGTCGGCAAGGACGAACGGCGAGAGCGAGCACGGGAGATGCTCGCTCGGGTCCACATGGACGGCTACCAGGACCAGAACCCGGCCGAACTGAGCGGGGGACAGAAACAACGGGTCGCGCTGGCCCGCTCGCTGGCGGTCGATCCCGACGTCATCCTGCTGGACGAACCGCTATCGAACCTGGACAAGCGGCTCCGTGAGGAGATGGAGATAGAGCTCAAGGAGATACACGAGGAACTGAAGAAGACCTTCATTCACGTCACCCACAACCAGGACGAGGCGTTCACGCTGGCCGACCGGATCGGCATCATGAACGACGGCGAACTCGTCCAGGTCGGTCCACCGACGGAGGTGTACCAGCATCCCAAAAACGAGTTCATCGAGGGGTTCCTCGGAGACACCAACTTCGTCGGTGGTCGCGTCGAGGAGACCGACGGCGACGAGGTGCTGGTAGAGACCGAGAGCGACGTGACGGTGCGGGTGCCGGTCGAGGACGACGTCCAGGAAGGCGATAGTCTTACGGTGTCGCTCCGCCCCGAAATCCTGCGCATCCACCCGACGGACGGCGACGATAGCGTAAGTGGCCAGACGGGCCGCTCGGTCGCCGTGGCGGACGGTGAGGGATCGAACGCGGTCGTCGGCCAGATAGAGCGCGTGCTGTACCGCGGGTCGAACGCCAGGTACTTCGTCGACGTCGGCGGCACGTCGGTCTTCGTCGAGCGGAGCGTCGCCGACGAGGTCGGTTTAGAGCAGGGCGACGAGGTCCGACTGGACTGGACGGCGGACGACGTCCTCGCCTTCCACGATGACGGAGCACGGGTGTCGACGTAACTTCGACCGATCGACGAGTGCGGACGACCGGCCAGCCACGAGCGTGGAGAGGCAGACGTTAGCCATCATCAGTAGTGGCCAATATATCATCCGAGAGGGTCTCTCGGCCCGGTTTTGCCAAAACGTTAAGTCACTCCACCACCAGCCACCGCGTGGTAGCGAATGATATTCAGGAAGCCATCGGCGAGCGAGTTGCGAGACGTAGCGGCGAACCTCAACATCGATCTGACCGACGAGGAGGTCGAGGAGTTTCGCGAACTCGTCGGACTCACGCTCGACGACCTCGAGACGATTCACTCGTTGCCCGAACCCGCCGTCGCGCCGGAGGAACTGGCTTACGGCGACCGCAGTCCGACGTATCGACCTGACGACGAGGAGAACCCCCACAACGTCTGGATAACGAAGTGTAACGTGGAGGGAGCCTCGAGTGGCCCACTCGACGACAAGACCGTCGGTCTGAAGGACAACATCTCGCTGGCCGGCGTCGAGATGACCTGCGGGTCACGGCTGCTCGAAGGGTACGTGCCGGACGTCGACGCCACCGTCGTCGAGCGACTTCTCGACGCCGGCGCGACGGTCACGGGCAAGACGAACATGGAGAGTTTCTCGTTCTCCTCGTCCAGCGACACGTCCGACTTCGGCGCGGTGACCAACCCCTACGACGAGTCGCGGACGGTCGGTGGCTCCTCCAGCGGGAGCGCGGCTGCTGTCGCAACGGGCGAGGTCGACGTGGCGCTCGGCTGTGACCAGGGCGCATCGGTCCGCGTCCCTGCCGCCTGCTGTGGTATCGTCGGCCTCGACCCCACGACCGGACTGGTCCCTTACACCGGTATCTTCCCCCTGGACCCTACGATCGACAAAGTTGGCCCGATGGCGCGAACGGTCGCGGACGCTGCCAGGACGCTGGAGGCGACCGCGGGGAGCGACGGCCTCGATCCGCGACAGCCGCCGGACGTGCCGACGGAGTCCTACACCCATGCGCTCGTGGACGACATCCAGGATTTGACTGTCGGGTTGCTCACGGAGGGATTCGCGATAGACGAGAGCGACTCAGACGTGAACGAGACGGTACTCGACGCCGTCGACAGACTCGAAGGCCTCGGTGCCGAGATCACGGAAGTCTCCGTGCCGCTCCACCACGACGCCATCACGCTCGGCTACATGATATGGGGATTCGGCGGCCTCCAGACGTTCAAGCAGGGCGGCCAGGGGTCGCTACTCGACGGGTGGTACAACACCGGTCTGATGGAGACCTTCGGGAAATTCCGCCGCGCCCGGGCGGACGACCTCCCCGCCGAGGGGAAGGCGACGCTGCTGGCCATGGAGTACGTCGACGAGAAGTACGGCTCAGTCACGTACGGACGAGCTCAGAACATCCGCGAAGACCTCAAACACCAGTTGAACGCCATCTTCGAGGACGTCGACCTCGTAGCGATGCCCACGATGCCCATCGCACCGTTCGAGATGGACGATGACGCCGACCGTACCGAGCAGGCGTTCAGGACCTTCACGATGTGCCGGAACACCGTCACCTCGTCGCTGACCAAACACCCCTCGATATCGATCCCCTGCGGGACGGTCGAGGGCCTACCCACCGGGCTGATGCTGGTCGGAGACCACTTCGAGGAGTCGACGCTCCTGCGCGCGGCCTATACCTTCGAACAGCAAGTCGACTGGCGACAGGCCTGAGAGCGCCGACGGGCGAGTCGAGCCGCGAGAGCGACGCAATCCGCTGCAGACGGGTCGTTCGGTAGCGACGCCGACGGACTCTACGTACACCAATTATCGTTAACGTTCGAAACAATTTTATACAACCTGTTCGATACGCCAGTTGCTATGCCAGCGTCTGACAGAGGCGACTCTCCAGGCAGTAGTACGGGTACCACGGGTGCCGGCGGAAGCGGCCGCGTGAGTCGACGTCGGTTCCTGACCGCGACGACCGGCGCGTCCGCCATCGCGCTTGCGGGCTGTATGAGCGGCCCGTCCGGTGACGGAGGCGGCGAGAGCACCGACGGCGGCGGAACGGCAACCGACGGTGCGAGCGGCACGGCGTCGGGCGACTACGAGGGGAAGACGCTCAGCGTCGCGACGTGGGCGGGCATTTACGCGGATGCCTTCGAGAAGACCGTCGCGAAGTCCTTCGAAGAGAAGACCGGCGCGACCGTCGAGGTAAACCCTGCGGGGGGGAGCATCATCTCCGAAATCAAGAGCGCGCCTGCGGACGATCCGCCCTACGACGTGGCCGCCGCTGAGGGGTTCTTCTACTGGCAGGGACGGAGCGAGGATCTCTTCCTCGAGGTGCGCGAGGAGAACGTCCCGAACCTCGACGGCGTGTACGACTACTTGAAGGACCTCCGGGGGACAAAGTACGGCGTACCGACCGACGGTTCTCTCGAAGGAATCATCTACCGGAACGACGTCGGCTGGGAGCCGTCCAATTGGATGGACCTGCTCTCGGACAAGGAGGGGACCGACCGAATCGGCTTCGAGGGAAGCTGGTACATCTACCCCTTCGAGGTCGCCGCGGTCACGCTCGACACCGCGCCAGGGATGCAGGAACTCTACAACGAGGATCAGCACCAGGCGGTGTTCGACCGCATGCGCGAGTTCGGCCAGAACGTCGAGCTCTGGACCGGCTCCTTCGCCGAGATAGAGAGCAGCCTGAAACAGGGCATCATCGACATGTCGATGTGGTACTCCGGGATGGGCAACGCCGCCGCCTCGGGCAGCGACTCGCTGAGCTGGGTCACGCCGTCGAAGACCGCCGGCTACCTCGACCACTACTGTCCGGTCCGGGGCACCGACGAGCGCGCCATGGCCGAGGACTTCCTGAACCACATGCTCGACCCCGAGGTCCAGAGCGAGTGGGCCAGCGAGGGGTACGTCTACACCTCGAACGAAGACGTCTCCTATCCGGACCGCGTCGCCGACCAGTACCCCACGTCGGCCAGCGAGTGGGAGAACATCAAAATCGCCGACTTCACGAAGCTCTCCGAGCACTCCTCGGCGCTGTCGAGCGCCTTCCAGGACATCAAGGGGAACTAGCGAGCTATGGAACACGCTACCGGAAGCGTCCTCGCGAGGAGCCGACAGCGAGCGAAAGGGCTGTACCGACCGGAACTCCTGCTGGCGCCGCTGGTGCTGTTCGAACTCGGGTTCTTCGTCGCGCCGCTGTTGTTGCTGGTGCGGGTCTCCCTCTTCGAGCAGACCTCCAGCGGTGCGTACGTCCCCGGAACGCTCACGCTGGCGAACTTCCAGCAGGTGGTCTTCTCGAGTCACTTCCAGGAGATTCTCTACTTCTCGCTGAAGTTCGCCGTCCTCGTCACCGCCATCGCGGTGGTCATCAGCACCTACTACGCCTACGCCATCTGGCGCGCAAAGGGCCTCCTACAGAACGTGTTGTTATTCGCCGTCGTCGTGACGCTGCTGACCACGCTCGTCGTCCGACTGTTCTCGATTCTCCTGTTGCTCTCGCCGGTCGGCGTCGTCAACCAGTTGCTGACAGCGATACAGTTGCTGCGCGAGCCGGTGTTGCTGGTGACCAACCTCTTCGGGGCGACGGTCGGGCAAGTGTACACCATCTTCCCCTACACCGTCCTGTCCATCTACAGCGTCCTGGCGACCATCGACTGGAAGAAGGTCGAGGCGGCGAACGACCTCGGCGCGGGTGAACTGCGGGCGTTCTACGAGATCGTCTTGCCGCAGTTGCTACCCGGTATCGCCGTCGCTGCCGTCATCAGCTTCGCGTGGTCGTTCGGCGCGTACGCCGCGCCGTTCCTGCTCGGGGCCAGTTCCCAACAGACGGCCGCGATGGAAGTGTACCGGCTGATGATCTCGCGGTTCAACTGGCCGCTGGCGACGGCGCTGTCGTTTGTGGTCCTGGTGGTCGTGCTAGCCAGCGTCTCCGTGCTGTTCGTGGCCATCGGCGACAAACTGGGTGAGAACTATGACATTTGAGCAGCGCACCCAGACGACCGCGTTCAGAGTCGGTTACGTCGCGATGCTGGCGATGCTGCTCGCGCCGCTAGTCGTGGTCATCACCACCTCGTTCACGAGTTCGTCACTGTTCCAGTTCCCCCCGGAGAGCTTCTCGCTGCAGTGGTACGCGGAGTTCTTGGCGGACCCGGCGTGGATGCAGGCAGTCAGGAACAGCGTCGTCGTCGGCGTCGGATCGACGGTCGTCGCGACGACGCTGGCGCTGCTGGCCGCCTTTGGCGTCCGCAAGTCCGAGGCATCGTGGGTCCAGTACGTCGTGCCGGTCGCGCTGATGCCGCTGTTCCTCCCGCCGGTCGTCCTCGGCGTCGCCTTGCTGGCGTTCCTGGGGAGCTTCGACCTCCACCAGTCGTACCTCAGCATCGTCATCGCGCACTCGCTGTGGGCGACGCCCATCTCCTTCCTCATCCTGCAGTCGGTGATGACCCAGGTCAACTGGGGTCTGCGAGACGCGGCCCTGGACCTCGGTGCATCGCCAGCTCGCACATTTGTCGAGATCGTCGTCCCGCAGATAAAGGAGGGGCTGCTGGCCTCGGCGCTCATCGCGTTCATCATCAGCCTGCAGGAGTTCATCATGGCCCTGTTCCTCTCCGGACACGACACCCGCACCATCCCGGTACTGGCGTGGACCTCCATCAGTCAGGTGCTCGACCCCGTCGTTAATGTCGTCTCGACGCTCCTCATTGTGATGGTGGTGGCTGTGCTCGTCGTCTCCGCGCTCTCGATCGGCCTCGACCGACTCGCGAGACAACTGTAATCACTTCTCCTTCTATAACGCTCAACTGTCGGCGGCCACAGCGTTCCGCGCTCGTGGCCGACGCGGCGCACTCACGACACCCGACGAAGGGTACCCACACCGCCAGACTCGACATCTTCACAGATTCGACGTGCCCGCTCACTGATGCGCTCTTCCGAAGGGCTACGTTGTCAGGTACCCGCGACTGAAGTCGTGGGCTTGTCAGTGGACCCCCATCTGTCTCCGTGCCAGAGTAGGCGGTGAAATCGCCATTCAGGTTCAGCGTCCCTGACGTGAATTTCAATCAATCTTCAAGTATGTGTCAAAAATAAATATATAATCCGTTATAATAATATGTATTCATATAATTGATAATTTATTTGTTGGCATTACAAGCCTCTTTTCCATATTTCGAATCTGGTGGCAGGTCTCGTCCACCGAAGTATATTTCCCCTAACATTCTGGTCTTCAGATAATAGTTCTTACATATCACCAATAGCGTTATACGTAAAATTGACTCAGCAAAAATGGTAATATGATGAGTTATAATCTCATAATAATGGTGTGGAATTATTACTTCGAACGGACGGTAAGTCGCACTCGCCGGTTCCGGTGCCGTCCCTCGCTCCATAAATCCTCACTCGAAGTCGGTGCTACATTCGATGAGGGGGTTGTGGTTTCGCATGGACACCGACAACTACGATCGCTTCGATTTTCAGACCTTGTCTGAACAGTGTCAGCAAGAATGTATTGAAGCATATGGTGGATGAACATCTCTCCGGTACTGGGCCGATTAATCATATAGCTGCTGGAAGCACTGAGTGTGTGAATCTAGTCATGGAAGTTGAAGGACTACTTGAGTCATTTATTATAGACGCAATTGGACAGCAGGAGGGTGATATTCTGATGCACTGGCTCTGTTGAAATCCTATTGGTTCGACACCTGTTCCACTGAAACAGCAGTTAGGTAGGACTACGTACTGACTGCTGATACTCCTCTCAGTTTGAATCGGTGTCCCGATCGCCGTGTAAGAGACAGAGCGCGTACTGAGAAACATCCCTCTCACCCTCGCTGTCACGATTCCACGAACCAGAGTATTTTTCACCAGTAGGTAAATTCAGGGGAAGGATTATTATACCTCCATTAATCGTAATGATATGGTAAGTGAGAACACACAACGTAAAAGATCGCTCAAAGCATGGCGCGCAACGGCGTTTACAATTGCGGGTATAATTTTCGCCGCCGACGCCACAATTCTATTATTAAACATCGTTGCAGGAACACAAGGACAGTATATGACCTTGGGGCAGGCGTTCATCGGAACAGCATGGACTGCCGGGTTCATCGGCCTCCTCGGATTCTACCCTGATCTTGCTGCCCGGAACCGGTGGCTTGCACGCGCTGGTGGCCTCTTCGTTGTGATAGGACTGTTCACGAACTTAATCATGGCTGCCGTCTCGCTCGGTCTCTTCGCTGGTGTCCTCAGCGGGACACTCGGGGACTACACCCCATACTTCCTCCCAGGTATGTTCCCTGGCATCGTGCTTGGTTGCGGACTGTATGGCATCGCCACCCTCCGAACCCCCACCTATACACGGAGTGTGGGACTTCTCTTCTTGCTCTTGGTGCTCACCTTCCTGTTTAATCTCGGGACTGGCATCGCCGGGTTCAATCCGGTGAGCAAAATCCTCGGTGTAGTTGCAGTCCTCACACTCACGAATCTGGTGCTTGGGTACAAGCTTCGAACAGGCAGCGCACTATCCACGCAGGCCGAACTCGCTCCACACGATTTAACGCCATAATACGAACCTACTCCAAGGGCCATCCGCCGACAAGCACGCAAACCGCGCAAAGGTTTCAGCTCTCAATGGGCGTAGACATTGCTGCTCCTTGTTGGAAACTCCCGCTCTATCTCGCACGCTATTCTTGGCAGGTGTTGAGCAACTCAACGGGCTGATTTGTACGTGTACGCCCTATATTGATCGTCAGAGTGCCCTGTCAATGTTGTGAGTGAGACAGCCGACAACGAGTTCACGGAACTGCTTCCACCAGTGCCGTGAGCGGACGAATGTGCCATATTTTCGTTTCAGGCGAGAGTTCACCGTCTCGTTCTGACTACGTTGGCCGTAGAGGTCGGCGTCCAGTCGAGCGTTCCACGCCTTGTGAAGCGACGAAACCTCGCGGTGCTTGATTAGCGGTCGAACACCAGTCCCACGGGCTAACGCACGAACCTACTGGTCGTCGTATCCCTTGTCGCCAAGGAGAACCGCTACTTTCCCGGGATTCCGCTTGATGAGTGACGGCGCAATCTTTGAGTCGTGTTTTCGTGTCGTCGTTACGTGTAATTCGATAATCGCGTTCGACTTCGTGTCTACGAGGAGCGTGACTTTCAGCTGCTGAATCGTCAACTTCGTTCGTTTCGTGTAGTGTTTTGAGACGTGATACGGTCAAAGCCGGAGGCGTCGATCCCGACGACACCGTTAGTCGGAAGGAGTGTGACCGAGAGGTTGAGCAGGACGCGCCAAACAGCCATATCGAGCCAGTGGCGGCCGAATCATCTCACCTCCGGGTAACACGCTCGAATACGGTGAGGGCTATCGAGTGACCAAGCCAACGCCGATGACGGCGAACGCGATGCCGGCAGATCTCGTCATCGTAACCTCGTCTCCGAAGACGACCATGCCGATGATGGCCGCGACGACGAAGTACATGGCACCCAGCGTCGAGACGATAGTCCTCGACCCGTGAGCGAACCCGACGTACCTCGAGATGGGGCCGACTCCCGTGAACAGTCCGGCCACGCCAGCAAGCAATCCTCCTCTCGTAGTAACGAAGACCGAAGCGTCCGACACCACGATGAACCCGAGTGCGAGGAGCCCTGCTGTGAGATACGAGATGGCGGCTGCTGTTCTGGGATCGATGGATTCCGACGCAGCGTTGCCCAGAACGATCCAGATTCCCCACGTCACCATCGTAATCATGCCGAACAGCACGGCCGAATCCATTTCGGCGAACACCATCGGGTAAATTCTCGTCCCGTTTCTCGGAAGCGACTTCGCCTCTATCATATTTGATCATTGAGTACACACTGCTACCCTCGGTGCGTGACTTGGACGAACGGCGACCGACTGGCGGGCGTTGCCGTGCGCTCGTTGTTTCCCCCGTCACTGGTAGCCGTGTTCAACGTCTCCTTGACCAGTTCTTGGTCGGTCATGGACACCGAAACCACCGACTGCTCGCTTCTCGAATCGGTGTACCTAGACAGTGCCCTCACGAGTCTTCTGGACGGCTCCTGACTGTTGCTGTCACGGTGGCGAAGCTCGCATTCAGGTGTCGCCAGAGTCGCCCGCCCGGTTCAGTTCGACGACGAACACTGCCCCCTCGGGCTCGTTGTCCTCGACCCAGACGTCGCCCCCGTAGATCTCGACGAGCGTCTTGACCAGGTACAGGCCGATTCCGGTCCCCTGGCTTTCCAACCCCTTGTCACCCTTGCCGAAGATCTCGTCTTTCCGCTCGTCGGGTACTCCTGGTCCGTTGTCAGCGACACGTACTCGCACAGTGTCGTTGTCCGCCGTCGCCGTGACCGTCACCCGAGGCACGTTGCCATCGTTGTGCTGGATGGCGTTCTTGAGCAAGTTTCGAAACACCGAGTCCAGCATGTCGCTGGCGAGCACCGTGACTGGTGGAACGGTGCCCTCGGTGGTGATGACCGCGGCGGTGTACGTCGAGCGAAACTCATCGAGCTCGTTCTCGAGGACCATGCGAAGGTTCACCGGGTGTCGAACCTCGTCTGCGGAGAGCATCACGTCCGCCATATCGCGGGCGGTCATCGTGAGTTCGACAGCGTGATTGGCGCTCTCACGGATCGTATCGACGTACTCCCGTTCCTCGCCATCGACGCGATCTGCAATTATGTCAGCGTACGCTGTAACGAGTTGGAGATCGTTGCGGATGTCGTGGCGGAGCACCTGATTCAGCACGTCGAGATTGTCGCGTTGCTCCTCGAGGCGCTGCTCGTACTGCTTGCGCTCGGTTACGTCGATGAGGCTTTCGACCACCTGGACGACGGTGCCATCCTCGTCGACGATGGGTGCGGCATGGACCTCGTGAACGTTCTCCGTTCCGTCCTCGTAGTGGGTGTGCTCGACCGTCGTTGGAGCTCCCGTTTCAGTGACGTTCTGAAGCGGACACGGGAAGGTCTGCTCGTCCCCCTCGTGGCACGGTTGGTCTCGCTTGTGTGTGACTTCATAACAGGTCTGTCCCCCCTGTGCAGTCGCCATCGAGTTGGCTCGCTGAACGGTGTAATCTTCGACGTCGAGCACGTACAGCGGGTACGGGAGCGCCTCGATGACGTCGTCGAGGAACGCGCGAGCGTGCTCTATCTCCTGCTCGCGCTCCTTTCGCTCGGTGATGTCGCGGGCGAAGACCAACACGACCTCGGTCCCGTCGGCACTGAACCGAGACACGGATGCCTCGATGGGAAACGGCTCCCCGCCGGCGGGCCGGAGCTCGTTCTCTCCAGTGTGCGTTTCATCGGATGACGGAAGATGTCGCTGCCACGATTCGACTGATTGGAACCCGGAGACGTCAGCGATGGTCTCCCCGCACAGCTCTTCTTTGGCATAGTTCAGACGCTCGCACGCGGTGTCGTTGACGTCGAGTATTTCGCCTGATTCGATGCCGATCATCAGCACGATGTCCTGAAGATGGTTCCAGATCGTCCCCCGCGATTCCAGGTCGGCGAGCGTTTGAGTCATAACGAGATGGCCGTCATTGACCATCGCCTGCTGGGGGCTTCAACGTATTGCCAATGATTGTACAACCCGAACAAAATTCAATCTGCAGCGTATTTTTCCGCCAGCTTACTCCGACGTAGCCCCTCCAATTCTGACACTACCGGCCCCGCTGTACTGTCGTCTCACGTGGCTACGTGTGGACGACTGCGCCCGTTCGCGCTCGCCCGAACTCTGTCGTCCCGACCGCACATGGTACCAAAAGGACCATGCCGTCCCGCCTCGCGAGTCTCCATACTTGGGTGGTTCGATGACCAAGAAACAGGAATATACGGACGACTATCTGGACAAGACGCTCTACATTCCGGGGCCGACAGAGGTGCGCGAGGACGTCATCGACGCGATGTGCGAGCCGATGTTCGGCCACCGCATGGACCGGATGACGGACCTGTACACGACCATCGTCGAGGACACGAAGGAGTTCCTCGGAACCGACAACGATGTGATCGTCCTGACGGCCTCTGGCACCGAGTTCATGGAGAGTTCGATCCTGAATCTCGTCGACGAGAACGTCCTCTGTACGACCTGTGGGAGCTTCAGCGAGCGACAGGCGAACGTCGCCGAGCGGCTAGGCAAGACCGTCGACACCCTCGAATACGAGTGGGGAAAGGCGGTCAAGCCGGAGGACGTGCGCGAGTACCTCGAGGAGAGCGAGACCGACTACGACGTGGTCACGTGCGTGATGAACGAGAGTTCGACGGGCGTCCGCAACCCCGTCGAAGAGATCGGTGACGTGGTCGCCGAGTATCCTGACACCTACTTCGTCGTCGACGCCGTCTCCGCGCTGGGTGGGGACTACGTCGACATCGACGGCCACGGCATCGACGTCATCTTCACCTCCGTCCAGAAGGCCTTCGCGATGCCGCCGGGGCTGGCGGTCTGTGTGGTCAGCGAGGACGCCTACGAGCGGGAGATCGCGAAGGACTCGGCGTCTTGGTACGGCGGCTTCCAGCGCACGCTCGATTACTACGACCGGAAGGGCCAGACCCACTCCACGCCGGCGATTCCCATCATGCTGGCCTACCGGAAACAGATGAAGCACATGCTCGAGGAGACCCACGCCGAGCGCGACCAGCGCCACCGAGAGATGGCCGAGTACACGCGTGAGTGGGCGCGCGAGCACTTCGATATGTTCCCCGAGGCTGGCTACGAGTCCCAGACGGTGAGCTGTATCGAGAACACCCAGGGCATCGACGTCGCCGCGACCATCGACGCCGTTTCCGAGAAATACGACATGGTCTTCTCGAACGGCTACGGCTCGGCGCTCGGCGAGGAGACCTTCCGAATCGGCCACATGGGCGAACACGACGTCGAGAGCATCCGGACGCTGACCGACGCCATCGAGGACGTCGCGGGACTCTGACCGACGCCATCGAGGAGCACATCGCGGGACTCTGAGAGTCGCTCCGCGACACTCCGACAGTCCCAACGGACGGTTCATCTCCGAAGACGTCTCAGTCGTGGCGATTGTCTCCCCCCTCCTTCGAGAGAGCCGGCATCTGCCGCTGTCCGGTCGGCGGCGGCCGATTCCAGCGGTGTCGGTAGCCCGGACGATCGGCTCTCGCGCTTCCGTTAGCATACGAGTAACAATTGTGTGTGATAGTGTACGTTCGGCCCAATGAGTTCACCTCGGGGTGGTGTCCTGGTTCTGGACGCCAACGGACAGGGAGGATTGCACGTCGTGCGGTCACTGGGCCGACGAGGCGTCCCGGTGACCGCCGGAAGCCATCGTCGTCGATCGCTAGGTGGGGTTTCTCGATACAGCGACGGAACGTACCGGTATCCCGACCCGGAGGACCGGGCCGAGGTGTTCCTTGACCACCTCGAGGCGTATCTGGACGACGTTGCACACTTCGCGGTGATTCCGGTTCGTGACAGGACGTCCGTGTTGCTCTCGAAGCACAAGGAGCGACTCGAGGCGACGGGCACGGAAGTCGCGGTCGCGGACTGGTCGACGTTCGAACGGACGTACGACAAGGGCCGGTTCTTCGGACTCACGGACCCACTGGCAGTTCCCCAGCCGTCGACCGTCACGCCAGCGTCCGTCGAGGACGTCCGCAAAATCGCGTCCGATGTTCCGTACCCGGCCGTCGTGAAACCCCGGAGTAAGACCGCCTGGGATGATTCGGGTCGGTGTCACTACACGGAGATCGACGACGCGAACTACGTGGAATCACCGGCAGAGCTCGTCGAGACCTACCAACGCGTCCTCGACGACAATCCTTTCCTCGAAGCGACCGACCACTACCCCCTTGTCCAGGAGTACGTCGACGGAGAAACCACGACGACTGTCGTACTCGCCGACGGGGGTAAGATACTGGCCCACTTTCAAGAGCAGCGAGTCCGGACGGATCCGGCCTCCGGCGGTAACTCGACGGTCCTCCGGGCACTGGACGACCCGCAGATGCTCGAGTACGCGGCAGCGGTCGTCGAGGCACTGGACTGGACCGGTCCCGCCATGGTCGAGTTCATGCGGACGCCTGACGGCGACTACTCGCTCATCGAGATGAACGGTCGCTACTGGGGCTCGGTGCCGTTCGCTATCGAGCGCGGCGTCGACTTCCCGTGGCTCCACTACAAGCAGCTCAGGGGAGTCAGTAGTCGGGCGACCTCGTCGTATCGGACCGATGGGCTCCACCAGCGACTGCTCAACGAGGACTTGCTGTGGCTCGGCGAACAGCTCGAACGGGGCCGGTTCGCGGCAGTGTTGCCCTTCCTCTGGACGTGTGTCGTGGCGAACCAGACGTTCAGCTCACGGACCGACCCCGTTCCGTCGCTCGTGGCGCTCTGGCAGACCGCGACTATCGGAGCGTGCGCACTCCCACGAGGCCTCGGGCGGCTGTCTCCCACCGCTGGAGACCTCCAATCGCCGGTGAGATCCGCTACGAGACGCTTGCTGGATGTTCTCTCGCCCTCCTGACGTGCTGCAGCCCGAGCGGTTGCCGCATCGATTGGGGACGGTGGACCGAGCCCACGGCGACGACCGACACGGCATACCGGACGAGGGTCATTTCGGTCGATGAACAGGCAGTCAAACGACCAGAAAGACGGTCGATGAAGATGGCTTCCCTCCGTCTGGCGAGACCCTGTCGCTGGCTGCCGGTCGAACCGCTATTTGCCACTCGATACCATAACTCAAACGAACGTGTTCGAAATCGACTTTTCACCCCATCAATCGGTATGCCCCGATGGCATATGCAGCAACCCATCTACGACGAAATCGGTGGCCGTGACGTAGTCGAAGCAGTCGTTTCTGACTTCTACGACGCGGTGCTCGCCGACGAGCGAATCCTGGACTACTTCGACGACTACGACATGACGGAGTTGCGCGCACATCAGATCCAGTTCATCAGTTCTGTCACGGGGGGTCCCGTCGAGTACACGGGGGCGGACATGCGCGAGGCACACGCCCACCTCGATCTCGACGAGGGTGACTTCCAGGCGGTGGCCGAGCACCTCGAAGCGGCGCTCCGTGCAAACGGCGTCGCCGACGCGAACGTCGAGGCGATTCTCTCCCGCGTCGCCGACCTCAAAGCACCGGTCCTGAATCAGTAGGGCGCTCCGAGTAGCGGGGACTCCAGAGTTACGGTCCTGGAAGCTGTACTCCCCGCTACGTGACTCCCGAACGCTACGATCACCTCCGACCGACGACCGACGCCTACCCGGACGATATCTACCGCGTGGTCGGAACGACCGAGTCGTCGGTCACGCTGCTCCGGGTGGGCGACGAGGACGGGCGACGCGTCCACACCGGTGAACTCGTCTCCGTCAGCCACGCCGCCCTCGGCGGGTTCAAGCGGGCACCGAATCCCGACGGAAATCGGTCGCTCGCCGCGTTCGTCGCGTCGGTCGCCACGACGGCGTACTGGTCACTCAGAGTCTTCGTCCGTGAACTGGCGGCGCATCCGCTCGCGAGCGCGGTCGTCGTCGTCGCACTCGTCCTGTTCGGGACGTTCGGCGACCGACTCGTCTCGCTTCCCGACACCGCGTCCGGCGTGCTGGTCGTCCTGGGCAGTCTCGGCCTCGCGTACGTCGGGAGTGGGCGATTGTAGGTCCGTTCCTGGGCACGACCCAACCGCGTGCCACCAGTGTTCAGGCGGTCGAATCCAGTTGCTCGACTGACTGGTCGAGGTCGTCGAACGTATTCAACGCCGACGCTGAGGGACACTTCTAGTGTGAGACAGCCGATCTGCAGGACGTCGAAGCCGGGTAACTGGGTGACTGACAAACCCGCTGCGAATCCAGTACTGAATTCAAACACCTCGAAACATCAACCAATGTGAATTATATTTCTATATATGGAGAATTCTTATATATCGCATGGTTAAATCTTTCCATAGTGGCAGACAACATCACCGCACTTTTCGTTGACCAGAACGCTGCGTCCTTGGACGAGACGACAGCCTCTCTCGAAGAGTTGAATGAACGTCTCACTGTTCTTTCAGAGACCGATCCAACGGTGGCACTGGAGCGCATTCAGCGGTCAGATGTCGATTGCGTTATTTCTGCGTACGATTTGCCTGAACTGACCGGGGTCGAGTTCATCGCTCAGGTACGTGACCACTCGCCAGCCCTCCCATTTATTCTCTATACTGATGCCGGATCGGAGCAGATCGCAAGCGAGGCGATCTCGGCCGGTGTGAGCGAGTACGTTCAGAAATCCGGCGAAGAACTCGACTATGAAATGCTCGTCGCTCGGATTCTCTCTGTGGTCGAGACACGGCGCCACTCACAGCAGTCGTCGAAACAGGCACGCATTGACCAACTCGTCCGAAACGTTCAGCAAGAGCTCGTCCGAGCCACAACACAGAAGGAGGTTGACGCGGCGGTGTGTGAGGCACTCGCTGGTGCTGATCCGTTTGTGTTTGCCTGGGTTGGGGATTACACTACAGGCGACGGACACGTACGTCCACGTACAGCGGCCGGGATCGGACTGGACTATCTGGATGACATCGAAATTTCGCTTGACGAGGACACCGCGGATCCAGGTCCCACAGCGAGAGCAATTGAAACGCGATCCATGCAGGTCATGCAGAACATTCCGGAGGATCCGGCGTACGAACCCTGGCGCGAGGCAGCACTCGAACGTGGGTACCGGTCCAGTGCTGCTGTTCCGCTCACGTATGATGACGCGTTCTATGGTGTGTTGAACATTTACGCTGACAGGCGTCGGGCCTTTGCCGACGACGAGCGAGAACTACTCCAAGAGCTCGGCCAGACGGTCGCACACACGTATCACCGGGTCCACCTACAAGAGGATTACAACCAACAATATCGTGAATTGTTCACGGAAGCGCCGGTGATGTTCGTCCTTACTAGCGATGATGGTGGGACCCCCATCATCGAGGACTGCAATTCACAGTTCGCCGAGAAAGTCGGCTACACACGGAGTGAACTTACCGATCGCTCGCTCGCCGACGTGTATACCGAAGAGTCGACGCAGGCACTTCTTGATGGCGGTGGATACACGCGAGCGCTCGAAGGAAACTTCGTCAAAGAAGAACGGGAGCTACGCACCAACGCTGGGGAAACTCTCACAACACTGATGCGAGCAGCTCCCCGTCGAAATACTGAGGGTGAAATCGTTGGCACGCTCGTACTGTACGTCGATATCACTGCGAGACAGCGTGCCCAGGATGTCATCCAGCAGGGCAGAGCGATGGAGAGTTCGATGGACGGGATGGCTATTCTGGATGCTGATTATAAACACGTCTATGCAAACCAGGCATACGCCGATGCCTACGGCTATGACGACTCCGCCGCCCTCGAGGGAGAGGCGTGGCAAATATGTTACAGTGAGACCGAACGGGAGCGGTTCGCCGATGAAATCTTCCCGTCTCTCGAAACGAACGGTCGGTGGCGAGGAGAAGCGACTGGAATCAGCCAAGACGGGGCGACGTTTCCGCAGGAACTGTCGCTCACGAGGGTTGATGATGGGAGTCTGATCGCGGTCGTCCGCGACGTGACGGAGCGCAAACAGCGAGAGCAAGAACTGGAGCGCTTCGAGACGCTCATCGACAACACCCACGAGGTAGTCTTCGAGACCGACCAAGACTTCAACCTTGTATTCGTCAACGAGCGAATCGAGTCCGTGTTGGGGGTAGACCGCGATGAACTGCTGGATGCACCAGCCCAGCGCCTCGTTGATCAGCTATCGAGGGATGAATCTGGGTCTCGATATACGGAGCAAGCGCGAGCACTTCTGCGCGGCGACGTCGAGGACGTAGACGTGGAGTTACAGGTCGATACCGATGGGTTCGGTGAGATCTGGTTGGCGGTTCGACTCAACCGTGTCGAATACGAAACGGGGGAAACTGGGATAATCGGCGTCGCACGAGATATTACCAGTCGCAAGCAGCGTGAAACGGAGCTCAAGCAGAGCCGCGAACGACTGCGTGTTCTCTTCGACGAATCACCGGATGCCATCTCCGTTCACGACAATGACGGCGAGGTCATCGACGTGAACGATCAACTCGTTGCAGACCTCGGCTACTCGCGTGACCAACTTCGCTCGATGAATATTGCAGACTTCGAGGTCGGGTTCAGTCGGGAAGAACTGTTGCGCAGTTGGGACGATATGGTAGTCGGAGACAGGCAGAAAGTGGAAGGTACACACCGACGAAATAATGGGTCGACGTTCCCAGTAGAGGTCTGGCTGAACAAAATCGAACTCGGCGGTAACGAACGCTTCATAGCGCTGAGTCGGGACATCAGCGAACGGAAGGAACGCGAACAGGAACTGACACGAACCAATACGGTCCTCTCGACGCTTCTGGAGAACCTGCCGGTCGGAGTGTTGGCAGAAGACGGTGACCGCGAAATCATAGCTGCAAACCACGCACTATGTGACATAATTGGTGTACCGAACAGGTCTGATGAGTTCGTTGGACGCGACTGTGGACGAGCGAATCAGGAAATCAAGGAGCTTTTCGAGGATTCCGGTGCGTTCATAGACCGTATTGAGGAACTACTCAACCGTCGTGAGCCAGTCCTGGACGAGGAACTCGACGTCGCAGACGGTCGAACGCTGGCACGGAGTTACGTCCCGTATCAACTGCCAACTGGGGCTGGCAACCTCTGGCTCTATCGTGACATCACCGACCGAAAAGCCCACGAGCGAGAACTCGAACGTCAGGAGTTCCTGTTCGATCGCGTTCAAGACATCGCGGATATCGGTGTGTGGGAATACAATCCAAGCTCTGAGGAACTAATGTGGTCTGACGGCGTTCGTCAGATCCATGGCGTGGACGAGACACACGAACCGACTCTGGAGGAAGCTATCGACTTTTACCACCCCGAGGACCGCGAAGCGATCAGAAGCGCGGTTGAAGGGGCAATCGAAGATGGGAAGTGGTACGACGTCGATCTCACGTTGGTTCGGACTGACGGGAAAACGCGGGACGTTCGGGCTCGTGGCGAGGTCATCACCGACGAAAACGGCGACACAGAATTGGTACGCGGTATCTTTCAGGACATAACTGAGCGCAAAGAGCGGGAACGAGCGCTCGAACGTTACGAGCGTCTCGTCGAAAACCTCCCGATTGGTGTCTACCAGAACACCTCCGGTCCGAGCGGAGAGTTCACGTTGTTGAACGACGCGATGGTTGATATCTTCGATGCCGAGTCGAAGGATGATCTTCTGAACCGTACAGTCGACGAGCTGTATGTCGACCCAGCTGACCGGAAACGATTTAGTGATATGCTTCTTGAGCAGGGCGTCATAAAAAGCGAGGAGCTTAAGCTCGAAACACTCTCGGGAGAACAACTGTGGGCAGCGGTGACGGCAATTACAAGGGAAGTGAACGGAGACACCGTCTACGACGGCGCTGTCCAGAATATCACGGAACGAAAAGAGTACGAACAACAGTTAGAGACACAGCGCGATAATCTCGATCTCCTCAATCAGGTTGTTCGACACGACATCCGAAACGATCTCCAACTCGTATTAGCGTACGGGGAATTACTGACCGACCACGTTGACGACGCGGGACGCGAGTTCCTCACAAAAGTTCTCGAAAGTAGCGAAAACGCAGTCGAACTCACCAAGACAGCTCGTGAAATGGCCGATGTGATGGTTTCAACGGACGAAAACCAACATTCAGTGAGGTTGCGACATGCACTCGAGACCGAACTTGACGAGATCAGGTCAGCATACCCTGAGGCGCTTATCACTGTCGATGGCGGTATCCCGAATGTTGCAGTATGTGCCGACGATATGTTGGATTCAGTCTTCCGCAATTTGCTGAAAAACGCGATCCAACACAACGACAAGGACACACCGACTGTGACTGTCTCTGTGACGAAACGTGACGATACAGCGCTTGTTTCCATCGCCGACAACGGCCCCGGTGTCTCGGACGATGTCAAAGACGATATTTTCGGCAGGGGCGAGAAAGGCCTCGAAAGTCAGGGGACGGGAATCGGTCTGTACCTAGTTCAGACACTGGTGGATAGTTATGGCGGAAACGTGTGGGTTGAGGACAGGGTAGAGTCGGTAGACACCACAAGCAGTCGGAGGAAGACTGACGACAACCATCCCGATGGCGCAGTATTTGTGGTGGAACTCCCGTTGGCTAGTTAAACTACTGGTAAGTCCGCAACACGACCGACATGGGCGTACAGGCGGCAATATCGTAGTGACTGCTGTAACGATTCACCGACAGGGATGGTTGACGGCCGGTGCTGACTGACAGCAGTCGCTATCAGTCGTCCTCGCTCGAGACTGCGGTGGCCATCGACGTCGACCGGTGCGTCTGCTGGATGAGTTCCGTCATCGGCATCTCGCTCCTCCTTCTAGCGTACTGAGTGGAGTCAAAGCGCGCGATAGAGGCCGTAACGAGGGGTCACGCTGATTCCACCGTTGCGCGGGGTCGTCCCAGGCAAAATATATTAGTATCTGCTTGTATAAGCTACAGCTGATATGGTAGAGAGTACAATCACCGATGAAACCGCGGAAGGGACCGACACCTGCTGTACACCGCCCGGAGACATCGACTCGGACGCCATGGCGACGGACCTCCAACTACTGACCGCGATGGGGAACGACACGCGATACGAACTGCTTCGTCGCACCGCGAACGCCGACGATGGCGTCTGCGTCTGCGATCTCGAAGCCGCAGTCGGAGTCAGCCAGAGCGCCGTCAGCCAGGCGCTTTCCCGCTTGTACACCGCAGGACTGGTCACGCGCCGTAAAGAGGGGTCCTGGCGGTACTATGAACCGACTGAGACGACTGCAGCCCTCCTCGAAACGCTCGACGACCTGCGAGGGACCCATGAGTAACGATACTGAGACGGTGGCCGGTGATCGCGACCCCGAGGAGACTCGGAAGATGGTGCGCGAACGCTACGGGACCATCGCTACGGACGGTCAGGACTGCTGTGGCGACGCCGGCAGCGATGTCGCCGACGATGGCGGATGCTGTGACGGCACCGAAGACGCGACGGGGAGCGAACGCCTCGGGTACGATACGGACGATATCGCGTCGATTGCCGACGGTGCAGACCTCGGCCTCGGGTGTGGCAACCCGACGGCATTCGCCGAGATGGCGCCCGGTGAGACGGTGCTCGACCTCGGCTCAGGTGCGGGCTTCGACTGCTTCCTCGCTGCACAGGAGGTCTGTCCGGACGGCCGCGTCATCGGTGTCGACATGACACCAGAAATGGTCTCGAAAGCGAGGGAGAACGTCGCGAAGAACGACGCCGACAACGTCGAGTTTCGCCTCGGCGAGATCAGTCACCTCCCCGTCGCCGATGAGACCGTCGACGTCGTCATCTCGAACTGCGTCGTCAATCTCGCCCCCAAAAAACAGCTCGTGTTCGAAGACGCCTATCGTGTCCTCAGGTCCGGTGGGCGCGTCGCCATCTCGGACGTCGTCCAAACCGCGCCGTTCCCCGACGACGTCAGGATGGACCCGGACTCGCTCACTGGCTGCGTCGCCGGTGCGTCGACCGTAGCGGATATCGAAGCGATGCTCGACAGTGCCGGCTTCGAAGCGATCGATATCGCGCCCAAGGACGAGAGCACCGAGTTCATCAGTGATTGGGACGCCGATCGCGACCTCGGTGACTACCTCGTCTCGGCCACTATCGAGGCCCGGAAGCCGCCACGAGATCCCTAACTAACCGAAAATCACTTCGTTGACGTCCGCTCTCGCGGGTCTCACCAGTCCTACGTCGTGGAGTGACAGTGCGGCCTGTCGTGCTGAAACCGAGTGGCAGAATGGACGACGAGTTACGAGTCACCGAGAAGTGTCCAGCGTATACTCTGTATCGTTTTGCCGAGGAAATACCCGACGAGACCTCCCAGGATGCCGCCTTCGATCCCGTAAAGAGCGAAGCCAGCGATGGCACAGAGAGCCCCAAGACCGGGTCCAAGATGAGTGACTGTAGCTGACAGCGGTTGCACGGTCTCTCGATGGTCGTGCACGGTCGAGTAAATTCGTCCGAACCGGTTCGCCTCGACAGTCTCGAGGTACCCCGTCACAAGAGGATTCCCACGTTTCAACGGAATCGACGGGAATATGTGAGCGAAAGAGATGCGGAGATATTCGGCTGTCTCGTACCCTATGCACTTCGGACGGCGTCGAGCAGTTCCTCGTAGTCGGGTTCGTTCGTCGGATCGTCTGCGACCCAGCTATACGTGACCGTAGCGTCCTCGTCGAGAACGAACACCGCTCTGTTCGCGATCCCGTACAGCCCGAGATCTCCGATGTCGATTTCGAGGTCAAATTCCCGGATTGCTTCGCCCGCCATGTCGCTGACGAGGTCGAATTCGATACCGTGTTCCTCTCGGAACGCACCTTGAGAGAACGGCGAGTCAGCACTCACCCCGAGAACCGTGGCTCCGGCGTCCTGAAATTCGTCGAGTCGCTCCTGGAGAGCGACCATCTCGTTCGTACAGGGCGGCGTGAAAGCGCCCGGGAAGAACGCAAGGACGACAGGGCCGTCGCCTATCGAATCCCCGAGTTCGAACGATTCGTGATCACTCGTGCCACGGGTCGCGGAGAACATCGGTGCAGTGTCGCCAGGTTCGAGCATCGAGAACATATTTTATTCGAGCGCCAATAAAAACTGGTCCGAACGAGTTCCGGGGACCGTTTCTCGGGGATCGATCCCGTGATTAGATGGGCGAATCCCGGATTGCTGGAGGGACGGCAGGGTGGAATAGCGCTCGCTGACAGCCTCTCGATCGACCCGTGAGAGCTCCGTCATCACTGCTTTGCCGATCCGAATCGTAGGCCGGGGTATGACACGTACAGCAGTCATTGCTGGTGTCGGTCCGGGACTCGGTGAATCGCTCGCGCGAAAATTCGCAGCGGAGGGCTGTCGGGTCGCACTGTTCGCCCGCTCGGCCGACTACATCCAGGAGCTCGCGGCCGATCTTCCCGATCCTGGTGAGGGGCTTGCTGTCCAGACCGACCTCGCCGATGTCGATCAAATCCGCGACGGATTCGAGACGGTTCGCGATGCGTTCGGCTCGGTCGACGTCCTCGTGAATCACGCCAGTGCCGCCTCGTGGAAGGGGCTCATGGACGTGGATGTCGAGGAATTCGAACACGCGTGGGCGGTCAACGGTCGCGGTGCGTTCGTCTGTTCGCAGGAAGCGGTCGACGATATGCTCGAGACGGGCGGTGGGACGGTCATCTTCACGGGTGCGACTTCAGCGGTGCGAAGCCTCGGCGGCGCAATCGGCTTTACGGCAGCGAAGTTCGCCGCCCGGGGAATGGCGATGGACATGGCACAGGAGTTCGGCCCCGAGGGGGTTCACGTCGCCCACGTCGTCATCGACGGTCAGATCGACACGCCGGGCGTTCGTGACCGGTTGCCCGACCGCGACGACGAGACGTTCCTCGATCCCGACGAGATGGCCGAGACCTACTGGCACCTGGTCGAGCAGGACGATGTCAGTACCCAGCCGTTCGAGGTCCACGTCACGAACGGCCCGCAGAACTCCGAGTTCATCTAATTACGCTGGTAGCGACATCCATCGGCTGTGCTCGGTGAGTGCGCCTGGACGCCAGGACTGTAGGGTAGAAGCACAGATGCGAGGATACAGGCCGGAACGTGCTCGTTGACGGCGGTTGGAGGACGGATATCGAGCCGTATACCAACGAGAGTGGCGTGTTTGATCGCGCTGGAACCTCGTTCCGGGACTGGATACAGGACGCTGCATTCACGCGCGGACCTGCTGTGCTGGCCGGCGTCGTCTCGTTGGATATCGTCGATCCGTGGCGGAGACGACGGCTGGGCGTTCACGCCCGAAAAGGATGGGACCGATTGATCTTCGAGCGGAGCCCCGAAGGTATTCGCCACGGAGATGATAGAGTCGGGCCCGATACCTGCTTCCACAGATGGGTACGGAACTCGACTGAGAACGAGAGGCGACAGCCTCGGTGTCAGGGCTCTTCGAGCAACGAGCGGGCTCGCTGCACGTAACTGTTCGCGCCCCAGCTACGAGCGTCGCTCATCTCATCGAGGAGCAGCCGCGCTTCAGCTGCTGCTAGGTGTTCAGTTCGAACGAGAACCGAGAGCAGCGTCGGTGTCGTGACGAGCCGGGTATCAGCGAGTGAGGCGTGGATCAAGCCAAGTTGGTTGAACTCGTTACAGAGGAAGAGCGCAGCCCCGAGATCGTTCGCGAGGGTGACCGCCGCGTTTTCACCGTCATCGAGCGGAAATTCGGCATCGAGGTCGGCCGACTGCGTCGTGAACGAATCAACTCGGTCGAGTACGGCGGACGCAGCGTGTCCATGGACGTCGTCGTACGAGGCAATCTCTCGGAGTTCATCGATGACCGCCGTAGGGACGACGACGTCGTACCGAGAGAGACAGAGTGCGAGTGGATCGGGGTCGTCGTCGGTAACGATCCCGAGACTTACGAGGGCGGAGGCGTCTGCGATAAGCCGCGACATCTATGCGTCGGCGACCTCGTCGATGAAATCCTCGTTCAACTGCTGTTTCAACACTCGGAGGTTTGCCGCCTCCTCGGCGCCGACGAGCGCTTTGAGCTGCTCGAAGGTGATCTCGTCGTCGTAATAGGCGGCGGCGATCTCCTGGGTGAGTGCGTCGTCGTGAGCGGCGTCCTGGAGGTACTCACGAAGCGCGGTCACGAGGACGTCTGTCCGGTCTTCTCCGAGGACTGCGGCCAGTGCGTCGGCCCGGTCGATGAGCCGATTGGGGGCCCGAAACTGCACGCGCTTCTTATCGGAGCTCATGATGTGTACATTGTGAGCCAACGCATTTAGCCGTTTTCGTGTGTGCGATGTGAGCCAATCTCGGCCGATCCCTACTCGCTCACGAGATGTTCATCGAGGTCACGCGTCCAGTATGCGGCGGGCCCACCGGGGCTACAGCGAGCACAGCCCAGTTCTCGGCGTTCATCTCAGTATCGACCAAATCTCCGTCACGTCAACGGGCTGTTCTGGTTCGTCGGAGGACTGGTCCCGACAGTGCGTAAATCCCTCGGTACCGAAGAAATAATCTGTTATAGACTTGGAGAGATGGCACATGAGTGATGGCCAGGAAACGGTCGGAGAAGTCGTCGACCGGATACCAGTCGGGCGGTTTCACTGGATGCTGATAGCCACGATGGGTGGTTTCTGGGCGGCCCAGGGCGTCGCCGTCCTCGGAATCTCGTTCGTGCTTCCGACGCTCATCGACGTCTGGAACCTCTCGGGGTTCACGGCCGGCGTCCTCGGGAGCGCGAGCCTGTTCGGGATGATCGTCGGAAACACCCTCGGCGGCCGCTACGCGGACCAGTTCGGACGGAAGGGAACGATGATCGCGACCATCGTCATGTTCTCGGTCTTCACCGCCGCGACCGCGCTCGCGACCGGCCTGTACAGCGCCGTCGCCTTCCGCTTCCTGACGGGCATCGGCCTGGGCGGGTCGCTCGTCGCCGGCGTGTCGTATCTCACGGAGTACCTGCCGACCGACAGCCGCGGCCGGTTCATCACCTTGCTGGAAGCGTTCTTCTCGGTCGGGAGTCTCGTGACCGTCGTCCTCGCGTGGGTCGTCTTCTCGAAACTCGGCGCTGACGGGGCCATTCTGGGCGTCGCACCCTGGCGAGTCTTCTTCGCGCTCGGACTCTTTCCGGTGATCTTCGCCGTCGTGGTCTATTACATGCCCGAATCGCCGTACTACCTGGCCGAATCTGGAAAGATGGACGCCGCGGCCTCGGGACTCGCGTCGCTGGCGTCGTCGAACGACGGCGACCCGGAGTCGATTCCGTCCGAACTGGCGGTCTCGGACACGCCTGACGTGGGCTTCAGGCGGCTGTTCGATGGGGACCTCCGCGGGACGACGATACTGATGACGAGCCTGTGGTTCGGCCTCAATCTCGCATACTACGGCATCTTCACGTGGCTCCCGAACACCGTCGAAGCCGCCGGCTACGTCGGGAGCCTGTATCGCTACCTCTTCGTCGTCGCCGTGTTCCAGTTGACCGGGCAGTTGCTCGCCGCGTATCTCATCGAGGCCATCGGCCGGAAGTGGACGCTCGGAATCTACCTCCTGCTCAGCGGTGGGGCGACCTTCCTGTTCGCGGCCGTCATCTCCAGCGGGACGAGCGTCAGCGGGAACGAACTCCTGTTCCGGGTCGGTCTGTACGCCATGGGCTTCGCGCTGTTCGGCGCGTGGGCCGTGCTGTACGCCTACACCTCCGAGATATTCCCGACGAAGGTCCGTTCGACCGGTCTGGGATTCACCGGTTCGATCGGAAAGGTCGCAGCGACGGCCGGCCCCATCGTGTTCGGTACCCTCGCCGAGTTCGGGTATCTCGTCGCACTCGCACCGGTCGCGACGCTCTTGTTCGTCATCGGCATCGCCCTGATCACGTTCGGCCGAGAGACCAGAGGGGAGACGCTTACCTGAGCGCGTCACCGGCTCGTGGGGCCGCCTGAAGCGGACCGGTCCCGACGTCGAAGCCGACCTGAGACGGCCGTGTGACGTACCCGGTGGCCACCACCGTCGCACGACGAGACCGATGCCGATCTACGTGACGATTGCAACCGGGCCCCGAATCCGGGGCCGACGGTACCGGTCGACGAGACGACGACACGGCACGAGCGTCGCCGAGGAACTCGACTGTGGCTTCGAACACTGCGACGTCACTGACTACGACGAGGTCGAATCGGTCGTCGAAACCGTCGTCGACGAGTACAGGCAACTCGACGAGTGGGAGCGCGTCATCGACGACCCCGTTGACGGCGGGTGGACGGCCCACTTGCATGAGCGGGGACGGCACGACCAACGAGGACGACGCCCCGGCGTGGCCGCTCACCGCACCGTTCGAGTGGTACGTCGAGACGTCGCGGGCGGCTCTCGAACAGTCGCACACCGCGGACAGGGTCTTCCTCGCGGGCATCCATACACGCGGCATGGTAGGCCGCCCCGCATTCCTCGCTGTTGATCAACCGTCTGAGGACTCTTCCCTCGCTTCGAACCCGCTGATCACCTGCAGGAGTGCCTGTGTCTCGGCGTGTCTTCGGGTCCGTTGTAGCTCTTGGCGCAGGTCGCCCTCGCGGTCTTGGACGTTATCGACGGCCAAACGCATCGTGCAGATTCGGGCGAGCTGCTCGCTCGCCGAAGAGTGCAAGACGGCATCGTAGAGATCTACGAGGAAGCGCTCGGTGACGAGGTGCCGCACGAACGCTTCCTGGTCCTCGGACGAGTGAACGGGCACCCGAGGAACATCCTCGTCAGCAGCATCCGGTTCGATCGGCCAGAGGGCCTTCTCGACCGTCTCGTACTCGAACCCATGCGCGGGTCTGTGGTGGACGACGCGTAGCCCGTCGAGGTGGTCACCCGCGAGGAGGTCCAAGAGATCGAGCGCGAGTTCCGATACTGTCTGGAGACCGGCGCCGATCCGACGCCGGCGAGCGAGCTGTCGACGCTCCGGCTCAGCGTTCCGGTGACCGAAACGAGCAGCGACGTCTATGAAGAGTTGACCGTCGCCGGCGACACCGTCACCGGCTCGCCGACGGATATCTTGACCGCCGTCCAAGGGGCGCTCGACGCACATGATCCGGACGTCCTGGTCTGCTCGACGAGTGAGATCGTCCCGACCCTTCACGAGATGGCGACGGACGCCGGCGTCGACGACTTCTCGCTGAGTCGGTGGCCGGACGTCGACTACCAGCAGCTTGCGAGCCGGTCGACATACTCGAGCTACGGTCGTGTCGGTCACTCCCCGGCGCGGTACAACGTGCCCGGCCGGGCGATCATCGACGAGTCGAACACGTTCTTCTACGGGGAGACGAACCTCGACGGCGTCCTCGATCTCGTATCGCGCTCGAAAAAGCCCGTCCAGGAACTCGCCTGGGCGTCGATCGGGAACGTCCTCACTGCGATCCAGATCTGTGAGGCCCACGACCGCGGCGTCCTCGTCCCGTGGAACTCCTGGCGCCACGAGTTCTACAAGCCGATGGGAACGCTCCACGACGCCGACCGTGGCGGCTTCATCTTCGCGCCCGAGGTCGGCCTCCACGAGAACGTCCACGAACTCGACTTCTCCTCGTTGTATCCCAACATCATCTGTACCCGGAACGTCTCGCCGGACGTCATCCGGTGTGACTGCCACAGCGACCGCGACGACGTCCCCGGGCTCGGGTACTCGACCTGCGACGACCGGGGCTACCTCGTCGACGTGCTACAGCCGATCATCGACGCGCGCGACGAGATCAAGGCGGCCATCCGTCGCGAGAAGGAACGGGACGACCCCAACGAGGATCGACTGACGGAGCTCGAGGGGCGGTCGGGAGCGCTGAAGTGGATCCTGGTTGCCTGCTTTGGCTATCAGGGATTCAGCAACGCGAAGTTCGGCCGCATCGAGTGCCACGAGGCAATCAATGCGTTCGCTCGCGAGATTCTGCTGACGGCGAAGCAGCGGCTGGAAGCCGGTGGTTGGCGGGTCGTTCACGGCATCATCGACTCCATCTGGGTGACCCCGGACCCCGACGTCAACGACGAGAACCGCGAGGACCTCGAGACGCTCGCGACGGCGATCACCGAGCGCGTCGAGATTCGGCTCGAACACGAAGCTCACTACGACTGGGTGGCGTTCGTGCCGCAGCGCGAGAGCGACGCCGGCGCGTTGACGAAGTACTTCGGGAAGGTCGCCGGCGAAGACAAGTTCAAGATTCGAGGTATCGAAGCTCGACAGCGGTCGACCCCGCCGTACATCGAGGACGTTCAACGGTCGTGTCTCGAACGGTTCGATGCGACCCGGTCACCGGAGGCCGTTATCCGCTATCTCAAAAAGGCAATTGAGAGACTTCATGCGGGAGAGGTGCCTGTAGAGGAACTTGTCGAACGGAATCGGGTTACCAAACCGCTCGACTGCTACACGCAGACTACTCAGAATGTGGCAGCCTTGAAGCGTGCTCGTAATCAGAACCTCGCTATCCATCCAGGACAGGACATCAAATACGTTGTCGTCGACAATGAGGAAACCGCGCGGGACCGTGTCGCTCTCGCTCACGAGAGCATCCAGACGTACGATCCGTCATATTATGAGGCCCAACTGGTTCGAGCCCTCGGAAGCATCCTTTCACCGCTCGGGTGGGATCGGAAAGACATCCGACGAACGCTCAATGGAACACGAGAAGTGAATTTAACGACATTCAGAACGATCGCCGAGGAATAACTCATTGATTGCTAGTGCGGTGAACCGCAGACGAGGATTCGATCAACCTTTCACCTCAGGAGTCACCCTACTGTTGTGGATTCACTGGCGCAATGTACTCGTTCTTCCATGAATCGCCCTCCCGCCATTGCCAGTAGTAGTACTTGTATTTTTTCTGATCGGTCTGTTTGGTCGTCTTGACCGTGATGTACGCGCCGCTGGCAGGGACATCCTCATAGTCTTCAGGATCGGTCGAGACTTCCCGGTCTTTAAGCTCTGCGAGTTGTTCTTCGTCGACTTCTTCTTCGGCACGACGCCGTTCAAGCTCATCCTGGCGCTCCTGTCGCTTCCAGTCGGCGAGCTCCTGTGCATATGTCGCGACTGTCTCCAATCGCTCTGGCGACTGCTTTTCGAGTGGCTCACGGAGATACTTCGGGAGGTCCGGCGCCGGTGGCTTTCCCGATGACTCCTCAGACATAGTTACCCCACGTAGCGGGATCCTCATTACTCTGTGGGGTAACGTTCGGTAATTCCACGCTGCTCGCTCGACCTGCGTCACTCACTGGAATCCGACTGCGGAGTCATCTTCGTGATCCTCTGTTGACGGCCTAATCGAGTTCTGATCACCCGAATCGACATCCAAGATTGCGTTAGGATCGGTATCGTCCGAGCCCGTCCCGAACTCCTTGACCGCCGGAAAGTCCTCGAACGAGACCGCATCGGCGTCGCGTCTCGCCGCTCGGCGCTTCGCATCTGTAACCAACTCCTCGATGTCGGCGCCGCTGCAGCCGTCGGTGTGACTCGCCAGAATCGCCAGCTGAACACCAGTGAGGTCGTGTGGCACGCCCTCCAGTTTCGCCTGAAGTATTGCGTGTCTGCTCTCCTCACTAGGAAGTCCGATCTCGACGTGCGTCGCGAGCCGCCCTGGGCGGAGAATCGCGGGGTCGATATCCTCCGAGCGATTCGTCGCCCCGATAACGATCGCCGTTCGGTCCTCGGCGGTGAGGTGGACAAGAAGTTCGCTGGTGATCTTCCGGTCCTCGGCGTGAGCCCCTCCAGCTCCGACGTCACGACCGCCGAAGAGGTGTTCGGCCTCATCGAGGAATATTATACAGGAGCCGACCGACGCTGCCTCCTCGAACAGCTGACGCACCCGTTGAGGACCCTCGTTGATCCACTTGCTGGTCACATCTGCCGGTCCGAGTTCCACGAACGGGATGCCGAGCTCGCCGGCGAGTGCGCGGGCAAACAGGGTTTTTCCAGTCCCCGGAGGCCCGTGGAAGAGGATTCCTTGGGAAGGTTCGATCCCGAAGCGGTCGTAGCGGTCGTCGCCGCGTGCAGTCGCTCGAACCGGCTGGAGAACTTCCTCGGCGAGTCGCTCTTTGACCTCGTAGTAGCCGCCGATATCGTCGAAGCCGACGTTCGATTGCGTCCAGTTGTATTCGAATTCCGAATCGCCCGAAGCTTTCGCCAGTGTTCGTGAGGTCTCCGAACAGCGACTCCTATCCTCCATATCCTCAGTACCGGACGAGGTAACCTCTTGATCGAGGGACTCGCCCGTATCTGAGTGTCTATTCTCCATCATTTGCTTGATCGCCTCTGAATCTATCTCGGGGCCGGGCAGGTTGTGTCCGGCGACGTAGTAGTAGCCGTTCTCCCCTCGAGGATCGTAGAAGGTCAGTCCGACGAATGAGGCTGCGATTCCTAGCCCAAGTGTTGCCTGCAGTTGTGGATCGGTTGGGCCAATCCCTGTTAGGAAACTAAACTGTAGTACCTGGATAAAGGATGCAGCTAGCGTCACCCCCTCAGCGAGGAGCAACAGTACCACGAATAGCTCATACACCTGGGCGAAAGGATACAGTCCGACCTCCGCTATCGCCCTCAGGCCCGGAATACCGAGACCTCCTGCAATAAACACAAATAGGAGACCAAAGCCCAGTCCGATCGTAGCGGTCGGCGGCAAATTGAGAAGAGGTGCGACCACCCACATGTGAGCGAGCGCCAGTGCTGTCCACGCGAACGCAAAGAACAGCCGATAGATGTTTCTCTTTCGGTGCTCTCGCTCCATGACTCGGTAGGTCACGTACTCCACAGCCGCAAAGAACCCGATGAAGGAAACGACAGCGAACAAGGTATTGAGGAGATTCATCGAATCACACGAACTGAAGTCTCAGGAAGTTCGCGAGGGTGCGAGCGTGGCAGTCGGCACGGTTGAGCCGCGCCAGAGAGTGTGGTCATGCGAGCCGTGAGGTGGAACGGCCATCGAAAACGGCGTCGAAAGATGCGCTCACGATGGTCTACGTACGATTCATGCCGGTACTGAAATATAACTTCTCGCCTCGAGCTCGGTTCAGACCGACTCATACCGTCTCGGAGGCCTCACCTCCGTCGTCGTCCCACGGCGGCTCAGTGGCCTGTCCAGGGCCGTCACGTTGGGTTGCCCAGTCGATATCGGCCTCGCCCGACGAGTCGTCTGGCTGGGGACTGTCTCCGGGACCAATAAGATGTTTCCCGCCACGCTTGCCGATCTGGTAGGCTGCGTATGGGCTTCGCGTCATTGCGCCGGCGAAGACGACCCCGCTTGCCTTCCCGGTCTGAACACCAGCTTTCCCGATCTGCTTGCCGGCTCGGCCGGTCGAAACGGCTGCTCGACCGGGAGTCTTTGCGGCGGTCTGAGCGGTTCTGATCCGTTTCACGCTCCGGGCCGACTTCGAAGCCCCCTCTCTGAGCGTGTGCGCCTGCCCCCCGAGATGCTGAGCTCTGTCGTTGAGACTGACTGTCGCTTCTCCGCCCTCGCTGGTAGCGTATGTCACTCTCCCTTCGGTGTCGGGAGTGACCGTAGAAACACCTTCTGCAGGTTGCTCGGAGTCGGTCAAGATGCCGCGGTCGGCGGCCTCCGCAACATCGAACTCGCCGTTTTGGTACGCTTCCGTGAGGAATTCGCGGTTTGCGTCGGCCTCATCAGCTGTGCTCAGGTTCTCAGCGATTGTCTTTCGGTGGGCGTCAATACTCTGGGCCCCCACTGCTTTCCGGGCCCCGGCCACCCCTGCACTCTTTGTTTTCGATCCCAGTCCTTTCGCCGTGCTTCTGGCTCGGCTAGCCTGCGAGCTAGCCGTCTGGACCCCTGGAATCCCTGTGACTTTTCCTCCAGCGTAATCCTTCGCTTTGCTGAATGGGCCAGATGCAGGGTTGACCTTGTCCTCAACAGGTGGCTCACGCGTACTAAGAGCGTCCGATATGCTGTTCCGCATCGTCCCACCGACGCTTGAGTTGGAGGTCCCTGCGGAGGGATCGGTCGCCGTCCCACCTGAAGATCCACTACTGCTCCCAGCAGAGCCCCCGCTGGAGCCACTGCCTCCGCCACTCGACCCTCCGCCCCCGCTCGCACCGGCGGCAGAGGACTTCGAGGCACTACTCACAGCGCCAGACCCTGCACCGGCACCAACGGCAACCGCCCCGACCCCTGTGGCGGCAATCGCGGCGGCTACGGTCGTGGTGAACGCGGCGTCGACGCCGAGGGGCTGGCCGGCCCAGCCGATGGTCTTCCAGATCACCACGAACAGGATGATCGGGAACATCAGTGCCAGCGCCGACGCGATGTAAAACGATGCGATAGCGTCACCTCCAGAGGCAGTGATTCCACCGGTCGCGATCACGTCGAACACCCGCATCACCAGCGCAATAATCGGCCCGACCAGCAGGCCGTAGATACCCATCCTCAACCACGTTGCAGCGAACTTGCTCACCGACTTCATCGGCCCCCAGTTGGCGTACCAGAGGACGGCGAAGAACGGTGCACCGAGCGCCACCGTCACCACCAGAAACTGCCGGAGCGCCAGCAGGAGCGTCGCGAGGATAGTCGCGATCAACATCAACGGAACTGCAACCAACAGCGCGATCAGTTGAACCCCCATTCCAAGGGTCGAGCCCCAGCTGCCACCGAGGTCAGCATCGAACGTCATTTTGAACGTCGCCGGGGCGAGAGCGGTCGTTACGCCGTTCGAAGCCTCGATCATGAACGCAAACAGTGGCTTCGAGATGGCGATGAAGACGATGACCGCGACGATCCGGGCGACCATCTGCCAGAGCGACGCCTCTCGATCCTCGCTGAACGGCATCACGATCAGCCCGGCCGCAATGAGGATCGGCAGCAGGGCGATCGACAACTCGAAGACGTCGTCCCAGGCGGCGACGAACTGAGCGTCGGTCAGGATGCCCGGGTTGATCGTGATCAGCGGCTTCAACCCGAAGTTGAACATCGCGTTGATCGCCCCGACCAGCAGGTTACGGATGAACTCGAAGATCGCCCGGACGATTGCGTCCGGCAGCCAGCCGAAGTCCAGCAGGTCACCCACGACGCTCACCCGCCGTCGGTCGCGACCGCCGCCTGGCGGAGACGAGACAGGAAGGGAACGGCTCACCGTCGGGCCGGGCCCGCATCAGCTGTCCTCCCCAGAATCCGGCGGGTGGTCGTAGTCGCTGTCGTCCGGGCTATCCCCGTTATTCACATCGGAAGTATCGTTCTCTAATCCCTCGATGGCGACGTTGATCCCGTCCTCGTGAGACTCTCGCATCGCCATCTCGAGATCCATGTCCCGGTTCATCACGTGCGGAAGGTCGGTCAACTCGATATCCGCCGGTAGTACGTCGTCTCCCGGGGCATCCACACCGGTGATGCCCTCCGTCTCGGCCAGCCACTCCCACGGGTCGAGCGCGTCGTCGAGGACGTGGTGCTCGAACGGGCCACTTCGCACCTCCAGACGACGCCGGCCGTGGACGCTGGTCGCGAGTAGACACTCCGAGTAGTCTGAGTCTTGCCCGCGGGCGGCTGACTGGATGAATCTGATCTCGTCGCTCGACAACCCGTAGTACTGCTGGGTCTGCTCGGAGACGGACTCGGCGTAGAACAGGCACTTCACGTCACAGTTCTCGTACACCTCCCGGCGCTCGTTCGTCCGGACGAACTCATGAGAGGTCTGGCTCATTAGCGTCAGCCCGGCCTCGTAGTGCCGGGCGTGGCGGATATACAGGTTGATCAGATCGCGGGCTGCGGGCCGCCCCAGCAGGTAATGCGCCTCGTCGAACGTGACATCGACCTTGTACGGCGAGCGCTTGGCTTCGAGGTAAGCCCACGAGAGCATGGCGTGCAGAATCAGCGGCATCTCGCCAGTATCCGCGAACGAACTCATATCCATCACGACCAGCCGTGAGGAGAGGTCCAGGTTCGTCTGGCCGTTCAGATTGTTGTTGATACCGCCCGGTTTGAACGACTCGAACTTCGGCTGGAGGTTCCGCGCGAGTTCCTGATGATGGTCGGTCGGCGTGACGATCGTATCCGAGATCGAGATACTTCCGCCACCGTGCGGCGTCCCCCCGGCAGGCTGCTCTTCGTCGTTCTCAGTACCGGTCACCCCGTAGGACTGGAACAGTTCGAGTTCGGCCTCGTCGATAACCTCTGCTTCCCGCGCCGCCTCGAGCCCGCCGGCAGCGATCACGTTGACACCGCGGATGAGGTCATCGAGCGTGGGTGACTCCTGGTCATAGGTCTCGAAGTCGCCGAGGATGATCCCTTTCGAGATGTAGGCGTAATGCGCCGCCTGGATGAGCACGCCCTCCTCGCCAGCAGACATCCCGTCACGCTGGTCGAAGTGGGTATGAAGCATCTCGATCACCGACCGAATCGTTAGCGCATACGTGTCGTCGCCAGTCTCCTGTTCGGACGTCGCAGGCGGCGAGATGTCCATCGGGTTGACCGTGTAGTCTCCGCCGAAGCGGATCACCTCGCCTCCGAGCGAGGTTGCGAACCGGGGATAGTCGTCACCAGCGGGATCGAACAGGATGCACTGGACGTTCGGATCCGCGAGCAGTCGACGGTAGATCTCCAGCTTCCGGAAGTAGCTCTTGCCCGACCCGGTCTTCCCCGAGATCGCCATCGAGTGGCCCGACAAGGCGTACCGGTTCAGGATGACCGGACGCTTGGTATCGTCGAACCCCAACAGTACGCCGTTCGGGTCGTAGATGGAGGGTTCGACGAGGTTGAAGAACGTCCCGAGCGCTTCGAGCTGGATCGGGTGGGTGTTATCGACCGGATCGGTCACGACCGGCGCGACGGCGTCCATCGCGTCGAGTTGCTGGTGTTTGACCGGGCTCAGTTCGACGTCTTGCTCGGCGAGGATGGCTTCCACCCGGTCGAGCATCCCGTCCAGGTCGTCTCGGGAGTCCGCGACCAGTTCGAGGTAGATCGCGACATCGTACAGCTTGGTGGTACCTCGGATAGTCCGCTGGAGCAAGCGTTCGAGGTCCTCCCGGTCGAGTTGGTCCTGGTAGGTGTCGGTCCGCCCGCGCTTCTGCTTGAGCGCGAGCGAGGTGACCGCCTGCGTGTAGCGCTTCTGGAGCTGGCGGCGAACGTCCTTCGGCTCCCGGGGACGGACATGGAAGGTGAGCCGGAGGTCGACATCGGCGAGGGTCAACGGGACGAGCCATCCGAGGCCCACCTTCCGGGGCAGGGAGGTGACGGTCAGGATCTGCGAGACGGTGTCGTCGCGGATCTGGAACTGGGGGTGGTCCTCGACGAGTCGCGGGGCAACGAGACGCTTGTCGAGTTCGCCCCGTTCCTCGAGCGTCTCCATCGCGTTCGCGAGGCCGACCTCGTCAGCCTGCAACTGGTAGGCCGCCCACTCGATGTTCTCGGTGGTGGTCTCGCGGTCGAGGAGGTGCAGGTAGTCGATGGCGTGCTGGGTCTCCTCGCCGGACAGGTCGTCGATCGGGACGGACTCGACGCCGGCGTCGGGTCCGTCAATTCCGAATGCGTGTTTGAATCGTTGGATCATGAGCGAATAGGGGTGTTCAGAGCAGGGGAGAGTGTTCGAGCGCGGTCCCGCTTCAGGCAAGATGCCTCAGTCATCGCTCCCCTCTGGGCGGGAGGTGATGTCCTCGGATGGGGCGGGCTCCTCTCGCACTGGCGTCTCCTCTACGTGGTCGAGCGCGGCCCGTCGCGAGCGAACGGCGAAGCCGACGGCCACGACGAGGACGAACAGACCAACGGCGTACACCGGCACTACGACCGCCGTCTGGCCCGTCGGAGTGCTGCTCCACTGCGCTGGGTATGCCGCCTCGAACAGCGCGATGGCCGCAGCCGTCACACCAGTCCCGAGCACGGCGAGGGCCTTCGCTAACCGCCGTGACGGGAGCAAGACGACCAAACTCAGCAGGAACGTCGGGAGACTCCCCGCGGCGAGGCCGAACGAAAGTTCCCGCACCACTACCGGTGGCGCGTCAATGGGGAGGTTTTGTGCACTGCCGAGGAAGAGCCCGAGCGCGACGACCGCGAGAACGAGGCTCACGACAAACGCGCCGGTCCCGAGATAGACCGACATCGGGGAGTGGTACTGTTCTCCTCGTCCGATCGGCCCGACGTTGCGGACGTACCACTGGAGGAGACGAGATCTGTCGACGGTCTCCACGTACTCCTCCTGGACGCGCCCGTCGTACGGAAGGTCACCGACCGTCTCGGGACGTACCTCGGGGTTAGTCTCCTCGGCGGCGGTTGCCTCCTGGCGGTCGGCATCCTCGAAGACGTCCTCCAAGTCAAGGGAGTCGCCAGCAGCATCGGTGAGCGCATCGTCAGCGGCCCGAACGAGCGTGCCCTGGTTGAACGCAACTGGTGGTTCCCGTCCCCTGTACACACGATAGAGGACGTTCATCACTGCCTCGCGGGAGTCGAGGATGTTCGCCTCCACGCGGGTCCGGGGCAACTGGGAAGCGACGCGCTGGGCGCGAGCCCACACCTCATCCAGATAGAACTCCTCGGCCTCGACCGACCGGGACCGCGTGGGAAGTGGGAGAGCGTCGCGAATCCCGTCGAATCGTCTGCCGCCCTCGCCGTCGTCCTCTCCCTTGTCGACCGCGACTGCGACGAAGAACCGTCGATCGCGGACGTTCGCCATCCTCAGCGTTCGGTCCAGCCACTCGGCGTGGGCCAGTCGACCGTACTCGAGTACCGCCGAGTCGGCCACGGAGTCGGAGTTCGCTTCGGTTGCAACGCCGCCGTCGGTCGCCGACACTTCCTCCGGCGAGTCGTTCGTACTGGGACCGGTCGCATCGGAATCTGCCGTATCAGGATCCGCCACTGGCGTGGTTGTCCCGCTCGGAGTGCTCGGCGACTCTGGTCCGACGAACTGTTCGAGGTACTGCTCGCCGTCGAACTCGGTGGTCATCGTCAGGAACTGTACCGGGAACTGGAGGCCCCGGAGGAACGTCAGGAACGAGACGTAGACGCCCGACCGCCGTTCCTCGGAGAGGGTGAGCCACTCGCGGGGTTCGACCTCGACGAGCATCGCGTAGGCCGTCGGTGTCTCGACGACGCCCCCGTCGCGGACGTTCTCGAAGTTCACGAGATCGAGCGTCGAGCGGTCGCCAGTCGACATCAGCGAGCCTCCTCGCCGGTGTCAAGGCCGGCGGATCGGTCGGCACTTCCTCGATCGGCGGTGGCTGCAGCGCCCCCAGTATGCCGCGGACGGTGGGTTGTAACGTCAGGGTTGGGCGGCTGGGTCAGCCAGTCGTCTTGGCGAGTCCCGCTCGCGAGGTCGTTCTCCAGCGAGTTCGAGGGGGCCCAGACGTAGACGTTCTCCCCAGAACGGTGGCGAAAGACCGCGTGGGCGTACCGGAGCGGGCGCTGCCCGGGTGGAGTCTTCACGAAGATGAGTATCCCCACGCCGATCCCCACGATGAACAAGGGGAAGGTGAACAGAAGCGGGAACCCCACGGTGTAGAGGATCGCACAGGGGGCGACCGGGATCGCCATCGACTCCAGAAGGCGGCGAACCGAGAACCCGAGGAACTTCGATTCCAGCAGGTTGCTCGCGACCGGCACGGGGTCGGGCATCTCAAGCTACCTCCTCTGAATCCGACTGTGAGCACTCGTGTTCGCTCGGGAATACAACGCCAGCCTCGAGACGCTCGGCACCCTGGATCAGCATGCCGCGCCAGTTGACGCCGTGATGTGTGCGGATGGCTTCGAGGGCTGCGAACTGATCGTCGTCGACTTCGATACGCGTTGAGGTCATCGGGATTCAGAGGAGCGCCCCCGGTCGACATCGACATCGGCGTTGGCGTTGTCGTTCTCGGTCGGTCGCCCGGTACAGTCAGGAGAGACGTTGCGTTCCCGGGAAGTTCGGGACAACGCCTTCGTGTGACGATGGCCTTCCAGTCGCTTCGCGCCCTGGATGAGCATGCCCCGCCACTGGACGCCGTACTTCTCCCGGATGTGACGGAGTCGTTCGTACTCCCGGTCGCTGGCGAAGCGAATTTCGATCTCAGGCATCGGACTCCTCCGCCCTGACTACCGATGAGCGCTGAGTAATGTCGAGATCGGTCCACCTCGTCTTTGAGCACACCCGTCGGGTCGAGCCGTCAACCGGCGTCTGGCGAGGCGGTCCCCCTCCAGTCAAATGATGGGTCATCACACGTTCTCTGGCCGGGCAACAGGCTTGTTAATTTCAGAAGTACGTATTCCGCAACTGTGCGCGGGCCGTACCTGTGCGCAACGCGTACGTGTACGTCACTCGCAACTCTGGAGCCGCTTTGTCCCCGGTGGTGTATCCTCAGTATAGCCGACGGTTCGGTTCCCAGTGAGTCTCGATCTCGCTATCCCCGGACCGCGATATCAGCCATGATCCGACCACTCTTCACGTTCCTCGCATTCATTCACCCGGCCCGGATCGCCGAAGTCACCAGCACGGTCGATCCTCCCGGGTCGACGTCTAGCCTGTCCTCGATGCTTCGAGCGGTCGCCGAGCAGTTGCTTTCCGTCAGCGGGCCAATCGCCCTCCCCGAGTACCTCACACGAGCGATACCCGAGACGGTCGTGAGGAACGTTCCATCACGGGGACTCGCTGGTGAGTGGGAGATGACAGTGCTCGCGAGCAGTGTCGACTTCGGGGCACTCGTCGACTTCCCGGATTGGACTGCCCAGGTGTTCATCTACGCCGGGCTCTGTCTGCTCCTACTCGGACTGATGGCTTGGCTAGGGAGTCATCGGCTCCAACGGCGGGCCTGGGGTCGACGACTCACTCTCTCCGGCGGGGGATTGTTCGTCGTCGGATCGGCATGGAACACGTTTCTGGACCTTTTGAGATATGTCCTCGGGTGATCCGCAGAGGCGTCGATCACGAGGTCAAACTCAGGGGCAGGCGGAAACGCGTCGAGGACGGGTCGGCGTCCGGATCCGTCGGGCCGCCGGTCGGTGCTCGCGGCTCGTCACCGTCGGGGTATTTGTTCTACTCCTCGCGAGCACGCTAACGGGAGCGGCGTTCGGTGGCGGACTGACGATTCCCGACCCCGAGCCAGGCGTCGATCGGACTTACGACGACACGTTTCGAGTCCTGGCCAGCAACGATCCCGACCCGGCCCGTGGATCGAGCACGGTCCAGCTGTACGAATACGACAACGGTACCATTCGGGACGTCAACCGGACAGTCGTAACTCAGCCCGTCCAACTCTGGGAGGACAGCATCCGGCCGCGTGACGCGCTCGTCATCGCCAACGAGTCGGATATGTACCAGAGCGGGCTCACCGGCTACTACACGATTCCCTACCGGGACCGCTGGTACACGCTGGAGGAATGGAACACCAGGTGGGGGCAACGAGAGCTCCGCATCCTACCGCTCTACGACGCCGACCCGAGCCGGGCGACTGACACCGACGGCGAGTACACTGTCGAGGTGCGCAACCCGAACGGTTGGTGGGACCCCGTCTACGACGCCGAGGTCGAACTGAACGGGAGCGAACTCGAGGTTACCAACCCTGGGACTGCGATGGTCCATACCGCCGAGTACCAGACGATCGTCGACCGCAAGATCGATATCGTCGAGGGACTCCTCCAGTATTCCGAACTCGCGCCCAGCGAGTCGGCTGCCCGAAGTACGTCGGCAGTGCCGACAGACAACGGGAGAGAGGTGTTCCCGACGGTCGACGGTGCGTCGACCTCCCTCGTGTGGCGCAGCGGGTCACACGATCTGGTGCGAGACGTGTACGTCGGCTTCATCGACGTCACCCCGGGTGTCTGGTATCGGGGCCGGTACGTCACCCAGAACTGGCAGGTGAACACGCACGTCCCCTGGGACTACCGGGTCGACGTGCCGTCGGACCATACCGAGAGCGGTTCCTGCACTATTGGGAACAACACCTACTCGCTCACACGGTGGGCCGACTACCGCTTGCTAGACACCGAGGCCGAGGTGGTGAACGTCACAGCAGGAAATATCAGCATGCAGCAGTGGGGTCCGGGAGCGTGGACGACGCTGAACTACACCTCGCCGCTGTCCGAGCCGAGACCGCTGCCCATCGGTACCCACACGATGACCGCCGAACTCCGGATCGACGTCGAACTCGAGAAGCACTACGGAGTCTCTAGTGCTCAGTGTTCCGAGTGGGATCGAACTCGGACGGTAAACCGGTCGGTGGCGCTCACCCGGTCGGTCCCAATCGAGACGGTCAACAGCGACGACCTCTCGGTCGATGTCCACGTCTACGACCGACCCGGTGACGATGTCGTCTCGGTCGAGTGGACTGGCCGACAGGGGCTGGCCGCCGGCGCGGCCGGCTGGGAGTACGTCGAGGTCCAGGTCGGCGATAAGACGGTGTACGTGACCGCTCCGTGGCGGTTCTTTTCGGTCTCACGGAACACTGCTGTCGAGGAACGAAGCGAGAGCGGGACGTCGGAGGTCGCCGCATCACACTCCTACAATGGGCGGTACCCGGCGATGCTGCGGTACCGGATGAGTCCCGCGAACGTGAGTGTCCTCGCTGACCAGCCAGCAGACCGTCGTATCTGGTGGGAGACGACCCGAGTCACAGAGAGCGGGTCGGTCGCGGCAACGCCGCTCCCTGCCACGATCGTCGCGACAGAGAATACCAACCCGACTCCACTGTACGACCAGTACGCGGGGGTGCTAAAGAGTACGGGCGACGTGACCGGAGAATCAGTTTCCGCCAGTTCCGTCGACATCTGGGGAATGCCGGTCACGACCAACCAGCAGGTCACACGTTACGAAGAGCCAGAGCTGGACGTAGTGATCGACGACGCGGCAGGGACTGCCGAAATCGTCCTCAGCGACACGGACGGCAGTCCGATCGGTGGACGAGAGGTCTACGTCGACGGGGCAACGGTCCCGGTTGTGGTCTCGAACGCGAGCGGTGCCGCGACGGTCGAGATCAACAGCCCAATCGTTCAGGCGCGATTCACTGGCGACGACTGGTGGGAGTCACACTCAACCTATTACTTGCGGACGCAAGCGGTGAGCGTTTCAAGCGCCCCGGTCGTCGTTGACGCAATCGAGGTAGTCGGCTACCTGAGCGCCGCCATCTCGAACGTGATGATCTTCGTCGAGTGGCTGGTGCTCGGGATCTTCGCGATGTTCTGGATGCGATATATGCGACGACGACCGGCGTAGCTCATAGGGATCACCTGTGTTCTCATACGTTCCAACGAAGCAGGTCACAGATGTGTCAAAATCGGCGTGACGGATACAGAGAATGAGTTCAGCAGGGGACACTTCGCCTCACAGGACGTCCACAAATCGCGAACCGCGAACTTTGTCTCTTCGTCCTATATTGTTTTGATTATTTGGGTGAAAAACGATCCATATAATTTCGCGCGGCACGAGGTGCTCGTGTGGAGTACGAGATCGGCGCGGATGAATCGGTGAGCACGGCCGTGGTACGTGCGGTCAGCGCTATCGAAGGGCGTGACCCACGTTCCTTGCGCCCACTTTCGGACGTGCTTGATCCGGATGCCCTCGATGCCTTGTTCGAATTGCGGTCCAACGGACGGCCTCGAATTGGTGGTCAAATCTCGTTCATCTACTCCAACTGCGTGGTCACCATCGACAACGGCGAATATCTCTCCCTCGATCTCCTAGATACAGCATGGTGCGATAGGCAGGAACGGAAATCGAGTCACCGCCACCCTGAGTGACTATAGAGCCGATGGTCGTTCGCTTGCGAATTACGGCCTAGGGTCACGAGCGGTCAACAGTCCCTGAGCCATGAGTCGCCGGGCGATTACGACCAGCCCGTTCCCGAATCCTTCGCCGAATATCGCTTGTTCGTCCTTGGTGTCGGGCATGAGCGAACTCACGAGGATCGTCGAGCGGTCGACCAGAAGGAGCCGGCCGATTGCCGTCTCGTCTGCAGTAGCATTCTCACCGTGTAGCCACTCTAACCCAGAGATGAATGTCGTAGCGTCCGGCACGGCCGTCTGGATCTGCTCTTGAAGCGACTCCGTCAGCGCGCCGATGAGAAGGTCGACTCCGTTGCCGACGTCGTTGAGGGTGGCAACGAGATCCTCGGTCAGCAGTGACTCGTCGCCCACGACGAGAACGACCTCCTCGGCCGCGTCCTCGATGAGTTGGTCCGTCCGATTTTCGATCGCGTCCCGCCCGGACATCGCCCATATCTGCTGGACGGGTGTTTCGTCATCCTCCTCGACGATTTCGACCGTGTCCAGCGCATCGTGGAGTCGCTCGACGCGGTCTTCGTACTGGTCGCGCAGGGTCTCGGTTGCCTCGTCGAGTGGGACCGCCCGGAACTGTTGCGGGCTCGAATGCTGGATTTCGACGAGCCCCTGAGCCTCCAGCACTCGAATCGCATCGTACACCCGCGTTCGGGGGACCTCCGTCATCTCACTCAATTGTTTCGCTGTACCCGTGTGGAGACGGGACAAGCCAACGAAGCATCGCGCCTCGTATTCTTTCAAGCCGAGTTGCTGGAGGACTTCGATCCCTTCCTCCAGACTATTATTAGTGGTCATGTGTCCCAACCTTACGGGGTGTAACCCAGTACTTCTCTGAATGGTTTCCTCCCGATACGGATAGGTATTGTCACTCCTGTCATGACGGCTAGTACAGATGAGACGTGATACGGGCAATATAATCGTCTGAATCCGCTGCTCAGACAGCCTCGAAATTTGTTGTGATGATTTCGATTACAGTAGTAGATTCAGAGTTTCACCGTATAGAAGTACACATAAACCACAGTCCAGAAAGTCACCCATTTAATCACAAAAGAGATATACCGGGTGAACACTAATTCTTCCACCGGCACGCAGTCCAGTTCTGTGTCCCAACCACCGCACTGTTGCATGTCGGCCTGGCCACTCTCCGTGGCTGGGCTCACAATGACCCACATCCGCCTGATCGATGAGCAGCGATCCAATCGAAGACCCACAGACCGCGGCGATCAAGCAACTCGAACGGTTCGGGTTGAGTGCCTACGCTGCACGGACGTTCGTCGCTCTCGCTGGCCTCGGCACGGGAACGGCCAGAGACGTCAGCCAGGTGTCAGAGGTGCCACGCACTCGAGTATACGACGCTATCGACGAGTTACACGAGCGGGGACTTGTCGATATCCTCCAGTCTTCGCCTAAGCAGTTCTGGGCGATCTCCGCCGAAACCGCGAGTCGGACGTTCGAACACGAGCTCCAGCACCGCACGGAAATCCTCCGGACGGCGCTGAGTGAACTCGAACCCATCGAACGACGGGCCGAACAGCGTGGCGTCTGGACGGTAAACGGGCAGACGGCGGTCACGGAACGGGTCCTGGAGTTCTTCTCCAGCGCGGACGATGAAATCGTCTACATGACCGTCGAAGGGCTGCTTACCGAGGACCTGATCGGGGGGTTAGGTGAAGCCGCAGAGCGGGGCGTTTCGATCAAACTGGCCGGGATGTCGACGGAGGTCCAGGAACGCATTCAGGACGAGATCCCCGGCGCGACGATGTTCGAGTCGCTATGGGTCTGGTCAGACACGTCGGCAGGACGGCTCATGATGGTCGACGGGCGAAAAACCCTCGTAAGCGCGCTCGTCAACGGCGCGGACGCGAGTCTGTCCGATCCGCGGTCGGAGACCGCCATCTGGGGCGAGGGTGACACGAACAGTCTGGTCGTGGTTTTGAAGGCGATCTTCACCTGGCGACTTGACGCGGAGGAACGAACTTGACGGAATCCAATCCCCGCAGATCAACCATCCACATGAATCCATACCTTCAGAACCGACGTGGCCGGGTACCCGCATCAACGTACTGGCGGAATCACTCATGACTACCTCCGATAGAGGGGAAGATCACGGCTCGGTTACCGACGCGGACGGTGACATTCAGGCCGAGTACGACTGGTCGTCGGTAACCCCGAGTACAGCGGTCATCGAGACCGTCGCAATCGCGACGAACAGGGATCCCACGGCACTCGAACCGTTATACAAGTCAGTCGATGTGGACGCGTTAGATGCGCTGCTCGCTTCCGACGGGTTCCACTCGACTGGCAGAGTCACTACCATTTCGTTCACGTTTGCTGGCCATGGTATGACAGTTCAGAACAATGGAATGGTCGTCATCCAGCCGACCGAGTCACGACACGAATCAAAGTAACACCGGACGAATCCGATATCGAATCATCGACCCGGAAGACTCGGTGTCTCTCGTGGGAGACATTGACGTCAGGGACTCGGCAGCGACACTTCTTCAGGGAGCGAGTCGAGCACTGTTTCGACCTGTTCGTCAGGGTGATACCGGACGGCACCGGTTGTATGTTCGAACTCAACGACACCGTAGTCCGCTAACTTCGGCAGGTGGGAATGTTGGAGTTGGATGGCGAGTTCTTCACGGTCCTGCTGTGGACCGTTTTTGGAGTCGGAAGCTCGACTGGATATCTGCTCGACGAGGTCGTCGAACGTCGTGGTTTCGTTAGCCTCGTGGCGCAGGTGGTGGATGATCCGACGTCGGTGCTGGTCGGCGACGAGCTGAAGACACCTGTCGAGATCGTGTTTCGTCATACTGCGTTACTCTCTACCGAGGTGCATCAATTGTGGCGGTTTTTACACTTGAGAAAATTTTGATTATGTGAGTCACACCCGCTGAGTGTACATGTCTGCAGTAATAGTACATTGGTCGTTGTAGGCTCTCGAAGCTCACGTCACCCAGTTAATCAAAAATTGTTTGCCCGTTAAAATGTGGCCACTTGATGGAATCGGAGAGCGTTAGTCCTGGTGTCCGCTCATCGGCGAAGAGATTACACATGGTACGAAATCCGTTCCGATCACGTCGAGAAACGCGGCGCCGAGCACGAGAAGCGGTCGACGCCGAGAAGGCGAAAAACGTCCTTTCGGAAGCCGCTGAGGAAGATGTCGAGCCAGATGCGGAGGCTGCAGAGGCACTGAGAGAGGCGGCAGCCGAGGAAACAGCCGAAGTCGCTGAATCGGCGGCTCGCCGCGCTCGCCGTCGCGGTCGAAAAAACATCACGTCCGAGGACGTTGCACAGGCGAACGAACGACATCAAGACCGCGAAGAACGTGGACGGCGCCGATAACGACCGCCCACAGATACGTCCCTGCCAGGTCCTTCCAAGCAACTGAACAATGCCAGTATGCAACGATTGCGGTGCGTTCGCAACGTCACGATTTGCCCGCGTTTTCGGGGACAACGAGGACGACATCTACGGCTGCCGCAGCTGTCTGCCAGTCACAGCACTGGTCGAAGGACATGCGGCACGGGATACTTCGTGATGCCGACGAATGCTTCCGATCTCGATCGATGCCTGGTGTCGGTGCGGTAATTATCAACAAAACATGACAACAACACATAACTCCGTTTCAGAAGCAACGCTCTACGTATGCCGTGATTGTGGAGACGGCATCGAAGATCCCAACACGAACAACTGTCCTCACTGTGGTGGACCATTGGTGAACAGTACTGTCCCGCACGATTAGCAGTGCAATCCTACGGAAATTCCCATATTCATAGTCGTCTTCGTGGCATGGACTCGTCCGCTAAGGGTTCTCTGCGGAACCTCTGGACGGCGGCTCAATAAATCGAAGATGGGTTCGTCAGCTCGGGTCCAAAGTGTTCGTCAATGCGTGCAATCACGCCCACTGAAAGCTATCGTTCTCTCATGTCCAGGACGAGCCCTATGGTAGTGCCACTGCCCTACAGTCTAGCATAATGCGTCTCGTTCTCTCTATCGACGGAAGCGTGCTCGTGCCGGAACTGAGTCCACAGCCGTTGGAAGCGTACGCCGACGTCATCACGACACTCGCTGAAGCGCACGAAATCTGTGTCGTCACCGGGAGTGGTGCCCCCGCGCGTGAATACATCGACGTGGGTCGGGCTATTGGAGCGAACGAAATCGAGCTTGATCAGATCGGTATCGGCGTCACGCGGCTCAACGCCCGGCTGCTCATCGCGGCGATCGGCGACGAGACCGTCTTGGCGCCAGCAAAAGAGTACGAAACGGCGAAAAGTGCACTCCGTCGTGGCGACATCGTCGTCATGGGCGGCACGGCGCCAGCGCAGACGATTGACGCGGTGAGCGCCGTTCTCGCCGAATACGTGGACGCAGACCGGCTCATCTATGCGACGAGTACTCCAGGCGTATTTCGTGCTGATCCGAACACCTGCCCGGACGCAGAACCCTTCGACGAGCTCACTCCAAGCCAGCTGGTCTCGCTCATTCTCGATCTCGACATGACCGCTGAAAGCGGTGTACCGATTGACCTCCACGCTGCGAAGATGCTTCAACGGGCGCAATGCGAAACGATCGTCCTCGATGGAGGCGATCCCGAGAATATTCTTACTGCTGTCCGAACCGGGGAGTTCGAGGGGACGAAAATCAATCCGGATCAAACGAACGATCCCCCACCGTGAGCCACGAAGGGAAGTTATTCCGATGGAGAACCAACCACGGGTATGCCCCACTACGAGGCTTCCTTCGAGATAGACTCGAAGACCGATTCGTACGCCGCTCGGCGCATGCTGGAGCAGGTATACGATACGATTCGAGAAGAATCACGGAGCGTTCGAGAAGGGACGGACGACGCCGATGAGCTCTTGGAAGCTTTCCGGACGCCTCGAGACGCAGCGAAGCAGCCCACGCCGGGGCGACTGACCATCACCTACGAACAATACGACGGCGGATTCGAGGACTGAGATCGCGACCCCCCGTCGCGACCGGGCCGACTCACTGTTGAGTGCCTACGTGGAGACGTGTCGTGCTGACAGGACAAACACGGTCGATGCTCGTCCGTCTGCACAAGTGACAAGGACGGGTAGGTAGCACCACTCGGAACTGGATACGATTATATTCGTATCATCGAGTCTGACGCCGTCGCAGTGTGTCAAACGATCAACGTCGGCGGGTGAGATGGTACCGCAGCCACGGTCATACGAGAACCCATGGCGGAAACAACCCCCCTCTCAGACGACGGTCGAGTCCGCTCGCTCCTGGGCAAACAGGTCAAGGACGACCTTCGAGCCGCCGAGTATGACGGGGCCGACGAACAGGCCGATTGCCCCAAACAGAACAATTCCCCCGAAGATACCCACGACAATGGTCGCGACGTTGATCGCTCCGCTCCGGTTGATGATCGCCGGTCGAAGATAGAGGTCCGAGGCGCTGACCACTGACCCGTAGACAAAAAACAGTACCGCTGTAGTGGGGCGACCGATTGCGAACAGGTAACCCGAAACCGGAAGCCAAACACCGAATGCCCCAACGAGTGGGAGCAACGTGAGAACAAATGTCGCCACGGTCAAGAACACAACCCCAGGTATGCCAACGAGCGCTAATCCGATGCCGAGTAGTACCGCTTGGACCCCCGCGACAGCGACGTTCCCGATAACGGACGCCCACGTGAGGGCGTCAAGTTCTCTGATAAGTTCCCGCTCCACACGATCAGAGAGCGGGACAATCGACTTTAGCCATGTGACGAACTGTTCACCGTCTCTCAATAACGCAAAGAGTACGAAGACCGTCACGGTGAGGCCGATCAGCACACCAGGGAGACCGCCGACGACGGTCACCGCGCCGGTTGCAAGACGCTGCAACCCGGTAGCGATTGGCTCTTGATACGTCGCATACAATAGACCGAAATCGACCACATAACCAATGGCTTCGAGTCGGTCCTGAACGATGTCAAAACTGAGTCCTCCTTCTTGGAGGGCGGTTAGCAGCCCCAGTCCCTGCTGAATTGCGACTGTGAGGAGATACGCGACCGGGATGAAGAGGACAAATACCGAAAGCGAAATGAGGGTGAGAGCAGCCGTAGTTGAGGTCGTGTGACGCTCGAGCGTCCGTTGTGCGGGCGCGAGAACGTATGCGAGGACGATCGCGAGCAAGATATACTGCAGCTGTGTGAACACGAAAAGGAGGCCGAGAACGCCGCTCACTACCGCCAAAATCGACAGTACAACATGGTCCGAAAACCAATGCTGACGGTCTCCCTGTTCCGTCATATTCAGTTAGAGATTCCCCTCATCCTTGACTTGTGTGTACAGAATTGGGCTATCTGTCAATGGTCGTCACTGGATCCGAGTACTGCCACTATTGAAACGGGTGTAGTCACGTCAGATTGAGAACCAGGGTGACAATCAAACTATAGTACTAGCCACCCACGTAACACTCTGTGAATGGCACAAGACGGATCTGCCAGGGCGCAGATGAGACAGTGTCAATACCAGTTCTTTTCCGTTGTTAGCGTCTCTTTTCGGTATGTCTTTCTCGTCAAATTCTCTGGCAATTCAGGGTCTGGGCTCGACGCCGGTGACGGCCGAGATGCTCGTCGTCTTCGCCCTCATTCTCCTCGCACTCGTGCTCTTTGCGACTGAACGGTTTCCGATCGACGTCACCGCCATCTTGATCATGGTTCTGTTGATGGTGCTCGAACCGTGGACGCAGATATCTCCACGCGAGGGGATCTCGGGGTTCGCGAATCCGGCGACGATCACGGTGCTGGCGATGCTCATTCTGAGTACGGGGATCAACCGAACCGGCATCGTTCAGTTGATCGGCCGCAAGATGGCGGCGTTCGCCGGGACCGACCGACGGAAGCAACTCGCAGCGACGATCGGAGTCACTGGCCCAGTCTCGGGGTTCATCAACAACACACCAGTCGTCGCGATTCTGGTCCCCGTGATCGCCGACCTGGCACACGAGGGGAGAACGTCGCCGTCGAAGCTCCTGATGCCGCTGTCGTTCGCCTCGATGCTCGGCGGGACGCTCACGCTCATCGGGACGTCGACGAACATCCTCGCGAGCGACATCGCAGCCCAGCTCGGTGCGGAATCGCCCGAGCTCGGGTTACACGCGTTCGGGATGTTCGAGTTCACCAAACTCGGCGTCATCGTCTTCGCTGTCGGTTCCCTCTACCTCATGACGGTCGGCGTTCGACTCCTCCCCGAACGGATTCCGGCTGACGAGGACCTCGTCGAGGAGTACGCCCTCCAGGAGTACCTCGCTGACGTCGTCGTCCCGGCGAACTCACCACTGATCGGCCAGACTGTCCGAGAGGCGCTCGGCGACGACGACCTCGATATCGACGTGTTACAGTTGATTCGCTACGGCGAGCGGTTCGACGAACCGCTCGCTCGAAAAGAAATCCACGAAAACGATACGCTCCGACTCAGGACGAACCGAGAGACGCTCGAGTACATCATGGATGCGGAAGGACTCACACTGTCGGGCGGTCCGCAAACCGAGGAGGATCTGCATCCAGAGGAGGAAGAACCGGTGCTCGTCGAAGTCGTCGTTCCGTCGGGGTCGTTTCTCGTTGGCGAAACGCTCGCGAGTTCGTCGTTCCGACAGCGCTACGACGCGCACGTTCTGGCCTTTCGCACCCGTGGTGACGTCGTCCGCGACCGATTCGAGAACATCCGTATTCGCGTCGGCGACACACTCCTCGTCCAGGCACCGCCCGACAGCCTCACCCGACTCGTCGAGAACGAGGATTTCATCGTGGCCCACCAGTTCGACGAGGTGACTTACCGGAGCGAGAAGATCCCGTTCGCGGTCGGCATCATCGCCGGCGTGGTCGCACTGCCGGCGTTGAACATCTTCCCGATCGTCGTCTCAGCACTCGCTGGCGTCGTGGCGATGATCTTCACCGGCGTCCTCAAGCCGACCGAACTCTATTCATCCGTCGAGTGGAACGTAATCTTCCTCCTCGCCGGCGTCATCCCGCTCGGCATCTCCCTGCAACAGACGGGGGCTGCGGCGCTGCTCGGCGATGCCGTCGCCGCGACGTCGGTGTTTCTGCCACCGATCGGCGTCCTGTGGGTCTTCTACCTCGCGACCGGGCTGTTGACGAGCGTCATCAGCAACAACGCGAGCGTCGTGTTGATGATTCCGGTGGCTGCCAGCGCGGCCCAGTCGATCGGTGCGAACGCGTTCGCGTTCGTTCTGGCGGTCACGTTCGCCGCCTCAACGGCGTTCATGACGCCTGTCGGTTACCAGACGAATCTCTTCGTCTACGGGCCCGGTGGGTACACGTTTTCTGACTTCATCCGTGTCGGTGCCCCGCTGCAGTTCCTGCTCTCGATCGTTACTGTCCTCGGGATTGCGTTCTTCTGGGGGGTCCGCGTGTGAAGACTACCCGTCTCGCTCCGGAGAGTACGAAACGCCATCACCGCTGACTGGAGACGCTGTACGAACGTTGATTCATCTGGCGGTCGTACTGTATGTATGGTCGAGTTCCCAGACGAACGACAGCTCGTACTCGGGGCGCGTTCCCAGCTGGAGCAGTGGACGAGAAGTGCCCGGATGGAGGCGTACGCTGAACTGTTCGAAGGCGACGATCCCATCCTCTCCCCTGAAGAGATGCAACTCCTCGACGCGCTCGACTCTGAACTGGAACGTCAAGGCGGCGAAGGGGTCTGGGGGACCGATCAGTACGGAATCCACACAGCGGGGGCCTCGAGTTCAGATACCTCACTCGGTGTGGTCTGCGTGTATCATCCACAGATCACCAAAGATTCTGTCCTCCGTGGCGGCGACGACCTCGACGATGAGACCGAAGAGCGACTCAACGCAGCACTCTGGCAATACAGCGAGCGCGTCGCGACACTCATCGAAGCCGAACTCGATGAGTTCGTCCGTCAAGCGGGGGGATAAGTCCCGGCCAGATCCACTTTCGGTGATCGTACGCATCTATCATACTTCACTCAGCAACTGAGATATTCAGTGAGAAAATTCCGCCGGCGACGGCACGGAGGATGTCACATACTGGCGACGGACTCGTTCCTAAATGCGAACGCCATCTGCTTCGCTGTTTCCGAGTCGTCGATTCAAAGTTGCGTGTATCACCGAGAGGAGGTGGTGAGTCTACAGGATGAACGTGACAATGGCAAGAACGACGAAGATGATGACCAGCCATTTGGCGATATCCATACTGAGTCCAGCGACTCCTCGGGCGCCGAGCACCGCTGCGACGAGCGCGAGTATCAAAAAGAGGACTGCGAGCTCGATGAAACCACCCCCGAACTGCAACGGTACCGCCTGGACCGAGACAGTGCTATCCAGAACTCCGTGTGATGCTATCATAGCATATCTACGGTTCTCGAGTATGTTAACCCCCGACGTATTCATCCCCATCCTGTTTTTGAATAACCGGGTGACCTCTGTCCGGGTAGAATCAATTCACCCGATTAATCAGAATACATTCTCGTTCGGAAATTCGGGGCTACTATCCCTCCACCAGCCGTATTCGTACGAGAGGGATGATCGAGCCCATCTATAGTTCTGCGACGTCGGAACCGAAATCTGATAGTTCAGATATCAACGCAATACTCGAACGGATCGGGGGATGCGTCAAGGACATCAGCCTCGGGTTCGAGCGATGGAATGACCCCTACGCCCGTGGACCCGGATTCTATTTTGTAGTCGAGCGGGATCCCATAACCGAATTTGCGGCTCCGATGGGGACGAACCGATGGCCGGTCGGGGACTGTGCAAGTGTCTTTGCTGAGACCGACGTGTTTCTTGAGGCGGCACAGAACGTAGCGTTGTCCCGTGATGGCGCAGTCGTCGTTCACAGGGACGGCACGATCGAGGAGGCAATGGTCCGAGTCAAGCAACTCTCTCCAGCCGAATGCCGACGAACCGCCAATCTTCCCTACGCGGGGTGGATGGGTGCCCGCCACATGAGCGCACTGGAAACCTCGACCCGCGAGGAAGTGGTCGCGGCGATCACACTTAGCGAAGAAGACGGACGAGTAACCGTTTTTACTGACGGCACGTTCGATGATTCCCTAGCGACGTCCCTGGTGATTGATTGACCAACGGAGGGTACATACACTCATGGCCGTTGAGTCGAACTTGCTTCTTCCGTTTCTCGCCGGGATGACGCTCGTTTTGGCCGTTGCACATACGCTTGGAATCGTCGCTGATCGACTAGGGTTTGCACCGGTCGTCGGTGAACTCCTCACCGGGTTGGTGCTCGGCCCTTCGGTTCTCGGTCTCGTTGCTCCGAGCGTCACGGCTGTCGTCGTCCCGGTCCCCGATCGGCTGGCAGCCCTCGCGTCACTTGGACTTATTCTCCTCCTCGTATTGGCTGGAACGGAGGTTGACGTTCAGACGGTACGCCGCTATGTTCGACCGACGATAGCCCTCGCTACCGGTGCCTCCGTCGTCCCGTTCCTTTTGGGATTCGCCCTGGGATGGTCTCTCCCCGCGAGATTCCTCGTCACTCCCGAGCAGCGACTGCCGTTCGCGCTGTTCTTGGCGACGGCGCTGAGCATCTCGGCGGTCCCCGTCGCCGTACGCGTGCTCATCGACCTCGATGCGATGGACCGCACAGTGGGACAACTCACCCTTACGGTCGCTGTCGTCATCGATGCGGCGGGGTGGATCGCGCTCACGATAGTGTCTGACATCGCTCGTGTGGGACAGATAGATCCGCTTGGAGTCGGTCGTACACTCGTCGTCCTCGGTGTATTCGTCGGGGTCGCAGTTGGTTTCGGGCCGCGAATCGTCGATACGCTCTTCGATGTCACCGCATACGTTCGATCGCCGGTGTTGACCGGATTTTCGATCGTCATAGTCGTCGGGCTTGCGATGGCCGGTGGCTCGCTCGCACTCGGACTGGAAGCCGTTCTCGGCGCGTTCCTCGCGGGCGTTCTCGTGAGAAATCGGCTCGACACGGAGACCGAACGAGTATTTCAGATGGTGACACTCGGACTGTTCGCGCCCATCTTCTTTGCGACGGCCGGGTTGCGGGTTGATCTGAGTGGCCTGTTCACGTTGGAGACGCTCCTGGTCGCAGGCGTCACACTCGCCGTTGCTGTGCTGGGAAAGGCACTAGGCGTGGTACTCGGAGCGATATTTACGGATCTCTCCCGAGCAGAAATCGTCTGCCTTGCCATCGGGCTCAACGCTCGCGGCGCAATGGAACTCGTCGTGGCGGCCCTGGGCTTGGCGATCGGAATCCTCACGCCCACCATCTATGCCGTCGTTGTGCTCGTCGCTATTGTCACGTCTGTCATGACGCCGCCACTGCTCCGGCGTGCGCTTGTGCACCCTCCAGACGACGTACCCTCAGGGACGATCTGATTTGTCATCGCTACCCGTCCTGTTGGACAGCTGCTTCAGTCACTTGGTTGTCAATTATGAGGATATGGGCCGACGCTGATCCGGCTTCAGCCCTCGTCGCTTCGTTCGGTAGCGGTGATGCTGTCGATTGGTCCTCACCGTACAGTGGCTCTGTTACGAGAGAACGTGCCGTTTTTTCACGGCGGCTTCACGACCCAGTCGACGACGGGTTTTATGAGGCCACCTGTGGACATCTCTAATGATATGCGATGGTGGGCAGCGGAACCGCTGTCCAAGTCGGAAGCCTCGTTGCGACTGTCGCGGGACTCTGGATCGGGGCCCGACTCCTCGTCGACTCCGTGGTCCGGCTGGCCCGTCGATTCGGGTTGTCGGAGCTCACTATCGGCCTCACCATCGTCGCCGCCGGCACCTCCACTCCGGAGTTGGTGGTCACCGCTGACGCGGCACTGGCCGATCTGGGGGCGATCGCAGTCGGCAACGTAGTCGGGTCGAACATCTACAATCTCGCGTTCATACTTGGCGTCGTTTCGCTGGTTCGGATCATTCCGATCGAGCGGTCGCTGGTCCACCGCGACGGTGTGGTTCTAGTCGCAAGCACACTCCTCGGTGCCGCAGTCATGTTCGACCGCACTGTGTTCCGTATCGAGGGTGCCGTGCTCCTCCTCTTGTTCGTCGCCTACACGGCGTACCTCCTCCGGACCGGTGCCGATCCCCCGGACACGGATCTCGGGCCCGAGAAGGAGGGCATACCGACGGCGCTGACCGAACGTGTGACGTTCCGTGGACGCGATGCGGTCCTGCTGGTGCTGGGGCTCGCCGTGGTCCTGGTGAGCGGCGACCTGATGGTGGGGGCAGCCTCCACGCTGGCACGGGCAGCGGGCATCCCCGACTCGGTCATCGGCGGCACCATCGTCGCTGCGGGCACCTCGACGCCGGAGTTCGCCGTCTCGCTGGTGGCGATGCGGCAAGGACGGCTCGGCGTGTCCGTCGGGAACGTCGTCGGGAGCAACGTCTTCAACGTGCTCGGTGTGTTAGGCGTGGCGGCAATCATCCGGCCGCTGTCCTTCGGGTCCGTCGCGTTCGAGTCCGTCGCATGGCTCATCGCCGTCACCGTGGGCATGGTCGCGGCGCTGTGGACGGGCCGACAGCTCTCGCGGCCGGAGGGAGCACTGTTCGCTGCCTCGGAAGGTGGCCGGTGGGTTCTGGGATTGCTGGGGCTGGTCGGATAAGAGAAACTCGGCTGCGATGAGCGTCCTGCGGGAACCACAGTTCCTGCAGAGCGGTCGTTGAATCAGGAAGCCCTACCCCGATACGGTCTATTGTAAGTCAGTACCGGACTTCACCGGGAGGGTCGACGAAGGGCTGGTAAACACTGTAACAGACCATATCAGGGACAATGTCGTTGACCATCGCTAGCCGTCGTGTTGGACATCAGTTTCAGTCGAGAAGTCGTGACCTCCTTCGACAGGTTCTCATCGTGAATCGCCTCAGTGCTTGCTCCCGAAGCACTCGCCTTGCTTATCGTAGATCGTCCCCGTAAGAGACACCTCGCCGTTTGTACACGGTGACGCAACTTACCCGGTTACTCGCTCACGGGCCGGTCGCTCTCATAGGCATCGAACCAGTCAGTGACGGTCTGCTGGAGCGCCCCAGTCGTGCTCCCGAGGTTCAGCATCTGGTAGCCATTCGTCGCTTTCTCGTTGACATCATCCATCCCGAATCCGAGACCGCCGACGGGAACACCTGCATCGACGGCGTTCGAACGAATGATCTCGACGGCTTCCTGCACATCCGGATGGTCAACTTCGCCGGGACAGCCGAGCGATACGGAGAGGTCGAGCGGGCCGATGAAGACGAATCCCAGTTCCGGGACGTCCACGATCGCGTCGATGTTCTCAACGGACGCCTCGGTTTCAATGGTCACGCCGACGAGAGTCTCCCGGTCCTCGGTGGCAATGTAGTCGTCGGCGAGTCCCCAGCGTCGGGCCCGGGGCGATCCAAGTCCCCGATCGCCCGAACTCCCGTCGTAGCGGAATCGGGCGGATTTGACCGCCTCACGGACCTCTGTCGCCGTCTCCACGCGCGGCAGAAAGACGTTCCTGGCCCCGAGGTCGAGAGCCTTCCGGACCAGCGTCGGGTCCGTGTCGGGGAGTCGAACGAGCAGTTCGAGGTTCGTCCGTTCGGCTGCGCGTAAGAGGTCCTCCATCAGATTCGCGTCCCACGGATCCGGCCCGCCATGTTCGAGATCGATCCAGACGAAATCCACGTCGAGTTCACCGTAGAACTCCACGAGTGTGGGACTGTACGTGTTGTCGAGCAGGCCGAGCGCAACGCCCCCGCTCTCCAACGTGGCTGCGAGGTCGTTCGTCGATGCTGGATGGTCCATCGTTGTATTTTCGGGCGCGGACGGGAAACATCTACTGCACAGGTGATGGAGGCTACGTTCACCGTTCGTGGCAAGCTCGGCACCGGGGGACATCGAACGTCCCTAGCGAATAAGATCGAGCAGGAGAACGGCTCTCACCGACTGACGAAGTGACGGAGCGTCGTTCATCTCGAAAGATGAAGGGTATTGAGTAGGTTCGACAAGGCTGTCACTCCCTCCACCGTGTATTCGAGGAGTCCCCACGGTATCCATTCCTCAATTTACCGGTCGGACCCCTGCGGCAAGACGCTCAGCTCACTCCCCGTCGCGGGACTCGTAGGTGTTTTCGGATGTGTCGTCGGCGAAGAACCCGAACGTCTCGTCGTCACGCAGGAGGTAGTCGTTTTCGAGCATTTCCGAGACCACCCGGCCGAGGGTGTCGAGTTCAGACTCGATCTCGTCCACGACTTCAGTGTCGAGTACGTCACGAGCTGCTTGCGGGATCGTCGGCGACTGGTAGCCGACCTCGTCCGTCGTGGCGTCCCAGTAGAAATCGAAGTCGTCGATAAGGTCGTACTCGACGACCACCTCGAAGGTGGCCGCGGTCAGCCCAGTCTGGGCCGCCCACTCCTCGAAGGCATCGTTCCACGCGCCGCTCGCCAAGATCGTCTCGATCTCCTCCCGGCGATAGTCGTCTTCTGGGTCGCTGACTGGGTTGTCGATCGCTTCGTACTCGCCCCTGGGCTGTGGCCCGTGGAGCGATGGCGAGTCCGGGATCGAAACGTCGAGAACCATACCGATATCTTGGCCATTCAATAACAAATACGCTCCGCCTCTGGTGATGGTTGACGTGGGGGAAAAGCCAGTCTGACGGTCGTACCGGTGCTGCCGCTGCCAATCAGCTGTATTCTTCGATAAGTTCCGCGGAAACAGGGAAGTGAGTCGGCAACGTATGAGATTCGGGGAGAGTTCCTTCAACACAACCTCTCCCCACGCGGTCTACACCGAAAACTTCGTCAACAGAACGGAGTCGCTCGGTTTCTCATCTTACCCGACACGGATGCTCCGGTGGCCGACGGACGCCACCTGGGCTCGGCGACGCAGCGGCGAGAGCCGTACTACTATGTAGACTCCACCGGAACTCATACATAATTGATTCTGTGACGGACGGAATGTACACCCTGGCACTGGCGACGCCGGCACTCTTTCAGCAGCTGCCGGTCTCGATCGATGTGTTCGTCGTGCTCGCTGTCGTCGCCATCGCGCTCATCCTGTTCGTCCTCCAGCCAGTCTCGATCGATACGACCGCCATCGCGCTGATGGTCGCGCTCATCCTCCTCGGTCCGTGGACGGGTGTCTCCCCAGAAGAGGGCGTGTCAGGCTTCTCGAACCCCGCGACGCTCACTGTGCTGGCGATGTTCATCCTCAGCGAGGGAGTGCGACAGACCGGCGTCATCCAGATCCTCACCCAGAAGATGGAGTCGTTCGCGGGAGACAGCGAGTCACGACAGCTCCTCGCGACGGTCGGACTGGCCGGCCCATCGGCGGGCTTCGTTAACAACACGCCCATCGTCGCCGTACTCATCCCCGCCGTCACGAACCTCGCTCGGAAGACCGGGACCTCGCCGTCGAAGCTGCTGATTCCGCTGTCGTTCGCGTCGATGATGGGGGGGGGACCCTCACTGTCATCGGGACGTCGACGAACCTGCTTGCGAGCGATATCTGGGCGCAGATCGGTCCGACCGGCGAGCCGTTCTCGCTGTTTGAGTTCACACAACTGGGGGCAGTCGTACTGGCTGTCGGCATCGTCTATCTACTGACCGTTGGGCGATACCTCACACCCGCCCGGATCACCGCCGAAGGATCCCCCACAGACCAGTTCGGAATGGCCGACTACCTGACTGACGTCGTCGTGCACGAGGACTCCGAGCTCGTCGGGTCGCAGGTTCGAGAGCTGCGGCGCGGCGACCTCGACCTGGATGTGTTCGAGATCGTACGCAACGGCCGCAGCATCGTCCGCGGCCTCCCGAGCGAGTGGATCCACGCTGGCGACGTCCTTTCCGTGAGAGCGAGCCAGGAGACGCTCGAACAGGTCATCGGCGACGACCACCTCGATTTCCTGCCGGAACTCCTCGACGCCGCAGAGGACGGGCACGAACCGCTCCCCGAAGGATTCGTGCCCGAGCACCACGCGTGGAACCGGCCGTCGGCGACACCCAATCCGGCCACGAACGACGACGAGGGTGCCGAAAAAGCGGAGGAAGCCAGGGACGAAGTTTCGCTCACGGAGATCGTGTTGCTCCCCGGGACGTGGTTGAACAGACGAAACGGCGTCGCGGGATTCGAGCGAAACTACGACGTGACCGTGCTTGCCGTCCGCCGGGGGAACGAGGTGATTCGTCAGCGCCTCCGGGACGTGCGCCTACAGGGCGGTGACGTGTTACTCGTCCAGACGAGCGAGGACGTCCTCGACCGACTCCGGGATGACAGCAATATCGTTGTCTCCAGTGACAGACGCTGGGAGGATTTCGACCGGACACGGATTCCAATCGCACTGGGCATCGTCGCCGCCGTCGTCGGATTGGCCGCCCTCGAGTACCTCCCGATCATGGTCAGCGCGCTTGCCGGCGTCGTCGCGATGCTCTTTTCGGGTATCCTCCGCCCCGCGGATGCCTACGAGGCCGTCGATTGGGACGTCATCTTCCTGCTCGCTGGCGTCATTCCCCTGGGAATCGCGTTCGAAGCGTCCGGGACCGCGGATCTGATCGCGTCGGGCATCGCCACCGAGGGCACCGTGCTACCGCCGCTCGTAATGCTCGCAGTATTCTACCTGGGGACCGCGATCATCACGGAAATGATGAGCAACAACGCCAGTATCGTATTGATGCTCCCCATCGCCGTGGAGGTTGCGGGTCAACTCGGTGTCAACGCCTTCGCGTTCGCCCTCGCGGTGACGTTCGCCGCCAGCACGCCCCTGCTCAGTCCCGTCGGCTACCAGACGAACCTCATGGTCTACGGCCCCGGCGGGTACAAATTCACCGACTTCGCACGCGTCGGGGCACCGCTACAGCTCATCCTGACCGTCGTGACGACGGCCGGCATCGCGTTCTTCTGGGGCCTGTGACAACATCGAGACTCTGATCCGTACTGGACACCGGTGTCGCACACTGCAGTCACCCCTACGAGACCCTCACACGACAATGGGAGTGTTGGATCGATCTGCACCCGTTGGTAGGTGCCTTCTCGTCATCAGGGCCGGGAATTCGCAATCTCGGAGTTCGTATTCGTGTACCGTCGGCCCCCGGATAAACACGCTCGTCAATCGAGGAAAACTCGGTACGAAGTAGGTACAGCCAGTACGGAGACTCGGTCAACGATCGAAGCCGTTCAGATTTTGGGCAGGTACTGATCGCGAGAGGGCTACTCACCAGGTCTACTCGCTAGCGACCAATTCAACAACACAACCCTCGATAGAGAATGTGTTTACGTGCACTTCCTGCTACTGACAGGCTTGCATTCGATGCGTTCGCTCGCCCGCAGCTGTTACGTGTCCGTCAGTGGCGCCCGGACCGTCAACACGGGAATGGGAGACGTGCGGACGAGATAGTCGGTGACGCTGCCCAGCACGTATCGATCGAAGCCGGTTCGCCCGTGAGTGCCGACGACGACGAGATCGATGTCGTGTTCTTCGATGTACGTGAGAATCACTTTGTGAATCGATGGGCCGTATTCGACTGTCTTGGAAGTCGATTCGATGCCAGCGTCGTCCACGAATTTCGCCGCTTCGTCGAGTAGCTCTGTCGCATTTTCTTCTAATAGATCCATCTGGATATCTGACCGAACGTCAACGCCTAGAGCCGCGATCGCGATGGCCGAGAGAAGGTGTAGTGCTGCTCCCTCAGCACCTGCCAGGTCAACGCCGATTGCAAGTGCCTGGTTCGCACAGTCGCTTCCGTCGGTCGGCACGAGCACGTTCTGATATGGGTGGGTGACCTTGGCGTCGTCGTCCGGTGAAAGGGTGAGTACAGGGACGTCCGCTCGCCGGACGACGCGCTCGGTCGTGCTGCCGAGGAGAAACCGCTTGAGTCCCCGGCGACCGTGTGTTGGCATCACGACGAGATCGATTCCCTGTGTCTCGGCGTAGTCGATGATGGTCCGGTACGCCTCGCCCTGACGCACCTCCGTGACGGTGTCCACGCCTCGTTGATTGGCGCGATCAGCCGCCTCACTGACGATTTTCTCTCCGTCCTCTTCGAGGATGTCGACGCTGTCGCTCCGGAGTTGGAGGACGCTCTCCTGTGTCGTGTCTACAACATTGAGGATGTAGACGGTCGCGTCGTGGGTGGTCGCGATATCGAGGACGTGATCGAATGCGACCGTCGCACCGTCACTTCCATCGGTTGGAAAGAGGATCTGATCGAACATGGTTCAGTATTCGGGGGAGAGATACAAAAATACGGGATTCTCTGGCTGTCTCACCCCGAAAACTACAGCAGTTGAATAGTAAAAGCGGTGTTCGCTGGCATCGTCTTGGACGCTGGGTACACTGTTGTACATGAGCGATGGCGCCGTTGGGGTCTATACGATTAGTAAGACTGATTCTTGACCGTGCGGTTGCCAGCGTCTCGTAGTGGCTTCGACTCTCGATTCTCGCTGGACTGTCTTTCGACAGAGCGCCAGCCAATCGTACGCTGACTGGCCAGTATACGATTCGACGCCGTTGTACGATCGCACCTCACAAGTGGGCGTTTCACCGGTTGCTTGAGTACACTACGTACAAAGCCGAGTCTCAAGAGCTTGTGGTGAAGCAGATTAACCCGGCGTACACGAGTCAGCGTTGCTCGAAGTGTGGCTTCACCCGCGAGGGTAATCGTCCACACAAGAACAGCCAGGACGAGTTCGAGCGTCTGAAGTGTGTGTACGATTTTCACGCGGATTACAACGCGACGAAGAATATCGGCCTAAAGTATCTCCGCGACCAGCAAAAGTCTGGTCGTGGAGGCGCACCCGTAGGCGTGCGCTTGAACAGCGGGATGTTGAACGTGAATGGCGGGTATTCGCCTACCGCCCTTAGCGGTTAGAACAGGAGTCCACGCTGAATGCCACGCCTTGAACGGTGTGGTAGCTTACTTGGTTCGCCTCTGGCGTGCGGACGTTGGGTCGGCGGTGGGGTTCTTTACGCCTGAAGCGCGTGGTAGCTTACTCGATTCGCCTCTGGGGGTACGTTTGATTCCCCCGCACCCCTTTGGGGAAGAAAACTCGAGAATGGCAACGACATTGGAGAGATCGAATAGCCGGAGATCATCACGCTCGTCTGCAGTTTCCTCGACGGAGCGTTTGAACCCGGAGCGGCTGAACAAGGCGAATTCATACGTCTGCTCACCACCTCCGGTGGGTGTCCAATCGATTTGCTCCACGTCGTCTTCGAGGTCCGCGAGCACGTCATAGCCGAGGGGGGTGTTGGTAAATTTCGCTTCGCCAGCGATCAGCGTTGACTCGCCAGTTGATGCTCTAAAGTTATGAATCAGACTATAATAGTCTAAACTATAATATCCTGGACCCTAATACGGTGGGTCAATTATCTGAGCCCCACCAAGGCTCCGACAGGCATTCCCGAATGTCCCGTCAGTCACCCTGAGAGCGGATTTCGCTGGCCCGCTGTTCAAGCCGGCGGAGGATCTGGACGCGCCCCTGATTCGCGTTTTCGTAGGCGACGCAGGCTCGGAGCGTCTCTATGTCGTGAATCGTCGCGATACCAGCGTTGATGAGTCGGGTGTTTGACGGTTCAAGACGCTGTTCCGGTGTAAGACCGTTTGATTCGACGGATAGATTTGACGTGTGGCTCACTTTTGTTCGCCTCCGCTCTCTCAAGGCGACAAAAACAGCTGCCAGGCCAATCCCGGTCGAAGAAATTCCTTGTCAGAACTCTATGTTAGTTTGGACGGTAGTTTGCATCAGTGTCGACGCTGTCGTACATACGGCCGAGCATGTCGAGTGCTGACTGGAAGTGTGCGTAGTGCTGGTTTGCGAACGCTACGGTTTCTTGGAGGGAGATAACGGGCCGTCCGTCGACCATCTCGGCCTCGATCTGTGCCTCCGACTCGAGGACCACCTGTATCGAACCATCGAGGTCGTCAGCGGGCTGGCGCTCCTCTGCAGTCGGGATTCCGAATCGATCGAAGAACTCCGCCCAGGCGTCGAGTTCGGATTCGTGGACGGCGATGAACAGCGGATAGTCCTCCGGATTGCGAGCAACCTGGTAGCCACCGCGAGTCCAGACATAGACCGCATCGATGCCGGTATAAGCATACTCCATCCCCGCGAATTTCGGGAGGACGTACGCCTCTGAGATCGACGGTGGGGAGATGTCTGCTGCCGCCGTCAGGAACTCGAGACCGACGTCTCGGATTGTCTGATCGACGAGATGGAGTCCATCGTCGTACGCGACGTATCCCTCCTCCTCGAGGCAATGCACGACGCGACGGATCGTCTCCCGGTTCTCGTCAATCTTCCGCGCGACGCCTGAGATGGAATCCCCCGGGTCAAGCGCGAGGATGACCTTGAGTTCCTTCTCACCGCACACTTCGTACATCCTGCGGCTACACAATTCTGTGCAATAGTCAAAAGAATCACTATTCGTGTGGGTCAGCTGGCTGGATCTGGCGAGTGTCCTCAGCGAGGTCGTGGATGTACTCGCGGAGGGTTTCCATATCCTCGCGGGCGTCTTCGAGCGTCTTACCCTTCACTTTGGCCGTGATCTTGTCTTGATCGCGGGTGCCAGTACCGCGAGTGAGTTTGACGGTGAGTGAGACGCCGACATCGCTTCGCTCGACGTACTCGGTTGGTGCCTGACGCTCACGGTGCTGCGGTGATTCCGGGCTCGTACGAGGCTGCTGGGTGTGTTCTGACATTGATTGCTCTCTGTGACCGTTAGTTGACGGACGGTGCGACTGAATCGTCGACTCTCTCACGAAGGGCTGCATCAATCTCGCGTCCAGTGAGTCGCCAGCAGCCGTCGGGTCCTGTACACTCTAGCTGGCTCACCACTTCGGTCTTGAACGCCTTGTACTCCGCCAGTGCCACCTCCTCATTGTCAGTGTAATCGAGCAGGAGGGCGAGTGCGAGTTGGGCCGGCCCGCTGCCACCATATCCCCATTCGAAGCCCGAAGGACTGTGATTCGCCAGCTCGAGACTCCGCTCTGGCGTGAGCTGTTCTTGGTCCGATTGCTTCTCGACAATGGCGCGGCCTCGACGACGGTAACCGACGTAGATGACGTCGGGATCAGCCGAGGTCCGTGACTGTACGTGCGAACGTGGGTCGCTGATTCCACTCATAGGTTGGTTCGCGGGAGGCTCGTTCGGTCACCCCCGCACCCCTCTCGGGGGTTCAAAAACAGGACGTAGCTGCGTTCGGCAACGTATTTGACAGTTGCAACGTACTGTCCAGGTATATCGGGATGGCTGTACTGGACGATCTCTCAGGATTCGAGTTCGAGGACGTGATAGAGGACGTCTTCCGCAATCTCGGCTACGAGAACGTCCGTCAGGCCGACCGAACCGCCGACGAGGGTCGCGACGTCATCATGGAGGAGGTCGTGGACAGCACCCGGCGCGCGATCATCGTCGAGTGCAAGCACACGGGGACAGTCGGGCGGCCGGTCGTCCAGAAGCTCCACTCGGCGATCGCGACGTTCGACTTCGACGGCCCGAAACGCGGAATGGTCGTCACGACGGGTCGGTTCACGAATCCCGCTCAGGAGTACGCCCAGCGTCTCCAGCAGAACGATGATCCCCATCCCATCGAGCTGCTCGACGGTGAGGACCTCCGGGAGCTCGCCGACGAGATCGGTCTCGATCTCTACAACGGTCGCATCGAGATTCTCTGCGACGAGACACTCCGCCCCTATGACCCGGCCGCCGACGTCGACGCGCCCGTCGAAGAGGCGTTCCGCGACATCGAAAACATCGAGGCCGCTGACCTCCCAGAACCACATTCGGCGGTGACGTTTCGCCCGGTGGTCGCGGTCACCGCCGACACGAACGCCGTCTTCGAGACATCGGTGGGTGTCATCCACCGAATCAACGACCGGACCCGATTCGTCGCCCACGCCGAACGCGGGCAGCCGCAGGTCGTCGACGAGGACGTCGCGACGCTGGTCACCGAGAACCTCCACGCGACGGTCGACCTCGACTCGGAGCAGTTCGCGGAGGTGTTCGACGACGTCGAAGAGAACCGGTTCGGCCAGACGCAGACCGAGTACAAGGAGTGGGCCGTCGAGCGGCTCCAGCAGCACCACACGACGACGGTCACCTACACCGGCGATAACAACGTCACCTACAACAAGACCTGCGAGCCGAACCGCTCGGATATCTCGGTCCAGTCGATCAAACCAGTGTACCTCCCCGAGGTTCGACAGACGACGGAACTCCAGAAGTACACCTACCCCTACGAGTACTACGCGGCAGGGCCGTCCAGAGTAACAGACGAGGACGGCATCCATCGGTGCGTCCACTGTGATACGAGTGGCGTCGACGAGACGTACACCTACTGTCCGAACTGCGGGGCCATTGCCTGCAACAGCCACACCAAAACGGAACGGTTGGAAGGCGAGCCGGTTTGTACTGGTTGTGCGGTCACCGAACGGTTCGCGCTGAAGACGAAGTACTTCTACGACGAGGACAACCTCGAGGCGTTCCGCGAGGAATACGCCGCAATGCCACTCCATGAGAAGGCGATGGAGAACAAGTTACTCGCTGGAGGGAGCGTGGTCGCGACGCTGCTGCTCGTCGTCGGCCTGCTCGTCATCGGCGGCATCATTTAGACCGGTCGCGTTCTCACGCCGGTTCAGCAACTAGTTCTTCGAACGCGTCCTCCAGTGGGCCGTGGAACTGCCAGCTGGCCTTCTCGAAGGCCTCGTCGGTCGGACCGTCCCATCGGGGGAACGCGGAGTGACCGCTCACCTTGACGGTCCATTCGGCGGGCTCCTCGAACGGATTCCGTGTGGGGGGTTCGACGACGTAGATATACTCCTCGTCACCATGGATGCCGTCGGCTGGATTCTCGATACCGTGACCCAGCAGGAACAGCGGCTGGTCGAGATGCTCCATATTGGTCGGCTCAAGGAGGACTGCTGGCTGCGCTGCGTCGATCGTTCGCTCTGGATCACCATCCAGATACAGACTGACCGTTGAGAGCTTGTCGAGGAACACGAACGTCGCTGCCGTGTAGGCTGATCCTCTCTCGGCACGGGTCGTATCGAGCAGTTCCTTCAGCCGGACGAGATCCTGAAGGACGCTCGTCGGGTAGCCGTCAGAATGCCGGTACACCTGTGCCACCCGGTCCGTATCGTTTGGTTCGTCGTCCTGGACAACTCGTTGGACGAATCGGAGTTGACTTCGTGTCGACATCAAACACCGCCGGCGCAACAACAACCAGTTCTCAGAGAGGGTGTCGTGTGATGTCGTCAATGCCGCTCTCAGTCACACGGAGGAGCCACGTTGACGGGTTGTTGTCTTCTTTCCCGCTATTGATTGGTGCTGGTGCTCCGGTAACAAGAACGGGTGTTTGGAACTCATCAAGCGTGCCCTGTTGACCGACGTGCATGTGTCCGGAGACGATGAGATCAATTTCAACCGATGTTTGTTCAATAGCCTTCCGAAAATCTGCTCCCCTCTTTTGGTGTATGTGGTACCCGTTTTCATTCCGAACGGGGTATGGAGTATCGTGGACGACCAATACATTCGCGTTTGAAAGTACTGATTGAACCGAGGCTTCGAGCGGCTCGCCCGGGAAGCTATCGTGGCTGTAATCGATCCCGAATAGCGTAACGCCTGCTTCCCCTACTGATTCTCCATCGTTGGAGAGACGCTCAATCCCTGACGTATCGTTAGTTGCTCCATCAACTGTTCGACGGCTAGCAGGCTCATCGTGGTTCCCGTAGATGTAGTAGAACGGAATATTGAGCTCTGAGTTGAGAGCGTCTATCACAAAGGACCGGTCTGCTCCGATAGCAACGTGATCGAAAATGTCCCCGGCGTGGACAATGGCATCAGCGTCTAGGGTGTTGGCCTGATCCATTACCGCTTGGAAGCGATCACGAGCGTCGAGATCTTTTGCACCTTTTGCTTTCTTATCACGGCAACGATGCCGATAACCGACGTGGGTGTCGCCGACAATCAAGAGTCGCGTCGCGTTGTCATCGGCCGGACCGAGTTCAGTTACTGTCAGATCCTTCGTACTGTCGAGCTGGTAATGTCGACTTCCACCCTGTGACCAGTACCTTCCTCGGACGTCTTTCAGTTCGTACCGGTGACCTTCGGTAAGCGAAAGGGAGAGAGAATGTGTCGACCAGATTTTAAGAGAGATTGTATGTCCGTCTGCATCCTCGACTGTAACTTCAAAATCGAGTTTGTTACTGCTGGAGGACGAGACCTCTCGAACGAGGACTGTGATAGGATTAGAAAGACGGTCATTACGAGGGAGGTCATCTCGAGTAAACATTAACTTCATAGACAGATGGCAGGACCGAGTACTTAATCGATGCGAGTACTCTCTGTGACCCGGTTTTAGATTTGCAGCAGTGCTTCGCTAAGCCAAATGAGAGACCTCCGAAGGTTCCTCGGCGTCGTCGAACTCACCACGTTCGACCGTCTCCCAGTCCTCATCTGGCTTCGGACTCCACCAGTCGACCTCATAGTCGCCTGGGGCACCGAGAACCTTCACCCGTGCCGACCCATCCGGAAGATCGCGACGGAGCTTCTTGTCGACGTGGAGGTTCCACGTCGAACCGGTGTCAAATCAGGCGAGGACGGCCTCCTCGTAGCCGCGTGTTTCCCGTGACTCTTGCAGTTTGACCTGCGTATTGCAGTTCTTGCAGAACACTCCCTCGAAGGGAATGTGACTGAACACCTCGTGCCCGCAGACCGGACACCAGAGGAACTCGAACAATGCCTCACTGTGTCGGTCGAGTACTTCCAGACCCATTGTTGGAGCGACCCGGTCGAACCGGGTCGCCCGTTCTACCCGGACGAAAAACAGCGCTACGGGCGTCCTCTCAGTTACCGCTTGGCGCCGTAGACGATGCGCGATGGAGCTTCGTACCCGCAGTCGTGGCAGTCGAACCAGCGCTGGACTTTCGCCCCGTCTGCTGACTTCTCACCGACGAGGATGTCCTCGCTCGGGCATTCGGGACAACTCAATTCGGGCGCTGGCCGCGGCCGGAGCTCGTCACGGAACGATTTTGCGTCCTTCGTCTCGTACCCCCGCGACCATACTGGGTAGCCGTCGACGAGGATTGCGCCACGCCACTTGTAGCGGTAGGAGTCTGGCGCTCTGTGCAGGACAGCTCGAGCGCCAGTCTCGGTGTTCCGATACGCCAACGTTGGCGAGCGGCTCTCGCGTCGCCAGTTTATGATTCTGGGCATTGTTTAGAAATGGACGTCCGCCGGAACGACCCAGAGGTCGTCACTCTCGTCGACGATGCGATCCAGCTGGCCTCGATGGCGAATCCCGCAACCGTGTTGGTCGTACAGGAAAATCGAAGGACCGTCGTAGGCACCGACTTGATGGAAGGCATGCCGGGCGAGGTTCTCATCACGCATTATCTCATCATCGCTAAGCTCGTCGAGCGCCTCCTGTACTCGATTGAGGTTCCGCTGGAACTCGCTCTTCGTCGCGCCCCAACCGCGCTCCAGGAGTTCCTGGCCTTCGTCAGAGTCTACGCGCGCTGCAACTGGGAGGTCGCCCCAACGGGCTTTCCCTGCCACCGTCGTGCCTTCTTGATCGAACGTGACGAAGTAGTCGAATACGGCGCCAGCGTGCGGATCGGCTCCAACCAGCCGAGCGAACACTGCTTTACCAGTGGCCACTGCGTCGTCTCGCGTCGATGCCTCTACCAGAGTGTAAATGACTATGTGCATCGGTTTTCACCTTCGTCTGCCGACGCACGCGACTGCACACTGCCTCGCTACGTGATGCGCCGGCACCCATCGCCGGCGCTCAAAAAATAGTATTGACGATGCTGGCTAGACGTTCTCGAACTCCGACTGGCGGTCCTCCTCGTCGACGCTGATCGTCAGGTCCCCGGTTTCGTAATCGGCCTCGAACTCAACTGAGAACGTATCCGAGTTGTAGGCGGCGTGGTACGCACGATGTCGCTTGAGCGACCCGGTCGCCTTGAAGTGGAAGAAGGCAGCAGCTGTGTACGGCTTGCTTGCTGTTTCGACCTGTGCTTCGACTGACGCCGGGAGTGCGATGTGCGGTGTGTGACTGTCGATTCCCGCGGCGAAGGATCGAGCTTCGTCGACGCTTGCTTGCGAATGTGCTGGTGTCTCACCGGTCAACACATTCACGGGTGTTTCCGTCTCATCTGTGAATAGTACGTCTTCGAAGGTGTGAGTGCCAAGAATCGCGTCGGGGCTCAGCTCACAATCCTCAAACGGATCTTTCGATGGTTGTTCAGACATTGAATCACGAAGCCCTGAGGGCTCAGTCATTCAGCCATCGAAAAACATCCTCTGGCGCTCTTGTACCAACATAGAGCAATTACCTGGGGTCAGTTGCTATCAATCTCGATCTTGACCGTCACGTCATCGAGTGTTTTGTCCGAGTCTTGCAGATGGACGAGAAGACTAAATTCGAGGATTTTGCTGACTCGTTCGGTTCCTGCAGCTGTAAGCATGAATCGAAATGGGCAGGTCAACCGAGCGAGCTTCTCGATCTCTTCCCAATCTTCCGGTGATATCTCCTCATCAGGGAGATCTCCGAATAGGGCCTCAGTGTTGTCGAACGCGTCCCACCGATTCAACAGACAAAAATCAGCGAGCGCGTGGCGTACTGTCTCGTGCAACCGGTCGTGATACTCTGGCGGGAGCGACTCATTTCCATCAATCGCCTCTTGGATATGACCGCGGTCTACGAGCGAGAGGAATCCGTCTGACCAATCCTTACGGGTTGGCTTGAGTTCTGAGCCACACTCTGGACAGTAGTTGGCTGTTGGCTCGACCGCGGTGCTACAGCTATCACAGATCGTCATACTACTCGGTTCGACGCGCTCGTCAATCAAATCGACTTGACGAAATACTAGTACTCTGCTCGAGAAATTCGACTGCTATTGTTCAACTGGGCTGGGTTCACTGAGATCTGCGTATAGGACGCCCCCCTCACGAATGACGTACCGCTTCGCCAGTACTGGGAAGCGACATTTCGTGTACCCCGCGGTCTGGATGTCGAATTCCTCACCGGGTTCGAGATAGTTGGTCAGCTTTCGGAGGAACTCGTGAGTGGCGAGACCTCCTTCGTAGTCAGGAAGCCCATCCTCACGAGTTTCGTAGATCTCGAAGGTGTCGTATCCCCATATGACGAGTTCTTCTTCTTCGTCCACCTCCCAATTCAGGTTCCCGAAGCAATATGCTTCGCAGAGCTGGCGTACTGACTGTGCATCGGTCACGACTGCGCCGGTCGATGTCGTCGCTGCTTGGAGCGTTGCCATTGTTTGTACCCGAGGGCATGTTCCTGCCCCCGCACCCCTTTGGGGTGACAAAATCGACTGAAACAGAAGCTGAATCGATGCTGTTGAGATTGCTGAGCGTGCGATACACCCGGTATCCTAGTGTGTCTCGTGAATCCATGATGTACGCCTCTGCCGACGTCGGGCGCAGAAGAACGAAGCAGGTACGCTGATGTCTCCCGCTGAAGCCCTGCACTAGGCTTAACCAACAAATTTTCGCACCGACGGTATACGTTGGTTAAGTCCTTGTTCAACCGAGTATCCTACTGAGGAGTTGGTCCGTGACGAGGCGACTGACACACCTGACACTCCCACATCGGCTGGCCCGACCACTCGTCATCTGGGAGAGACTCGAACTCCTGGAACTGATGTTCAGTCATTCGACCGCACTTGCGACATTCAAGCCGTGTTTTCGAGGGAACACTGGGTTGACGATTCTCGGACTGGTCGTCGTCGACGGAACGCTGGAGTGCAATCGACGGCACCAGCCAGACGTCGTCCTCGGCGCTCTCAAGTAGCTCTGTAAGCCGATCTTCATCACGAACGCCGTGCCCTCCCTCCTCGTAGAGGAACGTTGTGTGCGCCCCCTTACGCTGCGACTGCGTCAACTCTGTCTGCCCCGTCCGCTCACGAACGGCTACGAGAAGCTGTTCGCCGCTTTCGGAGCTGACTCGAACTGCTTCGGGGAGCGAGGGCCACTTGTCGGTCAGCTGTGCGGCGGGCTCTGCATCGAGGTCGTAGATCAGCTGGCAGTCGTCGACCGCTGGATCCCTATCGGTCTTCGTGAGGAGCGTGGCTGCAGCAGCACCTTTCGCGACGGCCGCGTAGTATGTCGACGCCTCGACGAGCAGATGTACGACGTGGAGTAGTGTCCACTCAGTATCCGGAGGACGACTATCGTCGCTGGTTCCATCGAGATGGTTTGAGAGGCAGAACCGACATTTGGTACGGTTCGCAGGAATCGACGCACCACACGAGGAACACTCGCTCCGTGTCGATCTCGTTCGATCTGGATACGATTCCGGACCCTCTCTTCGTTGTCCCCCTGCTCGCCCAGCGTTATCCCGTCCAATAAGCTGGTCGTCGGGAATGTGGTTCGCTTCGCCAAGGGGTCGTAGTTCCTCAAGATCAGATTGTCGTCCATTCATAGAGTCGTCTGGCACCACCTTCCTTCGTCTCTATATTTAAATCTCGGCCACCAACGCCGAACCTGAATCGGTAGAAAACTCGCAGATGGCGTCTTCAGACCGCGAATTCGTTCAGTGTATCTCGATGCGACCGAATGGTCGTTGCAGTGACGCTCGCCACCTCAGCGACTTCCGCCTGCGTCAGCCATCGTCCCTCTTCGCGACCCGCCTTGTACAGACAGGCAGCTGCGAATCCGGACGGGTTGACACCCGATGCCACTCCTGTCGATTCCGACTGTTCAGCCAACCGGCGAGCTCGCTGTCGGATGTACGCTGGAATATCAAGTTCCGACGCGAGCCGGGGGATGAATTCGCTCGGTCGAACAGGCTGGGCCGGCAGTCCAAGTTCTGTATTCAGCGTCTTGTACGCGTTTGCGACTCTCGATTGTTCGACGCGTGCTGCGTCGACGACATCGTCGAGTAACCGGGAATGACCGTTACAGCGACAGGCTCCATAGATGCTTGCTGCCGCTATCGCCTCGATTGATCGGCCTCGAAGCAGGTCTTCGGTTTGAGCGCTCCGGAACAGTTGACACGCCTGATCACGGACCGAACTTGAGAGCTCGAGGACGCTCGCGATTCTTCGAACTTCACCCAGGCCGTGTGCGAGATTTCGCTCGGCTTTCGACTGGAACCGACCACGTGTCTGTTCACGCCGCATTCGGGATAGCCGCTGGCGCTTTCGTCCGGAGAGTTCGTTCCCGTTCGCATCTTTCCCGCGACCGATCTCGGTCGAAAGCCCTCGGTCATGCCGTGCCGCAGTCAGTGGAGCGCCCGTCCGCTTTCGCTGGTCCTGATCGTGAGTTCTCCATTCAGGACCGTGGTCGATTCGTTGTTCGTCAATAACGAGTCCACAGTCTTCACAGATAGTTTCGACCGAGTTGGTAGTGACCCGGCCATCGCACTCCGGACATGGGTTCGTGCTGGAGTTTGTCTGGACGTCCTCGTCGAAGCCCGTTTCGTAGATGTCTCTGGTTGCCATTGTTCTCACCAATTATCGAGATTCGCCGATACGGCGAACCCCTCACCCATTGAGGGGAAAATAAACTCCGGCGAATCAGATAGGCACTTTCTCCGGGACTTTGAACCCTCTCGACTGGCCTATCTCGAATCTCTCTTTCACCAGAACTTCTACATATGTCTCTCTGGATGGCGATATATGGACTATCAGCGGATTTTAGATGAGATTGCGGAGGCGTTCATCGAGAGGCCATTGGATTTTTTGCTCGAACAAGATCTCCAGACCCGCGTGGCAGAGGCTCTCCGACACGAACTTCGGAATCGGGATTCCCTCTATGCTGACTTCGCTGATGCATCACTCACGTATAGCAGCAATAACATGGCGAACTACAAACTCCCGTATCCAAAGGAGATTCAGCAGACAGCGGAAGGGATTGAAAACCCAATATCTCGAGTACATACGGAGGTAGCTGTTCAGGATCATCTCACCGCTGCGGACGGATGGCGGGAACAGATCGACGTCGTGGTATTTCGCAACCAGCTGGAGAACGCGATTGAGTGGAATGATGGGTCGAATCGGTTCGATCCAGAGGACTTCGAAACTGCGATAGAGCTGAAGTACATCAAGAACAAGAACTACTTCCCGACGCACTCTGGCGTCGACGACCTTGTGGAATCATTGAAAACAGACTCCAACAGTATTGAGTCTGATTTGGAGGAACTCGCTGCACTTCCCGATCACACTGAGACGTTCCTTGTCATCTTCTCAAACTACAACTACCTCTATCAAGGACCGGTACTTGATACGTCTGAGACGAGGAAGAAGAAATACACACGAGTTGGTGATGCTATGTGTGATTGGCTCAGAGCTAATTCGGGAGATACCCATGTTCTGTACGCTCAGCCGCTCCATTCGGAGTGGATCACTAACCACGACTAAATTCTGGATATCGAACCGTCCGTGATTGTCCCGACGCCAGTATAAATACCCCTCCACAAGAATGGTTCAAATCAATGGAACTGACACGCAACAAGACAATTGACGGTCTTCTGACTGGCTCTCCAGGTCCATTCCGAATAGAAACGTCAGAGGAACGGGGGCAGCGAGTGTTGAATGGCCTTCGCGAGACGGTTGCGAAATCAGAAGCCGAAGCTGAGTTTGCATTGGACAAAGAGTACTGGGTCCGGTACTATCTTGAGGGACATAGCGAGGCTTACGGCTTTGAAATTGCGGGGGACCTCGACAGGGAAATGAGAGGCAGGCGCGGCGACTATCGAGTCATCTATGAGGAGCAGGATATGGTGCTGGAAGTTGAGAAAGATCTGAAGAACTTCTTCGAACACGGGCACGAAACCGAAGGGGCGGTTGGATGGGATGCGCCGGGGAGTATTGACCTCGTCTTTGCTGTCACCGACAATGACGATCGAAAAGAGGAGTTCGACATCCCGGTCATCATTGCAGCTGACTATGATCGTTCTGAGCTCGAGGAGCCGACATTCGGGCAGTGGTACAATCGCGTTAGAGAGCTCAAGTCTGTCAAGGAGGCATTCGTCATGAGTCTCCTCTCGGCAGTCTACTGGGAATATACGAAGGGAATCCCAACGGTGTGGGAAGTCCAGAAACGAGCCGGGGAGATCGACTCGACGAGCCGCGAGTACCTTTCCGCGATACATGAGAACCTCTGGACTGCCGTCGCAAATGGGGTGAACGATGTCCTATTCAACCGAGAGGTCGCGATCCAAGAAGGCGAAGAATTCGCTGACCTCAAATCGAAGGCCATGTCTCTCGTCCAGGATGGGTACTCTGAGACGTCTGACTGGGAATGCCCTAATTGCTCAGAGCCGTTTGTCTTAGTCGGCACCCACAAGCGGGTCTATGAACCGGATTTCGAGACTATGACTGAAGGGCAGTGGGCTGAGCAGCAGGCTGCTCAAGAGGGTGGGTTCTTTGAGGAAGGTGTCCACGGGGAGACGCTCACAGCAATGTACTGTTTCGATTGTCTGATTGGTGGAGTCGCAAGTGCTCTCGATGCTGAGCCTATGCTGTTTGACAACCGCACTGAGGTCGAGTTCAAGTAACGACTGTCTCTCGAGCAGACCCCATCTTGTCCCCGAGGTTGTGGCTGCGCGCGCAACGAAGTGAGCACGGAGCGGAGGGTGGGGAGGAGGGGCCTGGGTCGGTCCGGCACGTAGCAAAAAAAGAAGGGTGGGACGACCGGCTACTCCCACCACCGACCGCGCTCGGGGAAATTCACCGTGGTCCAGCCGGTCAGAGCCACCGAGACACGCCCGTTGTACCAGTTCTTCGCCGCTCCACGAATACGAACGTGCTCCCCCTCCTCAATCCAGGGTTGGTCGCTCGCAACCCAGCTGGTGAACTTTGTCCGTCCACTTTCGTCTTCGATAAGTCCTACTTGGGAAATGGCTGAACTTGACGGCTCCCACAACTGCGTCACAGTACCTTCGATGCTCACCTCTTTGCGATTGACGTCCTCGAGCATCCCGATGGGAACTACCTGTCCCGGCGCCGTCTGCAACTCCTTGAACACCCCGACGACTGCACTCGTCAGGTCTTTTCCACTGACTACGGCTTCACCCAGCCGCCGACCAATCGCTGCTCGCGACCAGCCATCCAGTTTCTCCGCCAGCCGCATCGACTGCTTGTTCACCGCCGCCAACCGCTCCTGCGTGAGTTCTGCACGAGGGTCGTCCCGCTCTGGGTCCGCCCACGGATCCACGCTCGCCGCCCGCTTTTGGAACTCTGCACGCCGCTCAGCACTCCGCTTCGCTACGATATCTCGCGTCCGCTTCTCCCGACCTTCTTGCGTCCCCATCTCTGCCTGGGCACTGATGCGCTCCAGCTCGGCCTCCCGCGCCCGAATGCGCTCTTCCTGTTCGAGGGTCGCACCGTAAATCCTCTCTTCACTCGTGTCGACCATCCCGTCCGGGTGGTTCGCATCGACCTTTGCCTGCACCTCCATCTGCACCGTCGCTTGGAACTCCGGCGTCTCATCGACGACCACGAAGCCGTCTTCGTCGACCGCCGCTTCGTCCGCCTTTTTGAAAGCCTGTTCATCGACCGAAACTACTTCACTGGTAACGTTCTTACTTGACATTGGAATTCTCCAAAATTCCGAAGGCGCTCACGCGCCCGACACCGCGATGCTCCTACATCGCGGTTCTTCGACGACAACGCCCGACAGAACCATCTGCGCGCTCTCGCTCGCGCCTTCGTGAGCGCCCCCTGGGGCGCGAGCGAGAGCGCCAAAGGAAGGTCACCCAACCAGCACCGCGCGCCGACCCGCCCGGAGCAAGCGTCCAGCGGGATATGCCCGCTCGTGTCCGGCCCGGTGCGCGGGACCGTGTCCAGGGCGACTGTCGTCGAGAACGCGCGCCGCCGTGTGGCGCGCGACAGCGCAGGCGGCACAAAGCGCTGGAACGCGAAAGCCCGCAAGGGGCGCAACCGACGGGGATACCCGCTGGCGTCGAGACCAGATTCACTTTAGCCCGGAACGGGCGCTCGCGGTGCGTAGAGCGCCCGCATGCCCGGAATGGTCGGTCGCGAGCGACGCGGAGGGCGGAAGCGGCGAGCGGGGCGTGCCGTAACAAAGAACCTGTTCAACCGGGCTCGACGCTCAGTGATACAGCCGATATCCTGGTGGGCTCAGAAAGGGCGAGGCCGTCTCGGTCGTCCCCCGACTCCGTAAGCACCGCAGGCACGAGGAGCGCAGCGTGGGTCGCGGGATGCCGAGCGGCCGAGGGCTTTCACTCTGTACGTTCCTGTCTCGACTGAGTCAATAGAGTGTTGCAAAATACCGAAGTCATTTATATATGGGTTCGCTAGTATGCAACAGTATGCTCACAGAAGGCGAGGTTCGCGCCCTTACTGCCCTCCACGGTGAGCAGACGGTCTCTGAACTCGCAACGAATCTCGATCGGAGTCTCAGCTACACCTCAGAACTCGTCGAACGGCTCGAAACGGCTGGCCTCGTCGAGGCACGCCGACAGGGGAAAACAAAGCAGGTTCGACTGTCGGACGCAAAGGCACTCGAGTTACTCACGGACCTCACCCAACAGTATTCACACATCGACTGGCCGGAGCTGTTGTCAGGGGCCGCCCTCCGTGTCTGCTACTACCTTGATACCCCACGGACCGTGACCGAACTTGCACGCCGCGCCGACGTCCACCGAAGTACCGTCCACCGTGCGCTAGCCCCGCTTCAACATCGTGGAATCATTTACCAAACCGACGACGGCGCGTACGCACTGAATGACGGCTTCGAACAGCTGAGTACATTCGCTCGTGAGCTCGCTCATCAGGTCCACCGCCAGACTGTCGAAGAACAGACCGACACGTACTCCATTCTGTGGGAGTCCCTCGACGAGTTCCTTGTGCAGACGCCGACTGAACTCACTGAGGAACACTTCATTCCGACAGGGCCAGACCAGTTTCAGCGATACGGTCTGCCACTCTTGGCACGTGACCGCAGACACTACCTCTACTCGGAGACGACGAATGAGCTCTCGCCGGAGATGTTGTGCTGCCACATGCTCGTGATCGATTCGGGCGCACGGGCTCAGTCTTACTGTCTGCTCCTGCTCAGTCACGTCGACATCGACCGCGACGAACTCCGAACTCAAGCCGTCAAATACGGCGTCGAAGACGTCGTCGACGAACTCTGCACGTATCTCGGCACCAGCGGTGACCAGCGGACGTCCCGACTTCCCGAGTGGGAGGACTTCCAGAAACTGGCTGAAGAGTACGAGGTGACGCTATGAGGGCGCGATTCGACAGCGCATACATTCGTTCAGAACTCGAACGCATCGGCCAGCAGCTGGACAACCCGCTCACCGTCTTCTTGATTGGCGGTGGGTCGATGGCGTTTCGCGGACTCAAAGAGACGACCAAAGATATCGATCTCATCGTTTCCTCCGGCGACGATCTGAGTCAGCTACAAGCGGTGCTCCTCGAATTGGGATACGATATCGTCCGGGAACCGGACGAAGAGTATGAAGAACTTGGTGCCCAGCGAATCCTCGAGAATAATGACGGGTGTCGCATCGACGTCTTCAATCAGCAGGTGATTGGCAAACTGATTCTGTCTCCAGGCATTCGTGAGCGGAGCGAACGGTATCTCGACCCGGGGAATCTCGTGGTCGAGCTCGTGAGTCCAGAGGACATCTTCCTGTTCAAAACAGTCGCTGGTCGGGTGGACGATATCGAGGATATGTTCTCGTTGATGCAGACCGGCCTCGAGTTCGACGTCGTCGAAGCCGAACTCGAGGCGCAAGTCGAACTATTGGATCAAGAACTGTTCGTGACGTACGTCAACGAAGCGTTGACTGACCTCACCGAACAACACAACGTGACGACACCGTTGCACGACCCCGTGGCGGAGATCACTGAGCGCGTCTACGAGGAGCTCGAAGTGCTGCACGCGCTTGACGAACCGAAATTGGTGGCTGACCTGCAACAGGAGGTCGACTGGTCTGCAGCGGACGTACAGGAGATCGTGAGACGACTGGAAGAGAAAGATGCTGTCGTGGTAACGGATGGGCGCGTAGAACGTCGCTCAATGACGATCTGACCATAAGGGGGAGGAAGTGAGGCTGTGACTACGCTGTGAGCACGTCTACACGGCTCTGTTGAAATCTTCAGACCTTGGCAGGAAGGGCTTACACATACAGAGACTGCGTTCAGCACGGCGTTTAGGTTTTCTAGCGTAAAGACGGCTCAGTCGCCGATAGACCTGCAAGCATGCCGAGTAGCAGTCGCCGGGTGACCATGTGACGACGAGGAATGAGTTTGTTCGCGTTAGTGGGGTTCGATTACGCGGGGACAAGTTGCTCGGACAGCGCCTTGATGTGGTGCCGGATGGTATCCGCACTGGCGTTGACATCGATGTAGACGTCCTCGGCGACCTCCTCCTCCCGGGTCATCTCCGAGCCGTCCTGATGGTGGGGGGTATTGTTGACGATGAACCGGTTGGTCGCAGACGGGAGTGCAAGGGGCAGATCCTCGTTGGTGAGGTAGTCGTGCTCGGCGAGAAAGCGGACGAAGTCGCGGTAGTTCTGTGCGGCACTCTTCTCATCGTTCAGGTGAACGTTGCCATGTCGGTACTCAATCCCGAGGGTGGCGGCGACCTCATCCCAGAAGTCCGCGCGTGGGCTGGCGAGGTCGGTGATCGCGTCGGCCTCCAGCTCTAGATGGATCTTACCGTCCCCGGACTCTGAGATTGAGCGCGTCACGAAGTCGGTCTCAAGGGGGCTGCCATTCAGCTGGTAGGTGTTGATCGTCACCTCGTGCTCCTCCCCGGTGATGGGGTCGGGGCGGTGTTCAGTGAGGGTCAGTGTGCGGGCGTCGGGGTCGATGGTTGCGTGGTACATCTTGAGTTCCCTCGGACACGAATCTCATGTGGGTTCTGTGTCTACACGTGTACACAACATACACGTATAAAAATGTGCTGGTGGTCGTGAAATCGCGGCACGACCACGAGAGCGTCGCAGCTGGTCGGAGTAATAAGTGGGGTCGCTCAGATCAGGAGTTAGAATGCGCCAACGATAAGGGATGAGATGCTAGTGGCGTGCGCTATGACTGCGACTCAGTGGGCGTGACCAACTCGCGCGCTGTTTGCAGCACGGCTCTGATAAATTATCAACAGCTGAGATTTCAACGGAGCCGTCTACATCTCTTTCCGACTAACTACGACTCCGACTCAAGACTCATTAACGAGGTGTTCCTCGAGGTCGCGAGTCCAGTACATTGCTGGGCCGCCGGAACTACATCTCGCACACAGCTGTAGTGGGCCTTCTAGGTGGCCGAGTTCGACACGGAACCGTGTGAGGGCTGCAAGCGCATCGACGATGAGACCACAGCTATCGCAGGCGTGATGGTCTCGGTCGTCGGGATCTGGATTCGACTGGACCGCGCAGTCGACGCAGATTGGGTGCGTGACCCGTTCGTCTTTTCCCCAGGTATGCGCCTTCCCAACTTCTGTACCGGGAACCGCATCGCAGAAGGCACAGCCAGAGAGCGTCTGTTGCATCACTGTCCTCCCGCGTCGGTGTCGTGAGCGGCGGTCCAGCCTCGATGGAAGATTGCGAGTTGGAGAATCGAGTCGAATGCTTCGTCGCTTGGCTCGTGGACGAGGACCCGTTCGTCGGGAATTGGAGTGACGACATCGTCGTCGACTAGATCATTGACGAGAGCATGGGCTCTCCCGTCGTCAATATCTGCTACTGCGACGCGGGCGGCATCTTGATCCTGTGCGATGAGTTCCGCTTCAAACTGTTCTTGGTCGGCTGATGCATCGTCGAGTGCGTCTGTACCGGACATGGGAATCACGTTGGCGCGTATTGACGCGCCTCAGCCTCTCAGGCGCGTACAGACTGCTCGCTACTCCGTGCTTAACCAACGCTGCGAAGAACTACGGTTCTGTGTTGGTTAACTCGTGGCGGGTTCAGAACTGATGAACGGGCTTCACACGGAACGTATCTGAGTCAGCGTTCGGCATCTCGTTGGTTCGATCCGAGGACGACTGCGAGAGTCGGTTGACCAGTTCGTCGCGAACCGCTTCACGGCTGACTGTTGTTTCGTGCCAGCCGAGACGTTCGTCGAAATACCGCTTCTGGAACTTCTCGCCGACGTCGTCGACGGCGATGAAATGCGTCCGCTTCACTCCCGCAACGCTCGTCGAGACGAACTCGGCACCGACCTCTTCGTGGGTGAGTTCAATGAGCGCGCACTCGACAAAAGAGACGATGCTAGTCGGACTTCTGTTGTGCGGGAGCGTCAGCTCGAGATCTGCCCACGGTTCTTTGCTTGATTGTCCTATCTGTTCGCCACGTAGCCGCGATTGCTGTCGCTCGTGTTCTGAAGACATGGTAGTTGAGTGGGCGCTCACTACGCCCCCTCACCCCTCTTGGGGGTGAGAAAATCCACCGCGAAGCGCATCACCCTCCAGTGAGTGAATTCTGATATTTCTGTTATACGCGCTCGTCGTCTGATGGCCCCTCGGCCGGAGAGAGCCAGCGGCATTTGCACCCGTGTACCCTAGCCTTCCTTTGGATAATTTTGGAGGTGCAGAGTGAGATGAAACGGGCTTAGATTTATCAAGAGGGCCGTCGGGCACTTCTCAGCCGTTATTGATGTCCTCGACGAGTTCAAGGACACGGTTATTGGGTGAGATTGTGCTCGACGGGGTGGTGAAACCCTTGAATTCGAGGGGATCGAATTCACATTGTAATGGAGACTTGGCATAACTGACTGACGGAAAATGATGGGCTACGTGATGTTGCTTCTAGTGAGTCACCCGTTCTTGTCCAAATTGGTCGATACAAGGCCTGAAAAGTGGATGACGAGATTTTAATATCCGTCACTCTCTCGTCTTCTGAATAATGATGTGATTCCTGATAATTGACTGTCTGCGTTAGAACTCGTTTCCCTTACCCTCGGTTTCACTTAGTCGATCGTACATCTCATCCGGGAAGGGGAGACTCCCCCAGATCGAGTATGGACACTCATCCTGTCCGATGCAGTACCGCTGCATATCGTCGTTGTCGCAGTTCATCGGAAGCGGGGTGTCGCCTCCAATCCTGTTCGAGAACTCGTAGCGAATCTGGTAGTCGGTAACCTGTTCATCGTACCACGGCCACCGAGAGAAGACGTCCTTGAGATCTGTGACAATGGTCTCGAGGTCGCTGTCCTGATACTGTGGCAGCCACATCACCATCCGGGCGAAGTTGTACAGGTCCTTTCGGACTGGTTTCTTCTCGTGGAGGCGTTCGGCCATGTTCGCCATGCAGGGGAGTTCAAACAGGTCCTCGATTGATTCGACGGTGAGGGGTTGGACGCCACGCGTAGATTCCTGAATCCGATAGCGGTTCGTATTTTCGTGCTGCCGAATGGTCAGGCTCCGGTGGTCGCGCTGGGATGCGAGAAGATTCCCGAGACTCCGGGGACTCGAGATGCGATTACACACGTCTCGCTTCCAGTTCGCTTCCGGATCGTACGCCTCCACTGCTTCAAACAGCTCCTTCGCTGAGTAGAAATTCCCCAGCATGGTGACTTCGTCTGGAGCGTCTCGAACCGCATCCCGAAGCACACGGATGGTCCGTTCGCCTGGATCCCAGTCTCGCCAGATCCGCTCGTGGTGTCCTGTCTCGATGAAGCGGTCGATGCGCTCTGTGATGGCCGACTCATTCGTCGTTAGCCACGCGAGCTGGTCTTCGGAGAGGTTCTCCTCCTGAACTCGCAGGAGCTTCTTGAACGCGCGTCTGGCGTACTCGCGATACTTCGTATCGAAATCACCGACCGGCACGTAGAGACGGTTGTCCTTAACGTGAGTGAGCAGTTCTCCGGCCTCTCCTGTCTCGGTGTCGGCGTGGACGAGGCAATCTCTCGATGCCGCAGACATTGGGATTTCGAGATACAATCCCTCACCGAACTCGGGCATCTCCTTGATCCCTGTACAAACGCGGCCGGGGTGCGGACCGTCCTCTCCGGGATCTTTCGCGTATAGCACTTCTGCGATATCCTGTTGAAGATCCCCGTCACCGAATTCTCGAAGAAGGGACGCGAGATTGTTGACATAGAGCTCGCGAATATCGTAGAGGACCTGCACCTTTCGTGGTGGGGCGTGCTCGAACTTCGGGTGTGCTTTGATGCAGATCGCACTCAACGTCGCGAGGACGACGAGCGTTCCGGGATCGTCGACGAAAGGTTCCTCTGCGGCATTGGCCCTGACGTCTTCTTTGAACGCCGCTGTCCCGAATCGCTCGAGGTCGTTTAACAGATCGTCTGGTTGGTCTTCACCGCCGACGATGTAGCGATTGTAGCCCCGCGTGAACAGCTGGTTGATTCGGGTCGTGCCGTATTCGAGTGGGAGCGTCGCAACGCGATAGGCGGTACTCTCGTCCTCGACAGGCGTCGACCGACTCATGACTGGAGCACCTCCGGTGTCGCAGACCGAACGTCGAAGGTCGGGCTCTCAATTGGCATGACGATGCTACAGACGTCAGCGTGCAACGAGTAGGGCAGTCGGGCGACTCGACGACGGTCGGCGGTGACCACTGGGTCGATGGGAATCTTGTAGGTGTCTTGCAGAAGGTCGTTCAGCACTTCTCGACTCTTGGCGTCGTACCGATGGGCAGGGTCCGTATCGAGGAGGTAGACGTGGACGCCCTGGCCGCTGTACACAACCATCGTCTCCTCGGCGTTGAAGTCGTCCTCGAAGATATCTCGCACCTCGAAGCCGTACTCGATGGCCCGTTCAATATCCTCAAAGGCATACGGATACTCCTCGGGAGCGGCGTCGAGGATTCCCGCGGCGTTGAGGAGCGCACTGTCGTCCTGGTCGTCGACGTCTTCCGAGACCGTATCCGCTGCTCGGTTCCTGGCGATATCTTTCGCGTCGATGTCGACGAGGAGGACCCACGGCCGCTCCCAGTGATCCAGCGCGTAGTAGACTGCATCAGGACACGGGTCTGGTTTGTCAAGCAGGTCTGGGTCTGCGAGCGCGAAGTTACTCCGACCGAGTGGATCATTCCGTGCTGGATGCCGGATGAACTCGAGGACGTCGTCGAATTCCTGAAACACTGCGGTGGTCCGCTCACCGGAGGTGTTCGTCTGCCACGTATCTCGGCGAATGAAGTCCTTGTCTGGGACTCCGTCTTTCCGTACCGGGTGGGGTTCCCGAAACGCGAGTGCATACTGTTTCGGTCCCTTCGCTGTGATGAACGACGGGAGATCGTCGACGTATGAAGGGAACTCCTCGGCGTAGTACCGGTAGATCTCCTCGCGAGTCGCTTGTCGCCAACTCATGGATTGAACTCCTGGTCGAGTTTGTTGAAGCTCCGAATCGTCGTCAGTCCGGCTGCATCTAGCGATTCAACGGCCTCTCGAATGTCTGAGAACGACCGGGCTGCACGCCCGCTCACACTGCTCTCAATTCGATCAGCCTCAGAGAGACAGTCCAGCACCTCGACGGCTGTCTCGCGTCTGTTGAACGCCCAGACAGCGTTCGCATCCACTGCACTCTGCTTGTCGTAGTCGTCGACCGGCGCGTGTTTGTTGTTACTCGCAAGTTCGGCTTCACCGACCCACACGAGTTCCCCGTCAGCATCGAGACCGGCCACATCGAATACCGTCTCTTCATCGTACTCGTAGTACGGCTCGACCTGTGCGACGTCGTCGCGGGAGTCTAACCACAGTTCGAGCAGCTTCACACCAACCTTGTGCGGCGTCTTCTCCCCGACATCTCCCTGACCAGGGCCGACCTTGAGTTTCTGGCCGAGCAGTTCTCGCCCTGCCGGGAGGACGGTGTAGTACTTCCGACCGCACGCTCGGCCTTCCTCCAGCAGGTCTTGATCGACGAGCCGTTGCACGTCGAGGTCGTCAAAGTCGTTCTTGAACGCACTCATTGAATCCAAGAGTCCATGATCTGGTGCGTCACCATTCATCACGTCAAGGATGCGGGTCAGGAAGCGGATGTCGTCGTGAGTAAGCCCGCGCCGTCGAAGCTCGTCATCCGGGACGGTTACACCACCAGCCTGTACTGGTGACGATCCGTTCTCGTTGACAGCTGTCTCCTCTTCTTCACCGACTAGCTCTTCTGACTCAGGACCTCCAAAGAGCGGGTTGGTGGTGCCCCTGTCTTCCCCTTCGTTTCCTTCGTTCTCTTCGTCGGCTGCTGAATCACTGGTTGCCTGTCCGATGAACGACGACTGCGTCGTGTCCACAGGGCTAGCCGATTCTGTGGATGTCGACTCTTCGCCCTTCGGTCTACTTCCCCATCCCTCGGTGCCTCCGGCATCTGATTCGCTAGTGGTCTCAGAAAGCCCGTACTGGGTCTGTGTCCGCTCGGACAGTCGGGGGAGGGCCACGGTCTCAAAGTGGTCCTTCTGTTCAACAGAAAGGGGCTCGTCGCTCTCTGGATGGCCGGCTGCTATCGGGAGCGGCTTCACAGAGAACGGGGCTGGTCCCGTTTCCCCGAATGACGGGCTCGGGAGTTGTGCAATCCACTCCCCGCTAGGGAGCGTGTTGATCCGATTTCGAAGGTCAGTCGGACTCAAGTCTTCATGGGCCAGTGACTCCGCGAGATCGCGCTCGATGGAGATGTTCCCGATGAGCTTCGTCTTGATGTTGTTGAGGACCTCGTTGTAGGCGCGCTCGCTTCGATTCCTGACTTGCTCGGGAAACTGCATCACCAGTCCCATGCTCAGGCCGAACGACCGGCCTTGGGGAAGCAGCTGCTCGGAAACGAGTTTCGTTGAGGCGACGGGAGCCGCCTCCTCGATGATGAGGTTGGTGAGGTTCTCGTAGTCTGTCTTCCCGTCACGTCGACGCACCTGCACCGCGTCCCAGAGGTTACTCAACAGGAGAAGTGTGATTGCTCGCTGTGCCTCTGGACGAAGATCACCCAGGTCGAACAAGATCGTGGCATCTTCGTCGAGGAACTCGCGGAAGTCGAATCGGTTGTCGACGTATTCGCCATCATCACTTTGTTCCGGAACGTGACTGAAGATACGACGCAGGTGCGCGTCTTCTCTGAGTTTGTCGAGACGGTTTCCGACGGCGTCCATCGACACCTGGAATCGACGGTCATCCTTCTCGAAGTGGCGCGTCAGCGACTCCTCGACATTTTGGTTCTCAGCAGCGACCGGAGGGACTGTCCGCTCGCGTTGCATCTGGAGTGCAGCCGCAAAGAGCTCATCGAGGCCGAAGGCGTCACTACCGTATTCCTCGTCGAATAGCGCCTTGATGAGGTAGCTGAGGATCTCGTTGGCGACAAACGCTTGTCCGTACTGTTCGCGGCCCATGACCATCCGCATGATGTCGTGGAAGTGGTCGACCTTGTCCTGAATCGCGTCTTCACGGTTTCGTCCGGCCTTGAGTGCGGGCCGGATGTCGAAGAAGGAGAACGCAGGGACCGTCTCCGGGACGCGGAACTGGTAGACGTCGTCCACCCCGTTGAAGCGCTCGTAGTGGCAGCGAAGGTAATTCGCGCACATACCGTCGCCTTTCGGATCGACGATCACGACAGGTCCGCCAGTCGTCTCCCGGAGGGACAGCGCGTCGTTGATGATCGCCTTCGATTTCCCGCCACCGGTCGAGGCGAACCGGCCGTAGTGCGTCGTCAGGAGATTCGGTGGAATCCGAATCGGGCCCGGTTGGGGAGATCCGTTCTCATCGAGTGCATACCCAATTGCCATCCCCTCTTGGAACTGTTGAACCAGGTCTGGATTAGGCCACGGAAGCGGGTTCCGGCTTTGCTGTTCAGCGCGGGTGCCGCGTGTTCCCTCTACTGTGAGTTGCTCGGACGATGGGACAAGCACAAAGTTCGCGAGTTCCGTCCCACAGAGGACGAAATCCGGTCGGGTCTTGCCTCGGCCCGCCGTAATCTCTCGGTCAAGCAACTGCTGAAGAGCTGTCTGAGCGTTCTTCTCCTTCGTCTTTTCTCGAAAGCCGCCAGCACGGAGCCGTTCCCCCTCGACTTCGTAATAGGGGCCGTCAACCGGGTCGAACACGGGACGAAGCGAGTTCATCTGGGCCGCGAGGTCGTCGCGGGCTTCGTCACAGGTCGGAACGCCGACTGCTCTGATGTTGGCAGTGAATGACCGCTTGGGATTCTTCGCGTCGATATACTCGATACGCTTGGCGACTGACTCGCTGAGCTGTTTCTCGTCGTGATTGCTCCGCTGATCTTCGACCTCGAGGAAGGAGCCAACGATCTCCTGGAAGAAGGTGTCCCGTCCGTCGACGAGATCTTCTTTTCTGATCTCGGCGTCGGACTGCCAGCTTGTCCGTCGCTGGAACACAACCTGAAACGCTACTGGTGACGCCGCCTCCATCAGGTGGTCGACGAGTGACGCGAGAGTCGCACCGGGCTGGTCGATAGCAGCCAATCCGTCGTCTTCGTCCCCGGATGCGAAGGGCGTCAACGACGTCATCCAATCTTTCGGTCGGGTGGCTGAACCAGACCAGCGTACGCCGACTGACGAGACGGCGTCGACGGTGGGCCGAGCGAGTATCGTTCCCTCGGCCGTCTCGGTCGGCTTTTCGAGTGTCGTCAGTGGCCCCTCGTCCGGAACTGTATTTGGAGGTCCAAGCTCAAGAGCCGTCTCCCCAATCTCGACGAAGTGGCCATGGGACGAATCGACTGTGGCACCACCATCTGCAAGGGAGGATGCTTCGGTCGTTGGTGTCTGGTCTTGGTCACGCTCCTTGCTGCCAAGCTCGTGCTGCTCGTCGGGACTAAATTCGTACTGTAGCTGCCCTGCTTCGTAGTGTTCAATAAACTCTGCTCGTGTGAATTCGACCGGCTGAATAAGCCGTGATGCGACGTCGACGTCGACGCGCTCGATGTCGAACGTCTCGGGATAGATCGAACGAAGGCGTTTTTCGAGTGTGTCGAGATGCTCGTCGGCGCCGTAGAAGAACTCGACAGGGTCGTCCGCTCCCTCAGATAGTGCGAGAAACTCGAACCGGAGCGGTGTCTTACTGTGGAGTGGGTTCAGCTTCTGCGCGAGTCCAGTTGACTCCGCCGTCGTCAGTTTGTGAAGGCTTTCAAGGACTCGAGGAATCCTCTCGGGCTCAAGCTCCTCGGATGTCGGCGTGACTCGGAGATACTCACGCATCGTCTACCCCCTCCATCGAACCGCCGTCAGGCTTGGCGGAGATGGATTCCGTATCACTTGACTGTCCGTTAGTCGATTGCTCTTCCAGCTTCTCCCGGAACTCCTGCACATCCGTATCAACTGCACCTTCACCCGCACCAGGGAGCGAAGAACGCCGCTGCTCGGTCGGGTCGAAGTCGATGACTTGCTTCTCCTTGGGCATCGCCTCAACCTTGATGCCGCGCCATTCTCCGTCGACGCCGACGAGCGCCTCGGAGAAGCCAGCGTCCTCGTTTCCGGGGACCGCGTCCTGTACGTAGCGCATCTGTGCGTAGTTCAGGCCGAACTCGTCGGCCCATTGGTCGTCCATCCCGTCCAGCCGATGGAACTGCTTGACGGCACACTGGTCGAGGATAGCTTCGGACTCGGCGTGCTCGAAGAACTCGTCGACGGTCTGGGTGACAAGCCGAATTGAAAGGTCGTGGTGACGGTGATGTCGGAACACCGTCTCTAAGAATGCCAGACTCGCGGCGTCCTGCATTATGTAGCGCGCCTCGTCGATGACGAACACGACCTCCTTGTCCGTCTCTTTCGCCCGCTCGTACACGAGCGAGATGAGCAACTGCATCGTCAGTGCCGTACTGCTATCGACGCTACCTTCCTGCTGGGCGAGATCGAGGTAAATGACCTTCTCGTTACGAATATCGAACTCCGAGGACTTCCCGAGATTGGCGTGACGACCCTCCTCCTCGAAGGGCCGAAGCTGGTCAAGAAGCCACGTCGCGTCCTCGCGAATCTTCCTGGCCTCCTCGTCGGAACGAACGACGAACTCCTCAGGGTCGTCGACCATGTCCTCGAAGACGTCCATCATATCCCGGATGGTCGGGCTGGGGTTGCTGTGCGTCGAGATGTCGTCGGTGATGTCGTTCCGCTTGTAGGCGCGCTTGAGGCCGAGTTCGAGCGTCGTCCGGCGGTCACCGAGTGAGATACCACGCAGTGCGAAGAAGTTCGTCAGGAAGCTCATTGCGTCGTCGAGCTTCTCGTTGAACGGGCTCGCATCCTCACCCATCGCACGCTGTACGTGGTCGGGGGTCTGGCGAATCTCAAGGGGATTCAACCCGAGGGTCCCACCGACGGTGATGCGTTTCGCTCCGAGTGCTTCAGAGACACCTGCCCAGTTGTTGAGTGGTTCGAGGATGATGCCGATGCGGTCCTTACTCTGCTCGATCGAGCGGATGAAATTCTGTTTCGAGCCGAACGATTTCCCGGACCCAGTATCACCGACGGTGAACATCGCATACCCGTTGTCACGGGCGAACGGGTCGATGACGACGGGGCTCTGGTTGTCCTTGTGGATACCGAACTCAACGCCACCCTCCTCGAGGATCGTCGCGTTATGCGGCGAGGAGAGGAGTGCGCCAACGGCTCCACCAAGGGCGATAGATTCTCGCCCGAATACGTTGTCTCCGATAGGGGCTGCCGACTGCAGCGCGAGGTCCTGCCGACAGATTGCGGTCTTCGGCGTGAGGTTCGCTGGGTCGTCGCGGAGAGCACTCTTGACCTTCTGGACCGAATCCCTGAGGTCATCCTTGTCGGCGGCGCGAACCGTGACGAACATCCCCTGGTCGAAGACGTTCGCACCGCTCTCGACGGCTTTATAGGTCGCAGCGGCTTCGTTTGCTCGCTCCTGAAGGTACGCACTGCGGACGCTCTGTTCCAGATCGGCGTCAACCTGGAGGTCGTCAGCGATGTCCTGCAGTTCGTTCCGCGCTCGCTGCTGGTTCTTCGGCGTGATGTGTGCTGTGAGGTCGAATTCGACGTCGGTCAGCTCGAAGAGGTCGCTCAGATAGCCGTCGTTCGGGTAGTCGGCGTAGTCAGCGATGTAGAGCGTCGTCGTCCACTGCTCGCCAACGCGTGCGGCTCGTGTCTCCCACTCGATGGCTGCTGGCGCAGTCACCGTCTTGTGAGATTCGGAGATGTCGTCGAGGAGTTGGCCTTCTGCATGACCCTCCTCAAGCGTCTCCTCGTCAAGGACATCCGAAAAGTCGACTTCGGGTTCGTCATCGGCGGTATGCCGGTTCCAGAGGAGTTTACCGGCGACTCCAAGGGCCACAACCAAGAGGAGGTAAACCGCCACACCTTCGGGTGATGTTGGGTTCAGTAGCCACTCTGTGAGCTGGGCGAGAGGCCCGCCGCTCGCTTGGAGAGTGACACTACGCATTGGTCTCATCCTCCCGGCGTGAGTGGCCGATGATCGGTTGTTCGCGAATGACGCGGTCTGCTTCGTCGTAGTCGTGCTCACGTCCGTTCCAGAAGTCCATGTTCAGAACGAACAGTTCGACCGTACTGAGCCGGCGAGCAGACCAGCCAGACGCTTGCTGAATGAACTCGGCGCGAACGTCGTTGACGCGGCTGTCGAGCTTCTCGAACATCTGGGCGCGACGTTCGACATCGGTGAGGTCCTCACGTCGCGTCACGAAGGGATTGAACAGAAACCCGATGACGGGGAACTTGGTCAGCTTCTCGGCTGGCGTCCCCTCGTCTCGGAAGCGGTCGTAGACTTCGAGCGGTGTGACCTCGACGCCAAGGTAGTATCGCATCTGTTGGATGCCACGGTCACGCATCTCTCTGGGGCGTGTTTCTCGATATTCCTCGAGGAGTTCCCGAAAGATCGGATTCTCCGTGACGTCTTCGTCGGTAAGCCGTTCCTCGATGGTCTCCGTGATTTGCTCGACCGGGAACGAACGGGTCGTCGTGTGGAATTTGAGCTTCGAGTCCAATTCCTTGTTTGCGAAGTCTTCGCCTGCGTTCTGGAGCTGGGCCCAGTCGTTCGACATCGCGAAGTCCATGTTCCCCGGGTCGATCTCGATGAAGGCCTCCATCGTGCCGTCCGTCCGTTGGATCGCGCCAGCACCGGGCCACGCCCGCTTGATGTTCGTGAGATCCTGCGTTCGCTCGTCCGGTTTGAACGGCGTGTAGTTTGCGAGCCCGCCCTCGTTTCGCTCTGTCTCGTTTGTGTTACTGTCGGCTGCTTCTGGGGCACTGAACGTGACCCGCGGGCGCTTGGCGTATCGATAGACGTCCTTCGTCCACGTCCACGCATTTAGGTGGTCGGGAGAGACATAGATGACAGCAACACCGAACCCGAGTCCACCGGCTACGAACGGGAGAGCGAGCGATTCGACGCCAGTGAGACTCGCGATGAAGAGCCCGATGATGGGGAAGGCGATGAGCACGCCGACGTCCCCCTCCTCGATGTTGAGGTAGGGGATGCGACTCTCCTCGCCAAACTGGTTCATGATACGCCGCGCTGCCGCGTCTGGATCTGTAGACATTAGTGAATACCTCGATCGTACTCCATCCCACGTTTGTCACTCGATGCGTCTGCAGTGGCCCCACCGGGGTCATTCTCGGTTCGACGGTACGATGGGGAATCGTCCTCAGTTCCGTGTCCGCCTCGAGCAGCAGCTTTCTGTGCAACTGCATGGCCGGCTGCTGCTTTCGGTCCCCACCGTGCCGCTGTCGTCGCGACACCTGCACCGCCAACGTAGGCGCCAGCCGCGACACCGCCGATGAGAGCGGCTCCTTTCGTCGCACCTCCGACAACCCTGGCTGTCAGTGGAGTCGCGTACTTGAACGTCTTCCAAGTGAGATAGAGAGCAATCAGTGGTAACGACGCTGCGACTAGATATCTTAGAAATGCGCTATTTGGAGCGAGTGAACCCTGTGAGTAAAGCAGATCATACCCTTTGAACACAACTGCTGCCGGGAGAGGGAGGACTGCGAGAGGGACAAATCTCTTACTGAATCCCATCGCAATATCAGAGAGAACAGGGATATTGCCGTAACCGAGTGCAAACGCAATTGGCATACCGTACACGTAGACGTAGAGCAGAATCTCCCGAATGTAGTAGAGTGCCTCAAGCGCCCACATCGATAGTCCGCCAATGAGTGCGAATACCAGTGCCAGTCCAGGATTGGTTAACGACGTTTCGAGAAAGTTGAGCATCACGTTACCAAGTGAACTGAGACTTGGCATCAGAGCAATCGTGAACCCATCTACGATATAGAGGCCGAGAACGCTCAACCAATACCAGGTGATAATCAAAAATGCACCAACCCAGGCAGTCTTCTTTGTTTTTCGAGCTTCGTAGGCGTTCCCAATATTGAAGATCCGGATAGTGTGCCGCCCTTGGACACACATCACTAAGAGGAGGAGGGCGATTAGCATTATTTCACCACCAACCAAAGCATCTCGAATCGCTATCCAAGGGTCATTTGTCGGGGCGCCAAAGACGAACGCACCGTCTGTTTGTGGGGTTGGGGTCCCAAACATCTCCTCTGTTAGAGTATCGTAACCGGTCTGGAGCCCCTCCATGAAGAGCCCAATGACCCAGTCGACGACACCCTTGAATCCCTCGAGAACGACATCAATTAGATCAACCATGGCTACGTCTCACTGATAGTGATATCACAACCGTCTGGTTCTGATGATGCTGAATACTGGATAGCGTATCCTTTCTCAATGCGGGAGTCACCAACCTGTGTTTCAAGAATGAGTTCAAACTCTCCGCTCTGCTCATCCTCTGTACAGGATGTACCTGCACCGGGGACGAAGGCAAATGGTGACCGAGAACTATAGACCGTGATTTGTTCCCCAGCACCTACGATGACTTCATTGACCTCTGAGTCAGATTGCGGGTCGTATATCCCGCTAATATCATCGCTGTCTGCATAATTCGTGCCTTCTTCATCAGAGGGGTACGGGACATCCCCAATGAAGAGTAATTTCGTTATTGCATCCGGGCCACTACCTTGATTCTCAACCGTCACGAAGGCTTCTTCTGCGATTTCATCTCTCGATCCATCCCACATCTTTTCGGACTGGTTTCTCCCGATTCCCATCTCGACGATTTCGAGATCTGGCTGAAGGGAAAGCGACGTCTCTGCCACGGTTTCCTCGTCTCTCAGCGCAATCACGCTGTAATCTCCAGGTGCGTAGGATGTCCCGATCTCGAACGAGACCTGTTGAGCCCCTGCGGCCACATCACGGGTTCCGAAGAGCTCTCCGTTCGGCTGGATGAGGTTGATCTGGTCGACGTCAGCGTCAGGGGAGAGTTCGACAACGAGCGTTGTTCCTTCGACAGCGACTCGTTGCAGCGGGCCTTGACCGTCTGGAGAGCCAGTCCCGTCATCGGACGTGCCAGAGTCTCCATCGGTGTTCAGACAGCCTGCAACGCTTACAAGCGCTGCACCTGAGGCCGTTCGGAGGACGTTTCGTCTGCTGATGGTTGGGTTGTTTCGTATCATGGATCTCGTTGGAAGAGGTCTTCTGGACCGAGCATTCGGAGGAGACGATGTCCAGCGTAGAACATTACGAAGAACGGGATGAACTGCCAGAAGATCTCGAATAGGAACGCGAACCAGCCGTCGATGGTTCCGAGTGGATGCCAACGGGCAGTCGCCGTATCACTCACGTAGGCTGGGTTATGCCCAAGCCACGAGCCTGGGTGATATCGAGCTGTGTAGATCCCAGGATCGTCGACGGTTACAATGGCTACTCCGGACGCATTGGTCTCGACCTGCTGGCCGGCGATGGTGATGTATCCGTTGCGGGTGGTTCCCCCAATAGGATACCAGCGACTGCTGTCGTCGAGGATGATCGGTGCGCCAGTTTCGTTGTCACGGAGTTCAATTCGGAGCGTGGCCTGTGACTGATTCTGTTGCAGAACCTCCGCCGTAAGGTTACTACGACGGAGCTGTCGTTCAGAACCCGCGGCAGGCTCGACGATCGACGCATTGACTCCTCGAACGATACCTGCAACGTGGAGAGCGTCCCGATCGACAGACTCGGCTCGAACGGCGACACCGTACGTCGTCGTGTAGGACTGATTTACGACCTCGATGTTGACGTTCTCACCGATGGTCCCCGCCGGAGAGGGTCGGTCAGTCCCCCACGTGTCGACAATCTCCGGGCCGTCCCGAACAGGCTCTGCACGCGGTCCAATCAGGGAGGGATACGCGTGGACGAACACAGGGATCGCGTCGGACTCAACTTCGGTACTAGCGGTACGGTTGGACCGCACGAGCCCGTCCCAGCTGGTGTCTCGGGCAGTGTAGAATCGCCAGACACCACGAACTCTCGCGTCACCTTCCTCAGTAAGCGTGTAACCCTGCCAGGGACGGGACTGGAAGATGGCAACGCCGGAATCCCCGTTCGGATATTCGGCGTAATAGGGGTACGCGGAGAGGTCGTAGACCTCAACGTCAATTGAGTCCGAGACGTTTCGCGTCTCCTCACGGTAGACGACATCAACATTGGTTCCGTTGACAACGTCGGTCCGAGTCGTCTTCTTCAGTCGGACGTGGACCTCTGCTTCGAGGGTGAGAGTTGCGCTCCAGTCGTCGTCGATCTGGTAGTCGATTGCCGGCGTGTGTGATCCATCACTCTTCGCGATGGTCTCCCCGTCCTTTTGCAGCCGAACTTCCTCGATCTCGTGATCCGTAAGCGACCACTGGATAGTGCTGTTACCCGAAGAGCTCCCGTTTGGGATACGGACGCGGTAATCGACGAACCCACGCATCGTGCCATTCGGGGCGATGTACAGTGGCGTTTCACCGGATTCGAGGTGGCCCCGAGTTGACGGCTGAACTGCGAACACTGTTGCGTGAGCATCCTCGATGAATACACCGTCCTCAAGGGACGCGTGAGGTGGATGGACGGACGTATCCGACCCACCGGCTTCGAGGTCCGTGAAATCGTTTCGAGTCCACGTCGCTGCTGTCTCGGGCGGGCGTTTGAACGTAATATCCGTCCCGTTCGCAAGCTGGTGGATCGACGTCCGCTCGTCACCGTAGCGCTGGCGGTACTCCTCTTGACTGATGTAATTGTCCGCATCGCGAGACCAGAGTGTCGCTGACTCGTTCTCAGTGAGTCCGTTATCTTCCGTACCCGGTCGCGGCGGATTCGCCGAGACGATACCCGTGACTAGGCTAGCCACGCAGAGGGCTGCGATGAGTACGGTTAGTTCTCGTTGTTGTAGGGGTCTCACGATGAGAGGGGAGTAAATGGCTTACCAGGGGACGAGATCAACACACTGCGCCAGTGGGAGGCCCATCATCGATCCGGCGACGGTGTACAGCGGGCCGAGGATAACGAGAACCACAGCGGACTTCATTGCCGAGCGCTTGTGGCGCTTGAGTCCCTTCTTCTGGTCTGGATTGAGCGTGAACATCTCGATGAGGGAGTCAGCTTGCCAGACAACAGCGAGACCGACAATGCCCAGCCCAGTGGTTAACTGAAAGAAGCCCTCAATCATTCCGGGGAGATTGTCAGCACTGCATACCGCGCTCTGTGAAGTTTGTTGAGCGAGCGCTGGTTCAACTGCAATGAGGGAGAGGACTGCGATGGTGAGGGGGAGCTTCAGTCCAACAGTACTCCGTGCAGTGGTTTTCGGCTTTTCTTGTGGGGAATCGGTATCTGATCCTTGCATACGTGTCTATGGTTAGCTGTTCCATCGTCCGATAGATCACGAGCTCGTAGCGGATGCGTGGAATCAGCGTTCAATTCTATCACAAACAGACCGGGTATATGAATCTGAACATCCGAACGTATTCTTGAGAATATTTCTGTATCTTCTAGCATCTGATAGGATAGGTGAGAAACGCATCGGGGGATATATACATCTTTTCGGACGACAGTGCAGGTATCCACATGTATCGGGAAGTTAATTGGGCAGTACCTGCCGACCCATACATTCTTGAAGAACTAGGCGAGTACGATGGCTGGCACACGGCAAAGAATCTCGAGATCAATACGGACTTCAGTCGCCAATGGATCTCTCAGCGCTGTCCAGTATTTGTTGATCATGAGCTCGCTGAGCGCCACGAAGAGGAGCCCGCATACCGCCTTACTGAGTTCGGCGAGCAAATCCTCAGCGGTGAAGCAGAATACGACGAACTCAACGATACAGAGGGTTGATCTGTTCCTAGCGGGCAAATCGACATGATTTCCGATCTTAGTTGAGACTGTAGAAGGTTCTCGGCCATAGATAATTAACCAACAACGTGGTTGGACGTGGATGTTTGTTGGTTAATCCGTCTAACTCGCTGACGATGATCTCTCAGGGCCTGAGGCCAATCTTCAACCATGTTCCGGTAGCGGGTCGCCGTCGGTGAGGAGGCTATCGAATGTACCGACCACCCGGATGTAAAAGAGACGTCAGGGGTTCCGAAAGCAGAATTCGCGGAAAAGATCCGGGATCGCGACTAAGTGCCTTATTAGTCTTGGAGTGTAACGACTGTCCGGCCCGCTTCCTCAGCCTCTTCACTCCGCGACATATTGTACGTCGCGAGCGCTTCGTCAATCGCCTGATCAAGACTCATTGATCGATCGAATCTAGATTCTCCTCCCTGATAAACGGTTGCGTCAATCGATCTGTTCCACTGCTACGGTCGCGACATTATCTCCATGTCAATGGCCATGTTCCGTTAGCAGTTCGCCCTGTGCACACAGGGAATCTCGGCGTTGTCGTTGGTGAGCATAAAATAGAGTACCCTACTGTCCTGGTGAAGGTCGGTGACTTCTTCGATACAGCGGACACCGTGGAGGGCAGGCGTCTCTTCGACGATCTCCGCGTAACTCGCATACATATGAATCCGCAGAAAATGCAACGTGAGGTACTTCCAGCCGTCGAATCCGTGGCCAGCCGGGTCGTTCACATCGCCGTGGGGTTGGCGGCACAGCATTTTTGAGCCAGCGATTCCCCCACCGGGACAAGGTTATTTGTCCGTTCTGTCAATACCGGAGGTATGGTTAATGTGGTTTCAGTAGGAGAATTCGATCTCGACGAAGGGGCTCTCCACGCGGCTGCCGATACGTACCAGGATTTCAAATCGGCTGATGAGGACCAGAGGAATTGGAATCGAGAGGTTCTGAATAGCGGCCATTCGTGGCTCAACCAACGCGATCTGACTGCGGACACGGTATCAGAATACACATCGGAACTGAGAGAAGCAACGGGAGATGATCACCCAATTCTGTCCGAGGAAGACTTCGACAACCTGGAGGCGAAGGTAGCTGACGACGCTGGAAATTTTGCCGAGGACCTGGTAGCGCTATTCGGAGATGAGAGCCCACTCGAAGATCGTATCGAGCGATTCAGGACGAATCAAGGGATAGATCTCACGGTCATTAGTGCTCTCTTGACGACTTCCGACTCCGACCGATACGTACTGTACGACGAGAAGGGCTTTGAGACGCTCATTCGTTACTTCACTGGGTTACACAGTCCCGATCTCGGCGATCTTTCGGTCGGGAGAAGATATGAACTGTATCGGGACTACTGTTCAACAATCCAGACGGACGTTTTGAGCGAGAAACTCGCCGATGCTACGCTCCAAGACGCTCAAGAGTTTGTGGGTACTGTAACGCACTCGACGGAATGTAGATACAATTTCATTCTCAGATACTTCTTCAGACACACTAGCCGGTTAGAGGAATTCGAGGAAGATACCTCTGTGTTCCTCGACGAAATTCGCACGCTACCACAAGCATTTCTCAGAGATCAGCTTGAGGCGTACGAAGGACGCCAGAAAATAGCCAAAATCCGGTACGATGTGCTCGATGCCATCCTTGACGGTGAATCCGTAGATATCGACGAAATCGCCGCACGAGAGAACGCAAACCACGAGAAGAACATCATGAACTCGTGGGACGACTACAAGATCCTCGCTCAGATTTACTATAACTATGTCAAAGACCGTGTAGAGGCGTACATCGAGGACTTACTCGATTATCTGCGAAACGAGATGGACGCTGACCAACTGTCTACTCACTACGTCACCTACCAGGGCGCAACCAACATCCCGAGTACTCGCTCGTGGGCTGTTCTGTATCCAAGCGTCCTCGGGGACCACAAATCGGCATATCAACTGTACATCTACTTCTATCCCAACGAGATCGAATACGGGATCGACAACGGGAGCGACGTCTCTCGAAAGGAATACGATGACGAGTCGTTCGAGTCTGAAGACGAAGTATCGATCCAGAGTGTGGTCGAGGCATACAGAGAACGGTTGGACACGTTCTGGAGGTGGAACGAAGAACTGATCGAAGAACCGGACTCCGCAGAGTACGACGAGTTACCGTGGTTCGAAACCGTCGAAAAACATCTCCAGCGCAAGAAACAAATCGTTTTCCACGGCCCACCAGGAACCGGGAAGACCTATGGAGCGCTCAACTTCGCCAAGTGGTGGATAGATAGGGGGCTGGACGAGGAAGACCACTTCGACGACGCTGTCGAGGACCGCCTTCGGATGGTAACGTTCCATCCGACGTTTTCGTATGAGGACTTCATTGAGGGGATAACGGCGAAGACCCGTGACGGCGACCTCGTGTACGAACCCGAGGCTGGCGTGTTCAAGGAGATGGCTGAGGACGCCGTCGAGGCCTACGAAGACGCCGACTCGAAAGCAGATGCTCCCAGATACATCCTTATCATCGACGAAGTGAACCGGGGAAACATCCCGAAGATCTTCGGTGAGACGATCACCCTCATCGAGAACGACAAGCGACTCGGTGAGCCGAACGAGATGAGAGACGAGCTGCCACATTCAGAGGACCGGCTCGTAGTGCCCCCGAACCTCTATATCATCGGGACGATGAACACGGCCGATCGGTCAATCGCCCTCGTCGATGCCGCGATACGTCGGCGATTCCGATTTCGACACTTCCCGCCGAACTACGAAGTTCTCTACGACGAGCTTGGCTTTGATGGTGAACAGGACGTCAAAACCAAGGCGTCAGTCGAAGAGGGAGAGGACCTCGGTGCTCTCTCCATTCTCGCACTCAGTGCTATCAACGAACGTATCCGGGACAGTGGGAACCTCGGGAAAGGCAAACAGGTTGGTCACTCCTACCTCACCGGTGGGACCACGGACGAGCGTCTCGTAGAGTCCTGGAAGAACGAGATACTCCCTCTGCTCGATGAGTACTACTTCGGAGACATGGGGCGGCTCAAAGAGCACATATTCGATGGCGGGGGTGAGAGCCTATTCAACTGGAAGGAACAGCGGATCGCCGATTTCGATTCCGACGCTCTCCGTGCCGCGCTTTCCGAACTCGTTGGCGAGGATGGTGAAGTGGAGTGACAACTGCTGACCTGATAGAACTGTCCGAGTACGACGAATCAGACCCAATCGACCTGTCCGATGACGATATCGAGATGATCGAATCACAGGTCGATGGATTACGAGTGGAGTACAGGCGCGGCAAACAGGTCGTACTACACACGGATCATCGAGTCGGAGTCGTTGCCCTCCCCGATGGACCCACTATTGAGATACAACCGAAAATCGGGGAGCCGAACCTAGTCACGCTGCTACGATACGCAAACGGGACAGAACCAACCCACCTCTCACACGAAACGGAACTCGAAAGCGGGACGAATTTTGTGGACACGGTAGCAGCCCTGTTTCTCGAAGAACTGGAAGCAGTTCTGTCTCAGGGCCTTAGGAGAGAGTACGTCGATGTAGAAGGAACAGAAGAGTATCTCCGGGGCAGATTGAACGTCCAGAGACAGCTCGCAGGAGGTCCCGGTAAGACGGATTTCGAGTGCGATTACGACGAATTCACCTACGATACCACGCTAAACCAGACGATTCTCTGCGTTGCGAACACGCTGTCTTCGCTGGTGGATAGCACTGAGATCGCTGGCGAACTACGCGAATACGAATCGCGGCTCAGACGACGAGTGGCGCTCCGCGAAGTTTCGATCGAGGAAGCCGAACGGATCGAACTGACTCGCCTTACTGATTACTATGAGAAGGTTCTGGCCTTGTCTCGGCTCGTGCTGAAACACATCTACATCGAAGACATCGTCGCCGGTGAGGGTGCATCGTACTCCCTGTTGATCGGAATGAACGACGTGTTCGAAAAGGTAGTGGAGAGAACAGCACGCGAAACCGTGGACAAACGAGATGGCTGGAGCGTAGAAGGGCAGGCTCGAACCGACAATCTACTCAGGGGAAATCCGTCGATTCGTATGCGACCTGATTTCGTAGTCAAACGCCACGGTGAGCCAGTATTGGTCGGGGACGCCAAGTGGAAGACCAAAGTCAAGAATAACGATGTCTATCAGGTCGTAGCGTACCAGACAGCCTATGATGCGCCAGGTGTGCTGGTCTATCCAGACAACGATGGTGCTGTCGAGAATGACTACTCCGTGAAGAACGGGTATAGTTTAGCGATGTTGGAACTACCGACAGGAGTGAATACTACAGATGTTGGTGAATTTGGTCGAGAAAACGCTGAGCGATTTTTCGCTTTTCTCTCCCGGAGCTAGATCTCAACAGACTACATCGCTCGTGCAGCGTAGAATCACTCTGACACCTCTTCGTTTTTAACTTCTTCAATCATATCGAGAGAGTCAAACAAAGATTCTCGATCTCAGGAGCAAGCGATATGACCTGTGCTTTTCGTTGTAACTCCTGCCGGCGTTGCTCGATGCGATCTTCGAGTTTCGAGAGTCGATCCCGCTGTCTTCTGATTGCGATATCCATGTCCGTCCCAGCTTCTGCCTTCCGCTCATAATCGGCGATAAACGTCTCAATCCGTTCCCGTTCGGATTCCCCATATGCTTCAAGATCTTCAAGTTCTTGCTGTGTCTCTTCGTGCCTCCGTTTCTGAAGCTCGTCTCGACGTGACTCGACTCGTTGACTAATGTATCGGTCGGCAGACGAACGCATCTCCCCCTCGTTTTCTAGCAGGACCCGAATCGGCTCTTCATCGGGCGAACCTTTGATGCTATCCCCATCGACAACTCGCTGTCCGAGACGCTCTTGCGGATCATTGTGTGCTGCATCGACGAAGACTGGGAGGATCTCTTCACGAATCACTTCGCCAGTACCGTCCTCAAATCGGACTCGGTAGTTGTAGGTGATCCCTGGGTCGTCGACGAACGGGAGCATCTTGAGACCAACCGCACCCTGTTCGCCGTCGAGGACACACTGCATCAACTCTTGGACCAGCCGTGCATCCGGGGAGATATATTCGATGTCGTCGTGATCCATCGCGAACTCGCGATTGAATGTGAACGGACCATAGGGCTCGCCATCTGTAGTCCGACTGAGCTCCCCGGGTAAATCGGCCCGGAACAGATTCGTTCCGGCTTTCTCGACATCGCCGCCAAGTGCCCCAATCCCACGTTCGAAGAACTCTCGAATGTCGGCCTCACTGCCGTAGACGTCCTCGGACTGATCCATCACTTCTTGAATCTTCTCTCGGCTCTCCTGGTCGAAGGTACTCGTGTCGACGAGACTGCGCTCGTACCACTCCTGGAGCGTCCGCTGTCGTTCGTCGATGAGTTCCTCGAGTTCCTCTTTCGTCGCACTCGCTGGTTCGTCATTCCGAATGGACTCCATGATGAGCGAGTCCACGTCGATGTCGTCGAGCATACCGAGGACGTCAGCAGTGTTTCCGAGCTTCCCCCGGATGTTCTCGACTTTGTCCTGAAGCATCTCGAAGATCTCACCTTCGCGAGTATCCTCGAACGTGAAGTTCCACACCTTCACTTCCTTGTCCTGGCCGTACCGGTGGAGGCGACCGATCCGCTGTTCGAGCCGGTTCGGATTCCACGGCAGCTCGTAATTGACCATGATGTGGCAGCTGTGCTGGAGGTCAATCCCCTCGCTCGCTGCGTCGGTCGCGAACAGCAGTCGGGACTGTCCGTGGTTGAACTCGTCTTCGATCTTCGCCCGGTCCTCTTTGTCAACGCCACCGTGGATGGTTAGAATCTCGTCGGCCCAGGGTTCGTCCTTCACGAGATCGAGAATGTAATCGAGTGTGTCTCGGTACTCAGTGAACAGCAGTACCTTCTCGTTCGGGTTCTCCTCGAGTAGTTGCTGGATGTACCGACGGACTTTCTGGGCCTTCGAATCAACTGGGATTCCTTCGGCGAGGGAGACGAGGTCACGAAGCGTTTCGATCTCCTCTTCGAGTTGGGCGTCGCTCTCGGTGATAGTGAGCCCTGCAAGCTCTTCCTCTGCCTTCTGCTTGTCTTCTTCGTCGAGGTCTTCGCCTTCGAGATAGGCCGAAGCCTCTTCGGAGAGCGAGGTTGCAGTGGATTGCTGGTCAACCAGGTTCGCCAGCCGCCGACTTAACGTAGCTTTGATCGCTCCAATACTGCTCACGAGGCGCTTCTGCATCAGCGCCATCGCGAAGCCGACCGCAGGCTCGTTGAGTTGCTCCGAGCGATTGTAGACGTGTTTGGCGTACTCGGTGACTGCTTGGTAGAACTGCCGCTCTTCGTGTGTCCGCTCGACAGGAATCGTCCCAACTTCGCGATTCGGAAAAATCCGTTCACCGTTGTCGTCGTAGATCGTTTGCTTCCCGCGACGCATCATCACGCGGTCGACAGCCTCTTTCGAGAGTTCTTGATCTTCCGCGACGAGGAACGGATCGATATATTCGACGAGGGAGCGGAACGCCTCTCCTTTGCCGTCGTGTGGCGTCGCACTGAGGAGCAATAGCGAGTCGGAGGTGTCGGCAACGCGGTCGACCATCTTCGAGGTCTTGCTGGGGGACTCGCCGCGCTTGGCCGCCTTGTGCGCTTCGTCGACAACGACAACGTCCCAGAACGCATTATCGAGTTCATCGCGGAACTCCTCCTGACGCAGAAACGCCATACTCGCGACCATCTGCTGATGGTCCTGGTTCCAGATGTTCGCCTCCTCACCCAGCCGGCGACGCTCGCCCTCGACCCACTGCCGGTCACCCGGCGTCAGTGAGATATCGAAGAAGCGGTCCATATCTCGGATCCACTTCTTCTGGAGATGGGCGGGGACGACGAACAGCACTCGATCTGCCCGGTTGCGTGCGGTGAGTTCTTTGAGGATGAGCCCCGCCTCGATGGTCTTCCCTAGCCCGACGTCGTCAGCGATGAGAGCACGCTGGCGGAGCTTCTGCATCACCCAGTTGACGCAGGCAAGTTGGTACGGCTCCAGGCGAACCAGCGAGTTGGAGATGCTGAGAAGTTGCCCTTGCTCGTGAGCGATCTGAAGCTGGAGGGCCTGCGAGCGTAGGTCGAACCACTCCGCAGAGACAGCGTCGTGATCCGGATGCAGTTGCCCAGCGGTCGCTGTATCGAGTGTGCCGAGCTGTTCTCGCTTCGGCTCGACGTTCACGTCGTCGATGCAGACGGTCTTCACACCGACGTTCTCGACGTAGGCCCTGAGATAATCGAGATCGCCGACGGAGTACATCTTGATGACCTCGGCGGGCTGATTGTTGAGGAGAATCGCGTCTCCGGGTTCGAGGTCATTCATAGATGGTTATTCTTGCGTGATCGTGACGAAGTTCAGGACGAACTCTTGCGGGAGGACGCCACCGTGGTAGAAGCGAGCATCTGGGAGTCCCTGGTTCCTGAATCGCTGAATCGGATCGGTCAGGATGCTGATTCTGGCATCGTCGTCGAGGTAGCCCAAGTGTGTGTCTTCGTCCAGCAAGACACCAGGTGCGTCGTCGTCGAGGTCCGCGCCGGCGACCCATCGGCGAGTCACCTTCTCGGCGTTGCTCGGTGGGTGTAGATCGTCGATGTCGACGTGCCGTGGGAGTGAGACGAAGCCGTGATCCGAGAGGAGGTACGCACGGTCCCACTCACCTTTCCGGAGCTTCTCGGTGATGATCCGGGAGATAGCGTCGATGCGGTCGCTGAACAGCTCCTCGAAATCCGTGAGTTCCTTCTCGCCGGTTTCGTCGATGTCGTTCCAGTAGTAGGCGACGCGCGTGTTGCTCCAGCCGACCTCGTCATCGGCGTCCTGCATAATGTAGCTCCAGCCGTCGTTCTCGAGGAGCGTCTGTCGGCGGTGATTCGTGATCTTGCGTCCGTTCCGTTCAGGAACGAGTTCACCGTCCTGCAGTTCGATGTTGAAGCTGAACTTGCTGCCGGGGGTGAGCGCGGCCTTCCCGAACTCGGTGTCGGAGGGAAGGGTTCCCACCCACTTGCTCTCGTCAACTTCGAGCTGGGGAAGCTCGCGCCGGATGGACTCTGCGAGTTCGTGGGCGAGGTCGAATCGCAAGGCGTCGACGATGAACAGCGCGACACTCTGGCCGCTCTGGAGGTGCTCCTGCTCTTCGGCGAAGAACTGGTGGGCGTGGTTCTCGCCGACGAACGGCGAGCCAGCCTCGATCTGGTCCTCGACGAGATCGCCCAGATCGGTGAGGTACTCCAGGTATCTGGATTCGACCAGCGACGAGCGGAGACCCTCGAGTTTCGCGGTGGCAGGATGCTCTTCCGGGAGGGCGGTCTCCGGTTCGCCGGAGATGATGAGGTTGAAGACGGCGTTGTCGATCTGCCACGTTCCCTCCTCGACGTCGCCGTACAGCTCCACGACATCACCAGTATCGCTACCTTCCTCCCACGTTTCGAGTTCGTTCGCGAGCGTCGCGCTGTCGATGGCCTGGTCCCAGAGCTGTGTCCACGGAACGTCGCCGTAGGTCGCGTCGAGTCGCTCGTGGCGTTGTTCCGCCTGGGTTGCACACTGCTCGTAGTCGCCTGCGTGGAACGACTGCGTCCACTCGTCCCAGAGACGGTGTTCGAGCGAGGCGTCGACGGGACAGTCGACGAGCTCCCACGGGTTGTCGTAGGTGCGAAGAACGTCGTGCCAGAAGCGCTGGTCGGGGTCGAGGTAGACGCGAGCCAGTTCCGGCTTGCGTTCGGTTTTGCTCAGGACGGATCGGAGCTCGGGTCTGGAGACACCGAACCCACTGCTGGACTCGGGCTGGTACTCCTGAGGGAGCAGGGATTTGTCCAGTCCCTCGTCGACCAGCCACTCTGCGACGGCCCAGCGTCGCGTTCGTTCGACGATAGTCTGGGCATCGCTTTCGCCGTCGACCGCACCCACGCCGTTGTCGACCAGGAGATCCCGAATCTCGATGAGGTCGTCTTCGCCGGGGAGGCTCTCGGTGCCGTGTTCAAGGACGAACTGCACGGGATCGTCGTGTCCGTCGAGGACGATCCGGGTTTGAAGGCTCTGGAGGTCGGGTAGCCCACCCTCTCCGTCGAGTCCATCTCCGAGGATATCTGCGACCTTGTCCCGTTCGTCCCTCTCTTCGGTTTCGTCGACTTCGGCGTCCTCGAACGCTGTCCTAAGGGTCGCCGCTTGAAGCCGGTCGTTCTCGAAACAGCGGGCTGCGAGCTTTCCGATGTGCTGTTCGATCACATCGCCGGTGTGTTCGACGTCTTTGAACCAGTCGACATCGTCGCTGCTGGCCTGTGGGACGTACCAGACGGTTCGGTCCCGTGGTGCCTCCGCGCGAAGCTCCAGTGGCGTCTGTTCCGCGGCCCGAAAATCACAGCCGAGTTGGTGGCCAGCGTTTCGGACGATTTTACGAAGGTAGCCACCGTCGTCCCACCAGAGGACGACAGGCTCCTCGTCCGCTGCTTCGTCGATAGCGCTCTCGATAGCGTCGTGAGCGCACTGTTGGAGTGTTTTCGTCGCTGGCATACTATTCTTCAGATTGATCCTTTACCATACTGAGTAGCCGATCTCGAGTATCTGCACCAATCCTGGCAACACCCACCCGAGGATATATTATGACTGTACATTCTTTCGACTCCAACAATTCAACATCGATAGAATCTAGTGAACTTTCAGCTGCACTAAGACACCAAATAGAACCAGGCTTGGCAGAATTAGCTATTTCACGCCATTGGGGTTGGACAACCTGATCAAAGACGCTGGCAGATAATAAAATAACCATTACATCGGCTTCAGTGGCAGTGTTCAATAGTTCACTTTGGCCCTGTTTCACCATTCCATCAAATCCAACTGGACTCTGTTTAGCCCCCTCCAAGGAAGATAAATATTCAGTGCTATGGGCAACACCGAATTCCTCTGAGAGAATATGGAGATTGGCGTCAGTGGATTTTGACAGTTCGTCGTGAAGGTCTGAAACAGTCTCGAATAGCCCTTGGTAATAATCCTTCAGCTGTAGCTCTTTTTCTTCTGCTGTCGTTTTTGAGTCTTCAGCGAAGATGTGGGCCTCCATCAGATCACCTTCTCATCGACAATTTTAGGGACAATTTCGGCATCCGCGAGTGGAGTGATATTGATCTCGACGCCGTATTTGTGGTTTGGCTGGTAACCAGTGGCTCGAATATCGGAGAGAGCGCGTTCGGTCCAATTTGAGGAGATCTCTCCTGCTAATATATTGCATTCCTTCTCTATCTCTTCAGCGAGCTCAATGTAATCCTGGAGTCCAACTGCAAGTTTCGCAAGTAACGCGATATCGTCCCGTAATCCATCTCGGGGGGAACCGTTTTCGAGGTAATCTTGTCCATCCTCAAAATAGTAAGTCATAAACAAAATTCCATTACTTGCAAAGTGGGTTGACCCAGTTAAATCTTCGAAATACGTTAACAAGTCGTAGTGATGCGCCTCGACTCCTTCATCAGCTCCTTTACTATAAGCTTCACAAGCCTTTTCAAGGTCTGTGAGCGCGTCAATCCATTCACCGCGTTGCTCTTGGACCGTTGAATAAAATGTATCCGTGAACAGCTCTGTCATATCTGTGTCCTCACGAGATGCCAGTTCATCCAGGATCTCGAGTCGTTCCTGCGTGTCTTCCCGGAATCTCCTGACTTTATTTTCTAATTTTGTTGCGTTGTTCTGATTCCCCACACTCCAATCACGAGGTTGATCTTTGGCTAGTTCCTGAATCTTCTCCTCGAACTCGGCAATTTGTTCTAGTGCACTATTATAGCGGTTGTAATTTTCAGCAGCTTTCGCTTTTTCCGCTGTAGTGAGATCGTCGTTACTACGTCGTCGATTTGCTACACTTCTTTTTTCCCTTATTGCCGCTTTCTGAGGTTCGATATATTGATTCGAAATCTTGTCGAATATACTCGCGTTGAGTTGGTGGTAGTCGACAAGGCAAGAGAAGCCCACACGGTCCGCATCAGAAACTAGGTTTTTGGTAGTAATTTCCCACATGATTGGCGTGTTTTCGAAGGTTTCAATATGATACTCAAAGAGTTCATTTTCAATCCACCTCCGAATATTGGGATAAGATTCTTCCTCAGGAGATTCGTTACCGAGTATTTGATCAACCTCAAACATACGATCTGTCGCATACCTACCGAACACTTCTTCGAAACGGTCCTCGATTAGGTCAAGAAGGACAGGTTCTGAGTCTGAATCAAACGTAATTGGGACGACTCCATCCTCCGATTCTACCACTGAATCGAGAGTAAAGTGCAACAAGAGGTTCTTTGCTAGATTTTCTTCAGTGGTCTCCGGAATATCAACAAGATACTCAATTTCTCCCTCGTAGCCTTCTTTGGCAGGCGTCTGTGTGGACACTTCTTCTTGAATCACTTCTCGCAATTCATCCGAGAGGTTAACAGCTTCCAGTACTTCTCGATCAAGTTTTTCGAGTTCTTCAATGAGGCGAGACTGGATTTTCTGGATATATTCATCACTGTGGGACGCTAGCTCCGAGATCTGTGTGGATGGATCACGGTGATCCTCAGTAGTGAGATTAGGGAGATCTTCAGATAGTGAACGGAACTTGTGGTTAGTGTGCCATGTGAATGACTGATCTATACCCAATTGCTCCAGAAGTAATGGTCCAGAATAATTGAAGGACGTGAACTCCGTTTTATTGAGAGCCATAAGCAACGATCCAAGGCGGCGGGCCCGTTTTTTAACATCTTCGCTATTACCTAATTCGGGGAACCAGGGTATCTTAGATACTTGACCAACCTCCCACCGTCGTTCAGGAGTTTGACATAGCATGAGGTATGTGACAAGTGAGCTATTCAGATAGCCCAAGAACGCCCAAGAGTTAGACTCCGGGATAAATATTTTCCCTGAACGATCGAATACGGCCCCTGAAGGAATAAAGCCAAATCTCCGTCCACCCTCACCGTGATACTTGTACGTAAGTGCTTCAGAGAAGTAGTAGTCCTCATTTCGGACATAGGAGCTACCCACACGCTTGACTTCTTCACCATCAGACCCCCAATTGATTAGATTTTGTGTAATTGAAACAAACAGACACTCACCTCTTGCCGTAGCTAGTGGGACCCAATCGTCCGACTTATTTTCCCAAAAATAAGACACGAAACGGTCATTATTTCCACTTGTGAGTCCTTCTTTGACTCTCCCACCAGATTTTCGGTCGAGATTTGCATTGTTTGAGTCAAGGACATATTCCGAATCGTATAGATCCCGAACATCAGGATGCGCCCAATATGACATAGGGGTCCCTGGAATCTTTTTAAACTCAGTCACATCAACTTCAAATACTCTATTTTGTGGAGCATTCAGATTGAATAGTGAGTCTAAGAACGCACCCTCTTTCTGATCAGCGTCGAGGTCATGGAGACGAATGAACGATGCAGATCGATCTCCCTGGTTGCTAGTTTCCTTTCTAACTACTGTGGCAGCGGTCCGAACTGTCGCATTATCAAGTATTCCCAGTCCAAATTCTGCTAAGAAGTCGAAGGTTCCGAGTGGACCGATGAAATCCTCTCGAAAGTCTTCGAAACTTCGTTTGAACATGAATGTACGAGGGATTAACATTCCTATCCGGCCAGATTCTTTCGTTAGCCTATGGCACGCCTCAAAGAAATTAACGTAGAACTGCGGGGAGTACCGATAACGCTCTTCAACATACTCTTGGACACGATCAGGCATTAAGCCACCAGATCCGTACGGTGGGTTCATAAGAGCAACATCGTAGTCCTGAGCGAGAATATCTAATAACCGGATGAAACTTCGCAAGTCCTGTGCAAGGAAGGAATCGGAATCACGATGTTCATCAACTGCCTCCCGAAGGCTGTGCAGAACTTGACCTAAAGTGTGGTTCTCGCGAGGATCATCGTCTAAGGTGATTTGCACACCTTTCATATCGGCATCATCTTCAAAGAGGTCTCCTAAGGTCCCTCGGACGTCAAGAAGGCTTCCGAGTCCGTGTACCTCCTCAAAGGCTTCGAGAATTTGCCTGAGAGCATTTTCCACATTTGAATTTTCATCGGCGACTTCCGTGAACACCTCTTCTACACCCTCAACGTCTGCAATCGCAGCATCGGCACAAACAATGCCAATCTCTGGCATGTCAAACCCGCTTTTTCCTTCTGCTTCAGTGCGTGTACGTCCTTTCAAATAGAGATTAAAGGCCGCGAGTTGACAGGCTCGCATATCGAGATCAACACCATAGAGATTGTGTTTCAGAATCCTCCGCGGGATTTCGGATCTATCGATATCAGTCTCAGCACGCCAGATACGCTCTAAAACGTCGAACGCGTAGAGAAGAAAGTGACCGCTCCCACAAGCAGGGTCAATGACCTGAAGTTCTTCTGGATGCTCAAAGTCCGTTGATTTTCCCTCTTTATCTGATGGGACGAGATACGTACAGAAGTCCGCAATTTCCGGAGACTCACTGGGTGAGAGTGGTCGGTTCTTTCGTTCATCAGGTGAGTATCCCTCTTGTTCTTTAACTACGTCCTGCAATTCACCTGTCTGCTCGAGATATAGCTTTCCTAAGGAGTTGTCAGTGAGCATCCGCACAACCCAATGCGGCGTATAAAATTGATTTGCAGGTGGAACGTCCTCCGGCTCCAGACCTTCTTGGTTACCCTTGCTCCGTAAATCATCAAGCAGTTTGACGTTATAATATTCATAGACCCACCCCAAGACATCGTCCGCCCGCCAAACTTCATCAGGTACCTCATCAAGCATCTGGCAGAGCTCTTCGAATGTATCGTCGTCTGGGTCAATTAGACTATAAACAGACGACCGGTCAAAGAGTATCTCGATCTCTTGCGCGAACTCCTCACAGATATTTTGATATGCTTCTAGAATTGCCTCGTCCTCAAGCAAAAATTCTTCATGGACGAGGGTTTCTGCTGCAGGTGTAAGGCCAGTATCTTTGAATACCGTGACCTCCTCCTCGATAAACCCACGGACTTCCATACACCGGAGTGCAGCCAACCGGTTGACGATGGTATACCCAACACCGGTAACGTACTGTTCAAATGCGTCATCCCAATCATGACCATTGATAGCCTCCAGCTCGATTGCCTCAACGAGTTGCTCGGTCCTTCCATCAAGTGAGTCTGAGCTATCAGGCTCCGTGTCGAGACCTTCTTGAGTAAGTTGGAATTCGACGTTGTCCTCAACTCGGTCACGCATTTTGGTGACCACGTTTTCCAGATGTTCACGTTCGGCCTTGTCCAACTGCGCCTTCCGTTGGGAGAGAGAATCACTTTCCATGCGAAGATGACCTGTATGCTACTCTCCACTGACAGCAGTAACTTCAATGTTGCCGACGCCGGCCGCTTTCTACCACCAATCACCAGAATCATTGGGGCAGGTATCTTCGTTGAGGGTAATGGACGAATCGAAGGTTGAAGTCGTCAATATTGCAGCAGTGGGGGATTTAGGCTCGGAGGTGGATATCGAGCAGGTTGCCCACGATGCTGATCTCCCTGTCTCGAATTTCGATCCGGAGTACAACGCGACCTTTCTCCGATTCGAAGAAGATGGCGAGTTGGTCATCCTGTACACCTCGGGAAAATACATTCTCCGTGGAGGCGACGAGTTCGACAATATGCACCGAGTGAACGACCAGTTCCTCTCCTACCTCGAAGAACTCGGTCTGGAACTCGATGATCCTAATTTAGAAATCAAAAACGTCGTCGCAGTCGGGAATCTTGAGAGAGAAATCAATCTGGAGGCACTGATGATCGGCTTGGGCTTGGAAAAGGCAGAATACGAGCCCGAACAGTTCCCTGGGCTCGTCTATCGGCCCACCGAGAGCCGTTGTGTGATGCTCGTCTTCGCGAGCGGGAAAGTCGTAGTAACGGGTGGGAAAACACGGGAGGAGGATCAGGAGGCGTTCGACCACCTGAAGGCGAAAGTCGACGAATTCTTGTGAAGCACTGGCGACTCAAAGACCCTCACCCCCTATCTCCCCAATTCAGAGGAGTACGTCGGATTGTCCTTGAAGCCGGATTTCGAAACGACCAGCCGCGTAATCGTCAACCTCACACATCGATGAACGTATCTTAGCTCTCCTCAGAGCGGATGTTTCTTTGTAGTCAGGATTCACAGGCGTAGTATGTCCAAACCAGATATCGTTGCCCTCGACGATGCCTCCACGTACGCCTATTCCTCACACATTCGTATCGATGGTACGGAACTCCAGATCGGAGATTTGCTCCTGGTGTACGATCACGACGACGAGCAGGCGGTGAACTTCTTTGAGCGGGTCTATGGATTCAACTGGCCCGGAGTCATCACCCATCAGATCGACGGACCCGTCCCAGCCGACATTCACGAGTACGAGAACCTTTCAGAGGACCTCGCAAACGGGAAGGTCGCTGTCGCGCCAGAGGTCGCACAGACCAGTTTCTTCGTCGACGACAATACGGTTCGGACGCTCTCACTCTATGAGCACTCCTACCGAGATGGACAGCAGCCGATCTTGATAGACGAGATGCGCGACCCGCTGAGCCGGTCACCGTCTGAGCAGACCGTCACTCTCTGCACCGACGCTAGCGATGTCAGCGAGGAACTGTTTGAAACGAGTCCCCCTTCGTCAAAGGACGAGTCTGAGGACGTTCTCGACTTCTTGGAGGCTGCTGGCTACGACACAGACGGCATCCCTGACATAGAGCAGTCCCAGAAATAGCGGCCTCGTCTTTCAACGATAGTCGGGACTCGCCTTTGAGCCCAAAACCGAGCACCCTATAGAAATCTCGGACAGTGATCGTTACTCAGTGTCGTCGATCAAGACGATCGATTCGTCACAGAGTCCGTCCAATTCCTCCTGGACTGTCCGCATGCGGTTCAAGACCGTCTTCGCTTCTGAGAGGAGTTCTTCAGACCGATCTTCGGTCGGACGCTCGTCAGCGTCAACGACGGCGGTCACTTTGTCGGTGATCGTCGCGTTCGGGAGCTCCTGGCGGAGTTCCTCAGCAACGCGCTGCAGTTCCGCCCAGACATCATCATCGGCTCCAGGCGGTTTTGGATCGTCCGCTTCATCGATGAGCTGCTGTACTCGCTGGAGCGACGGTGGTCGGGATGAACCGAGCACGGTCTCTACAGCTTCAGTCGTCGGCGAGTCAGGATGCTCTGCACGAAGGGTATTCCCTGCCGATTCGAGCTGTGCCCACGGACTCGGATCTCCATCGAGAATTTCGTGGACGTTCTCGTATGTTTTGGCCTCCTGTCGGACGCTGGAAGCGACGATTGCGGCTTCTTCTATCTGATCGCCATCCCACGCAGTCTCGAACACCTGCTCAATGCTGTCGAACGAAACGCCACTGAACGTGTCTGAAGCGTCATCGAGCAGCGTTCGGGCCAACGATTCGTGCTCCTGCACCCACGTCGTGAGATCTCCACAGATCTCCGTGGGGTCTGATTTGTCCACCCCCTCTCCAGTGATTCGCCGATACTGATCGGAGAGGACATCGACACGGTGGCCGGTCGCGTCGGCGATCCGGGTTGTCAGCGTCTCCTTCGTGGGCACGGAACTACTTTCCGCCGTGGTCTGCATTCGCGATGTGATCGTTGCGCTGGGATACAACGACTCCAGCAACTCCAGCGTCTCCGAGAACTGCGCCCAGAGCGATTTCTCGCCATCTTCGACGGCGAAGAGTTCACGCGCGTCTGCGAACGTCTCGGCATCCGACTTGACGCCATCGTCGACGAGATCCGAAGTGGTGATCTCGCCACCACTGTACGCCGGCGACAGTGCGCTCTCGAGTGCATCCAGGGAGCGATCGAACTCGCGAGAGACGCCCTTGAACGTTCGTTTGACGAGGACGCTGTTTTCGTCGACCCAGGCTCCAAGTTCGTCGACCCAAGCGTCCGGGTCATCGCCTTCCGGATCGTGACCGAGGACAGTCGACACGACCGTTCGGATTTCCTTCGGATTGATCGTATCGACGCCGAACCGCACCTGCAACGAGTTGAGACCGCTCTTCGTACGCACCTGGCGTCCGATCGCTGCTGGATCGGTGACGTAGTCGGTGTCTTGTTTGAGAGCAACCTTCTCGTTGGACGTCGCGAGCGTGATGAGCAACACTGCAATCGACTCCTGGGGCGTCCCTCGATAGTCGCCGTTTGCCGTGCGGGTTTGCTGGAGCAACGTCTCGACGTCAACTGCGCTCTGTTGTTCGTATTCGTCGATGAACCCCCGACACCAGCCACTGCTACCGATAGTTCGATTCGACGTGTCCACGCCCAACATGACTGCATCGCTATCGGCGAGCGGCCAATCGCCGCTCCCTCTGAAGAACTTCGCCAGCCCCTTCGCATCGTCGACCTCGACGAGCGGGCGGGACAGTACCTTCCGAGTCGACCCGAACACGGACTGAACTTGGTCTTCGACGACGTCTTCGAGGACACTCGGGCGCTCTCCACGGTACTCGTGAACCGTATGGACTGATGCATTCTCGAGGAGATCGCTCACCGAAGACTCCAGTCGACGTTTGTCGGTTCGATGTTCTCGTTCGAGTTCCTCGTGTGTCTCCGTCTCTTCGTCGAGGACTTTCCCCATACCGAGGACGTTCCGAATCCTGTCGAGCGTCGTCTCGGGTACCTCGATTGCGATGAGAATGTGTTCTCCACCGGCTCGGCCGTCGTTTACGTCTTTCCACGTGTCGACCTGGTCAGTAACCGTCTCTGGATCGTCGGCCAGTACCCGAATCCGAACGGCATCGAATTCCGTCGTTGGCGCTCGACCGACTGGGTCGAGGATGGAGTATTCGTACCGGAGCGGGACGAGCCGTTCGTCGCCGACGTCCGCTTCGTGAAGGCTACTATCGCTCCGGAAGAAGCCGTCGTTCTCTCTGAGTCGCGTCTCGAGCCACGCGGACAGCTGATGCGGCGAAATCTGCTCAGCTTTGGTCTGGGCTCGACTGAGAATACTCTCCTGCTCTTCCGAGACCAGCGTGTATACTTCGTCACCTTTGTCGTTCGTTTCAGTGAGCACCTTTCGCTTGTCGACGAGCGTGTTCAGCGCCGACTCGGTCTCTTCGACGCTTTCATCGACAGAGGAGTGAACGTCGTCAAGCATCAGCCGACCCAAGTTCTCCGGCGTTGCTGGAACGGCCGGCGTCTGGTTGAGGAGGTACAGTGCTTTCGATACTCGGACCTCCCAGGCGTTCTCATCGCCATCGAAGGTCGGAATCAACGTATTGTCCAGCATCTCCTGCACCCACAGGGGAACATACGTCGTCTCCTCGACGAGGAGGTCGAACAGTTCATCCCATGTGACGAGCGCACCCTCCTCAGCTGTTGCCCAGCCGAACTTCGTGAACAGCGACCGAACCAACACGAGCAGCGCTCGTCCCTGGATGTAGTCCCGATCCGTCGCTCTCCCCTGGGTGATCAACTCCTGCATCACCTTTCGGAGCAGCGTGAGATCGTACTCGCGGAAGGGATACGACTCGACAGGGTCCGGGTCGGCGCTACCGACTGGCGAATACGTCTCCAGCGACAGATCGGGCATCGATGAAACGAGTGACGATACTCGCTCACTGCCCGAACTGTTCTTCTGCAGCCACCGCTTCCGGACGATGATCTCCGTGTCAGCGCCTTCGAGTGGGACCTGCTGGTGTGTCCAGTGATCGTCCGCCGGCTCACCGATGAGACTCTCACGTGTCGCCGGGAGCGAGTACTGCCCAGTTGTAACAACGACCGGATTCGGGCCGTGTTGGAGGGCTTCCATCGTCTCCTCGAACTCCCGGTATCGATGCCGACTATCGCCGACGAACAGCGCAACCTCGTCGAGTCCGAGGAGCAACTCGGTCCGGGGGCCGCCTTCGTTCAGTGCATCGGTGACGGTCTCCACTCGCTGTACCAGTTCTGCGGGATCGAACGACTCTGGGTCGACATCGTCCTCTGCTCGCTCGATGGATGCTTTGACGCCAGCTTTACTGTCGAGTTCGGTGCCCGCCGTCTCCGTCAACGACGGAAGTGCTTCGTAGAGCCACCGGCGTAGGGATGCCCGTTCTTCGAGAACGTCCTCGAACGTCTGGCCGTCGTGCTCGGCGTCGATGAGCGCGTCCCAGACACCGTCGTATTCCATATCGACGGTCCAGGCCCACTCGAGCAACCAGTTCGGGTCTGTCGGATAGCCGAGTTCGCGACCGATCGCCTCGAAGATGAGGAACGGAAGCGGCGGTTCTTTCGAGGCGTCCCGGTCGAGGAGATTCAGGAAGACCGGCTTGAGGCGACCGACGTGTGAGTCGTCGATCGAGCGGGCAAGGTTGTCGAATCCGGGCCACTGCTGAGCGAGTTCATCACCCAGATGTGCGAACTCTGATTCACTGTCTGCGACGAGCCCGATGAGTTTCAGGAGGTGGGTTTTCCCTGATCCGAAGGTCGCGTGGAGATAGAGAAAGCGTGCTGCTTCTCCGGGATGGGTTTGGATGACTTCTCCGAGCTCCGTGAGCACACGCTTTGCACTTTCAGTCTCGTGGAACTCTGCGACGTCGGTCTCTGCTCGCTCTCGCGCATTGACCTTCTGGACTTCTTCGAGTTGTCGTGTCGGATCACTACGGAATAGCTCTTTGATACTCATTGTTGGAGATGCACCTCCCGGATCTGCCCGTCAATCTGATGTGCTGGATAGTAATGCCGCGAGTCGCCGCCAAAGAAACTCAACTTCCCGCCGACGACATCGCCGGGGAATGGAATACCGATGGTAGACCTGACGTTGCGACGGTCGAGTTCGTCGAGGAGCTCGGACGCTCGAGTGAACGGATAGAGGCTCCCGAGGTTGAGAAGCAAGACGACGTGCTGTTGCGTTTCCAGCCGGTCGTCGTCAATCTCGTTCGTGATCATCTCCTCGACGAGCTCCTCTGCCAAACGATCCTGCATCGTCTCTTCAATACGCTCAGCAGTCGTCTGGCCACCCAATGCCACCGAGAGATTGTAGACCTTCGTCTTCGGGAGGAGTTCGTCGAGCCAAATCGGCTGGACCGTGACTCCGTTATCCACAACTGGCGGCTCTTCTGCGCCCGTCGCCCATCTACTGAGTCGGTCCGCAACCCGGTGTTCGACAGAGGGATCGACCGCTGCGATCACGAATGGATTCCGGATGCCGGCTTGCCCATCAGCGAACATACACAGCTTCTCCTTGAATGCGAGATATGGTGAGTCAGTCATCGAATGATCACCCCCGAATCAGCCTGCTCTACATCCAATTCTCTGCTCTCGACGAGACGTTCGAGACGCTGATCGATGCCCTGTCGGTCGTTCGGGAGAACTCCGATTTGATCCACGTCGTCTGGTGTCCGGTCGCCGACGATTGCAGAGAGGCGATCGAGTCTGGATTCGAGTACGTCAACGTCATCTTCGGTAGCGTCTGTCCGAGGTTTCACACCAGCAATATCATCTGCCACCGACGCCAGCGTATCTTCGTCATCTGAGTCAAGTGCCGTGACTGCCTCGTCTACGGTTTCGTACCAGCGTCGAAGCTCACGAAGCGGTGTGATGTAGGTCCGCTCGAAGGCGACATGCACACTCGACGGGAGTTCTGTTGCAGGAACAACCCATGGATGTTCCTCCAGCCGCTCCACGAATGCAGCGAGTCCGTGCTCCTCGACGTACGCGTTCCAAGAGCGTTGAAGTTCACTGCTACACTCGGTGGCAGTCTCTCCAACCAGGACTTTCCACCCATCGGTCGTCCACCAGCTCCCATCGAACGCATGGAGAGCATCACGCTGTTCCGCGACCAATGACTGCGCCTTCTGATCGACCCATTCGAACTCACTGTCACCGACGACCAGTTGCGCATCGTAGCGGTAGAGCGACTGGAGCCGTCGGTTCCAGACATCTACGACTTCGTCGAGCCATTCCTGTCCGGCGTTAGTCTGTTCAATCGCATCCCCTAGTCCGTCCCCCTGTGACCTGACGACGGTGAGCCGGTCAGAGGTTGCATCGATGCGCTCAGATAACTCTTCGACAAGGCTGTCAAGCAAGCCAGCGACAGCGTCCGAACGGATATCGGTGTCTGCGACCAATTGGACGTCCTCTTGGAGACCAGTGAGCGCCGAACGGAGCTGTGTATTCGCGTTCTGGAGGTTAATCAGTCCATCAGCGACAGTCTCTGTAGTCTCCTTGAAGCCGCCTTCTTCGAGCAGTTTCCCAATCGGCTCACGTGGGAGGAGTTTCAGTCTCGTCGTCGATAGCTGGCTCTGATCGAGAACGACTTCATTTGCGAGCGTGTTCCCGTCTTCGTCGACAGGAACGAGTCGGCCTTCACGACAGAATCCCCAGATGATAGCACACAATGCAGGGCGGGCATCATCGTAGAACGGCTTTTCGTCAGTGATCCCATCGAGGACCGTGTTCATGTTGAGGCCATCGTCCTTGTTATTCAGCTGCCGGCCAGTGAGCGACAACACGTTTCGCTGAATGCTTTTCTTTCCTTGACTCGCGGATGGATCCGAGGAGGGGACCTGTATCGTATGTGCCCACGCTGGGAGTGGATCTTCAGTGGAAAGCTCGGCAAGTTCCTGCAGTCGGTCGTCGGTCACCTGGAGCATCATCGGATGGAAGTCGTCCGGATATCCGACATCGACCGCAGTTTGTACAGCTTTCGTGAGACTCCCGATGTCCGTTCGATCTTTCACCGTGTAGGAGCCGCTCTGCATCGCGCTAACGAGTTTGCTTCTGACAGCACTAGCCCGCCGGTCGAGATCGCGTTCAACAGCAGGTGGGACGGTGTGTGTCGAAATCGCGTCCCGAAGCGCCCACCACTCGACGATGTGCTTCCGAAGGTCGTCGAGTCCGTCAGTGTCGATCTCCCAGTAAAGCGTTTCTTCATCCCCATTTTCTGGCGAATGGCTCGGATGAACGCCCTGCATTGCAATGGAGACTTCTAAGCCTCCCTCGGCTTCCCTGGTTGTCTCGAACCCAACTCCGTCGAGACTAAATTCGTATGCGACGGGATATTCGTCACCTGATTCACTATACGGAACGGATTCCGGGAGGGAAAGATCCTGCATGATCCGTTCCCAGAGATGCTCGTCCAATGCGTGGAGAATAGCATCCCAGTCTGGGTTCTCCTCGTTTACCTCGGTATCGTCATAGATGAGGCGCTCTTCCTGTGTTGCGAACCGATATCTCGCGCCAGATTCGTCCTCGGTCGGCCGGATGAATTTCTGGAGCCGCCCCAGCGATTCCTCGACTCGGTTTTGCGTACTAATCCATGACCGACCGTTGAGATCGGACATCACGGAGACGGCGATGTTCCCCTCGTTCAATGGGACGATATCGTGGACGTGCTGCAGCAACAAGACCGCTTTCGCCACGTCGAGATCGAACTCTTCCAGATTGCCATCCGCGACTTCGTCTGCGATACTTCTCCCCCCTTCATGGGACTCATTCTCTCCAGCCTCGTCATCGTCGGGTAGCTCTCCGATAACTCGAACGTCTTTCTCGAGGGTCTCCTCCAGCTCTGGTTTGATCAGTTCATAGAAATCGACCAACGTAACGACGTGGTCAGGTTCTCCGTCTTCAACCCAACTCTGGAGGAGATTGTGCATGAGCGCGAGAATCGCGCGAGCGGTCCCCGAGAAGATCGATTTTGCGGGATCAGGAGCTTTCTGCCTGAGATTGAACAGTATTTCGAGGAACAGAGGAGCGTGATAGGGAAGGAAGGGGTAGAACTCGACGAGCTCGTCGTCGTCGATACTGTCGAGTGGCGGTTTCGTATTCTGCTTGATTTCGTTGTAAACCAGTGATTCAGTTGGTTTCACGGAGGCGTCGTCGAGTACCTCACGAACTCGGGCCTCACCTTGGTCGGACTTCTCGAACAGACGCCGCTTTGCGATGTCGCCTACGTGTTTACTGGGTAGCTGGTAGCGGTGCGGGAAGCGGTCTTTGACGATACTAAAGTCGGCACCGTGAGCGGCGAACTTCGGCTGGACGTCTTCGATCTTGGCCTGCGCAGTCGCAACGAGCTGGATGTCCCCATCGCCGATATCGTCGATATTCTCCGCGAGCGTCTGGAGTTCAGTCAGGCGTTCAAAGTCCGTCCCGATAAAGAGACTCACCTCGTCGAGAAGCAACACCAACTTCACCGGCTGCCCTAACTCTTCCTCTCGTTCTTCACGCAGTTGGTTCAGCCGTGTCACCACTTCCTCTGGATCGATGTCCGAGGGTCTGAGGTCCGTATACCCATCACGGGTTTCGTTGACCTCCTCGAAGAGTTGGGGGAGAACCACATCTGCGAGCACACTGTAGTTCTGGATATCCTTCCAGAGGTTTTCTGAATCCCAGTCGTATCCACCGCTCTCGGCAGTGACCGTTTCGAGTACCTCTTGTGCACGAGTCTGGCGGTCGGGCCACGCATCGGTCGTCCGGAACCACTTCTCGAAATACGCGACGTCAAGCTGTGAGGAGAGTCCACTCGAGATCTCATCGTCGACGCCGGTCAAATCGGGGTCCTGATGGGCGTGTCTGAGAACGATCTCGCTGAAACTCCGCTGCTTTTGCCCCTGGTATTTCAGTAGATTGATCGAGACAGGGATGACGTAATATTCGTCATGGATACTCCGCCAGTGGTCACGCAATTGGTCCACGCTGGCATCTTCTGTTACTTGCGTAAGGTCATCCCAGACACTGCTATATTGCCCTTCGAGCCAGTCGGTGTCGAGCAATCCGTCCAGGACGGTCAGAAGATGGCTCTTTCCGCTGCCGTAATAGCCGTAGAGCCAATAGTTCGACCCGGTACGCATATCGTCCGCCTGTCCGAGCATCCGGTCGACGAAGTCCCGAATAAAGCGTTGAGAGTCCGCCGTTACGTGGTATGACTGGATGGCGCGCTCGCGATGATCGCGTTCATCCCTGTCGATACGGACCGATTCCTCGAAATCGTCTGGAAGGTCTTCAAACCAACTCGCATCGACCATCAACTGTCACCTCTATCCTGTACCCACGAATATGTTTCTTCACTGGGGCGTAGGTCGAGGTCTCCGTGGAGTTCGAGATATTCCCAAGCGGTGGTGGTGGCAGCACGGTCGAACAGTTCTTCCCAGCGCTGCTCCGGTTGGAAGAGGTATAGCAATCCTCGAGGGGCTGTAATCCATTCTTCACCGCCGGTCTCGAACGAATAGTCCAAAGCAACGAGAAGTGGTGTGGTTCCTACAGAAGGGAATTCCCCTGCTACCGCTTGTTGTCCTTCGAGAACACCGATTTCACGCATTACGGATCTGATCCCTTCGCACCACCGCTCCGTCGTCGATTCTGCGTAGTCGAAGCTGCTACCATCGGAATAGGTGAGGTTGCCGAGGATCGTTGAAAGAGTCTCGTTCGAGAAATCTAGTGGGTCCGGTTCGCCTCGAGATACACGAGCACTGTATTCGTGGACGACGTACCGAACCAAGCTATCGTCAGAAACAAGGTATAGATAGAGGATCTGTGCCTTGTCTCGGGACGTATCACACTGATCAAACACCCGGGGGAGAACACTCGGGTTCGGGAGAGACGTCGGTGCATTTTTGAACCGTGATGTCAGCACCCGATAGATTTTCTGGGAACTTCCCCGTGTGCTCCGATTCGAGAGGCGCTCGTCGAACCAGATCTCCTTCACGTCGTTCCAGTTCCCCTTGTCTGCGTAGAGCTGAGCCAATTCCTCAGCCCGATCGACGAGGAGACCACACATCGTGAGATCCATGTTGACTTCAGCTGGCGAAAGTTGTCCAGACAGAGATGAGATAGGAGCGTCACCTCCATCGGATATGAGGGTCATACGTTGGTAGACTAAACCGACCCACTTTATATTTCGTCTATATTTGTGCTACGCTATGCCTACATTCGGTGACTAGTCCCCCAACATTCATATTCACATTCTGTATTCAAGTGTGTATGTCTCACCGTCTGTTGCTTACCGGATCTGATTTTCCCCACCTCGAATCTGAAGCATTTGAAAGGCTCAGAGACGACGTGGATACTCAGCCTGAGAGTATCCTCTATCTCACTCCGAAAGACCATCCAATAGATGCCACGCGCGATCGGTGGCGTGAATTCGGGCCATCGGCAGCGCTTCGCATAGATACACTTGATGGGATTGTCTCAGAGTGGTACGAACAGGACCAGTACAAAGGGCCAGTCACCAATATCGATCAGCCCCTTCTCTCGCGCCTTGTGGAACTCGGCGTTGAGGGAATAGATTCGTCCAGCAATCCACTCCACACTGGTGATCGATTTCCTCGGTCAGGACTGGTCCAAGAAGCAAAGGCACTCTTCACCGAGCTGGAGTTCGCGGGACTACTCTCTGCAGACGCGATGCGGAATCGTCTCAGTGACGAGGGATTGATATCCCACGCATCAGACGTTGGTGAGTTAGCTGATGCAATTGAGGCTGCACGAGAAGAGGTTCTTGCTGATACTCTCCGTGAAACATACCGATCTGAACGGATGCACCACGTTACGGCGGCAGATACCCCTCCAGATGAAGTCTTCCCGTCAGTTGATGCCGTCGTGCTTGGTGGGTTCACTCAATTTACTGTCTTAGAGTCCAGGCTCATCGACTGTATTGCGGAATGCTGGCCGACAGTCGCACTGCTTCCGATGCAGGTTGATGCTGATTCACCAACCGGGCTTGATCGGGGAGCCGAGCGAGTATTTGAGGTCTATCAGAATCTGGGCTTCGTTCGAAAATTCCAAGATCATACTAACTCGGTCTCAACCGAATCTCGTAAGCGAATCCTCCGATCCCTCTATCGACATCCCGCCCAATCTCCGGATTGCAGTGATGTCGACGCAACAGAATTAGATCTCACAGTGGTAGAGCCGGGAACCGTTCCCGATGAAATTCGAGATGTCGCACGCAAAATTCGGACCCAGCTCGCATCCGGCAGACAACCTGAGAACATCGGAGTAGTCCTCACGAGTCCAGTACAGTATGCCGACCAAGTACGGGAAGTGTTCGAAGCCTACGAACTCCCGTTCAGTCTCCACACCGAGCTTCCTCTTCTCGAGACAGCTATCGGCGATCTCGTGCAGACCATTTGCCAACTCGGCCAAGAGCCGCGAACGCTCGGCTCGTTACTCGACATTCTCACGAATCCGCTGGTTGAGATCACTGACGTAGACGATTCCCTCAATCATCAACACCTCGCCCGTGTTTCGGCCCGCGTCGAGACTGCTCGACTTGACTCAACGCTCGAACACGTCGACGATGACGTTTCAGCGACGATCGATTCGTTGATTCATGACATCGTTGGACTTGCAGACGCGTCTCTCGACACGCTACCCGACAAACTCGATACGCTGTTTGGACGACTCGGCGTGAACGACGCCCTCTCCGGCGAACGGGAGCTTCCACGCCGGCTCAAAACGCGTGAGAAGAGTGCTCGTGACAGTCTGAATCGGATTCTTGAGACCCTCGAGTTAACTGCGCCACTGGCTGATCCAGCTATCGGTGACAGTCTAGAGCGACTCGAGCGCGCGCTTCACGATGGCTCGATTCAACGAACTGGTCGGCCGAGCGACGAAAACGTTGTTGTCTGTGGCCTCGCCGAGGCGGTCTCTCGAGACTTCTCCCAGACATACATCCTCGGAGTCACGTCGACCCACTTCCCCTCAAACACCGATCGGATGGCATTTACCCAGCCGATCTACGAAGCACATCCGGACTTCGAACAGACAGACGTTACAGCCGAAGCGCGATATCTGTTCGGTGGTATTCTCGGGAGTGAAACGTCAATTCAACTCTCGGTTCCACAACGAAGCGTGAGCGGCGAACCATATGTAGAAGCAGACGTCCTGACCGAACTCCGTCGACTCATCGATTTCTCTGAGATCGCCGTCGAGACAACTGCAACCGAACCGGGACATCAGGAGGACGTGCAACGGGCTGTCGGCGACGTATTCAGTAAAGCATCCGAAGATCCAGTGCATACGCTTGTCACGCATGCTGTCGACGCGGGTACGTTCAATAGCGCCCAGCAATCACGCATCAATGCCGGTATCGAGTGTGCAGCCGCCCGAGCCGGACCGGAACTAACTCCATATGACGGCCAGCTCACTCAAGAAACAGTTGCCAAAGTTCACGACGAACTCGCTCGTGAGCCGTACAGTCCAAGTCGGCTAGAGACCTACGCCGCCTGCGGATTCAAATATTACATGCACAGAGTCCTCGGCATCAAAGCCCCGGACCCCCTCACGCGAGAGCCCGACGCCGGCGTACGTGGTTCATACATTCACGACGTCCTCGAACACTACTACCTGTCATTACAGTCAGGAGGCAGCGATCCAGTTCACCCAGGTGGCGACTTCGAAACGCGGCAACAACAGCTCCTCGACACCGCACTCGATCGGCTGGATCACGCATTCGACGAGCACTCTCAGACAGCGTTCCAAGAAGAATGGCTGACAACCGTTCTCGCTGGGCTCGGAACTCCGGACACAAATCCATACTACGGGCCACATGAGACGCCGGACGACCGCCCAATTGCGCGGGGACTGTTCTATCGGTTCCTCAAACACGAGGCAGAGGAGCCCGGAAAGACGACCGCGCGACCGACGTGGTTCGAAGGCCGAATCGGTAATCCCTACGACGCAGGCACGCCACTCAGCGACGACCCCGCAGAGATCGAGACATCACACGGCCCGGTTCCCATACACGGACTCATCGACCGCATCGAGACGGTCCCAGGAACAGATCCGACACAGGTTGTCGTTCGGGATTACAAAACTGGGAGCTCAATCCCCAGCGAAAGTGATTCGCTGAGCGGGCTGAAGTTCCAACTGCAACTGTACGCGTTGATGGCCGAAGAAGCACTCGACGATGTCGAAGTGGTCGGTGGCGCGTACTACCAGGTCTCGCCCCCGAGTTCAGTCAATTCTCGCAGCGGGCTTCTCACCTCACAGGAGATGGCAGTCTACCATGGGAGCGACGACGTCGACACACCGCTGCTCCGTCACTCCTACCCATACTTCGAGACACACGAAGCGTTCCGTAGCTTTATCGAGGAAACGACCCCACAGCGTCTTGGTGATCTCGCATCGGGCATCGCAGAGGGTGGATTCCATCCGACAGTACTCGACCCATCGGATGCTGGGTGTCGTTACTGTGACTATGCCCATGTCTGTGACGTCCGCTCGCACCAGCGGAAGGATGTTATCGAGTGGATCGACGACATGGGTACGTCAACGTACGTCCCGCTGAAAGCGAGGGGCCACGACCTCGAAGACTTCGTGGAGGTGGAGTGACGATGGTCTCCTACGAGGACTTGACCGACGAGCAGCAACGTGCTGTTGATGCCCTCGGCCGAAATGTGACGCTCACGGCAGGTGCAGGAACGGGCAAGACCACGACGCTGACCGCCCGGTACTTGAAGATGATCGAACAGTCGCTCACGGAACGAACCGATGGCGGCACTGGTGTCGACCAGCTGCTTCCGGAGCACATTCTCACGACGACGTTCACCGAGCGGGCAGCGAGCGATCTCGAGGAGAGCGTCCGAACGGAGATCACTGACCGCATCGATTCACTCGACGTCGAGGAGTTCGACGCCTGGCGCACTGTTGCGGATGATCTCGAACAGGGGTACATCCACACACTCCACGGGTTCTGTGCACGGCTCCTGCGCGAACACGCTCTGACGATCGACGCCGTGGATCCTGGCTTCGATACGCTAGACGAAAACGAGACGACCGCACTGATCCACGATACGGTTGGTGCCATCCTCGAAGAATACGAGAACCACGAGGCAACGCAAACGCTGGCTCGGCGGTTCTCACGGAGCCAGCTCCAGGACGTCCTGACCGATTTGCTGGGCGAGCGACCGGAGAGTCTTGAGTGGGCGGATCGATGGGCGGACGCCACAGAGGAGGAATACATCTCGTTCGTCGAGTCGGCCTTGCATCCGATCGATTCGGATGAAGCCGCCGAGCGGCTTGCCCACCCCGACTTCGTCGCGGCTGCGGCTACCCTGCGAGAGTTCGTTGAGAACCCCCCAGATATCGAGACCGGGGGCCAGACCTGGCAGCGTGCGGAAGGGGTTGTGGATCGACTTGACACCGGGTTCGATGATGGGGTCCCATCCCGAGCCAAGCAGTCGACGATTGCGGAACTCTGTATGCACCTCACCAAAGGTAGTGGGGAACGCTACGCGGGCTATACGGGAGCCAACACCCGGTGGAGAGACCATCCTCGAAAGACGGAGTTCGACAGCGCGTTCGAGACACTGGTCGAGACGCTCCAGCCCGAGGAGTACGCCGTCAATGTGGATCTGGAGATCGAATCGAACAGCTTCCCGTTTGTCCAAGCGCTTGCAGAGCTGACCCAAATCGCGGCTGCCGAGTACGAGGAACGGAAAGATCGGCAGAACGCTGTCGACTTCACTGATCAGATTTCCTATACCGTCGACTTCCTCAAAGCACCGGAGAACGCCGACATTCGCGAGGAGTTACGCGAACAGTTCGAGTACGTGATGGTCGACGAGTTCCAGGATACTGACCCACGCCAGTGGGACCTCATCAAGCTCCTGACGGCCAGCGACGGGGAAACGTTCGATGCCCAGAACGTGTTCGTCGTTGGTGACGTCAAACAGAGCATCTATCGGTTCCGGAACGCCGACGTCACGCAGTTCCGCGAAACGGCCACCACTCTCGAGCAGGTGTCCCGAGACGTTCGAAACACAGATACAGAAAGCGAGGACGATGACCAACTCTCGACGAACTTCCGAACGCTCCCGACGGTGCTGGAGTCGATCAACGAACTCTTCGAAGCCATCTTCGACGAGGATGGCGAGCCGTACGAAGCTGCGCCACAGTCACTGACGGCTGCGCGCGACGATCCAGCAGATCTCGGGACCGTGGAGTACCTCACGGTGCCAACCGACGCCGACCTCCGAGAGCACCACTGCGATCACTACGCGGACCTTGCCACAGCCGAGCCGGAACACGACACAGAGCTGGAGGCGATGGCGCTCGCCGCCCGTCTCTCTCAGATACTGGCTGAACCCCTCCAGGTCTACCCCGAGGAAGACGAAACGAACGATGATTGTAGCGAGAGTGAACGCGCTACCGAAAGTAGACTGAATGGTCGAAAAGAGACAGAGGAGAGTGACGAACCACCGGAGCCACGGGATATCGAACCGAGCGATATTGCTATCCTAATCCGCAGCCGCACCCACCTTAAAAAGTACGAACGAGCGTTAAAAGAGGCGGACGTCCCCTATTCGGTCGCGTCCGGGATCGGCTTCTACGAATCGACGGAAATCACCGCGCTGTTGAACCTCTTCCGGGCGCTCGGCGATCCAAGTGACGAACGCGCACTCTACGCAGCACTTCGGTCGCCGCTATTCGGGCTCACCGACGACACGCTCGCTCAGTTGAAACTCCATGACGACACTATGTGGGATGCACTCGCGACGAGTGAGCATCAGGAACTCCAAGATGCCTACAAGTATCTCCAAGAGTGGCGTCACTTGGCGGGGCTTGGCGACGAGGAACCCGCTGGGTTCGACGGGTCGTGGGCTGCGTATCTGACGCGGATCCTCGAGGATACAGGTTACTTGGTGAGTGTCAGTGCCGATGAACGGCCACAACAGGCGATGGCGAACGTGGAGAAGTTCCGCGAACAGCTTCGCGGATGGAGCGACGATGGCGTTCGGAGTCTTACGACACTCGTGAGTCGAATCGAACGCCGCATTGAGCTAGGCGGCCGGGAGAGCGAAGCTGACACGACCGGCGAGGGGGTCCAGATTCTAACGATCCACGACGCCAAGGGAATGGAATTCCCGTTCGTCGTCGTCCCAGGGATCGGTCGCGAGTTCAAGGATGAAGCAGCCCTGGGCGGAGGGAAGGTCGAGTTCGAACAGATTGGTGGCCAGCACGCAGTCGGGATGAAGGCACCAAGTCCGGACGACCAGTTCGAGATGGTGGATACGATCGCCCGTGACACGATTCGTGAGCGCCGTCGCCTCGAAGAACGCGCCGAAGAGAAACGCGTGCTCTACGTGGCCTGCACCCGGGCGCGAGACCATCTGCTCCTGAGTGGCCTCCACGGGTCAGCTGGAGAGACGGAGGAACCAACTATGACGGATCTAGAGGAGCCGGACCCTGAGTCAGCGTCAAGTTGGCGCGACTGGGTGCAGCCAGAACTCCTCACCGAGAACGTGTGCACTGCCCTCGATTCCGATACCCACATCCGGCGTGCTTACGGTGACGGCGCGTACACCGCGTCGCTCCCGACACCACCAGCCGAACAGGTGCAACCTGAGCCCGATATCGACCCTGACGTCGAACTGTCACCACGTCCGCCCAAGCCAGATGTCAGCTTTCGGTTTTCGGCGACTGACCTTGCATCACTCTACGGGGAGTATGGCGAACTCCAGTTCGACGAAGACACGGGGACCATCTACGTCGAAGAGACCGACGATAGCGAGTCGAGTCCAGAGAGTCGACACGGTGAAGAGGACCCAACGATCGGAGAGGGTGAAGCAGACGGCCATTCGGCAGGGAAAGCGAGTGTCGAAACGGATGGCGTCGACGCGAGTGTATTCGGCGAGATGGTGCATCGACTCTGCGAACTGCGGCCGCCGGAAACTCACTGGCCACATCTGATGGAACAAACCCTTGTTGACGAGGGGGCCACGGTCTCACTCTCATCCGAACTCCAAAACCGTGTGAGTACCCATGCTCAGCGCGGGATAGACTACGTTGACGAGCAAACCACGGACGTCGATGTCGAGCATCAGTACGACGAGCTGTATGTTACCGCGGAATTCGAGCGCGGAGAGATCTCGGGGTTCATCGACCACCTGATCATCACGCCCGACGCGTACCATATTATCGACTACAAGACAGGCGATGTCACACCTGAGGAACTGGAAGCTGACGCGGAGTATTACGAGAATCAGATGAAGGCCTATGCGATTGCATTAAACCAACAGGAGACTGGCCGTAGTGTCCGGGTTTCACTCGTGTTCACGACGCTCGACGACGCATGGGACGTTGAGTGGTCACCTGATGAGATTGAATCGATGAGGAAGCAGATCAGCGAAGAGATCTGGGAGCAGTTTGAATCGCTTGAGCGTTAAAGCGTGAGTTGAACCCGCTGATGGCGAAGCGAATTCCCGTCTTGAGTGAAGAGGCCGACTACGGGCTTGATCGAAGCTTGGCGGGCTCGCTGGGGCTCCGTGGTCCCGCCGAGTACGAAGGGGAGTCCCTCGTTCCAATCAATACCCGTGCGGTGGAGATGCCCAGCAGCGATCGCATGGACGTGAGGCCCAACAGTTGCGACGACATCATCGACCGTACACTCGGGCCAATCACTATTGCTAATCGGCTTGATCGATTGGTGAATTGCAGCGATACCGAGCCGATCGATGGAGGAGGAAGTGGGTGACCAGCTTGTAGACTCCCATCCCGTAGCCGGAGTGAAATCGCGACCATAGAGGGCCAGCCCCTGACCGACTAGCTGTGGCGTTTCGTTAAGCTGCCTAACAAGCCCGTCTCGTTCGAACTCTCTGAGAACTTCTCGACCGGCATCGCGCTCGTGATCCCCGTCTATCGAATAGAAGGGAATATCTCGCTCAGCCAACCGTGTGAGTTGATCCTGTGCCGCGTCTTTCACCGTGCGAGGAATACCATGCCGGTCATTATGGAAGAGATCTCCCGTATTGAGTACAGCGTCAACCTCGCGCCCTATCGCGATGTCTATCCCACGACGGAAGCCCGTTAGACACCGGCTGTCGGACGAATATTCTCCCGTCTTGGTTAGTGACGCTCCTAAATGAGAGTCTGAGAGATGCAACAGAGATGTCTGCGACTGCAGCTCGTGACCAGTAGTCGAGATCTTACGCTTGTATGCATTTGCACCAGCGTATCCGAGCTGACTCCAATCATGTTGTGAGTCCCGCTTGCCACTCACATGTCCAGCCACCGATGCTGGTTCACCTGTGTATTCACAGCCGGAAACGGGACAAGCGACCGGTCCCGAGGAGGATGTGGGCAGTTCATCATACAGTTCGACATCTCCTATGACTGAGCCCTCGTGGCCATCGTCCGTAGCGATGTCTTGGTTAACAGGGATTCCGGTAGCTGTGACCCATTGTGAATTAGATCCAGAGATCTCCTTCACTTTGATTTTGACCTCCTCGTTAAGCTCTGCTCCGGGAACTTCGATGCGGATACCCTCCTTCTCAAGTAGAGGAACCCCCTCGGCGGATTGCTTGAGAATACGCCCTGAAACGATATCCCCCTCCGAGAGGTCTCGGGCCGTGGATTCTGTTCGTTCAGCGTACACGTCCTTCCGCAAATCAGAGTCCACAAGTTCAGCCTCATTCGGTCCAACCATCCGAACTTCGACCGTCTTCCCCACCGCCTCTTCCCGGACTGGGCCGACAATGAAATGGCTACCATCGTCCTTCTCAACCACGCCATTCCCTTGATTACTGAGTCGGTCAATCGTAGCCCAAAAAGTCCGACCGCCTGAGTTACCCATTATCGATAGACCCCCGTATTCGTCAAAATGTTTTCCGACAATTCTGGGATTGAGCTCATTTCGTCGCCTCGTATTCAGCTGTGACTGCACGATCACGTCGCAGTTTCTCACGAACGTTCTCGCTTCGACAATCGACATCCAGACGACGGCGTTGCCAATCCTCCCCAGATTTGCCGTTCCACACCCCGTATAGTGTTACCTTTGGGAGTCGCAGAACGCCGAACAGCACTGAGAGCGTGTAGAGCGCATCCTGCAGTTCGTCCCATGTAACGGTCACCTTCCGTGGAATATCAACTGGGAAGCTCACATGTTGCGCGAGTACTCCTTCCTCACGGGCCAGCTCAACGAACCCGTGGTCGTTGCTGAGGAGAATAACTCGCTTTCGACTATCTTGGTCGTACTCCGCGTAGGCGTCTACGATGGCTTCGTCGCCCGTCTCACTCTCGATCGTATCCGCATACCGATGGTCGCGGAGACGGCGGTACTCGTAGAGCCCGAGGAATCCTTCACGATTCGCCCCAGCCGGCTGATTGTCCAGACGCGCGAACTCGGAGCCGAACGCATCCTCGAGGGCTCGCGTCTCGTAGTGATTGTAATGCCAGTTGAGTTCCTCGTAGATACCCGTCGCGAGGGCAAAGCCATTGACTGGGCTTCGTCCCTTGTCGTCACTGTATCGCTCCGGATCCAGTCGGAGTACATCCGGCATCCGCCAGGCGAGGAGGTTCGTATCGATGCCCAAGGCCACAGGCTGATGGCCAGCGTCAAGATCGGGATACCCCTGTCGGCGGAAGAACGTCTCCACGTCCTCGCGGTTTTCGATGTCGACAAGGCCACCAGCAACGAGCGCTCGGATGTAGGTATCCTTGTCAGGCAGGTCGTCGTATGCCTGTTCGCCGTACGTCGTGTGGAGTTCCTCGCGGGAATCCTGGTACGTGAGCGCGCCCTGCGTGAATCGGACCGTGGTTGCGACGGGATCGGAAAGGTCGATTTCGAGGAGTTCTCCGATCTCCTCACACGGGTGCCGAACACTAACCGACGTAATGCCCTCCGTGTACAGCGCGTTGAGGAGATGCGTGATGTGGTGGCGAGCAAGCTGCATTAGAAGACCTCCTGGAAGTCGACGAGTTCGACAACTGGTCTGGGGACATCGGGATACAATCGGCCGTAGAAGCGGTTGTTCGAGACGTAGAGATAGAAGACGTGGTCGGCCTCGAACTGAATCCCCGCCTGAAACGCGATCGCCGACATGAACTTTCGACCGGGAGTGACGTCGACCGCCGCCGTACCCCCCTCATCCTGTATCTGGGCAATCGGTTCACGGAAGTGCTCGACGATCCCCTGGAAATCAGTCTCCGTCTCGAGGTGCGTCACGGAGAGATCCGGGTCCTCACCGCCGTATTCGACGACCACACGCTCCATCATGGACGTGATATCATCGAACTGGTCACCGACGCCAGGATTATCCAGCACGTACAGTTCGTCGGGGAGGAATCCCTCTTCACAGGCTGCGATGAGAGGATTAATGACTGCCTCCAGGTTCGTGCTCATAGTTGTGAGCCACGCATCGACCATTACTCATCGACCCCCGACTGGGCGGTGCTGGCTTGCCATTGCTCGTGCTCGATCTCTGGATGCCGGACTGCTACTCGTCGAAGCGATTCGTACATGACGTGGAGTTCTCCGAGCATTGTGTGGGCCTTATCACTGAGGTCCGCAAGTTGAGCCTCTGGACTGGTGTCCGTCAACGTCTGTTGCTGCTGCGGGAGACGAATCTGCGTGATGTAATCCAGAATAGCGCTCGTACCGCTTGCTAATTGCGGGAAGATCTCGGCAACTTCGTAGACGGCACGTGGGTGGTCAGCAATGATCTCCTCAGCAATCGAGATATCGAAGGCTGCTTCGATCTCCGCTGGCGAGTCGTAGCCACCGCTCTCGTTGCTTCGCAACAGTGCTTCGCCGGCGTCGGCGAACGTGCCGACTAGCACTCGCGTCGCCCCCGCAATCGGATCCATGCGTTCGATGCCGACCGTGTCGGTCTCGGTTTCGGTTATCGGGTGCCGGATTCCTGCGAACGCCGCGTACGCCCGAACGAACGCGTCCGCTGCCGCCTGTCCGTCACGCTTGATTCGTTGCTGGTCTTGGTCGGGAAGTTCATCGAAGGCGTCGACGAACGGATACTGTGGCATAGGGACGAGCGTCGGCTGCGAGAAGCCCGGTTCCTCATCGAGGTCAATCTGTGGGCCAGCGTAGGTGGAACATCGTCCACTGTCGACCGCGAACGCTCGCCGTTCCCAGTCGAGCATGGCAGCCGTCGCCGGCGTCAGCTCGTGGTACGCAGTTCTGATAGTGCGATGTGGCGCGGGATGAGGACGGTGCCCGATGGTCGCCTCCTGAAATTCGCGAGCGGAAATATACGCAGATCCCTCGATGGTGCGTTCCTTGAAGACGAGGGTCCCGTCATCCATAGTCGTGTATCTCTTGCCAGGAATCTGCATCCGGATCGTCAGCAATCGCTGTGCTAATCGCTTGAGGCGGCCAGATTCCTCGATCTCTTCCGTCCATCGATTCGGTATGTCGGTCGACCCGAATCGAGCGCCAGCGACAGCGCCGGCGATCGCACCGACAGTGTCCGTGTCGCCACCGCTGTTCACCGCCTGAACGATCGCTGTTTCGGCGGACTCAGCGGTCAAACCATAGTAGATCCCAGCCTGGAGCGAGTCGACGACGTATCCAGAGGTCGCAAGCTGGGCTTCGAACGCTGCCGAGGCGCGGTCGCCGGTGACGACTTCCTGCACCTGCGTGAGTGCCGTTCGAAGTTCGTCTGGAGCTGAATAGGTATTCTTGAGCGCGGTTCCGAGTGGGTCGCGTTCGTCGCGAATCAGGTTTGCGAGCGTTCGGTTGAGAATCACACAGCCCCACCTGCAGCGCGGGTCGGCATGTGTGATCGCCGACGAAAGCTGACTGACCTGGGTGAGTTCCGCATCGAAGTGCCGAAACGCGATCGCGTGCGGCGCACACCGCATCACGCTCCCGTTGCCGGCGTTGGAACCCTCCGGGCGCGATTCCCAGACGTCCGCGCCAGCGTCGTCCCACGACGTTCCCTGTCTGATCCGGGACAGGGAGTCGCGCGTCATCAGTCCGATATCGAACGGATCAGAATCGAGCCAGTCGACGAACCGATCCGCCACATCGGCCGGATCGAATCCGCGGCGGTCGACGAGACTCTCCGCGATACAGAGCGCCATCTCAGTGTCGTCAGTGATCGTTCCCGGTGGCTGGCCGTGTGTGCCGTGACCGAGCATCTCCGTTACTTCGCCGTGCTGGGATGCGATCTCCTCGGCGCTCTTGAATTCGACCGGTCGACCTAGTGCGTCACCGCAGGCCAGCCCGAGGAGACACCCCTCTGCGTTACGTTCAATTGTCATGGAATCACGATGTCATCCCTCTCGTATAATTCTGCACTAGCGAACTCTCTGGACCGAGTCAGCAAGCGGAATGTCGAGACCAGCCTCATTCGCTGATCTGGGCGAGCGCCCACGATGCCCTCGTGCGGACATCGGCGTTGTCATCATCGCGTGCTCGGTCTTCCAGGGTCGAGGTCGCGTCTCGAGCACAGAGGTGCCCGAGCGCCCAGCAAGCGTTCTCACGGACGAGCGGATTCTCGTCCGACAGCAACTCCACGAACGTCGGCGTGACGTGTTCGACCGAATCCGGGAAGTCCTCGGCTACGCGGCTAAGAGCACCACTCGCATTGATTCGTGTGTAGGTGTCCTCGACCGTCAGTAATGCGGTGATCTCCTCGGTGTACGGCTCGACCACGTCGGTGTGAACGATCGCCACGTCGCCGATTAGTCCGATTGCGTTGTTCCGGAGCTTGGGGTTATCGGCGTCGAACAGGGTCGCGACGTCGTCGACGATATCGACGGCGACACTCGGGTACTCGCCGACGATCCTGCCGAGCCCAGCGGTCGCGTTCAACCGAACGCTGTCGGACAACGAGTCACGGAGGGTGACTTCTCCAAGTGTCTCGGCGACGGGTTTGACTTCTTCCGGATACTCGCGCGTGATCCGCGAGAGTGCGTACACCGCGTACTGGAGTCCGTCGGCGTCGTCATCAACAATCGTTGCAAGCGCCGGAACGGCATCCACAGCATCGTCGGGGTCTTCCTCGGCAATCGCGGCGATACATCTGGTCGCTTCACGCCTGGCGGAGACAATGTTTGATTGCAGATACGGTACGAGTTCGTCGGTGAGCGGAGCGATCGCCCCCGGATCGGCATCACCAATGGCGCGGAGAGTGGCCAGCACGTCGGCCCGAGCGGGTAGCTCATCCCGTGCCAATAGTGACCGGAGGATTGGAATCGCCGGCGTACAGTCCTCTGGGCGCACTGCCGCCACCCGACGAAGTGCCCGGACTGCGTCCTTCTCCCGGAACAGATCATCGTCTTCGCGATCCAGAAGAGCGAGAATCGATGAGATACGGACCGCCTCTGGATTCGCATCGGCGAGCCGGCGGAGCCCAGTTGCCTCCTCGGCAGGCGTCTCTGCGCTCGCCGTGTAGAGATTCGGTGGCGGATCGACCACGGAGAGCAACTCGATTGCGTCGACGGGAACAGTGAATTGGTCACTATCGGGGGCGAGCGGCGTGCATTGGAGCGCTGGTGCTGCCGAAGGCCGTTCGAGTGTCACCGCGTGAAGGGAGACGTCGTGGCACAGCTGTGTTCGTTCGGCCCCACCATCGATGTACGTGAGTTCGAATCCGGGTGCATCGGCGTGGTCGTCGAGAAACGACGACAGCATCGACGCGTTCGCAGGCATGATTCCGGCGGACGACGGGAGCCCACCGTCGGTCACTAGGTCACGAACCCAGGGGAGATCGGGATGAATTTCTCCTCGTTCGACCGCGGGAACGAACTCCCAGGCGTGGTAGTGCTCCCACCCGTCGACATCACTCAGATCAAGGTCGTCGACAACGACGTAGCCGTCCGCGTCCGGGTGCAGGTCGGCGATGAGTGCTAGCCGCTCGCGCCGGAGCGGAAACTGCTCGTACCGACCGTCGGGCTGTTTCTCGCCGAGCCACTCATCCCAGTCGTCGGGGTGGCGGCCGACGATGTCGACGACACCCGGAATTGCGGCCTCCTCGGCCAGCGTCTGATTGCCGATGGCGTAGACCGCGTGCGGCGTCTCGTGGGCAAGATGACGCACCCACTCCAGCGGGACGGCGTCGTGGCGGGGATGTGGATTCACGTCGACGGTCCAGTCGCGGTCGAATGCGAACACGAGCATCAGTCACTCACCTCGTGCGGCGTCGCGGGCGCCTGCTGACACAGTGTTTCTAGGAGTTCCACCTCCTGTTGCATCGACTCATCATCCACAGCCGCCATCTCGTCTGCGAGGTAGCTGCGAAGCTGGTCGAATCGCTCGGTATATCGATCAGGAACGACCAACGGTACGGACTCGCGCTCGTGCTGGCCGCGCTGGTCGGGGAGCAACCAGTCGTCGACGCCAGTCGCGGCGTCAGCGCGGTCGTGGAGGTCAGCTGCCCACGTACGGAGTTCGCGAGCGTACCTGGCCAGCGCGACGGCCTTCCGGACGCCCTCATGGGCGTATGTGCTGGACTCGTCGGGAACGTCGACGGTGACGCGCTCGGTGTACTCACCACCATCCCGTTCCGTCCACGAGGCGACCAGATCGAGATCGGCGTCCGAGCTCGTCTGCTCGAGGCGGACGAGGACGACGCCGCCCCGAGCCCCGCCATCCTGCTTTGCGGAGGGGAACAGCGTCCCGACGTGCATCAGGCGGTCGGTCGCGGCGTCCGCGGACGGCGACCCGTGAACGGCCTCGATCTCGTAGCCGTCTGCGTCGAGGTCGAGGTTCAGGTCGTACACCAGCGGGGTGACCATGTAGTCGAACTCCTCGCCCAGCCGACGCTCGAACTCTGCGGCCGAGTGGATGAAGTAGTGGTTCGCCCCACGGATGCCCGACAAGGTGTCCGCTAGCTCCGCGTTCGCGTCCAGCCCCATGCCGATGAACGTCGTGTGGACGCCCTCTGCGGCCGCGTCCGCGAACAGCTGCGTGAGTTCACTGTCCCCCGTCGTCCCCGTGTTTGGCATCATGTCGGTCATGAAGACGACACGGCGCTCAACGTCGGGACTGGGCGTCCCGTCAACCAGCATGTCGACGGCCGCCTCGAAACCGTCCGCGAGGTTCGTACTGCCGCCAGCAGCGATCTCGCGGATGTGGCGACGGATCGCCGGCATGTCCGTCGTTCCGACATCACGGAGGGGTTTCGCGACGTGGGCGCGATGGTTGTAGAGGACGACGCCCAAGCGGTCCTCGGCGTGGAGCTGCTCAGTGAGCGCGCACAGCGACTGGGTCGCCGCGTCGAGTTTCGTCGCCGCGTCGTCCTCGGCCTCGCGCTTGCGGCCGTGTTCGTCGTAGTAGTACGCGTCGAAGGGGCTGTCCATCGACCCGGAAACGTCGAGGACGGCCACGAGGTCCAGCCGCGGCCGCTCGAACTCGTCGACCGAGAGAGTCGAATCCAGCCCGACCGACAGGTACCGCTCTGTCTCCCCACTGATCGGGTGGTCGCTCATGGCAGCCGCGTAGCGCGGTGCGAACAGGGCATCCGATCCGGTCCGCGTGCCTGTCTCGAAGTGATAGTCGTAGAATAGTCCCTCGTCGCTGATCGCCTCCGGCTGTGGAGTATACCCGTTCGCGACGTTCTCCCGGAAGTTGGCCACGTCTTTCGCACCGCCCGCGGCAAGTCCAACGGTCTCCGGGCTCGCCATGTCTGCACTCGCTGGCGCCGGTGATGCGTTCTCCATCACCCGATTCTCGAGCATATGGTCGACCTCCGCGGTCTCCCGGAGCTCGTACGCGTCGACGTGACGCCCACAGGATTCACAGACGTAGTCGGGTGGGGTGACCGGCCTGTCGTCGTCCATCGGCGTCCAGTCGTCGACGAGCGAGCGGTCCTCCCGAACGCGACGGACGGTCGCTCTGGCATCGATGATTCCGAACGGTTCGTCGAGGGAGAGCTGTGACGCAGCCTGCGTGACGGCTGCTCCAGCTGCATCGACGACCTGTCCCGGTCGAAGCCGCCCTCCGCAATCAGGGCACTCGGCCCTGATGTCGTCTACTGAGGTGACAGGGGCAGCGCCCAGAAGCCCCGAGATACGGTGGGTTGCCCCAGTTTTCAGGCCTAGGAGTGCCTCACTGTCAGGCGTGGCGAGTACCGTGAACTGCTTCCCCGATTGATCGGCGACCAGTAAGCGGTGAACGTGGTCTCCGTCGTAGTCGATGGTTCGCCGGGTGATGAATTCGACTGCGATGTCGTGGCGCTTCCCATCCTCTATGTCCGCGTACGTCGTATCCATGGTGTCTGTGTGGCCTGCCATTCCCCGGACAGCCAACGGGTAATTGACGACGGTGTGTTCGCTCACCCCGGAAACGAGAGGGAGTAACCACCATCACGATGCGTCTTTTTCCACCATCACACCCAACAGTGTGCGCTATAATGTGATAAATGCTTCGGCAACAAGCAAGATAGAGAAGGAATCAGGGGGGAAAGAAACTCTGCGATGTTCTTTATATTGTATGTGGGCGAGTATAGTACTTTGCAGAACAGATAGTCTGTAGGCAATCGCCGTTATACTGTCGAGTATTAAGCCGAAACAATCATTGCGAAGGACATCGTGGGTCAGTCAACAAACCATGCCTATCGACGCTGGTGACGCTCTCGTCCGGGCGCTCCACAACCATAATCCGTGGTGGGAGCACGGGACAGAGGCATTCTCACTCCCGGCACGACAGAAGAGCGACTTCTACCATCTCGCCCGTCCCGACGAGTCCGGCAGCCAGTTCGAAGACCAACCGCTTCTCGGTCTCGTTGGACGACGGGGCGTCGGGAAAACCACACTCCTCCATCAGTTTATTCACCATCGAATCGAGGCTGGCGACGATCCGGAACGATTCCTCTATCTTCCCTTTGACGCCGATCCGCTCTACCAACTCCAATCGGACGAACAGTTGCGGCGCGCAGTTCGGTATTACGAGAGCAGGGTTCTCGGCCGCATCGAGGCAGACCACCCACACTTCATCCTGATCGACGATGTCCACCAGATCGAGCATCCGAGCAAGCCGACCATTGACGGGTGGGGCGTCCCCGTCACGGAATTGCTCGAGGACGTCCCGGGACGACACGTCGTCGTGACCGCCAGCGCCGGCATCCAGGTCGAACGGGAACTCGAAAGCGTCGCGATGCCGGCCGAAGACTACGATATCCAGCCCATTCTCCCCGAGAAGTTCCGGGACTACCTCTTCACGTTGTATCCGGATCTTGAGGAAGAAGACACTCGCGTGAGCCCCACCTCTCTGCGAACCGGGGAGAACAGCCTGCCAGCGGCTCTCCAGAGTGGCGAGATTGAGTCACTCGTCGCAGAGCTTCGGCAGAAGTACGAGAAGGTTGCAGACGTCGAACGACGCATCCAGTCACAGGTCGTCGACTACCTCGCGATGGGGGGGACCATCAGCTACGACCTTGACGGCGCCGCCGAGTCGGCAGCAGACCTGACGCCGGATGACTACGCGCAGCTGCGCGAGGACGTTCGCGATGCCCTCTACCAGGAGGTTCCTGGCTTCGAATCGATTCAGACGATCGCGGATCTCGAACGTCTCTGTGCGCTCGCCGCCCGAAACCGGGGAGCTGAGCCGTTCCGGTATCAGGACCTCGTCGAACTGTTCGACGTCGACCGGCGGACGATCGCCGATAGCTATCTTCCCGCGCTGGCAGAGCTGTACCTGTTGACCGGCGTTACTGAGTACGACAACAGCCGCCCCCGGTCGGTGCGACTCTACCTCCGTGACACAGGGCTAGTGACCGCGCTCGCCGACGGTGACGCCTCGACCGTCCGCAACGATTTTGACCGCGAGGCCGACCTGGCCCGCGTCGCGGCGTTCGACCACACGATGCGGTTCGCCTACGGGATCAACGCCATCCAGGGCAATGACGAGACGCCCGCCGTCCAGTACTGGCGTGGGCGAGAGGGTGAGGTCGACTTCGTCTTCGAGGTGGACGGAACCCCCGTCCCGATCGGGCTAGCGTATCAGTCACGCGAGCGTGAGGAGTCGATTGAAGCTGTTCAAGAGTTCAAAGAAGCGTACGACGTGCCACTTGGATTCATCCTCGCTGGTGATACGGTTCGAGGCAGACAACCTATTGAGGATCTCGGAGAGGGAATCGTCCAACTTCCGTACTGGTTGTACTTGCTTCTTTGTTAGAAAAGCAATGTTTCCATTATAATCCTTCTCTGGCAAGAGATCTCGCGAGACCCAGTCGACACTGGAAACTGATGACGTAGGGTTTTCCAACTACGAAACGCAGTTCGTTCGATCTGTTGAACGCATCTTCTCCGCGGTTAGATCCGATATAGGAGTAGATTGCGCACCTGGATGTGTCTACGTCGTGCGGCTCAATGTAGGTCATGTACCGTGGCAACCCGATTGAGACGAGGCTTTCCGACGAATATCGTCAATGCGAGGATCTACTCCAGTAGAGTGAGTACTTCGTGTCTTCCTTAACTGCGGACTCGTACGTCTGATTCACTGGTTCGTATCCCGTATCGTTGTGTTGCCGCTGTGCTGCCATATCGAAGCTATCCGGATGGACAATTCTGTTATCGAAGAAGTAACACTCAGCAGATCTACCAATTTTGTATGTCTGGTAGCTCTGGTTACGAATCGTCTCAGAAACCGCTGTTTCGAGCTGTTCCGAGAGTCCCTTGGCAACAGACAGCGGTGTTCTTGACGACAATTCAGGCCCGCTGACTGTATCTTGAGTACTCAGAACCTCGCTGCCAACAGCGTCGAAATATTCCATCGTGTTGCGTACGCTCGATCCAACAGTTTGGAACGCACCAATTAGGAAGACGAGATATCTCTGAAGAATCTCGACGCTCGTGTCGGTCGCATTCAGCGCAGCTTGGATCGGAAAACGGTCAACAGCAGTAGCTACTACTGCGGTCTGCCGTCGCGCTCGTTGTCTTGCGCTACGATGGTGGCGTCTGTCCCGGATGGAACGAGACCCCTCAGTTCCCGAGATATGACTTGAGAGGACGCGTGTAACGGTAGCGACATTCCAATAAGGTGATTCTTTTGTATACACAGGGACAACTCCGACGTACCGAGACGTATCGTACAGAGCACCTCGGTGTGTGGCATTCTCGTAGACCGGGGTTGAGCTAATGTCCTCATCAGGCCCCAGTCCCGTGTCCGAGATCACCGTCTTGAGAAAATCGAAACTGTTGTTCAGCTTGTCGGATACTTTTGACTCGCTAGCGGGAGGCCACGCAGCTGTCGGAGGTCGGTGGTTGTCAACCTGCGTGAGACAGCACAGGATCGGGGGAAGCCCTCCGACGAGCGTCGTATTCACATCTTCGAGTGTCGCGAACTCGTTTCGACCGGCTCTCAGACCTTGTGGTGTAATGACGTGTATTAGGAAGTCGGGGCGATACTGTTTGATTTCTCTCTCAAGTATATTAGACGGGTCCGACAACTGTTTCTCCCCTGCCGGTACGCTCTCAAACAACCCCCTAGAGTCGACAATCTCCCACGTCCGTTCTGAACTCTTCGGAGAGACTTCATAGACCATCGATCGTTCGGTCGTGGGCCCTACGTCACCAATAGTCGCAGCTGCGTTATCGGCGAGTGCGTTGATGAGCGACGACTTACCAGCACCACTCCGACCAAAAACGTACGCACGCGGCGGGGCTTTCTCTATCATCGCTGGAGCCGGGTCAGACACGAGGAGTCGGCTGAGCAGTTCGCCATCGAACTTTGGCTCTCCTTTCGTGTTAGACGAGTCGACCAGCTCTTGGAGTATCTCGGAGAACCCTTTGTATCGAGCTGGCCCCATTGGCATACACGATACTGGTACGTCCGAAGGTAATCAGTACTGCGACCACTCAGGACGGAAGCCTGAACAGCAACTTAGTGACCCCGGGTCCCGCTAATATTAGTGGGAGCCTGCTCTACCATCACGTTCATATCGATAGCCCGAACTGTTCTTTTCTATGGCGCTTGACCACGAACGGTTCCAAAATCTTAGAGAGCTTACTGAGGAGGCAATCAGCTACGCGCCCGGAGATGACGAGGATTCGGAAGTCATCGCTGAGACGATCATCGATCAAATTATCGGCGACCTCGGGCCGCTTATCGAAGACTCTCGACCGCCTCGTCTGTACATATTTGGTCGAACTGGTGCGGGTAAGTCATCGCTCATCAACGCACTGGCGAATAAGCAGGTGGCAGACGTAGGAGCGGTGGAGCCGAAGACAATCGAGTCGAACATGTATCACATCTCGTTCGGAGAGCGCTACTCTAACTGGGATGTCGTGGACTCCCGAGGTCTGTTCGAGACGGTACCGGCGGATCGTGATCTTGATGAAAGCCTGCCGGAAGGGACTGTCGAGACCATTGCGTCGGATATTACACAATATCGTCCCGACATCGCAATTCACGTTCTGACCCCTGAAACCGCTCGTGGCGGCAAGCCAGACTTTGAGGCGGTCAAGGAACTGAACGAGAGGGTTCCCGGAGGTCTTCCACCACTGATCTACTGTCTCAACCAAGTCGACAAGCACCACACACCGGGAGCCGAGTGGCCCCCTGAGAGGGATGAAAAACTTGCGGGACAGATCGTCGAGAACCTCAATTTTGTCGCCCGGGAATTGTTGGAACAACAAGAGTTCGATCACTTCGACCGATCGAATCCAATGTATGGGTATACATTCGATTCGGAAGACCACATTGGCCTCTTCCCCACATACGTCAAAGAAGAGCCCTATTGGAACGTCGACAGTCTCTCTATGTTCATCACAGAACACCTACCCGACGAGGCGGTATTACAGTTCGCCCAGGCCCAACGTCGCAACTCAGTTATGAGGGGTGTTGCGCGCAGGCAAACCCGGAATTTTGCTGGTGCAGGCGCGACAATAGCTGGACTTGACGTATCCGGTGCCTCCGACGTGTTCATACTAACTCCGCTGCAGGTGCTTTTAGTGATGTTTATTGGAGCACTCTCCTGTGAAGAATTCAGTGTGAGTACGGCTGTCGATTTCTTCGCCGAACTAGGTCTCGTCGGCAGTGCGGCTTTCACCGGACGAAAGCTAGCGGGAGCTCTAGCCGGCGTGGTACCTGGCTTTGGCCAAGCCGTTAACGCAAGTGTCGCATTTGCTGGGACGTACGCTATTGGGCGGTCGGCAGAGAAATACTATTTTGACGATGAAATGGTAAAGCCAAGTGAATTTATACAGGAGGGTAAGGATCTGTTCTAAGAGTCGACGGGACCAACCTGGGTTTCTATTGAGTACTGGTGCACCTCACCGGGTACCGGTACTTGATTATTAAGCCACAAGCCAGCTAAGATTCACCCTCTCTCAGAAGTCTCGACTGCCCAGCCGACTCTGTATAGCGACATATGCTTCATACAATATTGGAGCAATATTGCTTCTATTTTCGGTGTTCACACAGACTCCAACGGTCTGTGTGTCCCCAAAACCTATATCATATCTATGAGAAACTCGCTACCAGCCAAATATGCCGGGCTTAGAATTTGAAACCGACTCAGCGAGGCGTCTATCCCTGATTTCTAGCTTCGAACAGCGACACCATGGAGGATAGCACTGTGAGCGACGTAACGACACCAGGGAGTGACCGAGACTGGGAGGATGTCGACGACGTCTCGTGGACCCTTCTCGATCTCGAAGAACTCGTCGACACGTACTGGGCTGTTGTCGCCCCGGTGATGGAGACAGACGGGCTCGAGCCAAAACGAGAAAAACCGACACACAGCTGGCTCCGCGACCATGGCTTCCGGCCGCTCCTCTACGCCCTGCGAGAGTATCACGACAGGACCTTCGCAGAGTTTTGGCGTGAGGATCTCGGTGTCGAGGCCGTAGAATCGGGTTACGACTGGGCGACCGACCACGAACGGACTATCGAGGCACTCGAGTCTTTCCTCACGTCACGGCGGGAGCGGAAGGGGCTCGCGGACTCGTCAATAGATACCCTCCGCTACCGATTGAACCGCTACGTCGCCGCCTACTGTGAAGAGAATGGGACCGACGACCTTGTGACACCCGTCGCCCGGGACGGCGATATCCCGGCTTACAAAGCAGTCGATGCGTGTTGGGCGGCGTTCGACCGGCTGCATGCGGATCTCGACGGTGGACAAACCAAACGCCGGATTCATCTCGCGGTCTCGAACTGGTATGCGCATTTAGTGCGTCGGAAGTGGGCTGCGGTGAACCCCGCTGACGGCCTCGACGACGAGTTCGATTGGTCGAACGGCAATGACGACGATACGGATACACCATGTCTCGCCACCGAGCACGTTCGCGCACTCTACAATGCAGCAGACGACCAGGAGGACCGCCTCCTGGTACTCGCTCTGTGTGCATGGGGTCTTCGTCCGAATGAGGTGGCCAGCCTACGAGTACGCCAATTCGTTCTTGACGTCTCTACCGACGAAGTTCCGTATATTACGTTCGAGGAGCGGAAGAATGGGCCCGGCGAGGTGTCGCTACTCTACGGTAAAGAGGTGCTCGAAGACCGCCTTGCAATGTTCGCCGATCACGAGGAGTGGGATGGCTATCTGTTTCCGTCTCCACACGCCTCAAGCGGCCCGATTTCCCGGTGGACAGTCTGGAATCGCTTTACGCAACTCGCTGAGCAAGCGGGTCTGCCTGATGATATTGGTGGTGTATCCCCCTCGCCAAAGATGGGGCGACGCTTCTGGTATGACGCCTATTCCTCGTCACTCGACGTCGTCCTCGGAAGCCTCGACGAGATTGCGGCCGAACAAGGAAGCGCGAGTGCCGACGTCGTATTGCAAAATTACCTCTCAGATTCGCGGGCCCGGAAGCTCCGTCGAGAGTATATGCGTGACCAACTAGCTGCCGCCTTCGAGGAGGATTGAGGGTATACTAAACGTCAAAGTAGTCTTATCCAAGTCAGTTATCCCGGCGAATGCGTGAGATAGATGGGAGTGAATCACAGAATCATTGAATCAATGAATCACTGAAACCCTGAATCAAAGAATCAAGGAGTTTTTGATTCCTGGAATCCGATATTATGTGGAGAGTCGTGGAGTCAATGAATGTTAGAAGCACTGAATCAAAGAATCAGTGAGTCCATGAGTTAATGAATCAATGAATCTGCTACTGCAGGAGGCACTGACTCACTGATTCAGTGACTGTCAGTATCAGACCTCATCCTCTAAGGTTACAGGCATTGTGAGGAACCCTGTATTCAGTGAATCCATGAATCAGTGATTTACTGATTTTCAACCAGGAGAGGTAGAATATGGTGGTATTAGAGGTGATACCACAGAATTCAGCACTTTAGAAGTTCTAGTTCGACATTGGACGTCTGACGTGGATTTATGAGTCATTGATTCAATGATCGAACCATGACCGAGACACCTCGTGGATGGGGCGTCACCCCATCGACTGGCATCCCCACGATCGCCTTCGGTAACCAGAAAGGCGGGACTGGAAAGACAACGGCGACGATTAACAGTGCCGCGGCGTTAGCCACGCGCGACCACGATGTTCTTGCAATCGATATGGATCCACAAGCCGACATGACGAAAGGGCTTGGACTAGGTCCGGGCGACGACAACGATCCATCAAGCCCGAAGAACGAACTCCCCAACACACTAGTCACCGATGACGAGAACCTACTCGACGTACTCGTCGACAATCCGCGCACGCACGATACTAGTCTTTCAGAAATCGTGATCGAAGCCGATGAGTACGACCATCTGAACTTCGACTTGATTCCCAGTCACAAGGACATGGGCCTTGCTCGAGATTGGATGGACGATGCGAATGCTCGTCTCTCGCTGAAACTCGCCCTCGAAGAGATGGTTGACGACGGATACAACTACGATTTTATCGTAGTCGATTGCCCTCCCGACCTCTCAGTCCTGACGGACGCGGCCTTCATCGCGGCTCAGAACGTCTTCCTGGCTGCACAGACCCAAGCAACATCACGGGATGCACTTGACGATCTGTGGGACCAGCTGGAGTCCATCGAGGACAACCAGCAGATCGAGATCGCAATCGTTGGACTCCTGGCGAACATGTACCGGGACGACGGTCAGTCGCAAAAGTTCCTCAACTCCTTCGACGAGTCCTTCGCGTCGATGGCACCGATTTTCAAACTCCCGATGCGAGTAGCAATCCAGCGTGCGTGGGACAACGGACGAGATATTTTCGGATGGGAAGACGCGAACGACCAGCAAGTAGAGCGCGACCTCTTCCTGGAGGTTGCGGAGACGATGGAACGAGCGTTTGACAAAACGCAGGTGGAGGCGTAAGAATGCCCCGGGGAATGGACGAGCGGTTCGAGGATCCCTCAGACGAGGTGGATGAGGAGGACGCGGTCGCAGACGAGGAGACCACAGAGACGCCGGAGGAATCAGAAGGACCGGGTCGTGAAACTACGGCAGCGACCGAGGATCGATCAGATCAGGAGAGAACCGCGTCCACGACCGATACTGATTCGTCGACCAGTCAGGCAGGAGAGATAGATGATGAACCGCTGAACATCCGCGAAGATTGGGATTCAGCCACGATATACGTTGAACCGGAGCAAAGCGAGGACATCGAAATCACGTTTACTCGCCTGAAAAAGCAGCTCAAACGCGAGGACATCACGCTGGAGAAAAACAAGCACTTCTACCGCGGTGTTTTCGAGGTAGCGTTCGGCAAGCACCAGGAGGAAACGAAGGAGAAGATTCGCGAACTCGCCAAGGAAGATGTCGATCAGTGAATCACTGATTCACAGAATTTGGAATGTTAAGAGAATGGCCCCGGCATCGAAGGAGGTTCTCAGAATCGACCCTCTCCTGTTCTTTTGAATGCCAAAATGAATCGTCATTCACTATACTATCGAGTCGTTGGTGGAAAAGGTCAGACCGACCCCCTATCTATAATCCGTCCTGAAAAGAGATCCTTAGCAAAGTCTGTGTAGTCGCAAGTTGCAGTAGTCAGTATGCCTTACTGCCCGAATTGCGGAGACCAAGTCAAAGACATTCATCACTACTGCGGGTCATGTGGTCAGGCGCTTTCTGATATTGCAGAGTCAGAAAACGAGCCTCCGATGGCCGTCGATCGCGAGGGCTTCCTCTCGTTGCGCTCACTCTCGTACGTCAACGACCTACTGAACGGAGAACAAGAGCTGGACAGAGACTCAGTATCGTATACCCAATTGTCGCGGGAAGTGAGTGCTGCCTTCGCAGATTTCGCCCGTCTCGCGATGGTGAAGGAGTTAGATCTGCTCCGCCTCTGGGCAGCTGGTTCCAGCTCCGCCGCGTTGGACATGCCAGTTGAAGACATGAATAGCAACCAGTTCCGCGACTGGCTGGCCGCTATCGGCCTTTCTCGTACTCTACGGATGTACGACGAATCTCTCCATACCGAGTTCGAGGACGACTTCAACGAGCGACTCCAGAAGCTCCTCGAGATTGCTAGGGAGGAGCTCGATATCTAATCAGTCGATCAATCGAGACGATTAACTCGTCACCACCCTATGATCAGATAGATGGCTGGTGCTGATCCTGATGACTGCTGCCGGGGTGCTCACGTAGCTTCCCAACAGGGCGAGTTCACTCAAGCAACCGTCTGGGATGCATGCCGAGATGGGATTCAAGAGGCAATCGAGGCACAGCTCGACGACGAGCATGCACCACCAGTAATCATCGACGGCCTCCCCACGATCGGAAAAACACGACATGCAACAGAGACCGCATTCGACCTAGACGTCCCAGCTGCAATCCTCACGCACCGGTACGAGACGCGAGACGTACACCTCAATCTCGCTGCCGAGCATCAGAAAGCGGTAGTTGAAGTTCCAACACTCGACCGGGACTGTCCAACCCGGCGAGGAGATCACGGATCCGGTTGGGCCGAACGAATCAACGACTATCGGTCGCGGGGCGCCTCACCGACGTATCTTCACTACTATCTGCAGGATGTGTTGCCCTGTATGCAAGACGGTGACTGTCCATACCTCGCACGCTGGGACGCGGTCGAGGCGGCAGACGTCATCGTCGGCGGGCCAGCCCACGCCGCCCTTGATCGCGTCGTAGACGACCGCGTCGTCATCTTCGACGAAGACCCAGGAACCGCCTATCGAACGGAGTTTGACGCAAATCAACTCTCAACAGCGATTTCAACCTTTCTCAGCAAGAACGACGACTTGCTGATAGACAATCACTTCGGGTTGATTGGAGCTGCAACAAATGAGGGGATGGAGGAGATACGAGATGCGATTCGTGACGAACTCTCAGATAACACCTCTATTGCCCGTCCAACGGAGGCAGTCGACGATGATGACGGTCATGCCGAGGCCCCGACTGCAGTGCTCGCTATGCTCGAACTCGGCGGACCGATTATTGGCGATACCGCACCGACGGAGTATGACTGGGACGATCAACTTCGGGAAGAAGCAGGACTTGATTATGTCGAGCTTCCAGACGGATCACAGGTTGTCTACGATCACGCCGAATCACGGGTCGTCATTCGACGGCCGCCGACTCTTGATGCTGCTCGAGCAGTAGTTGGACTGGACGGAACGCCGGTCGAAGAACTCTGGCGCGGACGGCTCGGCGTCGACAATATAGAGAGTTGGCGGATCCTCTGCGATGACTGTCGGGCCCGGTATCTCCGTGACGTCATCGGCTACGAGTTCGTACAAACGACCTCGCACGTCAAGCCATACAGCAGTGGTGAATACGTCAATCGACGGGGCGACTTTGGGGTGATCGAGGCGGCCGCAAATCGCCACGATACAACACCAGGCGTCATCACGACCAAGAGTGCAGCTGAGCGTCTCTTCGAGGAGCCACCCAGTGAGCCGTTTATCGACATCGAACGAGTGACTGACCGAATTACGGACGTCAAACACTACGGCGCGCTCCGGAGTAGCAACGACTTCACAGGAACGGAGGTGGGGGTTGTACTCGGTTCCCCCCACCCGGGAGACCGTCCACTTCAGATTACGGCCGCACTGGAAGGCTACACGGCGGTTAGAGGTGACGAGGGGAAGGGAACAGACCTCGACTACGGGATTCCTGAACGGCCGTTTCTCCGGCACTATCGCGAACACAAGATTGCCCAAGCTGTCCTCCGGTTCGGCCGAACGACGGCTGCGACGGTCTACATCCACACAGGGGTACTCCCTGAGTGGTTATCCGAGATGGTCACGGTCGGGCCAGAGGCTGTCACGATCGAAGAGCGCTCCGAGGGGCAACGAGGTGTGATTCGCGCGCTCCTGGACGAGGGGCCGGGGACAGCCGCCGAGATCGCGAATCGAGAGGGAGTCTCAATCGGCGAGAAGCAAACCCGGGACTGGCTGAAGCGACTCCGGTCGGAAGGGTATGTTTCCCGTGATGATTCCCAGCCATACACGTGGGGTGCCAACGGCCTAGCTGACGCTCCGCATACCGCCCACGTGCGGCTGCCTGAACTCGAGTAGTGGGCGAAAGTATTATCACCCCCACCAATGCGCTGTCGGGGGATTTTCCGCGAAATCACAAGCAGCTCGCGACGGCCCGCCTCGCGTCGATTTCACACCATCCGAATCCCCATTTCTAACGCAGAATCCGACCTTCCTACGTCTGGACTAAGCTGACTTCCCTTCGCTAAACTGAGACACTACGTATAGAGTTCTATACGTCCTACCTCAGACTTCCTGACCTTCCCTCTCTTTTCAATCCGAACTGGTCCCAAGCGACTCACTGTGACCTGTCCCTTTCTGAACGATACCTGAACTTCCACCGTTGAATCGAGACATGCATCTCCTTCGTTGAATTTCCCTGGGTGATTGGGCCATCGCGAGGCGGGCCGGCGCGGGGGCGCGCCTCACCGAAGGTGGAGCGCGCCCGTCGCGAGGTTGCGACGGGGCGCGCGGCCACCGACTATGAGCTCGAAACGCAACGTCCGCTCGCCGGACACGACCGATGCACAGACGAACGAGCCGACGCCCCGGTTCGAACAACCACTCAGTGACGACCAGATCTGGACGATGCTCCAGACGGCCGCGAACAGCGCCCGGATCATGCCGACCGTGAAGGGTGACTGGGAGTCGTCAACGCGCTCGTACGAGACGCGTGAGGACGCAGCCCGCGCCCTGATCTTCGACCTGAGCTTCTACGCCGACTATCGGTTCAGCCAGGTTCGCCGGCTGTTCCAGCAGACCGCAATGCGGGACGTCCTCACCAAGGCAGAGATCGACGACATCGTCGAGGAGGCCTACGTCCAGCAGAACGGACGGAGCTATCCAACGTTTGCATAATGGTGAGGGAGGCTGTCTCTCAGGGCGGAGTCTGCGGAGCGTCCTAGAGGTCCGGGACCGAAACTGAAGACCCGCTGGCATCGAGGACACATACACTTTAGCCCGGAAGCGAGCAGAATCACAAGTGGGCGACAGGGTCAATCCCATTCACACTCTGGGGGGTCTTGCTGAAACGGAGGTGAGCGATAGGGTTAATCCCATTCACACTCCGGGGGGATCTTGCTGAAACGGAGCACCCCCCAGAGTGTGAATGGGGGGGAATCAATCACACCGAGGGTGGGCAACCTATATGTGAATGGGGCGAATTGGTCCGTCCATGCCAAACAACGATTCCACGCAAACAACCGTCGACGAGATCTTAAACGTCGATGAAGGAGACAGCGAAGGCGGATCGGACATTTTTGAGAAACCGTGGTTGCTCGAAATCGATAACGTTCCTGACGCCAATCGGATCGTCGGTCGGGACGGTCACATCACGTTCTTGGCGAAGAATCTCCGGAAAATGCGGACAAATAGCGTCCCGGATAACGTCCTGGAGTGGGGTGAAACCGGGACGGGGAAGACACTAGTTGCCAGACACGTCTGTGAGCGACTCGAGGCAGCAACTGAAGGAACGGAGTCCCCGATCGTTACTGCGTACATTAATCCGGATCCCATCTCCACGTATACCTCCACCTTCCGAAAGATCGCAGAGCAGGTGAACGCGAAAGCAGAGAACCCGCTTGACGTCCCCTATCAGGGCCTCTCAGCAGAACATTATCGGGATCAGAAGTTGTGGCCCGTTGTTCAGAGGGAGTTCTCTGGCGGTCTCGTCGTCATTATCGATGAGATCGACAAGCATGGGGAAGTCAACGAAGTACTCTACACGCTTTCACGGGCACAGTCAAAAGACGACGTTGACTTCCCAGTCGTTACAATCGGAATTTCGAACGACATCGAGTTCAAAGGAGAAATCGAGTCACGGGTTCAATCGACTCTCCAGCCAGAGCACCGAACGTTCACACCGTACGAAGAAGATCAGCTTATCGCAATCCTCGAAAATCGACGAGACGCATTTTACGACGGTGTCCTCGATGACGAAGTGATTCCAACAACAGCTGAACTCGCAGCTGAAGAACACGGTGACGCTCGACGCGCAGTCCGTTTGTTCCGGAATGCAGGCGAGATCGCTGACGAAGAAGGCGACGACGTCGTGACAGCGGAGCATGTTTTCGAAGCTGACGAACTCGTCGAAGTTGAGCTCTTTATGGAAATGGTGAAAGGGACTCCGTTGTCGGGGAAATTACTCCTGTTTGCTCTCACACGTCTTGACCGGAATAACCCGGAGAAAGAATGGTTCCGGACGTCAGAGATTCACGAGGTCTACCAAACAGTAGCACGGGATGTCGAAGTAGAGCCCAAGGGGTACAATCGTGCGCTCGAACTTCTGAACAAGCACGTGACGACAGGAGTTCTCGAATCGAAAAAGAAGGAAGGCGGAGATCAGGGGAAGTTCAGGTCGTATTCGCTCCAAGGAGACGTTGAGAGTACACGAACTGGACTGATCAACTCAACACCGGAGCTCCAGACGTTGATGGGATGGTGACACCCCCACCCCTCGGTGTGAATGGTCCCCCATAGGCTACAACGGTTGTAGAGACAGAGCCGGACTCGAGCTGTAGAAGCTGTCTCGTTCGTCTGAAGAACCTATTACGGCACGGAGAGCGGCTTACACGTTCTGCCATGGTAGCTGACCCAGTCCGCTACTATACCGCACCGCAGTTGTAGTTATCTTTATTATACTACAGTCTAAACAGTCCTCCGAGTAGACGTATTCTGAAAGGCGAGGCTTTGTGCCGAAGCCGAAGCTTCGACACTGAGACGAGAACCCTCCCTACGGCGTGAGGGCTTCTGTTGTTAAGGACTTCTTAATCGCGGTACCCTGGGTGGTGGTCCATTCACACTGAGGGGTGTGGGGGTAGACGAGGCGTAATCTATCCACGTGTTCCTCTGCCTTCTCTCGGCGTGAAGTCTCGTTAGAGAGTGGCGGTTGATAGCCCATTCACACTGAGGGGTGTGGGTGAACCGACCCCATTCACACTCTGGGGGGTGTCATCTGCTACGCTAGGAATCGCGCTGTAACAAACTTCAGGCTACATTCAATCTCGTCTACTCGTCGGGATTCACCGGCCCTTTGTACTTCGACGTCACCGAATCTCCTTCCCGCCACTGCCAGTAGTAGTAGCGGTTGTCGTTGATCTCCTTGATTGTGATCGTCGCCTTCGCCGGAACGTCATCGGGAAGGTCATCTGGTCGCTCTTCGACCTCCTTATCCTCCTCGTTTTCAGCTAGTCGTGCCTCCCGCTCGCGATGTTCAGCAAGCTCCTCGGCGAATCGAGCGATTTGTCGGAGTACCTCCGGGGATTGTTCATCGAGTTTTGAAGCGATGTCTGCTGGGACTTCTCGAGGTGGGTCTGGTGGAGAATAGGACATTGGACAGGTTCTGTTAACCAACGTTGTTGGGCAATATCTTAGAATTGTTGGTTAATTTTCTCGTCTACTCAACGAGACTTCCTCGATAACCGCCACCGTGGCTTCGAGTTTCTGTCGTCGCTCCTCGCATTCTTCGATCTCTCGGTCCAGCTCGCGAATCTCCGTTGCAAGTTGTTCGACCACGTCCGTCGTTTCCGGGAGACGGCCATCAGGACGAGGGGCGTTCCCTTCCCGAATTTCGAGATCGGCTCGCCGTAGATGCTTACACCCACCGCTTGGATTCCGCTTCGTGAAATCTGGACACGTACACGTCTTACTCGCGATGTCGACCTCGTAGATGTTCCCGGACGACGATTGTACCTCGTAGATTCCTCCCTTCTGGAGTAGCGAGACGTCCATCTCTTCGTTTCGAGCTCGTTTCGTGCGGGGATCGAGGTCCTCCTGAGACGGGTCTTCGCCAATGGTGGGTTGTTGGACAGCTTCAGTAGGTGTCGAAGCTGCAGGAGTCGATGCTACAACTCCACCATCAGGAGAGTACACCCGCTCTTCTTGTTCTGTTTCGTCTTCGCTCCGTGTCTCGACGTCGTCAGTTCGTTCGGTCATGATTTCGGCTGAATCGACGTGACGAGTTCGCGCACGTCGTCGCTCTTCGACGGCGTGAAAAACCGTTTTCAACGCACCCGGAACTCGATTAGTTCCGACTATGACTGCTGTTCCAGAGGTTGTCTGAATCGTTACTCCACGAGTGATCCAATGATCTCCTGAGCAGTGGAACTGATTCGACCGAGGCGCTCTTGGATCACTTCCGGGTCATCGCCCTGCCACGCAGCGAGATAGAATGCAGATCCGCTCGTGTCAAGTCCGAAACACCGACCGACAATGTATGCGACGGCTTCTGCTTCGACCTCTCGTTTTGCCCGTTCGGGTTCCTCTCCAATATCGAAGTGGAGCAGCGCGTGGGCGTACTCGTGAATCACCGTGACTGCAAGGTCTGCTTGGTTCGCTCGGGCTTTCGCTTCGACAACTGGCTTGAGGTCGTGTAGGCTCCGGTGCTTACAGACTCCCTTCGCGCCGCCATGCTCCCACTCGTCAGCATCGACGACGCGTACCGACACACCAAGTTCATCAGCTACTCCTTTGAGCGCTGGCACCAGGTCGTCGGCGTCGCCCATCGCTGCCGTCTCCAGTTCGGGAAGCGGTTCTCCGTCGGTCTGGGAAACGTCGAAGACTGGTGCTGGTCTGAACCCGACGAGGCCTTTCGACCACTCATCCGACGACGTCTCGTTGTACTCACAGCCGATTTTCTCGTGGTAGCTGGGCGAATTTTCACACTCAGGACATCGCTTGGTGATGATCGGAGCCCAGATCCAGATGGCCTGTTCGCCTTCCTGGACGTGCCGATCGAAGTCGTTCCGCCACGTGTTGTAGCCTGCGACCTTCGTTGCCTCTGGATGCTGGAGCTTGATCAGGAGCGTATTTCGGTGCGAATAGTCGTGGAAACGACTCTGGACGTCCAACCACTCCTGGAACTCCTCACTTGCTTGTGCATCGTCGACGCGGTCGACGAGGTCGTCGATCCACTCTTCGATGGTACTGTGCATCTCGTCGTGTCGGGTGTCGGTCTTCTCGAATGAGACCGACGAATCACTACTCGTAGCCATGGTTTTCAGAACTTGAATTATCGCAACTGCGCCAATTCAAAACGCGCCGCACCCCTTCGGGGCGCAAAAAACAGCTCGCTGCTCAGGCTGGCGGGAAGTAGACGCTTTGTTCGCCGGCTAGCTCTTCGAGCTGGTTATGATGCCGATGAGTGAAGTAGCAGTCGTAGGTACAGTACCCACAGATCTCTCCCGTATCGTACTCTGCTACGAAGGGACCTCGTTCAGCGTAATGTAAGGTGGAGCTTCCGACCTCAAGGAGCGAGCGTAGCGAGTAGGTCGGAGAGGAAACCGACCCGGTACTACACCAGCCACGCTCGATAGCTGGTCGACTCCCCTATCGAACCGTTGCTTATATAAAAACATAGGCCTGCATCTGAAACACGGATGGAGGTACGTCGCACCGTCCCTGTCAAACTCGACGTGGCCGACAGCGACGCCGACCTCCTCCACGACACCATCTCCGAGTTCCTGTGGGCCGCAAACTACGTCGTAGACCACGCGTGGCAAGGCGAGCACAAGACTACGAGCAAAGCCGAACTCCAACGCGAAACCTACGACGACGTGCGGGCAGAGACCCGGCTGCAAGCGAACCTCGTCCAGAACGCTCGCAACAAAGCTGCCGACGCCGTACAGGGCGTCGTTGCCCGCTGGAAACAAGGCGACTATGCAGGGAAGCCGAACTTCACAGCTCCGACGCTCGTCTACGACAAGCGGTGCGCAACGTTCAACGACGACCACGCGACGCTCTCGACAGTTGAAGGACGCATCACTGCCGAGTACGTTCTGCCCGACGAGAGTCGCGAAACACCACACTCGGAGTACCTGTTTGACGACGACTACGAAGTGACGGGCGCAGAACTCCACTATCGGGGTGGCGAGTTTTACCTTCACGTCCGAACAAAGGCGGACGTAGAGTTCGAGACTGCCGACGACGGCAACGGCGAGCACAGCACAGTCCTCGGCGTTGACCTCGGTATCGAAAACGTCGCCGTCACATCAACAGGCACCTTCTGGAACGGATCGGAGTTGAACCACTGGCACCGCGAGTTCGAGAAGCGACGCGGGTCGCTTCAACAGCGTGGTACGCGAGCCGCCCACAACACTATCCAGTCGGTAGGATGTACCGAGACGGGACGCTACGACCACTTCTTCCACACCGTCTCGAAGGAACTCGTTGCGGAAGCCATCAAGAACGACTGCGACGTAATCTCGTTCGAGAACCTGACAGGGATTCGTGCGCGGATGCCTCGCGCCAAGAAGTTCCACGCATGGGCGTTCCGCCGCCTGTTCGAGTACGTCGAGTACAAGGCCGAAGCCGTCGGTATCTCGGTCGAACAGGTGAGTCCCGCCTACACCTCCCAACGGTGTTCAAAGTGTGGATTCACTCATAAGAACAACCGCTCGACCTCGGACGGACAGGACGTATTCGAGTGCCTGAAGTGCGACTACTCACCTCACGCGGACTACAACGCGGCGAAGAATATTGGCCTGAAGTATCTCCGCTCGGCGCAAAAGTCGTCGGGCGGAGGCGCACCCGTAAACGTGCGCTTGAATCGCGGGACGTTGAACGTGAACGGTGATTACGAGCCTGCCGCCGCAGGCGGCCAGAACGGGAGTCCACGCGAAAGCCCCACCCTCAACGAAGCGAACGGCGAAATCGTGAGCGAGTAGGGTGGGGTAGTTTACTCGTCCAAACGTTCACACCGCACTCAGCACACGCTGCTCTCTCGATATCACTCGGTGACGGGCCGCGATACTCGAACTCGACACCATCTTCCTTCGTTGTCGATTTGGGCCAAACACCTCGTGCCCGCCAGAATTCTCGAACCTTCGTGAGACTGGACCGGACGGTTTTTCGGATCGTCATGTGCTCAGCGTCGCGGCCGCTTTCGTCCCACCCACTAGCCGTCCAGAACTCGCCAAACTGTGCGCCACGGTGAAGCCCATTCCAGTCGAGGCCGACGATATCTGCGGGTGGGTCACCCGTCAGCGTGGGACGGGTGAGCTGCTTAATGACGTCCAGTTGTTTCGGCGGACTTCCTCCAAGTATGTGGACGCGACGACCACGCCAATCGCTCGGCTCTGAGAACTCGTGAGCGAGTCGATCGCATCGAGAGTGAAATCGAATTCGGTGTCCTGTCGAAAGAAATCCGGAACTATATCGATGCACACGATATTGACTTCGCGATCCTCGGCACGCACGGTAAGACTGATTTCAGTCGATACATGATGGGTGGGGTAAGTGCGAAAATCGTCCGAACGTCACCAGTTCCGGTGATGTGGGTTCGAGAGCCGGACTCGAGCGGTGGGTGAGACGCCTCTGCTGGTGGGTGACAAGCCACTTGAGAGTGATGCCCGTAGGTACTCACAGTGCTCATGTACGAGGACATTCTGCTCCCGTTCGATGGAAGCGATGGGGCTGCGGAGGCATTGCATCACGCTGCCGAGATTGCACACTGGGCCGACGCCACGATCCACGTTCTGTTCGTCGCGGATACGACCCGAGACAGCGTCACCGTCGTCGAAACCGAGGTCGTTGACGCCCTTGTTCAGAAGGGTGAGGACATCGTTGAGGAAGCAGAAAAGACACTGGACACACTCGGTGTCGACTACGATTCCGACGTCGTCCAGGGGCACCCAGCGCCGACAATCGTCGAGTACGCTGAGCGATACGAGTACGACGTGATCGTGATGCCGACCCACGGTCGGGAGGGAGTGTCACGACACCTCATCGGAAGCGTCACGGAGAAGGTCGTCCGTCTGTCTTCCGTCCCTGTCCTCACAGCGCGGATGCAGCCCGACGAACAATTGGTGTTCCCCTACGAGAACATCCTCATCCCGACCGACGGGAGTGCCGGTGCAGCCCATGCTGCCGAGTATGGCCTCTCACTTGCAGCGGCTCTCGATGCGACTGTTCACGTGCTGTCTGTCGTCGACGATACGTCGCTGGGTCTGGACGTTCGCTCCATGATTTCGGGACATGAACGTGAACAGGTTTCGACTGACGCCGTGGACGACGTCGTGTCCGAGGCGGAGACACGCGGCGTATCGAACACGGTCCGGCACGTCGAACACGGATCCCCTATCGAGCTAATACTCGAGACCATCGACTCGAACGATATCCACGCCGTCGTGATGGGGACGTCAGGGAGACGCGGGAGCGATCGAATCCTTCTCGGGAGTGTCGCCGAGAAGACCGTCCGCTCTGCACCAGTCCCCGTCATCACGGTTGGACAAGGGGAGTAGCAGTTCTGTGAGATGGCTCGAGGTTATCGAACTCCTGTGTGTACGTAGCTGATTTCAGGCGTGAGCTCTCGTGCTCGTGGAGCACCGCAGTGCGCGCCAGCGAACGAGGAGCACAGCAGGGCTGAGTGTAGCTTCAACCGTGGAATTGCGAGTAAATCACCCAGCAATCAAAATAACAAATTCAGACCATCTTCCGGAAGCTGTGCAAGATACAACGCGCGTTTAAAACACAACCACGTCGGTTGTCTCGGCGTGAATCAAGCAATACTCGTCGGTCGGTCAAACTGCTCTGCTGAAAGCCACAATGAGTTACAATTTCAGCCAGTAATTCAACAGAGTGGACGCTATCCAGAAGTCGCGGTTGCTTCTTTTCACTCACTTGGCAGACTCGCAATAATCGAGTCGGTGAGAGCAGGCTCTAGTCCAGTGTCCCGATATCCAGCTGCGAGGTTGACATCGACAGCCCAATACTGGCCGTCGTTATCTCTGACGAGGTCAACCCCGACACCCCAAAGATCGAATCGTTCAACAAGTTCTCGGAGCGACGCTGCAAGTGCCGGCTTGGTCTCTATTTGGCCGATGAATTGTTTCTCCCCGTAGAGCTTCGAGGTGACGCGCCGCCCCGCGACGTGTATTTCTGACCCGTCGTTGACGGCATAATACTTGTAATCGACTGGCTCCGTCGGGATCAGTTCCTGATAGAAATCCCCCTCGCCGTTGAGTTCGGGTTCGTCGTTCCAGATGTAGTAGCCTTTAGCGACGTACTCGTCATCAGGTTTCTCGAAGGAGACTTCAGGTGTGAGAAATCCCATCTCCGAAAGCGCTCGAAGACCGACAAGCCGTGAACTGAACAAAATCACCGCCTGTAAATTATTCCACAGCACTATCCCCGTCCGTCGAGCATGCCTGAGAGTTGGGAGTGCACTCGGGAGTGTCTTCTTGTTAACTATCAACGAGAGGTCGGCGATCTGTTCTGGTGAGAGGGGTGATTGGGGATGGAAGAATCGAACCTGAAAGCCTGCATTCCGAAGCCGCTCGGCTACGTCGCTGAACACCGGCTTGCTCTTTTGACACAGGATACCGATGCCGCGATTAGGTTCCATACGGATTACAGTGGTGTTCAAGCGCGAATTTGAATAGCATTCGGGTGTGTAGCGATTTCAGGCACAGACATCATGAATGGGGGGATGGCTCAACAGGTGTGAACACACTGGCCAGTCCTATCCACTCAATACGGCGGGCGAATTTATCGGTTCAGGCTGTGTACCATCTCCTGTATGCCTGAAGAAGTCCTGTTCAAATCAGAGAGCGACCAGAGTCGAGAAGAGATTGCACCTTCGGAAAGTCGCGGACAATCTCGACAGCGGCAACGCTATCAAGTTGAAAGCAGACTCCGAATCTGTAACACTGAATCCCCCTGCCCGACCGACCTTCGAAGTCAAAGCTGAACGCGAAGCCCCGGCTGGCAACATGACTGAACGAAGTATCGAGTCGCACTCGAATGGGACGAGAACGACGGTCAGGAGGGTGGCGGAAGTAGCCAGTTAGAAATCGAGTAGCCACTCTGGACGCACGCTGAGCAGTTGATTCAGAGGAACATATCGGGAACAACTATGGCCTCTGTGCTGACTTCACCCTCTGAGTCCTGCATCCTGTTTCTGTCAGGGTTGGTACTACCGCCCGATTGATGAGGGAAAACACTCGCAAGAAGAGGGTTGAAGCTACACTGAGATACAGCATCGTCTTCATCAAGTGTACACTGTTCTGTTGCCGGCCCACGGGTCCAAAGCAACTCTTTGTGACTAGTTCTATGACACCCAGAGGTGGACGGAAAGCCAGAATGAGGACGACAGGACGCCAAACGCTCGCTCCGTCCCTATTGTTTGACAATCCACTGGCTGGAAAGGCTACACAATGGTCGATCCTACAACTGGTCCTCTTGCGGAGACCATCTTCCATCTCCTGCTTGCGGCTGGCCTCGGCGCTCTCATCGGTCTGGAACGGGAGCAAAGCGAGTCGGGCGGATCGTTCGCCGGGAGTCGGACGTTTCCGCTGATCGCGCTCTATGGGGCGCTCGTTCAGGCGTTCTTCCCATCCGTGCTTCCGCTCGCTGTGGGGACGCTCGTCGTACCACTCACCGTCGCGTACGTCGGGAAGATCTGGTACGAGGATGATATCGGCCTGACGACGCTCGTGGCCGCCCTCGTCACAGTCATCCTCGGTGCAATGGCGATGCATTCCGACCGCGGTGCGATCATCGCGATCATCGTCGTCGGCGCCATCACAGTACTGCTCTCCGTAAAAGATCCGATACACGAGTTCGCCGATCGGATCGAAGAAAGTGAGCGGCGGGCGTCGGCGAAGTTCATCCTCGTCGTCCTCGTCGTCCTCCCGGCACTCCCCGACCGATCGCTCGACGTCCTCTATGGCCTCAATCCGAGATTTATCTGGTTGATGGTCGTCTTCGTCACTGGTCTCGGATTCGTGGCGTACGTGCTCGGACAAACGCTCGGGCCCGAACGAGGAATCGCCCTCACGGGAATCGTCGGTGGGTTCGTCTCGTCTACCGCGACGACGGTCTCGATGGCGGAGAAGACAACCCAGAACGCGACGCTCTATCACGTCTGTGCATTCGCGGTCGTCACCGCTTCCATCGTGATGTTCCCCCGAGCGCTCATCGAGATCGCGGTCGTCAACCCCGATCTGCTCTCGAGCGTCGCGCTACCACTGGGAACGATGACTGTGGTGGGTGTGGTTTCTGCCGTGGGGTTGTACTGGCGGACTGCATCCGACGAGACAGTCGAACCGGAAGAACTCAAAAACCCATTTCGCCTGCGGCCAGCCCTCCTCTTCGGGGCGATATTCGCGGCCGTGTTGCTCATCTCTGAGTATGCCAACCAGTGGTTCGGCGCATCGGGGGTTTACGTGACGGCGTTCTTCTCTGGTCTCGCCGATGTCGACGCGATGACGATCACGTTGAGTCAACTCGCCGCGGAAGGAACAGTCTCGACAGAGGTCGCCACGACGGGCATCGTCATCGCGGCTATCGCAAACACCTTCGTCAAGGCCGCATTAGCGTGGGTTCTCGGCACCCCCAGGTTGGGCCGGCTCGTGTCGATTGTGCTCGGTATCGTCGTCCTGAGCGGTCTGGCTATTCTTGTCGTTTGAACTGTCCTCTGACCCACAGACGTTCACGTCGAATGTCGTCTCGCAACGTTGCGGGAGATAACTACTTCCCCAGTAGCGAGCATCTGGACCCGGGAGAGAACCCAAATTCTATGTAATCATCCAAGCAATCCTCAGAGACAACGAATAAATGAGTGCTGTCTTCTCCTCCTTCTCTTTGAGCACCGGATGGCCGCTACAGCTACTCCCTGTGCAGCTTCCGGTTTCGCTTGATGTGGTTGTCGTGCTGGCGATCATCGCCATCGTCTTCGTCCTCTTCGTTACCCAGCCGGTTCCGATCGACGCCACCGCCGTCGGCCTCGTGGTCGCACTCGTCCTCCTCGGCGAGTGGACGGGCGTGTCGCCGGAGCAGGGCGTCTCGGGATTCTCGAATCCCGCGACGCTCACCGTGCTGGCGATGTTCGTCCTGAGCGAGGGCGTCCGACGGACTGGCGTTATCCAGATCCTCACGCGGAAACTGATCGCGTTCGCTGGTGACGACGAGTTCCGACAGTTGCTCGCCACGGTCACGCTCTCCGGGCCGCCCGGCGGGGTGGTCAGCAACGTCTCGGTCGTCGCCGTGTTGATCCCTGCCATAATGAACCTCGCCCGGCAAACGAAGACGTCGCCCTCGAAGCTCCTGATCCCACTGTCGTTCGCCTCGATGCTCGGCGGCATGCTCACCGTCGTCGGGACGATAACGAACCTCCTGGCGAGCGAGGTGTGGGTCCAGGTGGGCGGTCCCGACGCGGAGCCGTTCGCCTTGCTTGAGTTCACGCACCTGGGCGCTATCGTCTTGCTCGTGGGGATCGTGTACCTGCTCACCGTCGGTCGATACCTCACTCCAGCACGGATCGAGCCGGCGGAGTCGCCCAGCGACGCGTTCGGCATGACCGACTACCTCACCGATGTGGTCGTCATGGAGGACTCGCCGCTCGTCGGTTCCCGGGTCGGGGAATTGGGCGAGGAGGACCTTGACCTCGACGTGTTTCAGATCGTTCGTGGCAACCGGACGCTCGCCCACGGACTCGGATCGGAACGGATCCAGGCCGGCGACGTCCTCTCCGTCAGGGCCGACCAGGAAACCCTCCAGGAGGTCATCGAGCAGGACCACCTGCAGCTGTTACCGGAAGTTTTGGAGGCGGCCACGGAGGACGATGCGTCCCTCCCGCCCGGCTTTTCGCCACGGCGTCACGGCTGGGAGCCGCCCGAGGCGGAGCGCAGCGACTCTCTCGCCCAGGATGAGACGTCTAGCGAAGACACAGAAGAGGACGGCGACGAGACGGATGAAGAGGCTCCCGACGAGGAGATCGAACTCACCGAAGTCGTGCTGTTGCCTGGGCCCTGGTCGAGTCGGCGCAGCGGTGTCGCAGACTTCGAGCGCGACTACGACGTGACCGTTCTGGCTATCCGGCGGGGCGACGAAGTGATCCGCCAGCGCCTTCGAGAAGTCCGATTACAGGCCGGCGACGTTATCCTCGTCCAGGCGCCCGACCAAGTGCTCGATCGCATCGCGCGGGACACGAATGTCGCCATCGCGGGCGAGGACAGATGGGAGGACTTCGACCGGTCGAAGATCCCCATCGCGCTAGGAATCCTCGCCGGTGCTCTCGGACTCGCGGCACTCGACGTCCTCACGCTCATGGTGAGTGCGCTGACGGGTGTCGCGGCGATGTTCTTCACGGGTATCCTCACGCCCGAGGACGCATACGAAGCCATCGACTGGGAAGTAATCTTCATGGTCGCGGGTGTCATCCCGCTCGGCATCGCAGTCGAGGCCTCGGGCACGGCGGACCTCATCGCCGACCTCGTCGTCTCCGTCAGCGTTCTCCTGCCCGTGATCGCGGTCCTGGGGCTGTTCTACCTGGGGACTGCGATCATCACGGAGATGGTCAGCAACTCCGCCAGCGTGGTGTTGCTGTTGCCGATCGGGGTCGAGGTTGCCGGCCAACTCGGCGCCAACCCCTTCGCGTTCGTAATGGCCGTGACCTTCGCCGCCAGCACGCCGCTACTGACGCCCGTCGGCTACCAGACGAACCTCATGGTCTACGGGCCAGGCGGGTACAAATTCACAGATTTCGCACGCGTCGGCGCACCGTTACAACTGATACTGACCGTCGTGACGACTGCTGGCATCGCATATTTCTGGGGACTGTGACTTTAGAACGGACGTTCGGATACCTGTGGCCTTGGGGATATTTGTGGAAAACGGCTCTGTTGAAATCCTCAGAGAGTTACAAGTTCACCCGGTAGTTTGACCGAATGCAGGCCCTCCCGAAATCGCGGTTGCTCCGGTTCGTTGAGCAGGCGTATCACTTGGCTCGGCGAGCTGTCGCTCGTTACTCTTCGAAGTTCTCGAAACGACGGTACACACTTCACCAGCACATCGTCCTGCTCTGTCTCAAGGTGCGGAAGAATACAACGTACCGAACCCTGCTTGACGAACTCATCGAGATGCCTCGGATTCGGAGCGCTATCGACCTTGAGGAACTCCCTTCACCCTCAACGTTGTGTAAATCGTTCAACCGGCTCGACATGGCGGTTTGGCGTGTCCTGTTCAACCTCTCGGTCACCCCCCTTCCGACCAACGGTGTCGTCGGGATCGATGCATCCGGGTTCGACCGCAGTCACGCCTCGAAGCACTACACGAAGCGGACAAAGCTGACGATTCAGCAATTGAAAGTCACACTTCTCGTAGACACGAAGTCGAACGCAATCATAGACTTACACGTAACGACGACCAGAAAGCACGATTCTCAGATTGCACCATCGCTCATCAAGCGAAATACTGGGATGGTGGCGATTCTCCTCGGCGACAAAGGATACGACGACCAGAAGGTTCGCACAATAGCCCGTGCAACTGGTGTTCGACCGCTCATCAAGCACCGCGAGTTTTCATCGCTACAGAAGGCATGGAACGCTCGGCTGGATGCCGACCTCTACGGTCAGCGCAGTCAGAACGAGACGGTTAACTCTCGACTCAAACGCAAGTACGGTGCATTTGTCCGCTCACAACATTGGTGGAAACAGTTCCGGGGACTCGCTATTGGCTGTCTCACTCACAACATCGACAAGACACTCTGAACGTTAGATGAAGTCTATACAGTTTTCACTGTTCCGTGGAATCAGAGTTGATGTTCGTGGGACCGTCGTTTTGGTGAAAGAAAGGGGGAGGAGGATTGACGGTTGAAACCAGAACCGGTGTAATGACCTCTAAGCCCAACATCAATCATTGGCAGATTTCGTGCGCCTATACAATTAGGCCAATCTTTTTTTGTTGCCACGCTGTATAATCAGATGGAATCACGAAACCACCCGGTGTGAAGGGATTCGGTGTCGTGAAGTTCACTTGGTAAACTCCGGAGGTCCTAGCAGACACTCGGGGTGAATGATTTGGTTTCACGTATTCCGGGTAAGTCACTCATGACTCATTCGGATAAACGGTACGACAGTGAACAGGCAACGCTCGATCAAGTATTTACTTGCCTCAGTAATCCTACCCGGCGTCGGATTCTCACGACACTGGCTGAACGCAATCCCCGTAATCAAGCCGAGTTCGAAGCTCCGGACTTCAACCCGGAGGACAAGGAATTGGAGTCCTTCAAGACGGAACTCTATCACAAAGATCTCCCCCGTCTCTCAGAAGCTGGATTCATTAATTGGGACCGTGACACCGACACGGTCACCCGTGGGCCAAACTTTGAGGAGATACGGCCACTCATCGAACTGATGAACAACCATCAGGACGAACTTCCTGATGATTGGCCGTAACTTGGCCACAATTGAATAGTCGGCTTGTCTCTGACGGTTGTTTCATATTGTCCTCCGTTGAAACGACTATTCTATTTGCAGTTCTACCCAACAGCTGTTTCAGCGAGAAAATGTCGAATCAGTAGGATTTCAACAGAGCCTGGAAAACCTATTTCACCGAGATAACAGGTACATCAGCCCGACGAATTACACGTTCGGTAACACTACCGAGGAGGAACCGACGTATACCCTTTCGACCGTGAGTCCCCATTACGATACAATCGATATCGTTCTCCTCAGCATATCTGGTAATTTCGAGATAGGGTCGGCCATTCAATACCGAGGTTTCAGTCGGCAAGTACGTCGACGACTGGACCTTCTCAAGGGCGAGGTCTAACGCCTTCTCCCCGATTTCTTCAAGCGCTTCTCGTAGCCTCTCGGCTCTCTCGCCGTCGATTACCTGTCCTATCTCAGCGACGTAGATGATATGCAGTGTCGCGTCGACAGATCTCGCCAGTTCACCCGCATGTTCAACAGCAGTATGTGCACACTCGCTCCCATCAGTTGGAGCGAGTACTGAATTGATGTCTGCATCGACAACCGTCTCCTCGTGAACAGTCATGACTGGTACGGGAGACTCGCGTAGGGTTAGTTCCGCGACGCTCCCGAGGACAGCCCGACTGAGGCTGAGTCCACCCCTACCCCGGGTTCCCATAACAATACAGTCTATACCGTGTTTGTCTGTGTAGGTGAGGATCTCTCGATGAATTGATTTTGTCTTTTCAATGACCGCCCTCGTAGCCTTGACATCAGAAGAAGCAGCCAATTCGATAGCCGCTTGGACTGCTTCCTCGCCATATCGGGCGGTGGTATTGTCACCATCAGCATCAGTGGAGGTTTGGTCGTGTTCAAGGACGTGAATCACGTGTAGTTCCGCATCAAACTGATCGGCGAGTGAAACAGCTGCTTCAGCTGCGATTGACGAGGCTTCACTGCCGTCAGTCGGTAGTAGAATGCGTTTGTACATGAATTTTATCTAATTGGGCTATTGGACTTTGTTGAGATAAACGGTTACCCTACCCCCGGCACTACTCCGGTTCTTGAACGGTTAGGTATCGAACCTGTACAGCTACGTTGCGGCCTGCAATCTCATCAATACGGGTGTTCAACCGATCTCCCAGTTCTGGCGGGGCTTCTCCTCGAGGAGCACCGATCAAGATGGTTACCTCGGAGGGACGCTGAGCGAGGAGATTCTCCGAATATTCGAACTGGACTTCGAGTAGAACGAACTCTGAATAAACCGGTTCATCGAGAATTGATTGGATATCATTTTCAATCGATTGCTCGGAAGTGGCAGTCTGATACGAGGAGAACGTAACAGTTCCGAGAAATGCAGAAAGGATCAGAATACTAATCAGGAGAACGCCGACGCGCTTGACAAATGTCTTTCTGGTCTGCTCCATACGGAACCATTTCTCAGGTCGGTATCCCATATACCAGAGCACAAGGAGTGCGGCGAGATTGATCGACAGAAGGTTAACGAGGAGCAACACGCCGGAGCCCACGGCGAGTGCCGTATTCCCCCACGCGATGGCGATACCGACCGTCGCTGCGGGGGGGACGAGTGCCACTGCGATCATGACGCCGACTAGTGCTGTCGAAACCCCCGAAGCAAGACTAATCACACCAGCGGCACCGGATCCGAGGGCAACCACGAGTGACAGGACATCCGGCCGAAACCGTTCCCGGATTTGCGAGATAGACAGAATATCCAATCCTGGTGGGACGAGATTCCCAGTTCTGATGAGTATCGCAAACAGAGCCGCACTCAAGATCGTGAGGGTGGCCCCGATGATCTGCAGCTTGACACCGTCTCGAAAGAGATCACGATCCCGAAACACGGTACCGACACTTGCGGCCATTGCGGGGCCAATGAGCGGTGCGATCACCATAGACCCGACGACGACCGCAGCAGAATCCAGAAGCAGTCCTGCCGTCGCAATAATCGCACTCACGATAGTCATGGCAGCATATATCGGCAAGGACGCAGGGACGAGATCGTCAGCAGCGCTTTGGAGTTCTTCGCGTGCGATCTGCTCTGGACTGTCTTCGTCTTCTGTAAATCGTTCCTCGATTTGGTCGTAATTTCGTGAAACGACGGTTTGCGTCTCGACCGTCACTGTAATCGCGTCGTCGTTTATGCCCGTTTCCCGGAGACGATCCAGAATGGGTTCGACAGCATTCGTCGGGAGCGGAAAATGAACGGCACAGGTGTATTCGCGGTTGCTCGTCTCATCAGTGAGTGTATAATTAATTCCTTCATCGTCCAAAACATCGAGAACAGCGTCCCGCTTCCCTGCTGGGACAGTCACAAAAACGAGCCGAGCCATGGATTCTAGAATTCACCCGACAGGATAAATAGTCCCCTATCTGGCAGTACACTGCCGTGGTTGCTCGAAAAGAATGTGGGTGATACCCCCGAGAGCGAGACGATAACACTAGCAGAATGGGCAAGTCGTTATCGTGCACGCTGTCTGTCGTGGACGTCAAACCCAACTGGGAGGGCCACTCGACGCTAGAGACCGGAGATTGATCCATCCGAGATGTGTTTATTTCGACAATCACCACTGCAGAATATCGGTCCCCATAGAGGACCGGCTTCACTCGATTTCCAACCCACCACCGCTTTCACCGTTTCCGACGTCTCCATCTTCAGCCCACTCGATCTCGAACTCGATACTCAGCTCACCAGGACTATCGGTCGGTCCCTCGCGCTCGGCTTTCACCTCGAAGGTCGGTTGGGCAAGGGGTGACATTGTCACCGACTGTTCGCCGGCGGTCAGGGTGATATCGTCACCGGCATCGAGTTTGTCTGCGACTCGACGAAGATACGATGCAATCTCCGCTCGACTTTGGGATCCCTCTGACTGAAAGAGGACTTCTTCGGGCATACGGTATCTCGTTGGCGACCCAGACGGATAAGTGGGGCTGTGGCCGACTGACTTTGATTCGGGTCCGAATAACCCTGGCAGTCGATGGCAGTCAAAGTGGTCTACAGCTGTGATGATATCGAATCTTTTTGCCATTGCTCGACAAATTCGCAGTTGTGAACCTCAGCAAGGGGTTTGTCCTCGCCCTCATCGTCACCCTCCTCGTGCTATCGACCATGCTGATCCAGCCGTTTCTCCAGTACGTCCTCGGTGCCGTCCTCCTCGCCTACGTGCTCTATCCGCTGCATATCCGTCTCGAAGCGTACGTATCGCCGATGGTCGCCGCACTCTCGCTCGTGATCCTGGCAGTTGCCGGATTCGTTGCACCGTTCGTGGTGATCCTCGCGACGGTCGTGAACGGTGCCGACCGGATTCTGCAAGGCTTAGACACTGACTCGGGCCAGATCGAAGTGGTCGAATCCCGGATTGAGGAACTCACCGGGCAAGAGGTCGATATCGCCGGCGAACTCGTCAGCTCAGGGCGAGAAATCGGGACGATCGTATTCGAACGGTCGACCCAAGCGTTCGGTACGATCACCTTCCACCTCATCGGGATCGCGTTAGCGCTCTTTCTCGTCTACTACCTTCTCAAAGACGGCGATGACTTGGTCAACTGGCTCCACCAAACGGTCCCGCTCCCAATGGACATCCAGCGCGACCTCTACGGCGAGATCAACGACGTGATGTGGGGCGTTATCTTCGGACACGTCTCCGTCGCCATCGTCCAGGGGGCCGTCGCCGGAGTCGGACTTGTCGCCACTGGCATCCCTAATGCCGTGTTCTGGACGGTCGTCATGATGGTTCTCGCGATGGTGCCGCTCGTCGGTGCGATCCCCGTCTGGGGTGGAGCGGTGGTCTACCTGTATCTCACGAACGAACCGCTACTCGCCGTCGGATTATTCGTCTACAGCGTCATCGTGGTTGGACTCACCGACGACTATCTCCGTCCATTCGCCGTCGACAGGTACGCGAAGCTCAATCCCGCCGTCATCCTCCTCGGTATCCTCGGTGGGGCGTACGCATTCGGGATAATGGGACTGTTCTTCGGCCCCGTCGTCCTCGGCGCACTCAAAGCCGCTCTCCGCGTCGGCTTGGATAATTGGTCCCAGCTCGACGAGCGCGACATCGGCTGACCAACCGGTCGTAATCAGTCAAACAACAGATCTTCGAGTCGTGTCCCCCACTTCGGAGTCCCGAACCGGCGGCGAAACTCCAGAACGACCTGTCCGGCGCCGAGGGGGAGCAAGCTCATTCCGAGCACCACCAGCCAGCTCTCGAGACCGATGGGTGCAGTGTTCAGTGCCAGCGAAACCCCCGGTAGGTAGACGGTGCCAATCACCAGCAGAGCAGACAGGCCGAGGGCACCCCAGACGTACGCGTTCTCGGTGACTTCGTTGCGCACGATGCCGGACGCGAGCTCTCGCATGTTGAACACGTGCCAGAGCTGAGCGAACGCCAGCGTGAGGAACGACATGGTGACGACCTCTTCGGTCCCCATGCCGCCGGCGTACATGCTGCCCCCGATCACAAACGCGCCGACAGTCGCGACTGCGATCATGGTTCCGTAAAGCCCCAGTTCGGTCCAGTGCGTGCGGGTCAGGATCGGCTCGTCGGGATCCCTCGGTGGCGTGTTCATGATATCCTTGCTGCCCCCGCACGCCCCCAGTGCAAACGCCGGGAAGATGTCAGTCACGACGTTGAGAAAGAGGATCTGAAGGGGGAGCAGCGGTAGTGGAAAGCCCAGCAGTGCAGCGATCAGAATGGCCAGCAGTTCGCTGAGGTTGCAGGACATGAGATACAACACGAATTTCCGGATGTTCCGGAAGATGATCCGCCCCTCCCTGATGGCGTGATAGATACTCGTGAAGTTGTCGTCCCGGAGGATCATGTCCGACGCCTCCTGGGCCACCTGTGTTCCCCGCTGACCCATAGCAACGCCGATGTCGGCCCGCTTCAGCGCCGGCGCGTCGTTGACCCCGTCACCGGTCATGGCCACGATCGACCCGACTGCCTGGTGAATTCCGATCAGGTCGAGCTTGTTCTCCGGAGCGACGCGCGCAAAGACCGACGCGTTCGTGAACCGCTCCATCTCGTCCCGGGACAGGTTCTCGGGGTCGTCGAGTTCGCTCCCCTGGATGACCTCGTCGTCCTCTGAGTCCATCAACCCGACACTCCGGGCGATGTTTCTGGCCGTCCCGGGGTGGTCACCGGTCACCATGACAATTCGCAACCCCGCGTCCAGACAGTTCTTAATGGTCGATTTGACCTCCTCGCGTGGTGGATCGATCATCGCAACGAGCCCGAGCAGCGACAGGTCCTCGTACGGCGAGGTGTCCGTACTCTCGACGTCCTTCCTGGCGAGAGCGAGAACCCGCAATCCGTCTTCGGCCATGGTCTCGCTCTTCTGAATCCACTCTTCTTTGTCATCTTCCGAGAGGGGGTCGGTGCCGTCATCCGTTACCAGCCGGGTCGACGACTCGACGACCGCCTCGGGCGCACCTTTCACGGCGAGCTTGTAGCTTCCGTTCAGCTCGTGGTAGGTCGCCATCATCTTGACGGACGGGTCGAAGGACACCTCACGAGCTTCGGGCATCGACTCGAGGAGTTCGTTCCGATCGACGCCGCCCTTCAATCCCGCTATCAGGAGGGCAGCTTCCGTCGGATCACCCGTCACGGCCGTCTCGCCATCCTCCTCGGTCACGGAGGCGTTGTTACAGAGAACGCCCACCTCCAGCGCTTCCTGCAGGGCAGGGTCCCGTGGCCCATCCCGCTCTTCATCACCATGCTGAAACGCCCCCTCTGTGTCGAGTCCTGTTCCGGTGACGGCGACAGAGCCATTGGCCAGTTCGTACTCGCTGACGGTCATCTTGTTCTCCGTCAGCGTGCCCGTCTTGTCGGTACAGATGACGTTCGTCGAACCCAGCGTCTCGACGGAGGCGAGGTTGTTGATCAGAGCGTTGCGGTCCGCCATCCGCCACATCCCACGCGCGAGCACGAGCGTGGCGACGACCGGAAGCCCCTCCGGGACGGTCGCGATGGCCAGGGCGATGGCCGTCTCGACCATCAGGTACAGATCCTGGCCCCTGAGCCACCCCGAGATGAAGACGATCGCGGCCACGACGAGCAGGAACGGAACGAGCTTCCGCCCGAGTTCGTCGAGCTTCTGCTGGAGCGGCGTCTTCTCCTCGGCTTCTCCCTGCAGCGACGCCGAAATCTTGCCCAGTTCCGTGTCCATTCCCGTGGACACGACGATCGCTTCCGCAGTCCCCCGCGTCACGCTCGTCCCCTTGTAGAGCATATTCTCCCGCTCGGCGAGGGGCACGTCTTCCTCGAGGACGTCGCTCGTCTTTCCGACGGGAACGGACTCGCCGGTGAGCGCCGACTCGTCGGCCTGGAGCTTGGAGGGCTCGATCACTCGAAGGTCGGCCGGAACGACGTTCCCGGCGTTGAGGAGCACGACGTCTCCCGGCACCAGGTCTTCCGCGGGGACTTCCTCGACCTCTCCCTCCCGGCGAACGCGAGCCTCGATTTCCGTCATCTCCTGGAGGCCCTCCATCGACTTGATGGCCCGCATCTCGGTGACGAACCCGATGAGCCCGTTGATGAGGAGCACGACGAAGATGGCGACACCCTCGACGTTCTCGTTCAGTGCGAAGGCTGCTACCCCTGCCACCGCCAGCAACAGGACGATGAAGCTCTTGAACTGGTCAACCAGAACCCCCAACCAGCCCCGCTGTTCGGCTTCGCGCAACGCATTCGGGCCGACCCGTTCACGCCGTGTTTCGGCTTCGTCCTCGCTCAGTCCCTCGTCTACAGAAACCTCGTAATGCGCGATGATCTCATCAGACGATTTCGCCCACGGCGTTTGAATCGGGTGTTCGTCCATTCCAGAGGAGAAGTCCCTGTGAGTAGCCATGGTCGATAACAGTAAAAAAGGCGGTGTGAGTTACCGGTGATGTCCGGGCACGAAACCAGAACGGTGGCGAGAATCCAGACATCCCGTGTCCAGGTACGGCCGTGAATGGAGAAATTGTTGTATAGGACGCTGAGTAACGGACCAACATACTTCTGCCCGTGTTAACCGAACACCGAGGGTGGAGAGCCGAGAACCGTACTACTATGTCGCCATCGCAAGAATTTACTCCCGGTTGATTCGTGACGACCGTACCCTACGAACCCGTACTGGCACCGCTAGCACTACTCCAGCAGTTTCCCGTGCAGCTGCCGGTCTCTGTCGACGTACTCGTGGTTCTTGCGGTCGTCGTCGTCGCGCTCGTCCTGTTCATCTTCCAGCCGGTTTCGATCGACACCACCGCGATCGCCCTGATGGTCGTGTTGATCCTCCTCGGGCCGTGGACGGGCGTCTCCCCCGAGGAAGGCGTCTCGGGCTTCTCGAACCCTGCGACGCTCACCGTGCTGGCGATGTTCATCCTGAGTGAAGGGGTGCGACAAACCGGCGTCATCCAGATACTCACGCGGAAGATGGAGACATTCGCGGGCGACAGCGAATTCCGCCAACTCCTCGCGACGGTCGGACTAGCTGGCCCGTCGGCGGGTTTCGTCAACAACACGCCCATCGTCGCAGTACTCATCCCGGCCGTCACGAACCTCGCCCGAAAGACCGGCACCTCGCCGTCGAAGCTGCTGATCCCCCTCTCCTTCGCCGCGATGCTGGGCGGGATGCTCACCGTCATCGGCACGTCGACGAACCTGCTCGCGAGCCAGATCTGGGCGCAGGTCGGTGGCCCGACCGCGGAACCGTTCTCGCTGTTCGAGTTCACGCAGCTTGGCGCCGTCGTGCTGGCCGTCGGCATACTGTACCTCCTGACGGTCGGTCGGTATCTCACGCCAGCCCGAATCGCGGCCGAGGGGACTCCCACGGACCAATTCGGCATGGCTGACTACTTGACCGACGTCGTCGTCCACGAGAATTCCGACCTCGTCGGGTCGCAGGTGCGAGAGGTGCGGCGCGGCGACCTTGACCTGGACGTGTTCGAGATCGTGCGCAACGGCCGCAGCATCGTTCGCGGCCTTTCCAGCGAGCGGATCCGCGCCGGCGACGTCCTCTCGGTCAGAGCGAGCCAGGAGACGCTCGAACAGGTCATCGGGGACGAGCACCTCGATTTTCTGCCGGAACTCCTCGACGCCGCAGCGGACGGGGACGAACCACTCCCCGACGGATTCGTACCCGAAGACCACGCGTGGAACCGACCGTCGGCGACACCCAATCCGGCCACGAACGACGACGAGAGCACGGAAAACGCGGAGGAAGCCGAGGACGAAGTTTCACTCACGGAGATCGTGTTGCTCCCCGGGACGTGGTTGAACAGACGAAACGGCGTCGCGGGATTCGAGCGAAACTACGACGCGACCGTGCTTGCTGTCCGCCGGGGGAACGAGGTGATTCGTCAGCGCCTCCGGGACGTGCGCCTCCAGGGCGGTGACGTGTTGCTCGTCCAGACGAGCGAAGACGTTCTCGACCGACTCCGGGCGGACAACAATATCGTCGTCTCCAGTGACAGACGCTGGGAGGACTTCGACCGGACACAGATCCCCATCGCACTAGGCATCGTTGCCGGCGTCGTCGGACTGGCCGCACTCGAGTATCTCCCGATCATGGTCAGCGCGCTCGCCGGCGTCGTCGCGATGCTCTTTTCGGGCATTCTCCGACCCGCAGACGCCTACGAGGCCGTCGACTGGGATGTTATCTTCCTGATCGCGGGCGTCATCCCTCTCGGCATCGCGTTCGAGGCGTCCGGAACGGCGGACCTAATCGCGACAGGCATCGTGGCCGGGAGCGCCGTCCTCACACCGATTGCGATGCTCGCGACGTTCTACATCGGCACCGCGATCATCACGGAGATGGTGAGCAACAACGCGAGCGTCGTGTTGATGCTTCCAATCGCTGTCGAGGTCGCGGGGCAACTCGGCGTCAACGCCTTCGCGTTCGCCCTTGCAGTAACGTTCGCCGCCAGCACGCCCCTGCTCAGCCCAGTGGGCTACCAGACGAATCTCATGGTCTATGGGCCTGGCGGCTACAAGTTCACTGACTTCGCGCGCGTCGGTGCGCCGCTCCAGCTCATCCTGACCGTCGTCACGACGGCCGGCATCGCGTTCTTCTGGGGGCTATGATGAGACAGAATCACGACTGCGACGTGCGCTAAGGCGGCGCGACCGCAGCCGCCCCCTACAAGGCCCCCACACGCCAATACCGGTGTATGGTCGAGTTGATCTCTATCGGTGGGTTGTTCCTCGCGTTCTTCCTCGTGGTCATGAATGGGGTGTTCGTCGCCGCCGAATTCGCATTCGTAAAAATCCGGCCAACTCGGGTGAACGCACTCGTCGACCGCGGGAAACCCGGTGCAGGACTGGTACAGGATGCCATCGAGAACCTCGACGGTTATCTCGCTGTCAGCCAGCTCGGGATTACACTCTCCTCACTCGGCCTCGGGTGGATCGGTGAGCCGGCTGTCGCAGCACTCATCGAACCCATTCTCGGGGAACTGCTACCTGCAGGCGTGATTCATCTGGTGGCGTTCGCGCTGGGATTCGGCTTCATCACGTTTCTCCACGTCGTGTTCGGCGAACTCGCACCGAAGACCTTTGCTATCCAGGAGGCCGAACGGGTGGCGCTCCTCGTTGCGCCGTTCATGAAGTTCTGTTACTACCTGTTCCTGCCCGGCCTCGTCGTTTTCAACGGCACCGCGAACTACTTCACCAGCCTGGTCGGCGTCTCGCCAGCGTCCGAAAGCGAAGAAACTCATTCCGAGGAAGAGATTCTGATGATTCTCACGCGCGCTGAGGAAACAGGACACGTCGACCTTGATGAGGTCGAGATGATCGAGAGCGTCTTCGACCTCGGCGACACGCTCGCCCGGGAGATCATGGTGCCACGCCCCGACGTGGAAACCGTGTCCGCCTCGATGGCGCTTTCAGAACTTCGTGCGGTTGCCGCCAGCGGGACCTACACTCGATACATCGTCCTCGACGAAGACGGGGATCAGCCAACTGGGTTCGTCCACGCGAAAGACATCCTCCAGGCGAGCGAAACCGAAACCGATCACGACTCAATCACTGCACGAGACCTCGCACGAGAAGTCCTGGTAGTCCCGGAGACGCGCCGGATCGACGCGATTCTCGCGGAGTTTCAGACGTATGGTGGTGGCCAGATTGCCGTCGTCATCGACGAATGGGGCGTTTTCGAGGGGATCGTGACTATTGAGGACATCCTCGAGGAGATCGTCGGCGACATCCGAGACGAATTCGACACTGCACCGCAGGGCCCCGCTATCGAGCGGCGGGACGACGGAACGTACGTCGTCGACGGCGGCGTTCCAGTTCAAGACGTGAACGAACGGCTCAGCGCTACGTTCGAGACAGACGAAGTCGAGACGATCGGCGGATTCGTCTTTAGCCAGCTCGGACGAGAACCTGAGGTCGGTGACCAAATCGACCAGCAGGGATACGTCCTGCGCGTCGACGCTATCGACAACACGCGAATCGAACGCCTCGTGATTCAGCCACCGGAGGCATCTCAGACGGAGACTGCGGAAGAATAATCGGATCGCAAGCGGTGGTGTTTATAACGTGGCACAAGAGGATGGTCCGGCTGAGCCGGGCATCTCGACAAAGAGTCTTGAAATCGTTGACCGACATAATGAGGCACTGTTCGAGTTCCTCTGGTGTCCCGTCTGCGGGCAGGAGGTCTTTACCCACATTCCCTTCGAGGGGGTGTTCTGCAAGAACTGCAACACGCAGGTCGAACTCCAAGAGTCCCGAGAGACACGCGGCTACGAGGAGGCCGTGCTCGCCTGCTCCGATACCGCCACGACCTGGAACCTCCACGTCGACGAGAAACTGTGTCGCGATCTTCCGGATGGATCGGCGCGGGTGAAGATCCTCGGCGCACCAGGTGCTTACGATGTCGATTGGTGGAGTCCGGAGCCAGGTGAGGACTGGGATCCCGTGGAGCGCGGAGAGTTCGACGACGTCAAGGAACCATCAGAGGTGTCGCACCTGGCGTAGATCCTTATTGAATATTCATTTAATAATAGGTTTCAGCGGCCGTGTTGAATGCAGCGCACGTATGAAACACGGTAAATGTCTCAACTGAACGCAAGGCAGATCGGCACGCAAAGGGGGATATCCACTAATCTCCCACGATAAGGTGACCTTCGAATCAGCGCCAGTCTTGACACTAAAGGGCCCAAAGAGTGGGGCTAAAGCGAGAGAAAGACGGTGTCCATTCGATCCTCCTCACAGGGTTAGGTCACACCGGTCGCTTTGAGTACACTTGTCATCGACAGTCCCTGGATGATCATGCTTGCAATGACGACTCCAAACACCGCCGACCTGAGCTGACTTCCGAAGGGAACGGATGGCCCGAGACTGAGTGCGAGAGCAATTGGTATCACGCCGTGCATCCCACCCCAAATTATAACATGCTGATAGCTTACGGGGACGGGGTCCTTAATCACCTGATTCAGGAGATTCACGATCCCGTAGATCACGCCAGCACGGACACCGATCAGAAGAAGAAGAGTCGTTAACACGACCGGAAGGGTCCTGAGCACCTGGATTGACGAGACCTCGATGCCGATGGCGACGAACAGCATCGTTTCGGACAGGAAGACGATTTTCTCCCAAATCTCCCCCAAAAACTCGAGATTCTCCTCACTTAGCGCAGACTGTCTGGAGAATGTTCCCAGGACGATGCCTGTGACTACCGTGGCGAGAATTCCACTTACGTGGAGCACGTGTTCCGCGAGGTAAAAGCCCCCGTAGACCCCGATGACCGAAATCATGAAGAGATTCGTCCTGTCGTTCACTACCCGTTGTGTCCGGTACGTGGCGTATCCAATTCCAACACCGACCAGAATGCCACCGAGACTCACAATGTGAAAATTAATCAGAAATGCCCCCAACCGGTCGAACGAGAAGAGCCCTGTTCCAGTAAGATCCGTGGGGCTAGCCTCACGTACGAGTGTTAACACCGCCGAGAACAAAACGATAGCAAGTCCATCATCGAGAAGGCTCTCCCCCTCGACAAGAACTGCCAATCGTGGTGGAGCTCCTGATTTCTCAAAGAGTGAGAGGACAGCAACGGGATCGATCGGATAGGCCATCGCTCCAAATAGTAGCATGATTAACAGCGGGATTCCGAAGAGCTTCGCGCCGATCCAGCCGATTGCTAAAATAGCGACGGGAAGCCCGACAAGAACGGTTATTACAATGATCAGCAAGTTGCGTCGAAACAGATCGTGATCGATCTCCGCAGCGCCATAGAACAAAATTGCGGGCAGAAATACGAAGAGGATCGTGTCATGCGTAAAGAGAGGGCCGAGGCTGAAGCCGAGATACGTCTGGAGAGGAAAAATTGTCAATGTGAATCCGACTGTGACAAGTAAAACGGTGTATGGGAACGTGACTCGGTTTGCCAGAAACCGGACACCGATAGCAATTACGAAGGAGACGAGCACTCCCAATACAACAGCGGTTGTCTCGACCATGAGTCGTTTGCTCTCTACTGTACCACTGGTACCTCCGTCTGCTTGAATGGTACGAGCAAGAGAGAAGTGTCGGTGCGGCATCCTACGTAGTAGCTGGTTTCCCTCATTCTCAAGACAGTTCCTGCTCTCGATCGTTACTGTCCTCGGGATCGCGTTCTTCTGGGAGGTCCGCGTGTGAGATGAACCGTTTTCCCGAGATAGTGCGCTAACGTCACCACATCCGACTGGGGGGCGTCGTACGAACGTTGATTCATCTAACGGTCGTACTAGAAGTATGGCCTCGGAAGTCGAGGAGGTGTACGAACTCCTGCTGGGGCGGGCACGAGCCATAGACGCCGCACTAGACGCCGTTGCTCGACTTCACCAGGATGATGACGTTCCGACGGCGATGTACGAGGCATTCACCACCGAGTACGAACGTGAGAAAGAACAGCTGCGAGCAGTTATCTCGACGCTCCGCTCTGAATACCCAGAAGTCGAACGCGAGCAGCTTCTGGTGAGCGAGCGACGCGTCCTACAGGAGGAGAAAAGCGCCGTGCAAGACGCGATTCGAACCGGTGTCATCAATGACGACATCGGTGAGCGGCTTCTGGAGGAGATCGACCTCAAGGTCGACCTAGTAGCGGCGGGCGAGTCCACTGTACTGGGTGGTGGAGAGGGATATGACGAGTTCTGGCGTGATCTACGGGATCTAGGGCTCGCAGTCGACGAGGGTGACGGAGACGCGGAAATAACGGTGGTGGATCATAAACGGGGTGAGGCTTGATCTGCTCGAATAGACATGATGTGGTGTGCTCTGGGAGGCTCGAACTCATGTCCACACTACCGCCCGGAGGCAGTCACGTCGCCGGCCCCAGTCATCGGCATAGACTGATCGCGCTCGCTAACCGTACCAATACCCCGCCGTAATTCGAGTGCGCTCGCGTAATCGGCCTGCGAGAGGATCCCGACGATTGCGCCGTCCTCCTCGACGAGAGCGTACGATGACTTCGTGGTGCCGAGTTCGACGAGTGCGTCGAAGGCGTCCGCCGTCGCCTGCACGGTTAGCGGCTCTTCGGCCATCACGTCGGCAACCGGAGTGGTTGCACGGTTGCGCTGGTCGACGTCTTTCAGGTGTTGCAGCGAGACGATACCGACAGTGGCGCCCGTCTCATCGGTGACGCCGAACTCGGTCCGCCGGTCGACGAGCATTTGGTCGACGAATTCTGCGACCGTCGAGGTGGCCGAGATGGTGCGTGACTCGGGCGTCATAATGTCCGCGACAGTGACTCCGACGAGCAAATCTTCGAGTGCCGTCGTGCGTGACTCGGAGGTCGCCGCTCCGTAGATGAACAGGGCGACGAACAGGAGGATCACGTTGAACGAGAACACGCCGATCACGGCGAACACTATGGCGAATATGACGCCGACACGTGCGGCGATCCGGGTGGCCTGCCCGTACGGGCGTGTCCGAGCGAGCAGCGCCCGAAAGACCCGCCCGCCATCCATCGGGAACGCCGGAACGAGGTTGAAGATGGCGAGCGTCACGTTCACGACTGCGAGCCAGCCGACGACGAACAGGACAATGGGAAGCGACGCGGGGATGACCTGCAACAGGATATAACAAACGACGCCGAGCAGGACGCTCGTGATAGGGCCGGCGATGGCGATCCAGAACTCGCGATTCCACTCGCGCGGCATTGACGTCATGCTCGCCACACCGCCGTAGATCCAGAGCGTGATCGACTCGATGGTCAGTCCGTACCGGAGCGCGACCCACGAGTGACCCAGTTCGTGGATAGTCACGCTCACAAACAAACCGAGCGCCGCCACAGCGCCGATCAGCCAGGGCGTCGCGCCCTGGCGCAGGACGGCAACGTCAAGTGTCGACCCGGCCAACCCATCGATGATTCCAGCGTAAAGGGCGATCTGCTGCCCACTTCCGATCAACCACGCGAGGATGGGAAGAAAGACAATCAGGGAGATGTTGATCCGGATTGGGATGCCCCAGACGCTGGTGAGTCGATAGCTACGCATTACTTTCCGCCGTCGGCCTGGGGCGTGGGGGACGGCGTCGGTGCCTCGGTGGATGCCCGCCCCATCCAGCCGTCGATGTTCTCCTGCACGTAGGTGTGGCCGCCCCATCCCACGGCGATGCCGACGCCGATCGCGACGGCCGCGGCGAGTCCCCACGCTAACGCGTTGGCGAAGACGAACAGGATGCCGACGTCGACGCCCATCGTGTCGAGCCCGATCACGATCGCCGTGAAGTAGAGGAACATCCGCGTGCCCTTCGCGAACCACGAGGTGTACTCTGTCTGGGTGGCTGCTCGGGTCCGCATGATGGCGTCACCGATGAAGTCCGCGACGACGAACCCGAGGACGACCACTAACAGTCCGGCGATGAACGCCGGCAGATACGAGACCGCCGTCGAGATCCACTCCGACAGCAGCGAAATCGCGAGCACGTTTGCAGCGGCGAGGATCGCCAGCGCATAGACGAACCACTTCGCGAGTGTCCCGAATGCGTTCGAGACGGCAGTCTCGGTTCCCCCAAGAATACGTCCAATCGGCGTTTCGAGTACCATCCGGTCGAGTTCGACCCGGTCCGCTACCTTCCGAACCACCTTGGCGACGGCAACTCCGAGGACCCAGCCGATCAGGAGGACCAGGAGCGCTCCGACCAGCCGGGGGAGAAACGCTACGATCTCCGCAACCGTCTCCTCGAGGAACGCCGGAACTCCTAGTTGGAGCACGTACGATTGTAGCATGATTACGATATCGGCCTTCAGAGCCATGAAGAGGCGACATTTTCACAACCACGGGAGTTTTCATTATGTGAGTTACAAACCCGGCCTGGGGATGGCTGGCAACGCGAATTTCGACAATCCACTCATAACCCCGCATGGGCGGTGAGCACTTGAGGTATGGTAACATATAATACGATATGCCGGCGACGGATTCGATCAGCGTCGGGGTGTTGAGCCTGCACAACAGTAAAGAGACGAAAGCGATCCTCAATGCAGTCGAGGGCCTCGGACACGAGCCAGTCTGGCTGCGCGAAGAGAACAGCACCATCCGGATCAACTCCAACCACGTCAAGCCGGATCCCGCAGTCGATGTACTCGTCAACCGACTCCTCCTGACGAACACTGACCACCCCGAGGAACAACTGGGATTGCTCCAGAGCTACGCTGGTCTTGGGCCGATGCTCAATCGGCCACTTCCAGTTCTCACAGCAATTCACAAGTTCGCAACGGCGACGAAACTCGCCCGAAATGGCGTTCCAGTTCCCGATGCGTTGCTGGCGCTTAATTCTCCCCGACTCAACGATGCGAAAGAGCAGTTCGGGCCAGAATGTGTGTACAAAACTGCAATCGGTACTCATGGTGGCGGGACATGGAAAGTTGGCACCTCGCAGCCGCTCAACGCCCGGGTCGGACAGCGACAAGCGTTCCTCCAGGCCTTTCTCGAAAGCCATCTTGAGCGCCAACGCGATCTCCGGGTCTACGTCGTGGGCGACGAGATCATCGGTGCGATGTATCGGTATGCTCCGGAAGGCGACTGGCGGACCAATGCCTCGCTTGGAGGAGATGTCGAGAACGCAACCGACGCACTCTCGCCGGACGTGACCGCCCTCGCACGGAAAGCGACCGACGTTGTCGGACTCGACTATGCTGGCGTTGACCTGATCGAGGGCGATGATGGCTGGGCCGTCCTGAAGGTGAACACAACGGCTGGTTTCAGAGCGTTGTTCAAAGCGACCGGTCGAAGCGTAGCCCCCCATATCGCGAAACTCGCGATCGAAACAGCAGGTGGTGACGTTGAGTCGGACCGCGTGAGCGAGATTACCAGGCACCTAGACGATTCCGAACCGTCGGGTAAGCCCTCACCAGTCGAAAGCCCTCCCCAAGAAGCCGTCACGATCGGCTATACCGAAGACATCGTCGTGAGTGGGACGTCGGGATCGGAGCGAGTCATCGCAAAGTCGGACACGGGTGCCAGTCGAACAAGTATCGACACGGATATCGCAGCGGCAATCGGAGCCGGGCCGGTTCAGACCAGCACCACTGTCAGATCGGCGGCCACCGGTTCGAGCCGCAACCGTCCCGTCGTCGACGTCGTGATCGGAATCGGCGGCACTCGACACACGGTCGCCGCGAGTATCGAAGACCGCAGTCACATGGAATACCCCGTGTTGCTCGGCCGCGATATCCTTTCGGAGTACAGCGTCGACGTGGACAAGCGAGTCGGCGACACAGACGATGACTCTGCTTCAAACGAAGAATAACCGAGACTCGGGCCGACTGCTGATCATCCTTGGGCGTTCATTCAACCACCTCAGGAGTCGATTCAGGCGGCGTATCCGCAAAACTGCTCGGCCGAGAAACTGTAGCTTCGGGTTCTGACCGAGCGTGAGGAGAAGTTCGGTGAGGGTGAGTTCCTCTGTTCCCGGGCTCGGCTTCTTGATCGCGTCGAGATCGACTATCACCTGCTCGGATTCTTCGGCGATGCGGACAGCGCACAACTGGTATAACAGGTAGAAAATCGGCGGGAGGAGTCCAATAATGCCGTCACGGCGGTGGAGGCGTTTGAGCCACGTTCTGCTGTTGACGAGCAGCCTCTCGCTGATTTCCTGCACCATCGGGCGGTGCGTGTGGTCGTGGCAGAAGATCACCGTCTCGGGACGTTCGGCGAAGATTTTGCGAACGGCTTCCTCGTAGGGTGCCTCGGCGTCGACGGTGAGTTCGGTCTTGAAGCCGCCGTAGCGGTCGACCGTCTTCCAGATGTCCCGACGAAAAGGATGCAACCGACCGTGACCACGGAGAGTCGGTTTGTTCTCTCTGCCCCTGAACTCTATCAGTGAGGGATTGATGTCCGCTATCAGATGCTCGAACAGCCTGAATTAGCGGCGGCGATGGGCTTTCCCGAGGACTACGTTTTCACTGGGACAAAGACGGACGTCACCGCTCAGATCGGCAACGCCGTCCCCCGACGCATGATGACTTCCCGGTCTTCCCTTGGTCGGTGTCCTGCGTGGGGACCTCAAGGTTGGATACCTCACTCGGAGTGATCTGCGTCTATCATCCGTAGATAACCAGAGACTCTGTTCTTCGCGAAGCCGACGAACTCGACGACGATATCGAAGAGCGACTCAACGCGGCTCTCTGGAGTACAGCGAACGCGTCGCAACGCTCAGCAAAGTAAAACTCGACGAGTTCGTAACCCACTCGACGAGGTCGTCCGTCAAACCCAGCGGTATGTCCCGATCAGATCCGGTTCGAGTGATCGGGTACATCTCTTTTCGTTCAGCGAGAGCGTCCCGCTGTCGACAGCACGGAGGACATCACACGGTGGCATCGGGCTCGTTCATGAACGCGTACGCGATCTGCTTCGCCGTTTCCAGGTCAGCAGCGGTTCCAAGGTCACCGTCCCGCCCTGAGTGATGCACGTTGTATTCCCAAACGTTCCTTCCGTCGATGACCTCATTGATGTATACTGCGCTTCTGGTGTGTTCCTGGCGATAGAGAACCGTGGTGTAGTCCCGACCCATTAATTCGTCGTGTGTCGTCTGTTCGATTTCCAACACCCATCCTGTCGGAGGGTTTCGTTCGGAAGTCATGCTGGGTCGTTGATCTGCTTATCGGCGTGGTCGGCACTCTCGGGTGTCCCGTCCTTGACCGCCTTGGCCTGTTGCTCTAGCTCTTCGACATCCAACTCAGCGGCCTGATCGATTTCGCCGAGGATCTCCTTGATGTCGTCGAGACCGATGAGTTCGCGCGTCTCGGCGTCGAATTGCAGGCTGTCTAGCTGGTGTCCGTTGGCCGCCACGTCACTGCCCGTGAGGTGCTTGCCGTAGCGACCCACCAGCGAGGTGAGTTCCTGGGGGAGGACGAACGTCGTCGAATCGCCCTGCCCGATCGCTTCGAGCGTGTCCATCCCTTTGTCGATGATGGCGCGTTCGCCCATCGACTCGGCGGATTTCGCGCGCAGCACCGTCGAGATCGCATCGCCCTGTGCCTCGAGGGTCTGGCTCTGTTTTTCGCCCTGCGCTCGAATGATGTTCGACTGTTTGTCTCCCTCCGCGTTCTCGACTGCACTCCGGCGTTCCCCCTGTGCTTCGAGAATCGTGGCCCGGCGTCTCCGCTCCGCGCCGGTTTGCTGTTCCATCGCGTGCTGCACCTCCTGACTCGGGTTGACCTCTCGAACCTCGACTGACTCGACGCGGATCCCCCATTCGTCGGTGGGTTCGTCTAGTTCCTTGCGGATGCGAGCGTTGATCTCCTGACGCTTGTTCAGCGTGTCGTCCAGTTCCATGTCGCCGATTACTGCCCGGAGCGTGGTCTGGGCGAGGTTCGAGACTGCCGTCTTGTAGTCTTCGACCTCGAGGAAGGCCTTCTTCGCATCCATCACACGGAGATAGACGACCGCATCCGCTGTCACGGGTGAGTTGTCCCGCGTGATCGCCTCCTGTCGGGGCACGTCCATCGTCTGGGTGCGCATGTCGAATCTGTACGTACGCGAGACGAACGGCGGGACGAAGTTGATTCCCGGTTCGAGCAAGCTGCGGTACTCGCCGAACACGGTGAGCGCCTGTTTATCGTAGGCATCGACGATCCGCACCATCTGCCAGACCGTTACCACTGCCAGCACCAGGACGAACAGACTAACGATCGCGAATACGGGAGTGCCGATCTGCAGCGGGACCGGGTTATACATGCGTTCCCATTCACTCCGTGACTGCATCAAAGGACGATATTTTCACACGCGTCCAATCTTTCATTATGTGAGTAACACGATCGACAGCACCCGTACTGTCCAGTCCCAGTCAAATCACGAACGGATGATGAGCACGCGATCCGTAGTCAGCAGGCGCACTAAAGCATATTTCACGTTGAGGATATCAACCCATCCGGGAAGGGAGATGCAGGAACAGTAAACGTCCTCGGACACTGAGGACGGAACGGAATCCCTCGAAGAGGTGCTTTCTCAAACGATAACCAAACGTACGACTCCGCCGATGATGTGCGAAACCAGATACTGGGGATGATATATCGCTACCCCCCGGAGTCTCGATATCCATCGTTGTCCGCCTCCGCTCTGTTCACTCTTAACTAGCTCCCCGCCCGACGCTTCGGGTATGGCCTCGGGAGTCGAGACGTTATGTTTGTGAACCTCGTTACCCGAACGGCAGCACTTGGACGGACTGTCGTAAAAAAAGCGAACGAGACCGAGGTAACGTTCCTGGCAGCAAGTATTGCATACTACGCATTCGTGGCGTTAATCCCCTTGCTGTTGATCTTATTTGTGGCTGCAACGGCGCTCTTTGGCGAGGAAGTTGCGGATGGACTGATAGGATTGACACAGGGGTTCCTCACACCGCTGGGCGAGGAGACTGTGGTGGATACAGTCTCCAATGCGGCCGGTCGTGGTGGCACTACGCTTGTCGGTGTGGCACTGTTATTCTGGACCGGCTTGAGAGTTTTCCGGGGTCTGGATATCGCCTTCTCGATGGTGTACGGTGTCAGAATGGAGCCCAGTTTTCTGAGGAAGCTCTGGAACGCGACAATCGCGTTCGTCGCGGTGGTCCTGGCGATAAGTGGAATACTCCTCCTTGGGACATTTGTAGCGCTTTTCCCGAGACCACCGCCTCTCATGTTGGCGACCCCGGTTATACTCTTCCTCACGCTAACGGTCGTGTTCCTTCCGCTATTCTACTTTTTCCCTGGAGTTCCGATGACCGTCCGAGAGGCGGCTCCGGGCTCGATTGTCGCCGCATTCGGGTGGGCTCTCCTGGATTCGTTCTTTGGACTGTACGCTGCGAACGCAGCCCAATTTGGCATTTATGGCGTTATTGGTGGTGTCCTATTGCTTGTCACATGGCTCTATATCGGAGCAATCGTGCTGATCAGCGGAGCCATCGTCAACGCTGCTCTCTCCAGAAACGAGATTCTGGACAAAGATCGAACAATCACGGTGCACGACGATCTCAATGAGAGAGACCAGCAGGTAGACGTCATGGGTCATCTCATGTGGTGTGCGTGCCCCGATTGCGGCGAGGACATTCATGAGGACCTGATCTCGGGGGGAACTGTTGACTGTCTGCATTGTGGAGCGGTATTCGAGGTAGACTTCCGACTCATCAAGAGAGACGCGGAGTAACGATCTCGTTCCCATCCGCGAAACACCGAGCTGAACTGACTGAGTTTCGTCCAGCGCATCATACGCCATTGGCACGCATGGACAGGTAGTCGCTTCCTCGTGAGGTCGAACAGCGACGCTCAAGTGCCGTCCCGAGGGGCCGGTCCACGTCGGGTCCCTCCGTTATCCCGCCAATCCGTCTGCTTCACTCGCTCTATGGGATGCATCGTCCGCCGTGACGTTCTCGTGAAAGCCGGTTCTCACTGGAGACCGGGTTCGGAGGTCGGTTGGCCGAGTGTCCGTGGCGGCCCGCCGCTCTGGATGACGTTGAACGCCCGCATCATGTCTGTCCGAGAAATGATTCCAACGAGATCACCGGCCTCATTGACGACCGGCAGGCGACCAACGCCGTTCTGCTGCATCTGCTGGAACGCGGTCATTGCGTCGGTGTCGGGAGTGATCGTATGGAGTTCGGTTGACATCACGTCCTCGACGCGATATGCGTCTCGTTCGACCTCTTCGATAGCACCCGCATCGTCCAGCGTCACCATCCCAACGAGATCGCCGTTTCGCAGTACTGGATACCCGATATGGCGCTCGGTAAACATTCGCGATAGGAGATCAGAGATAGTAGTCTCCTCGGAAACGGTCTTGAGGTTCTCTTCGGACGTCATCACGTCGCTGACAGTGATGTCTTCGAAGGCCGCCTTTATCGTGGTCTGTTGAGCCTCGCCGGATGCGGCGATGTAGATGAAAAACGCCAGTACGATGAGAAACAAGTTGGTGAACAACCCGAGAAGGCCCAGGCCGAACGCGAACACCTTCCCGACGGCAGCAGCCTGTTGGGTTGCCTTCGCGTGTGGCTGGTTCCGAGCGAGGAGTGCTCGGAGAATACGTCCGCCGTCCATCGGAAAACCGGGGAGCAGATTGAACGCAGCGAGCACGATATTCAGGATGGCGAGATAGCCGAAGACGAACCGAACTGCCTCGAAACTCGACGGGAGACTGGTGAATACCACGTAGGATCCCACGCCGAGGAGGACGCTCACGATGGGGCCAGCGATAGCGATCACTAACTCGTGACGCCAGTCTTCCGGAAACTCGGTGAAACTCGCCACGCCGCCGAGTAACCAGAGAGTGATCGAATCGATCTCGTATCCGTATCGCAACGCGACCAACGAGTGCCCGAACTCGTGCAACAGGACGCCGGTGAACAGTCCCAGCGCCGACGCCAGTCCGAGTACCCACGGGAGGTTCCCGTCCGTCAACTGGTTCGGGTCCATCGTGGCGTCGAACGTCTGGTTTATCACCGTTACTAACTCAGCGATATCCCAAGCGATGAAGACGGCGAAGAGCGGAAGAACGAGCAGGAAGGTCCAGTTGAGTCGGACCGGAATACCGAACGCCGAACCGATTCGGAACCCTCTCATGCATGAGTGATTACCCACGAAGCAGGTTAAAACGGCCGGGCAGTCAGAACAAACGACAGCGGTAGGACAGTGAGACGCCCCCTCGGCCTCATCCATTTTCCTGCCGGACAGGCGTACGGCGTCAGGACCAAAGCGGACGGAGTCTATAACGATGTGGGAGTCGGTCCCTCACATGACAGGAACTCGTCCGGGAGTTCGACAACAGCGCAGATACCGGAACTCGGGGAACTGGTACCCGACTTTATTGTTCTGCCGGTGGAACGTTTCGTATGGCACTCGATATAGCGGTTCCGGAATCACCGGACCTCTCGAACCGAGGGATGCCGCGCGAGTTCGAGTTGCAGGAGGAGACGCTCGGGTCAGAGGACTTCTACCGCGAGGATCTCGAAGACCTGCTCCAGGAGGGTGCATGGAAGGAGGGGTTCAACGAGTGGGCCGAATACACGGACCTCGACGAAGAGCAGGTTCGAATCGTCAGCGACCTCGGCCTCTTTCAGGCGTTCGACTTCTACTGGGACCCGACCGAAGACCGGCTTCGCTTCGACGCTCCGACGATACCGGACGACTGGCGGGAGCGAGACGCGACCGAGTCGCTCGATTCGAGCACGGTTTCGAGGATTAACGTCGCGTTACGGGATCTCGGCCGAGCCGTATACGAGATGCTGGAGCACTACCTCGAACGGAAGCAGGAAGCGACCGATTTTGGCTGGGGCAAAGAAACGTACGGCAAACGAGGCGAGTGACCCCCGCGTGAGTACGTGCTACCGCGAGCTGTAGATACCAATAGAGGAGCCCATGTACGACCACATTCTCATTCCGACGGACGGAAGTATCGAGACCGAACAGGCCGTCAGCCACGGGCTCGGACTCGCCCGGACGTACGACGCGACGGTTCACACGCTGTACGTGACCGACGAGAGCGAGTTCTCGGCCGTTACAGACGCCTCGGCGCACGAGCAACTGCGGTCCTCAGCAGAGAAGCTGGGACGACGAGCGACCACCGACATCGCCGAGACGGCCGCCGAGTTCGATCTGACGGCCGAGCACGAACTCCGGCAGGGAACGCCCTACGAGGAGATACTCGACTACGTCGACGAACAGGACATCGACCTCGTGGCGATGGGAACGCACGGTCAGGCCGGAGTCGGACCGGACCTCGGCAGTACGACGCTCAGAGTCGTTCGAAACGCCGATGTGCCCGTGCTGACGGTCCGATTCCGCGAGGACATCGACGTCGACGTGGCGAACCACTACGAAATCTATGACAATGTTCTCGTGGCTACTGACGGGAGTGACGGGGGGATGGTCGCCGCCCAACAGGGCATCGACATCGCCGAGATGTACGGTGCAACGGTTCATGCCCTCTACGTCGTGGACACGAACACCTACGCCTACGAGGACGTCCCCCGGAGCATCGTCGGACTCCTCAAAGAGAGCGGGAACACCGCGCTAGACGAGATCGCAGCGATGGGCCGCGAACGAGGAGTCGAAGTGGAGACGCCGATTCGGCGTGGACGGCCGTTCCGAGAACTCCTCAACTACGTCGACGAGAACGACGTGGACCTCATCACGCTGGGCGCACATGGTCGCACGAGCGAGGTCCATCTCGGTAGTACCACCGAGCGCGTGATCCGAACGTCAAGGCAACCAACGCTCTCGGTCCGATGAAGGGACCGGATACCCAATCGCTCCTCGGTGACGACCACGAAGCGTTCGAGGCAGTCCTCTCCGGTGAGGCGGCTGGGCCGGTCGCCGTCGTTGGCGATCCCTTCTCCGGACGCGGGTCCGTCCTGGACCAGGCCGTTCGGGATCTGGACGCAACCCGGGTTAGCCTTGACCCGGGCGACGGGGTCGACCGGATCCGGGCGAGGATCAATGGGGGGCCAGTCGTGATAGAGGACTGCCAGCACCTGTACGAGCGTCGCATCGGTGGCTTCGAGGAGTTGTCTGCGTTCCTCGACGACCTGGCGAGCGTCGATGCGACAGTGGTGACCGGCTGGAACCAGTACGCGTGGGCGTACCTCGTGGCGGTGCAGGCCCTCGACCGAGAGTTTCCCGTCACCGTTGAGATCCAGCCCCTTCCCGCAGAACGGATCGCGGAACTCGTGCTAGATCGGTACGACGTGATGCCGGCGTTCGTCGCAGACGACCGCGAGCAGGGTGGCTTGGTCGTCACGACGCGCCAGGAGATTGGCTGGCGGGACTGGTCGGTATCGGTGCCGATCCCTATGCTGAGCCCAGTTGCAGTCAAGAACCTATTTTCGGAGAGAAATCCGGATCCAAAGCACGTAACGTTCGGCCGCCTCGCTGCGGTCTCGAACGGGAACCTCGGCGTCGCCACGGCGATCTGGGAGACCCGGCAGGGGCCGGAGGTGCGCCCGAGCGACGTGACCGTCCCCGCGTCCGACCGGGACCTGGATCGCGAGGAGGCGTTCTGTCTGCGGATCTTGCTCGCGAAAGAGCGAGTCAACCGGGCACAGCTCACGGGAATTATTGACGGTTTCGACCGTGTTCTCGGGCACCTCTCGCGCGACGGCCTCGTCACGGTCGAGGGCGATATCGTGGAACTGGTACCGGCGGCAGTGCCGGCTGCCGCGCCGGCGACCGAACTGGGGCGGGTACTGTGACCGCGCTCCAGGCGCTGGTAGACCTGGGGGTAGCCCAGGAGACGCTCACGAGAATGGTGGGCGTGCTCGTAGCCGCGTACCTGGCCACCCGGGTCGTCGAGTACGTGCTCACGGCGGTCGTCGAGCGCATTCCCCGTCGGGGGATTACGATCAAGATTTTCATTCCGATCGCACGGGTTCTCATCTACGGAACCGCGGCGTATCTGATCCTGGGACCGTTGCTCCAACTATCGGCCGCACAGTTGCTCGCAGTGTCGGGACTGTTCGGGGCGGCTCTGGGGTTAGGCCTGCAGGACCTCTTCGCGGCGATAGTCGGGGGGCTAGTGCTCGTTACCGAGCGACCCTACCAAGTCGGCGACAAGGTCACCATCGACGGCGACTACGGCGAGGTGACCGACATCGACCTCCGGGCGACGACGCTGAGGACGCCCGAAGATAGCGCCGTAAGTATCCCGAACGCAACGATGTTCACAGCGAACGTTTCGAACGCCAACGACGGCACCCCGGAGATGATGGTCGTCGTCGAACTCGCGGTCACTGCCGCTGCCGACGTCGATAGAGCGAGTGCGATCGTCAGAGAGGCCATGGTGACCTCGAAGTACGTCTACGTCGACGGTGACCACCCGTTCATAGTTCTGGTCGAGGACGAGTCCTACTATCGGACGATTCGCGGCAAGGCTTATGTGGCCGACCTGCGCGACGAGTTCGCGTTCGCCTCGGACGTGACAGAGCGCTCGATGGCCGCCTTCGCCAGCGAAGGGATCGAAATGCCCGAGGCGCCCTTCCACGTCTCTGGAGATTACTGACGCATCGCCCGTCGGTGTTGCCCGACCGGACCGAGTGTCACTGAGGTCGACCCTGAAGTGGGCCACTTTTCGGGCCGGGGTAGATGCCTGGCGGTCGCAAGGATTCGATGCCGATCCGGGACCCGGAGTTGGCGATACCGACCACGAGCACGTCCTCGGATTCGTTCGAGCGGAGTGTTGGTACCCGTTGGAGGGGTGTGCGAACACCACGTCCGGGAGTTCCTCCGCGAAGGACGGGACGCGATGTGTCGAGTGGGTACCTGTCGCCACGAAGCCTCGTCGACGATGCCGAGATTGACACTCGTGTAGTGGAGTTGTCGAGTGTGGAATTAATCAGTTCAGAGGGGTCGATGGCTTCCTCACGCAGGTCTCCAGTTCTTCGGCCCCTCCACGTCTGCCCGTCGGATCTTGAGTTTTTAGCCGACCGTCTAGCCCGAGCAGTGGGGGAATACATCCCCCGCCTCTGTTGGGGCATAGAATGGGAGTCCACGCGAAATTTTCGGACCTTGACGCAGAGTCAATTCACAGGAGCACGATTTGCGCCAGTCCGAGGAAAATAAAGAATCCGAGGACGTCAGTCGCCATCGTGATGAAGACGGTCGCAGACGTGGCCGGATCGTAGCCGAGCCGATCTAGACTGAGCGGGACGAGCGCACCGAAGAACCCGGCGATGACGAGATTCAGCACCATCGCGATACCGATGACCAGCCCAAACAAAGGACTCTGATTGACCAGAGTGGCGATGACGGCCACGATACTACCGGTAATCACGCCGTTTGCACCCCCCGCAAGCACCTCGTTGCCGATGGCGCGCCTCCCAGTCCGAAGCGAGATTTGATCCAGCGCGATTCCGCGGACCGTCACGGCCATCGACTGCGTGCCGGCGTTCCCACCCATCCCGGCCACGATCGGCATGTAGATTGCCAGCAGCGTCAACGCCGCGATCGTTTCTTCGAATAGCCCGACAGTCGCCGCAGCGAGAAAGCCGCCCCCGAGGTTGATAATGAGCCACTTGTACCGCCGGCGGATCTTCTCGAGGGCCCCATCGAGAACGCTCTCCTGCTCGTCGACACCGGTGAATTCATAGAGCGTCTGGCCGGCCTCTTCCTCGATGGCTCGCAAGAGGTCGTCTGCGTAGATGACTCCGAGAATCCTGTCGTCTTCATCAAGGACGACGATTTTACTCTGAGGATTGGCCCTGAACACCGCGATGACCTCCGAGTTGGGCTGTGCGTATCGGACCGTGGGGGTGGGGCGAAGATACTCGGTGATGTCCGCCGGCCCGTGACCAGCCAAGGCCAAGGTATGGCCAGGTAACTCCCCCAACACCTCGTCGCCATCGGTGACGAAGACGGTAGGGAACCGCCCAGTTCGGGCCTCGTAGCGTCGGACGAACCGTGCTACCTCCTCAAATCCCTGGTCTTTGTCCACCGTGACGTAGTCGAGATCCATCATCCCGGCGGCGCTGTCCGGACTGAACTTCAGGAGGAACTCGATTCGCTCTCGTCGGTCTGCATCGAGCCGACCCAGCACGGCCTCTTGGGTGTCTCCGTCGAGCAATCCGATCACGTCGGTCGCATCGTCGGGATCGAGTCGGCGGACGAACTGTCGTACTTCCTGGCGATCCATGCCGTCGAGCACGTCTCGCTGAATCGCCTCGGGTAGCTGGAAGAACACGACTCGTTGTCGTGTCCACGGCAGTGCCTGGAACTCCGCCCCCGGTGTCTCCGAAATAGCCATCTGCTGTTGGACGTCAATCGTGGATTCTTGCATACGATTACTTCACCTCGTGTCGCACGAATTCAGGAAACGGATATGACGTAGCGGATTGCGGGGGATTCGAACCAATTTCGAGAGATAAGTCGCGCATCGTCCTTCCTACCCTCGAGATCGCTCGTGTTCTGGGGCGAGGTTGAGAAACACGTCGGCCCCTGTCCCACATTCCGGACAAGTATGCACGAAGTGGAGACCATCCTCATCACGTTTTTCTATGCGCCACTCCGACCGGGCGCGGGCAACGTTTCCACACTCCTTGCAGCGTTTTTGGTGGTCCTGAAGGTACGTCTGCATGAAATCGATGAATGACTGCGTACCGTGGCGGTGCGTCGGCATACCTGTTCATTCGAGGTGTAGTCCTATCAGCGTGTTCACCCCCTTTGGCATTCCTTCTGCTCACCCAGTCGTTACCTAGCGGTAGGGAAGCCATCGTGAGGTGGACTGAACCGCGTGGATTCACCCACCGAGCCACCAGCCGTAGAGCTGTTCCTGCTCGTCTGTGTCAGGATGCTTCTTCGACTGGCCGTAGGTCTTCCCCTTGAGGAGTTGACGTTCGACAGCGTTCGCTGCGAGACGGAGGGCGTGGGAGGCACCGTACCCCTCTCCATCGGCCGTGAAGTAGCCACGGTCGGTGACCAGTCGAATCCGTGCCAGCACTAGCGGAACACCTCGGGTCTGTTCCTTGTGCTCCTGGAGTTCGATGCTAGCCTTGATCACACTCATCTCGCCGTACTTCGAGGCCATGCTTTCGATCAGCGCGGCGACGTCGTCGTAGTCCATCCCCTCCAGCAGGTCGAGCCCGAACACCTGCACGGCGTTCCGGTCGTCGCGCTCCCAGGTGAGCGCCTCGATGACGTCCGTTTTCGTGATGATACCGATCGGCTCACTGGTGTCGTCGGCCGTGACGACGAGCGAGGAGATCTCCCGCCCGAACATCGTCTCGACGACCTCGTCGAGCGGTGCGCTCCGCTCGACAGTCGCGACTGCGTCGGACATCAGGTTCCGTACCGGAAGATCGAGCATCCGATCGGCATCGCCCTCCCGGGCGCCGAACCCACCGCGGTTCTGCCCGCCACCTCCGCGGCCACCGAAGTCACTCGACGACCCGCCCTGGCTCTTGCTGCCACCGCGCGTTGTGAACTCGATGACGTCGTACAGGCTCAACATCCCTCCGAGATCGTCCCCGTCGACAACTGGGAGGTGGGCGATGCCGGCGTCTCGGAGCAGATTGAGCGCTTTCCCGATCGTGGTTTCGGGGGTCGCACTGATCAACTCCGTCGTGTAGGCGTCGTCGACGGTCGCCGCGTCTAGAAACGGACTCACTGCCTCGAGAACGGCATCGCCAGTCACCACACCGACGACACGGTCGTCATCGAGCACGGGGAGTGTTTTGGCGTCGCTCCCGATCATGAGACGTGCGACCTCGCGGACGTCCTCGGTGCGGTCGATAGTCGGGACGTGCTGTGCCTGTGAGCCGACCTTCGCGGACGGCTGGTTGGACGAGGAAGCCAGCTGTCGGCGACTCACGACACCGCGATATTCGTCGCCGTCAGTTACGATGACGGCATCGAGTTCCTGGTTCTCGAACGCCCCGGCGACCTTCGAGAGCGGTGTGCCGATGTCGAATTCCGTGAACTTTGTCGAGAGGATCTCTGAGATATCCATATGTTACTCTCTACTGGGAGGGGCGCTAGACGGTTATGCTTGTTCCCTCCCCCCCTTGATATTTGAGGAACGGTACGCTGAGTACTGACAGCGTTATAATCTGCGTTCTGAGACGACTAGCTATGCATTGAGGGCTCCGGTCTCAACATCTGCTGCGATGTGCTTTACCTCCCGGGACGACCTCTCGTAGACGTTCCGCCGCGACCTTCCTTTCGTTTCGCCTGCCTGCGGGCCGCAAGGTCAAATACGTCTCTCACCACCTCGTCAATCTCCTCAAGCACGGTTTTCATCGTCATTGGGGGTTTACGTCCTCGCCGAACGAATCAGTAGGTGGTGCTATCACCCGTGTAGCTTTGAAAGTACCTCGACTCCAAGAAGGAAACATGTACAACGACATCTTGGTTCCGACAGACGGGAGTCAGGGAGCGAAAGCCGCTCTCGAACACGGCATAGAGATCGGGTCACAGTGGGACGCGACTCTTCATACCCTATTCGTCGTCGATACCCGAGTAGCCCGTTCTGGGCCGTTGCTCGAAACGCTTCGAGAAGAAGGACGTCAGGCAGTACGAGACGTTGAGGTGACTGGAACGCAGGCTGGGCTGACCGTCGTGACCGAGATCGTCGAAGGGAATCCGCACGAAGAGATTCTGGAATACGTCTCTGAGCACGACATCGACATGGTAGTCATGGGCACCCACGGCCGGACTGGTATCGACCGGGTCGTCATGGGAAGCGTCGCCGAGCGAGTGGTTCGGCGGTCGCCTGTTCCCGTACTAACCGTTCGGGGCGAGGAGCAAAACTGAATTTCCACCAGATTTCAATCCCTATGTCTCCTTCTCGTGAGTTTGCGAGGGTGGCTGTTCCTCTGTCTCGGAGCGTGGAGGGTGCCGCGCTTTCCAGCTCAGTTTGTGGAGTTCGATAGCGACGGCGATGGTCAGCGCAATCCCGCCGAGAACGAGCCACTGTTCCAGCGCGACCGGTGCCGTTCCGAGGACCGCCTGAGCAGGCGGGAAATACATCGCTCCGAGGTGGACTAAGAACGCTGTAATCGTCCCGGTGAGCAATATCGGGCTCCGAAACGGTGAGAGCTTGAACAGCGACGTCGTCTCGGATCGGGCATTGCCAATGTTAACCATCTGGAACAGGACTATCAGGAGGAGCAGGTGGTTGCGGACGGCAGCCTCCGAGAGCCCTTGGTCCAGCAACCAGACGAACGTCCCGAACCCGATCACGCCGATCACCAGCGCGGCGACGAGCGTCCGTTCGATCATGATTTGATTAAAGATTCGCTCGTCCGGCGAGCGCGGCGGACGATTCAATACGTCTCCCTCCTTGGGTTCGAAGGCGAGGGCGACGTCCTGAATCCCGTTCGTGACGAGATTCAGCCAGAGGATCTGGACGGGCACCAGCGGGAGCGGCAGTCCCGCCGCCAAGCTCAACAGAACGAGTGTGACCTCTCCCGCGCCGGTGGAGATGAGCAAGAAAATCACCTTGCGGATATTGTCGAATGCAACACGGCCCTGTTCGATACCGGCGACTATCGTCGCAAAGTTGTCGTCACTGATGACGAGTTCCGCCGCGTCACGGGCCACGTCGGTTCCCATCTTTCCCATAGCGATCCCAATGTTCGCCTGTCGAAGCGCCGGTGCGTCGTTGACCCCGTCACCCGTGACGGCTACGTAGTGCCCCATGCCCCGGGCAGCTTCGACGATCTTGAGCTTCTGGTCCGGCGAGACGCGTGCGAACACGAGGGTTGTTTCGAGGATTTCTTCGAGTTTCTCTTGCGAGGCGTCCATGAGTTCGGCTCCAGTGGTTACCTCGTCTGCCGACTCGGCAAGCCCGAGATCCCGGGCGATAGCGAGTGCCGTCTCCGGATGGTCCCCGGTAATCATCGTGACTGTGATACCAGCCTGCTGCGCCGACGCAATCGCCTCCGCGGCACCGGATCGAAGCGGATCGATCAATCCGAGAAAGCCCAGAAACGTCAGGTCGGTTGGTTCGGACGGCGGCTGTTCCAGATCATGGTCCGTCTCTAGTGTTCCTTCCGCAACAGCGAGCACGCGGTACCCGTTGTGGGCCATCTCGTTTGCTTGCTGCTGGAGGGCTGGCTGTGAAAATTCGCCCTCGCTTGCATCCGTACACATTTCCAGAACACGCTCGGGCGCGCCCTTGACGAATACCCGCGTTTCGTCGTCTCTCCGGTGAAACGTCGCCGCATAGCGCTGTTCGGGTTCGAAGGGGATCTCGTCGGTTTGTGGATGCGCATCAAGTGCAGACTGGCGGGACCACCCGAGCTTGCGACCGAGTGCGAGGAGGGCAATGTCGGTCGGGTCACCGCGCCACGTCCACTCTTCGTCACGTTGAGACAATTGTCCTTCATTGCAGAGCACAGATGCGCGAGCGAGACGAGACAGCTCGTCTGCGAGGTCTGGCTTCGGAGGATGCCCGTCTTGGAGGACATTCCCTTCCGGAGCATACCCTTCGCCGGTCACCTCAAACGTGCTTCCATCGGGGAGTTGCACCTGTTTGACGGTCAATTCGTTGGCTGTTAGCGTCCCCGTCTTGTCCGACGCGATCATCGTACAGCTGCCAAGCCCCTCGACAGCCACCAGGCGACGAACGATAACGCCGACTTTGGCCATTCGTCGGCTAGCGACGCCCAACGCCACCGTGATCCCAACGGGGAGACCTTCGGGAATCGCCGACACGGCCAGTGCAACGGCGAACAGGAACATCTGGACGGCGTCGTACTGCTGGACGAAAATCCCGAGAAGCGCAGTGATCGCTGCGGCGACGAGGACGACGAGGCCGACGATGCGGGTGAACCGTTCCATGCGCATCACGAGAGGTGGCTGCCCGCCCTCGACGGCCGTGACGTCCTCGGCCAGTCGGCCGACGACCGTGTCGGCACCCGTTTCGACGACGACACCGCGCCCCCGTCCGCGATTCACCACAGTGCCAGCGTAGGCCATGTTGCGCCGGTCTCCGAGTGAAGCCGGGTCGTCGCCTGTCCACTCCTCATCTTTCAGAACGGGTGCTGACTCACCGGTAAGTGCCGACTCGTCGATTTCCAGACCGTGCGTGGAGACCAAGCGAATGTCTGCAGGAACGCGATAGCCCGATTCGAGGAGGACGACGTCGCCCGGAACCACGTCTTCTCCATCGATGTCGCGTGTCTCCCCATCGCGGATGACCGTCGCGCGGGTCCGGATGAGTTGTTGGAGTGCCTGGCTACTGCGTTCCGCACGCCATTCCTGGATACCACCGACCAGCGCATTGACCAACAGCACTAGCGCGATGAACCCGGCGTCAGTCTCCTCGCCGATGGCGAAGGAGACGATTGCCGCGATAGCGAGAATGTAGATGAGCGGGTTCTTGAACTGACGGAGGAAGATCTGCCAGACCGTGACTGGCTTCGCTTTCGGCAGGCGATTTGGGCCGTGTTCAGAGTGTCGGCTTTCAGCTTCCTCGGTCGAGAGACCATCTGAATCGGCATCAAGAGAGTCGTAAATCTGGCTTAGCCCCCGCGAATACCAAGATTCGTCGTCGGTCGAAGCGGAGACAGCCATTAGTTACTGGAAGTACGCCAGGGGACGACTTAGTGGTCAGTGTCGAGTACAGAAGCAGGGTGTCCTTTGACCAGAGGGACGGTTCAGGGCGGAGCCAGTGTTGAGAACGGTAGATACTACTGTGAGACAGCCCAAGAGAGATTCCTGCCCGCTGGATCACTCTGGCTGACGAACGGTCATTACAGGAACGGGTGACGTGCGCACTGTCTTTTCAGCCACGCTTCCGAGAAGGTATCGCTCGATACCATTGCGTCCGTGAGTTCCCATTATGACGAGATCAATATTGTGCTCCTCAACGTAGGACCGAATCCCTCGGTATGGGCTCCCGTATTCTATCGCAGTTTCGACCGCTGACACAGAAGCTTGGGTCGCTTGCTCCTCAATGGTTTCTACCGCTGATTGGGCCGATTCTTCGAGTGCTTCGAGGATTGCACCGGAACCGACATCGACGCCCATCGCCATCGTATCGATGACCGAGAGGGCATGGAGGCGAGCATCGTAGGTGCTTGCAACATCGACAGCTGGGTCAATAGCGGCCTCAGATCCCTCACTTCCGTCGGTCGGCACCAAGATGTCCGTGTAGGGGTACGTGACCTCGCCATCGTCTTCCGCCTTGACAGTCAACACTGGCACATCAGAGAGTCGGACGACCTTCTCGGTGACACTCCCGAGCAGATACCGTTCGACGCCGGTTCGGCCGTGGGTCCCCATGACGACGAGGTCGATGTCCTGTTCAGTTGTATATCGAAGAATCGCCTTGTGGGGGATGTCAGTACGGACTGCTTGTTCAACTGGGACGCCACTCACAGAGATATCATTGCAGGTCCTTTCAGCGACCTCCTCACGTTCTTTCTTGATTTGGTCGTACTGCGGGGCATTTTCGAGCGTTCTGGAATCGACCACACAGAGTGCGTGTACTCTCGCGTCATAGCGTCTCGCCAGGTCTGCGGCGTACCCGACGGCTGCCTGTGCACAGTCACTTCTGTCGGTCGGGACGAGGATGTTATCGAACATCAGTAGATGATACCGAGTTCGTCCGGTAGCCACATCAAGGGTGGGAGTAGCAAATCTTCGTTGATATCAAGCACTTCGGACCAGACGTACGCAATTTCCCGAAGGGTCTCTCCCGCGATCAATATGAAATCTCACGTCGATAGCTACGTGAATTTTCATTTGGATTGAGAGTTTTGACAAAACCAGTCCCTCTCTAGATTTCGACCTTAGAAAGGAAATTGCCGGATGGCATATATTTCTCTGAAAGAGGGAATATGCGACGCATCTAAAATCCTGTCACGCACTTCTCAGGGCTTGTATAGTACTATTTCGGCATTCCCGGGCAGATCACCGGCAGAAACCCCAAACGAGCCATTGATTATTTGATTCGATATTTCCCAAGTCTGACCCCTATGTGACTCTCTATCTTTCGAATTCGAGAGTTTCACCACCTCGTCAAGCACGATTTGCACCAACAACCGTATTTTACAGTTCGTCGAGGACACTATTACCGTCTGAGACGTGCCCGACGTCCCTCTTACCCAACCTACGCTTGTTTCAGCATCTTCTGCACCTCCAATATCATCCAAAGGAAGGCTAGGGTACACCGGTGCAAACGCCGCTGGCTCTCTCCGGTCGAGGGGCCACCAAACGACAAGAGTCTACAGCAAACATATCAGAATCCACTCATCGGATGGGGACGCGGTTCGCGGTGGATTTTCTCACCCCCCGAGAGGGGTGAGGGGGTGCCGTGAGCGCCCACCGAACTAGTATGTCTTCAGAACACGAGCGACAGCAATCGCGGCTACGTAGCGAACAGATAGAACAATCAAGCGATGCGCCGTGGGCGGATCTCGAACTGACGGTTCCCAACGAGAGAAGTCAGCTCTCCATCGTCTCATTCGTCGAGTGTGTCCTCGTGGAGCTTACCCACGAAGAGGTTGGTGCGGAGTACGTCTCTACGAACGTGTGGGGAGCGAAGCGAGCGCAGTTCATCCCCATCGACGACAACGGGGAGATGTTCCGGAAACGGCACTACGATGAACGACTTGGGTGGCACGAGTCGACGGTCAGTCGGCGGGCTGTTCGTGAGGATCTCATCACTCGACTCACTCGGTCGTCGTCCCAGGCAACTGATCGCAGTCACGACGTGCCAGTCAACAACCCAGATACGTTCAGCGTCAAACCTGCTCGAAAGCTCCGGATGCACTGACCTGCGTGGATTAACCAACAACTCCCTGAGTCCGGGCATGCTGTTGGTTAAGGCGGTGCTCCTTTCGAAGCCAACCAGGCGGCACCCAGTACGCCTCACTTGTCGGGGAACTCTTCCTCGAAGTAAGAACGATATTAGTAGCCCCGTAAGAACACGTATGCCCGACACAGCGTCCACGGACGGTCCCTCTTCTTTCGACGACCCATTTAGCGAGGACGACGTCGAACAGCGCATCTACGGCACCATCCTGCAGACCCGGGAGCCGACGACGGCAAGCGCGATCGCCGAACGAGCAGAGTGTGATCCGAAGACAGCCCGGAAATACCTCAGCTGGTTCGGAGAACTCGGCATCGTCATACGCCATGACGGTCATCCGGCCACCTACTAGCGCAACAACGCGTACTTCGAGTGGCGACGCATCAACCAGCTCGCCACAGACCACTCCGTCAAGGACCTCCAGCAGCACGTTGAGAAGTTGACCACGCACATCGACGGCTATGAAGAGGTGTACGACGCCAAGACGCCCGCGGCCGTCCACGCCGTCGAGGTTGCCGAAACAAGCGACAAGCGGACGATTGACAACGTGTACAGTGATCTCTCTGATTGGGCGACTGCCCGCGAGGAGCGAACACGCTACGAGCGTGCTCGCCAACAACGCGCCAGTACCGACTGCCAAGAGATATAACAGACAGCGAGCGACGCTGCAAGGAAGAAACGACTATTGGCTAGCGTGAGAGAGTCGCAAATGTGACTGACGACGTTGCGTATCCTTCGGTCGGGCTCATTCTCGATCTCCACGAGCAGATCGTTGAGGAGGGCGACGCCACAGAACCCGGAATTCGGTCGGAGGATGCAATCGAATCTACAGTCCAGTATGTCTCTGAAGGCTACTTTGGGGAGGTTCCACAGACACTGCATGAAAAAGCGGTACATCTGATGCGTCTTCTCGTTGCAGATCATCCCTTTGTCGACGGGAACAAGCGGACTGCACTCCGAACGGTGGTTGTCTTCTACATGCTGAACGGACACACGTTTGACTACGGCGACGAAATTCGGGCCCTACTGCATCGCTTTGCGACCGATGAAGCCGCCGTCGACACTGAGACCGCAGTGATCTACTTCCGAGCGTGTGCTCGTCGCAACTGATAAAGGGACTCAATGAGTAACTTCGATACAGAGATGGCGTCCAGCACCGATTCCTCGGCGACGGTCGACGAAGAAGTCCGCCGACTGTACGAGCGGTTTCAGGCGGCCGAGAGCGACGCTGAACGCCACCAGATCGCCCTCGAGATGGGGGAACTTGACGGACGCCGCCACGCGGAGATCTACGCCGCGCTCGAAGACGAGTGAGTCAACAGGTTCTCAGCGGCTCCTTAGCTATTGACGACCGCTTTGCTATCCAGTGACGACGCCTCGTGATTAACCGACCATCACGACGTGCTGACGCTTGTTGTCGGCGGAATCGAAAACCGGATCACGATCCCTCGGAGCGAGTAAGGGCCGCGGTCTCGCGTGGAGTGTTTATCCGCGCCAGAAGGCGTGCAGCGCGCGACAACGTGCGCAGCGTGATTCACCATGGATGATCCCGATCCACATGACGACACGAGTGCCGACTATGAACAGTTCGAGACTGAGCTCCTCGCACAGGACCGCGACGTCACCGGCGTCGACACGGCGGACGTCGACGATACGATGGCCCGTAGCGTGGTCGACGATCTCGTCGACGCGGACGTCGTCACACCCGTTCCCGAGGACAGCGTTCTCGTTCACGAGCCGAGTGATACTGCGTTCGATTCAGCCACGCAGTTAGCTGTCTTCCACCAGGGCTGGACGGCCGCCAGCGATGCCGGCGAGGAGGACGAGTGATGCAGCAAACGCTCGTTGGCTGTGCCTTCTGTGACGCTCCACCCGGCACCGAGACTGGCGAGGCGCACACCTGGGGGCAGGATGAGCGAATCACCTACCCAATCTGTGTCGACTGCGCCATCCAGACGCGGCCGGACCCCGACGAGCGCGACCACCACACCTGCGACAGGTGCGGACTCGTCGTTGACGCGCTCGCAGCACTCACGCGGTTCCGCGTTGAGGTCGGCCATCTCGAGGGGCCGATTCAGCTCTGTGCCCGGTGCTGTCCCGGTGGACCGGCGACGTACTGGACACGCGACCTCAAAGAACACCTTGTCGTACCGTCGAAAGAGTGACCTAAACACTCGATACTACATCCCTAGCTCTGTTGAACGCCCGAGCCGTGATAGGAAAAACGAGCACGAACGCCGCGACGGTCCAGCCGTCGCCGAGATTGGGCAGTACCGACACACACAGCCTGTGCGACGGTATTTGCTCGGACTCGGCCCTTCCCTGATTTCAGGAACTGCAGATAGCCTATTGTGTTTGGCGAGTGTGATCTTATGTATGGCACAAGACACATCGAGCCGATTCAAGACCGACTCCATCCCCACACTCGCGTGGGTCGCCCTTGGACTCGTGTTCGTCACGGGTGTACTACACATCTACGCCGGTGTGGCCGAGAACCGCATTCCGGTCGCGCTCGCAGGAGTCGGATTCCTCGGCGCCATCCTCCTCTACCTCCTGGATTACCGACGTCGCCTCCTGTACCTCGTCGGGATCCTGTACACGGCGGTCCAAATCCCGATCTGGTACGTGGTCAAAGCGGGCGAATACACCACCGTCGGCTACGTCGACAAGGCCGTGCAGGTTGTCCTCATCGTGCTCCTCGCCTACCTCTGGTGGACCACCAGGACCACAGACAGCCAGCCAGAAACGGCACAAACGGGACAGACTGGCTGACCGTCCCAATCCGCCCTGCGATTCCAAGGCGCGCCCAGACGTCGACTACGAAAAGCGATCAGGCGAGTGCTGTACCGAGGGCAGGGAGCTAAGCCCGGCGTTTCGATTCTCAATGCGAGAACGTCTCTCTGTCGTCAGTCGCTGACCGGTACTTCCCAGAGGAGAATCACGCCCGAGCCGACGATGAGTACGCCCCCACCGACGGCCAACGCGAACAGCGGGGAGACGACGTCGGAAATGACGCCGCTCCCGAGTTGAAACGGGATCACGGTCAGTCCGCTGACCATCGCCAGCGCACTCAACACCGTCGCCCGCCCGATGGTCCCGATACGGTCGTTGACGTACTGCCCGGCGAACGAGCGGGTCACGTCGGCCAGCCCACGGGCGAGCAGGAACGTCGGGAGCGCGAGCACCGGCACGAAGTACATCCCGACGAGTGCGGCGCCCACCACGAACGGTAACACGAGAAACCACGTTCGCATCCCGACGTACGTCTTGATCGTTCCCGTGTGGTAGCTGAGTGCCGCCCCGACCAGGCTGTAGGCCGCGTAGAACACCCCCAGCAACGACTCGACCTGGGTTCGCGGAATGCCGAGATCGATCACGACCGTTTCGAAGATCGGCTGGAGAAAGACGAACACCAGGTAGGTGACGGCGGCGTACAGCACGTAGTAGTAGAGGACGAGCGCTCGGATGTTCCGCCGCGAAAGGACCTCGCTGACGATACCGAGCGTCCGACGCAACCCGACGTCTTCGGTCGCTACCGACTCGTAGGTGTCCGGTTCGTCGACGGTGAGCAACACCACGATCCCGAGACCGGTGACGGCGGCGGCGACAAACCAGGGATATGAGAGATCGAGACTGCCGAGATAGCCGCCGAGGATGGCCGCCCCCGCCCCGACGGCGAGTGAGACCGATTCACCCCGACCACGGACGTGAGCGAACTCGCTCTCGGAGAGATCGTCGGTGAGCGTGTCGTACAGCCAGGCGTCCTCGCTACCGGAGCGGAAGTTATACCCCATCGACCAGCAGACGTACAGCCCCGCGAGCGTCAGAAACGATCCAGCGAGTCCGATGCCGACGAGGGTCACCGCGATGAGCGTCGTGCCGATGAGCAGGCTGTTCCGGCGTCCGACGCGATCGCCGATGTAGCCCGTCGGCACCTCACCCAGAACGGTCGTCAGGTTGTAGATGGCCTCGAGAATCGCGATCTGCGTGAAGTTCAGCCCCTGTGCCAGAAAGAAGAGGTACATGATGGGCCGGTAGAACTCGACCGCCTTCGTGGCCTTGTAGAGGTAGTATTTCAGGACGCTCGCAGGTGTCGTGGGAAGAACACGCGACACAGCCGACCCCGCCATTTGCGTCGTATTATGAGGGAAGGGCCAACTGCGTTCCGCTCTCGAAGTATCGTGCCTGCAGGAACGGCTCTGTGTGGCTGTTCGAAAAGTCGTTCACAGCCGTTCGCACTTACTGAAGATTTTAAATCGTCCCCCGAACCCGTAGCCAAATCGAGGATTAGTTACGTAGGCTGATATCGATGAGCCCAGCATTAAGCTCCCGGATAGCCGGGTAACTCGAGGTATCGTGCCGGTATCATCTTCCTTACTAAATCCCCTCGCCCCGCGCCTTCGTTTGGTGGCCACAGAGATGACAACAGCCGAGGAGAGCAAGCGTATCGTCCGTCGAATCCGTGACGAAGTCGAGGAACAGGGAGATCTCGATGCAGTTGACGAGATCTTTGCCGAGGACGTTGTGGTACACGGTCCGATGGGTGAGTTCAGTGGTCGTGAGGCGATCAAAGAAATGTACGAAAGTGACCGCAAAGCATTTTCGGACTCCACGGAGACAATCCATGACTTTATCGCGGAGGGGGATACCGTCGCTGTCCGAATGACAGAGCGTGGCACCCACGACGGTGAGTTCATGGGGATGGAGCCAACCGGCAAAGAATACGAAATACAGACCACGGCATTCCTCCACTTGGAGGACGGGAAAGTCGCTGAATGGTGGATACAACCGGATACCCTCGGATTCATACAACAACTCGGCGTGAACCCCGAAGACCTCGGTGAAGCTGTGCCAGCCGACGACGACTGAATCCGGTTCTCTCCCCTCTTTTAGATCGAAACTGCCTGATGAATATACTCTCTGTATGCAGAATTCGAGTCTCTTCAACTCCTGGATAATCCAGCTCGAGGTAGGAGTTCGGTAAGCAGGCCCACTGAGACACGTCCTATGTTGTGATTATGTGACGGCCCGCCCCGCTCGCCGCTGCCGCCCTCCTGTGAGCAAAGCTCACTGAGGTCCCACTCTTCTGCACTTGTTGAAGAATGTCATCCTGCTGGATAGATAGGATAAGATCGAAACATGAGCTAATCATCCTAGATAATGCATTTCATTTACTCGTTGGTATCGTGTGACTCGACCAGTGTCAGGAGATCCTGTTCCAGTTCACCGCCATCAAACTGGACGTGCCTCGTTTCAGCCTCGTAGTCGATTATCCCAGCTTCCTCCAGTTTTGGGAGATGAGTATGGTGAAGTGCGATCCGGACGCGTTGTCGATGTTCGTCGGTTACGCGCTCTGTGTCTTCGTCTCGAATCATGTCTGCAACGCGCTCCACCAGCGCATCGTATTCCAGTGTCCCATCGGATGCCCTGGTTAGTGAATCGAGGATAGCCCGTCGGTGCTCGTTCCCTACTGCCGACAGAATCCTATCGGGGGAAATCGGTTGCTCTCGTTCCGCAGGGCTGGAGAAATCGTCGATCCCCTGTTGATCAGATACCCCTCGCTCTGCATTCTCATCCATGCTCACATAGCGGAGCTCCAACTGCCTGGTTCTGTTCCATGATGCACAAGGGAACCTGCCGCTCCACTTACGCCTCGGCCTCGGGGGTAAGGAGTGCATGTCGTGTGAACGCACCGATGGCACGACGCAGCCGTTCCGTCACTGCTTGATCAGAAATTTCGAGTTCGTTCGCGAGTTCTTCGGTGGTGCAGCCTCGGGGAATGTCGTAGTAACCCATCCGAACGGCAAGCATGAGCGCTTCTCGTTGTGGCTCGCTCAACCCGTACCACGGACCAGCCCCGGGGTCCGTGGGATTGTATATCCTGATAATCTCCAGCGATATGTGCGCGTCCTCACAACACGTCTGATACTGACTCAATGCCTCGCGGTGAGAGAATCGAATCTCGAAATCCCATCCTCCAGATGTTCCGGTCGCACCCAAAATTTGCCCATCGTGGTCCAGAATGCACCGAAAGAGATGATCCTGGCTCGCGTCCCAATCAAGCCTGAATAAGGTCCTGTCTTCGAACACGTCCACCTCCGTCACGCTGTTGACAGTCGGATAGCGTTCGACGGTATCGAGAAACCTATTTTCGACCGGTTCGTAGACCCAGAAGAGCGGCACAGTAACGTCCCCACTCGGGACGAGCGTTTCGAGTTCGATAGCCGACGCCTCATCGAGATCGAGTATCTGTCCGAGTTCGAAGTCCTCGGGTGGAATTCGAACTTCCGTGATCACACTCATACTCTCTTGTGAGAGTAGGTTGTTCTGGGCCCTACAAAAGGAGATGACATGGTGCACCATGCCCAAGTAGCATTCACTCAGCCCTACCTGCTCGCGGAACGCGCTATTCCATCGACAGACCGTGCTTTGGGTTGTCTCGACGCCATGATACACCAGCCACGTCGATTATCCGCTTGTCGGACGAAGACTCCCACATGGCGACCGTGATGGAGTTTACGAGTCCAGCAGAGGAGTTTCCGCTGGGGAGCGTCTTCGAGAACTTGCCGGGAGTGACGGTCGAACTGGAGCGACTGATTCCACACGAGACGCTGATCATCCCGTACTTCTGGGTGCGTGGCGTGGAAACCGAGGCCATCGAAGCCGCGTTCGACCCACACCCTGGCGTGACGGACATCCGATTGATCGATAGCGTTGAGGACGAGTATCTCATGCGTGCAGAGTGGGAACAAGAGTACTTTGGAGTCCTGAGTGCCCTGGCCAAGGCCAACGTCGCCGTGCTCACTGGGATCGGAACGAAAGACAAGTGGCGATTCGAGGTTCGCGGTGAAAGTCAGGAGGCAATCGCTGATTTTCGAGAGTACTGCCAGGATAACGACATCCCAATAGAGATTACCGCTGTCCACGCCATGCTTCCGATCCAGGGGGAAGGCTACGAGTTGACCGAAACCCAGTGCGAGGCGCTGGTATTGGCTTACGAACGCGGCTACTTCGACAGCCCGCGCAAGGTGTCGCTTGAAGAGGTCGCTGAGGAACTCGGTATCACCCAGCAATCGCTTTCGTCACGACTCCGACGCGGGCATCGGCGCCTCATTGGAGCGACGTTAGCCGGTTCGCTGTGACCGTTCTGGCCGACGCTACATTTATACCCTCTGTATTATCAGTACCTCAGTTCAACCGATTCAGACCGGTAGTATAGGTAGAAATGGATACAGTGGTGTCTGGAGTCGGAGTGGAATCAGTCGAGTATCATCAGGATTCTGCGACTGTTCGTACCCAATTTGATCAGGAGAAGACACCCGCAAGCATGGCCGTTATCGCAACGCTGGCAGAAGTGATGGGCGATGATCCGGTTGAACTGGACCCGCTCTATTCTACGGTTAACCCAGACGCGTTAGATGCGCTCGTCCGTGTTCGCACCGGGACGGACGGGGATGTCCACGTTACGTTCACGCACGAGGACCACGCGATAACTGTGTACAGCTACGGTGTGGTCAGTATCGCACCCGGCCACGAACCAACAGCGGAGAATTACGGGGGGAACGCGGGAAGATGACGTCTGAGGAGACCCCACTCACGTCGAAAGCGGAATTGAACGCGGAGCTAAAAGCACTCCTTCTCAGGGCCTACGAGAACGGACTCGATGTAGAAGGCGCATTCGAATGTCGGAATGGAGTCGAACATCCAGACTGGGACGTGATCGTCACTGAAGTCGAGAAGAACGAGCACACGGAGTGACCAACTGCGAGGGAATCCGGGTGGTAGTAGATAACGTAGCCGTGAGTGACGAGTGCTGTAACGGTGACCGAGTCGAACGAGTGTTGTCAGCACAACAGTGGCGAGTATTACGTGCGCTACAGCAAGATGGTTCGAGGCCTGCAGATCCAATACTCCGTGAATGTGAAACACTTGACTACGAGGAGCATCTCACGGTCTGTTACGAACTCCATCACGTCCTACTTCCCGAGTTAGCGGATGCAGGGCTCGTCAAGTTCGACAGGGTCGAAGACGAGGTTCGGCCAGGAACGAGATTCGATGAGGTGCGTCGATTTCTCGAACAGATCGATGACAATCATGACGAGTAACCTGGGGGCTGTAATCGCTTCACTTCTGAATGCGCGCTCTGTATTCAGATCGTATTTCTCTCAATTTTTGTGGACTTCACCACGAGACAGGGTTGCTGGTAAGCAGGCGCATTGAGACACTCCCTATTTTGATGCTTACATAACGGCACGCACCGCTCGCCGCATTCCGCCCTCCGCATCGCTCGCGACCGACCATTCCGGGCATGCGGGCGCTCTCCGCACTGCCCACGCCCGTTCCGGGCTAAAATGAATGTGCCCTCGACGCCAGCATTAAGCGCGTTTTCGGTTGCGCCCCTCGCGGGCTTTCGCGTTCCAGTGCTTTGGGCCGCTCCGCGCGGCGAGCCACCTCGCGGCTCGCCGTGCTCACGACCGTCGCCCTGGACACGGACCCGCAGTCCGGGCCGGACGCGAGAAACGGCTTAAAGCTGGCCGCTCGCTTCGGGCGGGTCGGCGCGCGGTGCTGGTTGGATGGCCTCCTTGAGGCGCGCTCTCACTCGCGCCCCAGGGGGCGCTCGCGAAGGCGCGAGCGAGAGCGCGCAGATGGTTCTATCGGTCGTTGTCGTCAGAAAACCGCGATGTAGGAGCATCGCGGTGGCGGCGCGTGAGCGCCTTCAGTGGTACCTTGGAAAGATACCAATGTCAAGTAACAACGCTAGCGGAAAGGTCGTTTCGGTCGATGAACAGGCATTCGAACAGGCGGGCAGGCAGACGGTCGATGAAGACGGCTTCCCGGTCGTCGACGAGACACCGGCGTTCGAGGCGACGGTCGAGCAGAAGACGCAAGCGAAGGTGGATGCGAACCACCCGGACGGGATCGCGGACACGAGCAAGGACCGGATTCACGGTGTCACCCTCGAACAGGAGGAGCGCATTCGGGCGCGGGAAGCCGAACTGGAGCGCATCAGTGCCCAGGCCGAACTGGGAACGCAGGACGGACGGGAGCAGCGCACGCGTGAGGTCGTCAGCGATCTGTGTGGCCGTGACGAGCCTGAGCCGGTGGAGCGCACTGATCCCCGGGAGAAGCTGACGCAGGATGAACTCGCGACCGTGAACACGCAGGCGATACGGATCAGCGACGAGGTGAATGGCGGCTGGTCGAGAGCGTTCGTCGCGAAGCAGCTGGCGGAGAAGGTGCAGCGGGGTGAGGAAATCACGAAGGCGGTGCTAGAGACGCTCGAGGAGCTGAAGGCGGTGCCGGGGGCAATCGTACCCATCGCGGACGTGCCGGACGTCCCGGTCAGTGAGGTGACGGTCGAGGGGACCATCGAGACGCTCTGGGAGCCTTCCTCCTCAAGCATCCAGCAAGTCGGGCTGATAGCGGATGACAGCGGCAAAATCAAATTTACCTGTTGGGAGAAGAGTAACCAGACGGTCGTGCAGGAAGGCGAAACGGTCCGGTTCCGTGCGGCAGCCAAGAACTGGTACGAAGGTCGGTGCTCAATCGCGCTGACTGGCTGGTCTGATATCCACTTCCCAGAGCGCGGCCGCTGGTGGGAAGAATAGCCAGCTGACGCAGCCTTCTTTTTTGCTGTGTGCCGGACCGACCCAGGCCCCGCCACCCCACCCTCCGCTCCGTGCTCGCTTCGCTGCGCGCGCAGCCACGACCTCAACAACAGGTCAGCCAGCGAATTATATTACTGAGAGTCGGTAACCTCTCGAATTTTGAGGAGCGCCTCATCTATCGAGAATTCTCCGGGCAGGTTCGCCTGTTCACGATGCCAATCACTGGGCATTTCCTCAGGAGGATTGAAATTCACACGTTGCGTCTTTCCCATTTCGTGAGCAGGCACGTATATCGCCGTGCCCTCTTCGTGGATGGCACCAGCAAATATATCGACGGTACCATCGGGGTACCGCTCTGGAGAGATTTCCAACTCGTAACGGTATTTGTCATAATCGCTCGCCGTCTTTACCTGAACTCGTAACAGCCCCCAGTCAACGTCAGTTATCAGGTCGTACTTCTGCTCATGACCATGGGGATAAGCTACGCCATACCCATTTCGAAGAATGTCTGCGGCGACTAAGGCTTCTGACGCATCACCCCGCCAACCTCGTTCCAAATCCATACTAACCTACTGGCAGTACTACTACAGAAAAGTACGTCTGATTAGTCCCCACTTCGAGGAGTGTCCAACTCTATCGAGATGAAAGACACTGCAGTAACTCAAGTACTGTCGTCTGAGCCATAATCCGGCTAAATCCATATTCGTACTCGATAGAGTCTATTGTCCCCTCAATGGGTGAGGGGCTCACTGTACTGGCGAGTTCCCCGATCACGGTGAGAACGATGGCAATCAGAGACATCTACGAAACTGGCTTCGACGAGGACGTCCAAACTGGATCGAGTGCGAACCAGTGTCCCGAGTGCGACGGACGTGTCACCACGAACGTGGTCGAAACGGTCTGCGAAGACTGTGGCCTGGTCATCAACGAGCAACGTATCGATCACGGGCCGGAGTGGCGGGCGTACGACGACGAGGAGTGCGAACGAACGGGCGCCCCACTTACTGCGGCTCGCCACGATCGTGGCCTGTCGACGGAAATCGGTTACGGCACCGACGCGAACGGGAACGAACTCTCCGGACAGAAGCGACGGCGACTCGCCCGGATGCGCCGTGAGCAGACCCGAGGTCCTGGCGATCGAAAGCGGAACGGAATCTCGCACATGGCTTGGGCGAGGTGCGCCGCTTAGCAAGTGCCCTCGACCTCTCCGATTCGGTTCGTGACCAGGCGTGTCAGCTCTTCCGGAGCGCCCAGAACGAGGATCTGCTTCGTGGCAGATCCATCGAAGCCATCGCCGCAGCCAGCGTGTACGGGGCCTGCCGGTGCAACGGCCTCTCACGGTTGCTGGGCGAGATCAGCGAGATGGCCCGCGTCGCGGAGTCACGAATCACGAACGCTTACAAAACGCTGAACGAAGAGTTGGGGCTCCCTGCCGAGCCCGTCTCCCCCAGTATGTTCGTGCCGCGACTCGCCTCGGACCTCGAGTGTCCGGACAAGATCCGTCAACGGGCCCGAACCCTCGCGGAGCAGGCCGAGGAGCGCGGCGTCACTACGGGCGTCCATCCGGCCGGGTTCGCTGCGGCCTGCCTCTACAAGGCCGGTCGCGAAGAAGGCCGATGGCTGACGCAAAGTGACGTCGCCGAGTCCGGGAACGTCACGCCAACGACTGTCCGGACACACCACGAGACGCTAGAGGAACAAGTAGCCTGACGACGCCCCTGTACAAATACTGCCGTTAGATATTTTTCTCAGGAAATTATTTGTTTCTCGACCGCGTAGCACCCAGTATGACCGAGACGTGGGACGACGTCAACGAGCAGGTCAAAGCGGACTGGAAAGACGATACCACGCCGTTCGAGCGGGTGTACGAAATCGTCGAACAGACCCACGATGGACAATCGGCCGCCGAGATCGCCGATCGAGCGCTCGTGAGCGAGCCGACGGCACGTCGCCACTGCAAGACGCTCGTGAACACCGGGTTCGCCGAGACGGAACAGGACGGCCAAACAACACTGTATAAGCGCAATAGCGACCGGGTTTTGATGTCCCGAATCCGTGAGCTGCGTGAGGAAGTCAATCGGCCAGAGTTGCTCGACAGCATCCAGGAGATGAAGGCTGAGATCCGGCGCTACGAGGATCGCTACGATGTGGTCTCACCCGAGGAACTCGTCCAGCAACTCGACGCCGACGAGACAGCGGGCTGGGACGATCTCACCGCGTGGCGAACGACGCGGCAGAATCTCGCCGTTGCCCAAGCAGCACTCGCCTACGACGAGGCCAGCAACCAGCTCGCTGAATGAGCGATGACGACCGCGCCGGCGAGTTCGGGCCTATCTATCTTCCGGCACTCCAGCGGATTCGTGACCTCTGGCTCGAACTCGAACCGCTTGTAGACGAAACAGCGTACGACGACGTCGTCGCCCCCACGGAACTGCAGATCAGTCTCAGCGACGGGCTTGGCAACGCCGAGAACGCTCGACTCGATATCCAATGGAGCGAATGGGGGATGTACTCGTTCCATTACGTCGATAGCGACGACGTCAATTGGCGCTTCGATCGCCAACCAAATACACACCCTCCCGAAATCCATTTCCACCGGCCGCCTGAAGCCGCAACAACGGACGCCGAATCGTCCTGTATCGACGTGACCGAGGTGTCACTCGTGACGCGTGCAGTTCATGCGATGTGGCGGGCAGCGTACGAGGATAACGACATAGAGCAGCTGAATAGCGCCTCAAACCCGCCGTGAGACGGGATTAGCGGATGGCGCGGTCAGCCACGTCCATCATCTGCTCACGAGCGGCTTCGACATCCGAGTAGAGCGCCAACGCGTGCTTGATGAGGCGACGGTCTTCCAGATTCTCCTCCCACCGCGTGATCACCTCACGGCGCTCGTGGAGCTCCGCACTTGCAAGGTCACCGTCGTCGTGTGGTGCTGCTGGATGCGCTCGACGGCCCATTCCTTGTACCCCGTTTGGGTCTGTCCGAACCGGCGCTCTTCGATATCATCGAACACCTCAGCGAACTGCTCCGCGTCGAGGTGGACCGTCGCGTGGAGGTTCTCGGTGACCAGCGTCCCGACGTCTTCGTCGACCACCTGCGGCTGCCCGCGTTCGGCGTGGACGACGAACCGCGTCCGCTCATTGATGCGGTGGATGACGCCCACCGATGTCTCGAAGACGGCGTTCGTGTCGGCGGTGACCGCGACCACCGGGCGGAACATCACCGCCGAATGTGGTTCCCGGAGGTCGACGGCCTCGATATTCTCGATGTCGCGGAATGCCTCCTCGACGGACGCGTCGACATCGGCGGCCGGGTCGTACGGGCGGAGCGTCTCGTCACAGAGAATCTCGATGCGACCGTTGTAGAGGGCGAGGCCGATTTCGTCGGCGATCTCCCGGAGGTCCTCGCCGTCGAGCAGCTCGATGGGATGGGGATCATCGTTCTGCTGGAGGCGATTTGCGTACTCCTGGGCAGGATTCGTGAACCGGCCGGTCGTGACGACCATCCCCCGCTTCGGACCGTCGAAGTCGAACGTGGCGATCGCCGAGTGGAGCTTCTGGACGACCGGCCGCCCCACGGTATCCGTGTGCTTGCACTCGACGATGATCGCACGCCGCGTGCCGTCGACGACCTCCTCCATGAGGACGTCGCGACCCTCGTCGGCGGTTCGCTCGGCCTGGCGGACGTTCTCGTAGCCGAGGTTCCGGAACACGTCCTCCATCACGTCCTCGAACTCGAACCCCGAGAGATCGTCCAGTACAGCCATCCTCAATTATGTGGACAGTACGTTGCAACTGTCAAATACGTTGCCGAACGCTACGCCGTCCTGTTTGTTGAACCCCTGAGAGGGGTGCGGGGGTCACCGAACCGCCCGCGAGCAACAATGAACGGGAATGTACCTGTAGCCAGTTCGGAATCGGTTCCAGTAGCATCGCCCGCACAGTCTCACCGAGACACAGTCGAGTACGTCGGCTTCCGCGTCGACGGCCAAGCAGTCGTACTGAACCTCTCGGAGCATCGGCGACTCTCCCTCGAGCGCAGTCTGGACCTCGTCAACCACAGCCAGAGAGGCCGATCAAAACGACTGACGTGAGACGGGATTCTAAAATAGTTCCACGCTGGACCGGGTGATCGGTAAGTATAGGTGAACTGGGTATCGAAAGCGAGCGGGAGCGGTAGTGGAACGGAATTCCGTTCGCCTTCCATCTCACTCAGTCGGTGGGTTGTTGGCTTTCTGAGTTGCGGAACGCCCGAAGAACCGTTATGGAACCACCAGCAACCGCTCCGATGAGTAAGAGTCCCCCAAGTACTGCAAATAGCGAGACTGTCCAGACGTTGCACCCGTCAAACCAGACGAGGGTCACGTCGGTGTATCTGATTCCACGAAAAGCAGGAGCCGAAGTGGTGTTGCACGCCATCACCGTGCGACCACCCAACCCCGGCGTCGTAATGAACCCCAAAAGGGCGAAGAGAAGCCCAGCACTTGCGGAGAGTACGGTAGCACGCCTAAGTTCCATACAAAAACACAATAGTGAAAATGTAAATGCCTTTTTGCCATTACGTATCGGCTACGAGACAGAGGTAACTGCGCATACCTACCCAACGGCTGTTTCGTCGATAATAGGAGGAAACAAACGACGACCAACTGCTGCATACAACCTCTGAATTCAGCACGACTCGGAGAACTATTCTACGAACTGATAGAATTACCCGTAGTACGTTGGTAGGTCATCGAGCTGTTTCCGGCTTCCTGTAGGCTATTTATCGGTCTGAAATTCAAGTACGATTCCGGTCGGTAGTGTTTGTTGCCCCCGAGAGGAGTGCGGGGGAATTCACTCACCACAACCGAGCCATGACCGACTCAGAGTACCCCTGGCGAGACGAATCGCGCCTCTACGAACTCTACTGGGAACAGGAGTTTAGCACTGTAGAGATCGCGGACAAACTGGGCTGTACACAACAGACGGTTTCGAAGTGGATGCAGAAGTTCGATATTCCTCGTCGAGACGCACGCGAGGCGGTCCCGAACCGGCGACGGCATCCCGCCGTGTTTACCGACCGTGGCTACATCATCTGCGCCTCGAACTATCGTGGAACCACAGACTCCGTCGGGATTCACCGGCTCGTAATGGTCGCAGAGCGCGGGTTCGACGATGTCGCGGACAAGCACGTTCATCACAAGAATGGCATCCGGTGGGACAACAGGCCGGAGAATCTCGAACTCCTCAGTCGGACCGAACACGCCGAACGACACGGCTTCGGGTCCGAGATTAAACCAACAGACCACGAGTGGGACGTGTCCGATCGCGAGCGGGACGAACGGGGGCGATTCAAATAACGACGGCGTACGTCGGCCGACGTCGACGAGGAGAGCTCGTTGTCACTCGCCGTCCCGAGGACACAGAACTCACACCCGACCGCAGTCTCGATCTCGTCAACCACAGTCCGAGTGGCTTCGAGGTCGGGTATCGAGGTAGCGGGCCCGCCCAGCTCGCGTGCGCGCTCCTTCTCGACTACTACGACGATGAACAGTTCGCCCGTGAGCACTACATCGCGTTCCGGAGTCAGGTAGTCTCACAGCTGGAGTGCGACGGTGCAGCGGCGTGCTGGCACCTCACTGGCGAGGAGATCGACGCCGCGATGGCGACCCTTACCGACGACGTCGTCGTCCTCGCCGACGGTGGACGGCCGTCACCGACCCTCCCCGAGAACTGGCGAGCCGTCTCCCGCCCTGATCGAAGAGTGTTCCAGCGCGCTGATCGCGACCACTACATCGTACTCGGGGATGGAAGCGACGAGTGGCTGGTCGTGCTCTGCAGCCAGGGCGACCGGGCATATCCTGCCCCGCTCGCACATCGGACGGTTACCGAGGAGGCTGACGTGGAACGGGTGATTCGGGAACTCGCCGAAGAGAGCAACGAACTCATCGAACCCCCAGAGGGGGAGCACTGATGGAGACGCTTCGGCTGGCGCGAGCCACCCACCAACTCCTCGAACGTGGTGTCGAGGCGCTCGAGAAAATCGGGCGCGAACTAGAACGGTACAACGACCAGCAGTAGGCCAAAGCGGCCGACGAGTGGGTATCGGAAACTACTCCGTAAAGAAGTCGGTATCCGAGTTGCGGATCTCAATCGAAACTGGATTCGAGGTTTCCTCGATATCTGTCCCGATATCCCAGGTGTCCTCGCCCAAGGGGCCAATGCGTGGAGTCGAGTCAAATTCCCCGGGTAGACCTCGATACGATCCACCAGTCAGCAGGTGATCGAGCGTAGCCACCAGATCGTACCACTGTGGCTCTGTAAACTGCGCCGTCACGCCAGCTTTCTCCCCCGTACCTAAATCCATCTCGAGAATTTCGTCGTCTTCGCCCTCGTCGACAAGACTCCGGATATCCAATTCTAAGAGATCCTCCTCTCCGAAGCGGCCCTGCAGCCGAAGGTGTTCACTGTCGCCCCGAATCGGGAATGTTGCCAAATCGATCACTTTGCCCTGTCCACGGATCGTCGCCCCATTGAGGTCCGTAATGTTCAGCAGAACCGTGAGCAGCTTTTGGATAGACTCGCCAGTGAACCAGAGATATCCACCCACCCACGAACCACCGCCAAAGTTCAGCTTCAGCCCTGGCTCGGAAGTGTCCTCGAACCACTCCAAGGCCAACCGGGTGTAGCCGCCCATTATCTCATCTTGGTCGACATCGGAGTCGAGGAGGTATGGGCCAGCTTTCTCGCCACGGAGGAGGTAGTATCGCACTCGCTCTTTTGTGAACTCATCTTCTGTTCGGTCGGAACCTGTCCAGTCGTCGATGTCAAGCCAGCTCCCTGCGGACGCATCCAAGTCGGCTGACTCGATAATGGGTTTCGCGTAAGCGACGGGATCGGGATGCTCGACCCGTTCGGCTTCTTCCTCGGTGAGGTATAGGTTCGAGACTGGCTCAAGCCACGGGAACTCGAGATCTCCATACCCGACCTTCCGTTCATGATGATTCTCTAGGTAGCCATCGTACTTCGGCGTCTGATACCTCGCTTCGCGAGCGATGTCGACGCCACCAGTGTCGTCTACGGTGATGACACCAACTGTGTCAAGCTCGTGCTGCTCAAGGAATGCTACTGCACGCTCGCTAAGCGTTGTTGGAACAGCAAGATAGAGTTTTGAAAGAGTTTCAGTTGCTAAGAACTGTTCTAATTGCTCGGTTTTTCGTGAACCCCGAAAAGAGCTCTCACCCTTTGCCTCGACACCGATGACCGTATTCGATTCGGGTGTTTCGACTGCTGCAGTCGGATCAATATCCCCTTCGAAGGCCAGAATGTCGATTGGGCGGGTGGGCGTGTCCGAATCTAAGTCGTTCGGGATGTGAGCTTCCGGGATGCCGCCAAAATGAGTCCAGATATGATGTCGCACCCACGGTTCTTCAGTCGGGGAAATCTGGCCAGTGGTATCATCGCCAGCATAGACTGGCTCGGCATCCCGGATGATCGAGGGCGTCGGACCGTCACCGGGAGTAAGCAGGCTCGAAAAGTCTGATTTAGATCCGTTCTTTTCGATTGGGACGTGAATCACACCCAACTCCTCCGGAAGTCGTGTCCGTCGTAGCCCTTGAGCAGCCTCGTCAAGAGAAATCGGCTCGTTATCCTCCGGGGAACGATCTAGCAGCTGCCGAATTAGGTCCTCGACGGTACGATGCTCCAGCGAGTAGGCAAGAAAGTCTGCAGAGATCGCGTCCCGAATGTGAGTGATGACCTCCGACGGTGTGTACCAGCCTTCATCAACGCCAGCAGCTAACCGATAGCTTATCGCACGGATACTCATCTGGTCGACAGGATCCGATTCCGGATTGGTCCCAAGTTTGTCGGCGTCGGGAGCAGCAAAGTACAACTGATCGAGGGCTCCGCTGTCGATATACCGATGGGTTTGGGCATATACGTCTCTATCGAGCCCGAATTCAGATGCTCGCTTCAGCTCGACTCCGATAATCTCTCCCGACGGTGATTCCGCGAGCAGGTCGATGCGACCAGTCCCGATATTGACCTCACCATCGACTGTGTATCCCTTAGACTCCTCCAGCCAGTGCCAAACTCGCTGCTTGGCCAATGCCTCAAGGAATGACGCCACAATAGTTGACTGGAGTTTGTCATAGCGAGTAAGCGTTCCGGTTCTATTGAACCCAGTTGCTGTATCCACCCCGGCAAGGGAGAGTGCACCTGGATAACGAGACAACCACCGATTCTCGTTTGTGTTGTTTTTGCGCCCGGGAGAGGGGCGCAGGGCGCGAGACGATGCAGTCGCACGTCGACGAGGATTCCAGAAGTGAGGTGACTGAGATGAAAGATCCACAGTCCAGAACCATCTTCACTGGCGTCGATGGACGTACCGACACCGAACTACCCGAGTGGTACCGAGAGCGTCACGGGGATGCAGCCCCCGTGACCTTTGCCGAGGCGGTTCGTGATCTTCCACAAGCCGTCGAGACGACCGTGGCGTACCAGAATCCGTACACCGACGAGTGGGTCGAGACGGAGCGGTTCAACGCGCTCGTCGAGCCGAGTCGTGCTCGGGAGCAGGCCCGAGATGGAGACGGGGAGACGGACCCGTTGTTCCACGTTCCCACAGACAGTTACGCGATCATCAACCCGGTCGATGTCTACGGGCCGCTGGAGGAGGTCCTCCGCAAGGAGACCATCGATGGGACGCCACTGGGTGAGGTGATGTTCGGTGAGATTCGGCGCTACCGGGGCGGCGGCGAGGTCCACATGGACATCATGTTCGACGGCCTCGAGGTGCGCCTCCCCGGTCGGTCGGACCCGATTACGATGGGCGTCACGTCAGGCTACGACTTCTTCGGCGAGCACGCCGTCTACGTGGAGGGATAGGCCCAGGACGGCTACTGTTCGAACACGATGCGCTCGCTCACCGACAAGGAGGTCATCAAGCACGTCGGCGACGTGCGGAACTTCCGGACCTGGTGGGAGGAGCTCCTCGCACAGGTCGAACTCGTCGCCGACGACCTCTTCGAGTTCATCCGGGACGCTCAGGACATCGAACTCGATTTTTCGGAGCTCCCGTTCACCGTCACGGAGTTCTACACCCTGCTGGGTTTTCCGGACTACCTGTCCGAGCGCGCGGCAGGCGATGCAGAAGCAAATGCGGTGTCTCCCTTCGAGATCGACATGTGGACATTGCATTCCGGCGCGACCTACGCACTCACCCACTTCTTCCAGGGGAAGGAAGGCGCATCCCTCGATCAATACGTTCGCATCGCCAACGACATCCTGTTCAATCCAGAGGGAACCATCGAGCGCGTCGAGCAGGAGTACGAGCAGCAGTTGGAATCTGAATCCGACGACGGGGCGCAAGCATCACTCGCCGGAGAGCGGGCGCTCGCGAGCATCGAACGAGTCAGCGACGACCTGCAGGAGAAGGTCGACCAGTTCGAGGAGCGTGAGGATGCGCTACGTGAACGGTTCCAGGAGGCAATGTGCTGA
>JARUKX010000019.1 GCA_029688825.1 Haloarculaceae archaeon H-GB1-1 | reverse complement strand
ACGTCGCTCGACGACCTCGACGAGTCGACGCACGCGACCGTCTTTCCCGACGACCCCCGAACAGTCAGACTCTCCCTCGACGCCGGCGAGTCCGTGCCCGAACACGACCACCCCGACACCGACGTCCTCTTTCACGTCCTTTCGGGGAGCTTCGAGGTCACCGTCGGTGACGAGACCTACGCGGTCGAGACCGGCGACCTGCTGCGGTTCGACGGCGCGCGCTCTGTCTCGCCGGCGGCCGTGACCGACGCGACGGCACTGGTCGTCCTCGCGCCGCAACGCTGACTTCGACACGCTCTTGTCTCCCACGCCGTTCGCAGCGCCTATGTATCGCCGGGTCCTGTCCCGCGGGGCCTACACGGGCGGCCTGCTCGTCCTGACCGGCGTCCTCGCGTGGGTCACCGGCCAGCCGTTCGTCTTCCCGAGCCTCGGGCCGTCGGCGTACCTGCTGGCGACCGCGCCCGACGCTCCCGCCTCCCAGCCGCGTCGCGTTCTCGGCGGCCACGTTCTCGGCGTCGTCGCGGGCCTGCTCGCCTACTGGACCCTCGCGCCCGGCCTCGCCATCACTGCCGACGCGGCCGTGCTCGCGACCGGGCAGTTCCGCCTCGTGCTCAGCGGCGTCGTCTCCGTCGCGCTGACGACGGCGGCGATGCTCGCGACCGACACGGGTCACGCACCCGCCTGCGCGACGACGCTCATCGTCTCGCTGGGCCTCCTCGCCGCGCCGCTCCAAGCGGCGGGCATCGTCGTCGCCGTCGTTGTTCTCGCGGCGACGACGCGCTCGCATCGCGAGTGCTGTAGTGCAGAGAGAGGCCGGACCGACGAACCGTGAGCTTCGAAAAGAGCCTACTCGGACGTGTCGGACTCGGACGTCTCGGAATCGAGGTCGGTGGCCGTGAGCGGTTGCAGTGCATCCCGCACCGTCTCCCGCCAGCGCTCGCCGTTCTCGACCCTGTCGCGGAGCGCTTCGAGGTCCGATTCGAGCGGTTGCGTTGCCTCGTCCACCGCGTCTCCGATGCCGTCCATCCGCCGTTCGAGGTCGTCGAACTCGGCTCGGTGACGGTCGTCGAGCGCCTCGACGGTCTGCTGGAGGTCGTCGAACTGCTCCTCCAGGTCGGCGACGTCGGTTGCCACCTCGTTCACCTGCGTCTGGAGGTCGTCGAGGATGGCGGCCGCAGCGTCCTTGTCGTCGATGAACGCCTCCAGCGCGTCGCGATAGGCGATGATGGCACTCACCTGTTCCTGCAGGTGGGACAGCCGCGCAGCCACGCTGTTGGGTGGTTCGAGTCCGAGGTTGGTGGCGAGGACCTCCCGTTCGCGCTCGGACAGGTCTCGCTCTTCGAGTTCGTCTACCAGGGCCTCGACGACGCCGTCCTCGCCTCGGTCGTCGGGGGTAGACTCGTCATCAGATTCGGCACGCTCCGCAGTGTCGGATTCGAGCGGATTCTCCGAGCTGTCGTCGCTGCCGGAGTCGAGCGGACCTTCCGAGCTGTCGTCGCTGCCGGAGTCGAGCGGATTCTCCGAACTGGTGTCGTTGTCGGGTTCGAGCGGATTCTCCGAACTGGTGTCGTTGTCGGGTTCGAGCGGATTCTCCGAACTGGTGTCGGCGGCGATACCCTGTTCCAGCGTCCCCGGCTCGCCGTTGGCGTCCACCGTCTCCTCCTCGGCGTCGACGTCCGGCGGGACCTCCGTCTCCGAGAGCCCGAGGTCGACGACGGGATCGGTGTCCGGTTCGGGATCGGTGAGCGAGAGGGTTTCGGGGTCCTCCTCGGAATTGCCCCACTCGTCGTCCGGCTCCGTATCGGACGCGAACTCGTCCACGAGCGACGCTCGTTCGTCGGGTTCGTCGGCACCGTTCTCGCTGGCCGCGCCGTTCGTCGGGTCGTCGTCACTGTCCTCGAACGTATCTGTGTCGTGTGGTGTCATGGGTTGCTGTTCGAAGTTCACCGATCGTCCGTCTCAGCTGAGCATCCGTTTCATCCGGCCGATGAGTCCGGTCGACGCCGTCGGCTCGTCGCCCTCGTCGGCGTCGCTCTCGTCGGCCTGCTGGTCGTCCTCGCTCTCCGGTTCGGAGTCGGACTGCGTCTGCTGGGGTCCGACGGGCCGCGCGGGTGTCGCCTGACGCTGCTCTGCGCCCGAGGTCTCGTCAGCCGCGGCGTCCGCGGGGTGGTCTTCGGCGGCGCTGGCGGTCGGGGCGTCCGGCGAATCGGCCGCCCTGTCCTGGGAGTCGCTCGACGACGCCTGTTCCTCTGGTGCTGTCTCGCCCTCCTCGACCGCCGCCTGTGGTTCGGCGTCGGATTCGTGCTGACTCGTGGTCGCTGCTTCGTCGCGGTCATCCTCCTCGTTCTCGTCACCGTCGGTCAGGTCGAGTCGCGCTGCGAGCGCGTCCGCGACGTCCCGGTAGACCGCGGCGGCGGCCGAATCGGGAGCCGCAGTCACGACGGTGCGGCCCTCCGCTTGCGTGTCGGGGACGGCTTCGTCCTGCGGGACGTGACCGAACAGGTCGGTTCCGAGGAACTCCGCGATGCGCTCGTTCGGTGGGGCGTTGTCCGTGCCCGCCTTCGTCAGGACGAGGCCTGCGACCGAACTACCGACGCGCTCGACGAGCGTTTTCGTCTTGTTCGTGTCTCGGATGGCGGCGACCCGCGGCGTCGCGACGAGGACGACCTCGTCTGCGACCTGAAGCGGTCGGATCGTCTCGTTGCTCAGTCCCGCCCCGGTATCGAGCAATACCACGTCGAAGCTGTCCCGGAGCGCTTCGAGGACGCCCGGGAGCGGTTCGAGCGAGGCGTTCGCGAACCCGTCGAGGTCGGGGCCGGTGGGGTACACCGTGAAGCCCCCGGCCACGCGACGCGCGGCGTCGTCGACCGTGGCCGACTCCGCCAGCACGTCGTGCATCGTCGCCTCCGATGGGGCTTCCTCGACGTCGAGGTAGTCGAAGAAGTTCCCCATGGCCAGGTCGAGTTCGACGACGGCGACGGACTGACCCCGTGCTGCCAGCGCCGCACCGAGGCTGAGACTCGTCGTGGTCTTGCCGACCCCACCTTTCGCGCCGGCGATCGCGACGACGGTGGTCATCTGAATCCCCTCTGGTCGAGGATAGGTTCGCCGCCGTGTTCCGTGGTGTATGGTGGCATAGACGCTCTCTTATTATCAATACCTGAAATAGCACAAAACGTTTCTGGCCGAATCTGTCCGGGAATCCAGCAACGAGTCTCCCGACGAGACCACGCAAACGGATACGGTACGGGTCCTGAATGACGTCGCGTTCCTCCTCCCTCTGGGCCGGTGGGGGAATTCTCAGAAGGGTGACTGGCTCCCGTCTCGTCCACCCCCACCGCTCCCGCCGATGCGCTCGGGGAGGTCCTCCAGCGACCCCGTCTCCTCGAAGCGCGTCTCGATGGCGCTGAGTTGGTCGTTCACGAGCGGGGCCTCCTGGTGCATCGGGTGCACCCGGACGCGGACGAGGTCGTAGTCGTGGCGGCTTCGCAGGCCGTTCCACGCCCGGAACGACCCGAGTGAGAGGGTGTCCGTCTGGGGACAGAACTCGGTCGTCGGGGTGAACTCCGCGCGCAACACGTCCGCACTCTCCTCGGCGTAGCGATAGCCGGCCTCGGGGTGGCGCGTGTCGAGATTCAACCGCGCGAGGTTGTAGCCGAAGGTCACGTCGTAGACGGTCCGCGCCTCGAACAGCTCGTGCGTGAGTCGGTGGAACGCGACGTGTTCCTCGCCGTCGAGCACCCGATGGTCGGCCAGAAACGGACCGGGTTCGGGGACGTGCTCGGGCACGAACGCGTCGTCGGGGTCGAAGACGTCGTCGTCGGCGAACGGTGACAGTCCCATATCGGCACGTTCGGTCCGAGCCGTGGTGGGTCCGGCGGCGAACGTGTTCGCTCGACTGCACTCAGTCGGCGTCGACCGTCGCGTCGCGCACGTCGTCGTCCCACGCGCTCGGCAGCGGGCCATCGTAACCATCGGGGACGTACGGACAGAGCGGGTCGCTCTCCAGCAGATCGCCAGTGTGCGCGAACGCCCGAGAGCGAGAGCCGCCACAGACGTGCTTGAACGGACACGCGCCGCACTTGCCCTTCAGGGAACTCCCCTCACGAAGGGACTCGAACAGCTCCGAGTTCCGGTAGAGGTCGACGACGTTCGTCTCCCGGACGTTTCCCGCGGACGCCGGGAGGAATCCCGACGGATAGAAGTCGCCGACGTGGCTGACGAACGCGAAGCCGTTGCCGGCGGTGATGCCGGTCCGGCGGCCGATGTCGTCCGGAATCGCCCCCTCCGGGGCTGCGTCGGCCTTCCGCTCCAGCGCGACGCGTCGGAAATGGGGCGCTTCCGTGGTCTTCACGCCGAACGGCGCGTCCTCGGAGACGTCGAGCAGCCAGTCCATCACACGCTCGGCGCGGTCGGGACTGATGGGGTCCAGCACCGCGCCGCGCCCGACGGGCACGAGGAAGAACACCGACCATAGCACCGCGCCGAGGTCGGCGACGAGGTCCCGAACTTCGGGGAGTTCGTCGACGGTCTCCCGGCAGACCGTCGTGTTGATCTGCAGCGGGAGGCCGGCCTCGTTCGCCCACCGCGCCGCGGCGACGGTCTGCTCGAAGCTCCCCGGTTCCTGTCGGAACTCGTCGTGGGCCGCCGCCGACCCGCAGTCGATGCTGAGCGCCATCCGCCGCAGTCCGGCGTCCGCGAGGTCTTCGACAACCTCGCGGCTCAGCGAACTGGTACCGCTCGGGGTCAGCGTCATCTGCAACCCGAGGTCGGCCCCGTACGCGATCAGTTCGAGCAGGTCGTCGCGGGCAAGCGGGTCACCGCCCGAGAAGACGACGAGCTGGTCGTCTCCGAATTCCCTCGCCGCCTCCAGCAGGCGCTTTCCCTCCTCGGTGGTGAGTTCGTCGGGGTGGCGGTCCGGCTGTGCCTCGGCACGGCAGTGCTTGCATTCGAGGTCGCAGGCCTGGGTCAGCTCCCAGACCAGCACGAACGGCCGCTCGTCGGTGTCGATGTCGCTCGGGCGCATGGTCAGACGTGAACTCGAGTGACGTGCCCGCCACAGCCACAGCGGTCGACGTACTCCACCTCGATACCGTCGAGCGCCCGCTCGAGGGCGTCCAGGAGGTACTCCTCGGGATGGCCACACTCCCCGTGGGTCACCACGTTGACGTGGTTGCCCGCCGCCGTTCGCTCGACGGCCGAGATCGCCTCCTCGACGATGCGCTCTCGGTCGCCCTCGTGGCGCGGCTGTTCGAGGTTCACCGACCACGAATTGTCGTGGTGCTCCTCCGAACTCGGACTCGTCTCCATACGTGACGGTTCCGGTGCCATGGGCGTGAGCCCGGCCCCGAACGTGTTCGGAGAGGACGGTTCACTCCCCGGAGGTGGCCGCTCTGTTACGGTCGCCAGATGGCGGTCAGGACGCACTCGTCGGTCTCGACGGTGTCGTAGGCGTACCCGCGGTCGTCGAGCTTCGGATAGAGGTGCTGGGGTGCGCGGTCGTTGAACTGGACCAGGACCGTCCGGTGGTCGAGGTCGGCCAGCGTCTCCAGGGTCTTCGTCAGCGGCTCCGGCGGCGGGAGGTCGCGCGCGTCGAGCGTCTCGTGGGGGCGGTTCGTCGGTGCGCTCGTGTGTGTCAGGGCCTCGTCGGTGCTCATGGTGGTCGGGTTCTGAGTGCTCACTTCTTGGGGAGCGTGGCCACGAACTCCCGTGCGCCGCGGCGTTCGACTTCGTAGCTCTCCGCGTCGAAGTCGTCGACCTCGGCCTGCATCTCGTAGAATAGCGGCTTCGGTTCGTGGTCGTTGACGATCTCCAGCGCTTGCCCGCTCTCCAGGCTCTCGAACGCCTCGTGGATCATCGGGTGTCGTTCGGGTGGCGGTACCTCGCGGAGGTCGAGTTTCGTTACTGCCATCGGTCGTCTCTTCTCCGGGTTTCCGCGAAGGGTTTCTCCCGAACGGGTTCGGTTGCGCCCGGCGGAAAGACCCTTTTGCCGTCGCCGCGTTGGGCCGGCAGATGCCTCGCGCTCGCCTCACGCTGACCGTCCCCGACGGGGTCTGGATCGGTGACCTCTCGCGTTCACATCCGGCCGTCGAGTTCCGCGTGCTCGCCGCGCTCGCCGACGACGACGCCGGCGTGGGGCTCGTCGAACTCTCGGGACCGGACCTCGACGCCGCGCTCGACGCGTTCGCGGACTTCGAGTCCGTCACCGACGTCGAGGTCCTCCAGCGCGACGACGGAACCGCACTCGTCCAGTTCGAGACCAGCGAGTACGTCCTCCTCCTGCCGGCGCAGGGCTCACGCGTCCCGCTGGAGATGCCCTTCACCATCCGCGAGGGGGAGGCCACGTGGGAGGTGACCGCGCCGCGAGACCGCCTCTCCACGCTCGGCGAGCAACTGGACTACTTCGGCATCTCCTACACCGTCGAGTTCGTCCGCCAGCACGTCGCCGAGGAGCCACTCCTCACCGACCGCCAGCTCGACCTGCTCGTGACTGCCGTGGACCTCGGCTACTACGACACCCCTCGCAGGTGCTCGCTCACCGACGTAGCCGAGGCGGTCGGTATCGCCAAATCCACCTGCTCGGAGACGATGCATCGCGCCGAGAGCAAGGTCATCACGCAGTTCGTCAGCGAGGCGGACTCACAGCGGTAGGCGGTTCCGTTCCTGGCCGCGATAGCCGGTGCATGGGTCTGTCGTTCGTCCGCAACCAGCTTCGGCGACCTCGTCTTCCGGAGTGAATTCCCGCTCCGTTTCTTGCAGAGTATTGAGAATCGTGTTAGTCACTATGTGAAGTACCCAACTATCTCTAGACATGGTCCCCACTCGACTCTCGTCTCGTCGCCGAGGGCCGGACGACCCCGCCGTCCCGAGCGGTGGGGTGGACGCCGTGTGCGTCTCCCGGGGTGATTTCACGTGACGTTCGTGGTCCCGTTCGACGGGTCGACACTGGCGGAGGCTGCGCTCGTCCGCGCCACCGAGTTCGGAACCGTCCTCGAGGAGCGCGTTCTCGCGGTGAGCGTGATTCCCAACGGGAACACCAGGTACTCCCGGGAGCGCGACTGGATCGGACCGAACGAAGGGTTCGACCTCGAAACCGTCGTCTCGGGCCTTCACGAGCAGGTGACCGATCTGTGTCCGAGCGCGGATTTCCGTCACGAGACCGTCGATCGGTACGCACCGTCGGGAACGATAGCGAAGCGACTGCAGCGCGTCGCTGAGGAGGTCGACGCGTCGCTGGTCGTCATCGGCAGCGAGAACGCGGGACGGTTCGTCACGTCGCTCAGCAGCATCGGCGGGTACGTCGCATCAGATGACGTCTACGACGTCATGATCGTCCGGGACCGCAGCCCGGCGAAGATAGCGAAGGTCCGCACGTGCTCTCCCCACAAGCGGCCGAAATCGGACTTCTACCTGTCGTAGTGGCGGCCCGCGTCCTGGCGGGTCCGTTCGGACAGACTCGAACCGCCACTCGGAACCGGAGAGAGTGCCGTTCCTGAGACGGCCTCAGTACGGTTTCCCGAAGTACGGCTCGGAGAACAGCGGCAGCGTCTCGCCGATGTCGGCGGCTTCGGCGTTCTCGTACACTTCGCTCGCCCAGGCCACGTCCTCCATCGGGAGCCCCGGCGAGTAGAACACGGACGTTCCGTCGGTCGGCCCGACGTCGCTGCCGCCGACGAGTTCGTGCAGCGTCCGGAGGTCGGATTCCTCGAGGTCGCCGCGGTTCACGGCGTCCTGCAGGGCGTTCATCACCTGCCAGTCGACCTGGTCGGCGAACTCCAGCGCGTTCTGCCTGATGTCGCAGAAGATCCGGTCCTCGTCGAACGCGTCGAGTGGAACCCGGAGGTCGCCGAAGGGTATCACGAGCGAATCGTCTCCCAGCCACTCGCCGTCGATCTTCGGCGGCGGGCTGCCGCTGGCCGCGACGACCGTGACGTCGGCGCTGCGGACCGCCGCTTCGGCGTCGTCCGTCGGCTCGACGTCCGCGTCGAGGTCGTCGGCCATCGCCGACTCGAACGCCGCCGCCTTCGACAGCTCCGGATGGAATATCTGCACCGTCTCCAGCGAGTCGAGCGCGGCGTCCAGCCCGAGCGCCGACGTCTGGCCGATGACGCCGGGGCCGAAGATGGTCGCCGTCTCGGCGCGGTCGCCCTGGACGAACGCTGTTCCGACGCCGGCCATCGCCCCGGTTCGCATCGCGCTCACGACCTGTCCGTCCATGATGCAGACCGGGCGGGCGCTGTTGGGGTCGTTCAGCGTGATGGTGTGGATCGACCGGGGCAGCCCCCGTTTGGAGGGATTGTTCACGTTCGACCCGTACCACTTGATCCCTGCCTTGTTCACGTCGCCGCCGACGTACGCGGGCATCGCGCTGAATCGACGGTCCGGGCCGGGTTCGAGCCCCTCTGCCTCCGCGAGTTCGCTGGGGAACGTCGTGACGTGACCGTGCATGTGCTGCCCGGCGTCGCCCATCACGACCCGACCCTGGTCGTAGAGGTCGAACGCGTCCGCGATGGTCTCCACGCAGCGGTCCATGTCGACCGCGCCCGCCTCGACGGCAGCTTCCTGTGACAGAAACCGGATCTCGACTGGTGTGGTCGCTGACATCCAGTCTAGTGTCGTAATAATTCGTTATAATCGTTGCGTCGTTCTGCACAAGGCCTAAGCAGGAGCGTCGCCAACCACGCTGTATGAGCACGGACACAGAGGACGCCGACGACCTGCGCGAGCGCGTGACGAACTTCCTGCGCCGGAACTTCCCGCAGATTCAGATGCACGGCGGGAGCGCCGCGATCGAGAACATCGACCGCGAGGAGGGGACCGTCTCCATCCGCCTCGGCGGCGCGTGCAGCGGCTGTGGCATCTCGCCGATGACCATCCAGGCCATCAAGACCCGCATGACCAAGGAGATTCCCGAGATTAACGAGGTCCACGCCATGACCGGCCAGGAGGGCATGGGCGGCGGCGGTGGGATGTCACCCTCCTTCCCCGGTCACGAGGAAGGTCGCGGCGGCGACGTCGACGCCGACGAAGGCCCCGAAGCACCGTTCTGAACGCCCGGTTCTTCACGCTTTTTCACGGCCACTAGCCGCCGCGTTCCACGGTGCCGGAAGCCGAAAGCACGGTTTTTAACCTCGTGGGTGGTGGTCCATATGATATGACTACCGGCACCGACGGACCGGCAAACGTCCTCTTCGTCGTCATGGACACGGTCCGCAAGGACAACCTCTCGGTCTACGGGTACGACCGGGAGACGACGCCCAACCTCGCCGAGTTCGCCGACGAGGCCACCGTCTTCGAGCAGGCGGTCGCCCCCGCGCCGTGGACCCTGCCCGTCCACGCGTCGATGTTCACGGGACTGTACCCCAGCGAGCACGGTGCCTCCCAGGAGAACCCCTATCTGGAGGGCGCGAGGACGCTCGCCGAATCGCTGTCGGCGGCCGGGTACGACACCTCCTGTTACTCCTCGAACGCCTGGATCACGCCCTATACGAACCTGACCGACGGCTTCGACGACCAGGACAACTTCTTCCAGGTGATGCCCGGCGAGTTCCTGTCGGGGCCGCTCTCGAAGGCCTGGAAGACGATGAACGACAGCGACACGCTCCGTGGCGTCGCCGACCGCATCGTCGAGATCGGGAACTTCTTCCACGAACACCTTGCCGCGGGTGGCGGGGGCGACTCGAAGACCCCGAAGGTCATCGACCGCACCCAGTCGTTCGTCGACGACAGCGACGGGCCGTTCTTCTCGTTCATCAACCTCATGGACGCCCACCTGCCGTATCACCCGCCCGAGGAGTTCGCCGAGGAGTTCGCGCCCGGCGTCGACTCCACCGAGGTCTGCCAGAACTCCAAGGAGTACAACTCCGGTGCCCGCGACATCGACGACGACGAATGGGACGCCATCACGGGCCTCTACGACGCCGAAATCGCCCACATCGACGACCAGCTCGGGCGGCTGTTCGACCACCTCAAGACCGAGGGACTGTGGGAGGAGACGATGGTCGTCGTCTGCGCCGACCACGGCGAACTGCTGGGCGAGCACGACCTCTACGGCCACGAGTTCTGCATCTACGACCCGCTCGTCAACGTCCCCCTGCTGGTGAAACACCCCGACCTGGAGACGGGCCGCGACGAGTCCACGCAGGTCGAGACGCTGGACCTCTATCACACGGTTCTGGACGCCACGGGCGCGACCGGCCTCGGCGAACCGCTCGACGAGGGCCGCTCGCTCCTCTCGGACACCTATCCCGAGGGTAAGGACGACGACGTCGCCTACGTCGAGTACCACCGTCCCGTCGTCGAGCTGAATCAGCTGGAGAACAAGGCCAGCTCGGCGGGCATCGACCTCGACGAGCAGTCGCGGTTCTACTCGCGGATGCGCGCCGCGCGCCGTCCCGACGCGAAGTACATCCGCAACGAGCGCATCCCGGACGAGGCCTACCGGCTCGATTCCGACCCCGGCGAGCGGGAGAACGTCGCTCGCGAGGGCGACGCGGCGATTGCCGAGGTCGAAGCTGCCCTCTCAGCGTTCGAGGAGCGCGTCGGCGGCGAGTGGTCGGACGTCGACGGCGACGACGTGCTCTCGGACATGGGCGACGAAGCGAAAGATAGACTTCGCGACCTCGGATACATCGACTAACCGTGACCGACGACGGGGCGGCAGTCCTCGACTTCGCTGACCGGGCGACGCTGCTGAAGATAGGCCTCGGATTCGCGGTCTCCGTCGTGCTGTTGTACCTGCTCGCCGTCGGCGTCGGCCTCGACGCGATCAAGGACGTGCTTGCCCGCGCGGACCCGCGCTGGCTCGCGCTCGGTGCGCTCTCGACGGCCGTCTGCCTGCTCGCGTGGGCGAAGGCCTGGGACGTCGTGCTGGGGGTCGTCGGCGTTGACGTCTCCTTCCGCCAGCTCGTCGTCACCTACTATGCGGCGACGTTCGCCAACTACGTGACGCCGCTGGGGCAGGCCGGCGGCGAGCCGTTCATCGCCTACGTCCTCTCGCGAGACACCGGCGCGAGCTACGAGGACAGTCTGGCCAGCGTCGTCACCGCCGACCTCCTCAATTTGATGCCCTTCTTCAGCTTCGCCGCCATCGGCTTCGCGACCCTGGTCGTACGGACGACCCTGCCGGACAAGGTCGAACCGCTCGCGGCCGGGCTGGTCGTCCTCGCAGTGGGAATCCCCGCGTTGGCGGCCGGTGGCTGGCGGTATCGCTATCCCCTCGGGCGGCTGTTCCTTCGCCTCGTCGCTCCCATCTCCCGGCGCACGTCGCTCGTCTCGCTCGAATCCATCCGCGAGCGGATGACCGATCTGAACGAGGCGTTCCAGCGCATCGCGACCGAGCCGCGCTCGCTCGGATACGCGCTCGGCTTCTCCTACGTCGGCTGGGTGTTCTTCGCGCTGCCGCTGTACTTCGCGGGTCTGACCATCGGCGTCCCCATCGACCTCCTGCTCGTATTCTTCATCGTCCCGGCGAGCACGCTCGCCGGCATGGTTCCGTCGCCGGGCGGACTCGGCGGCGTCGAGGTCGCGCTCGTCGCGCTGCTGGTCGCGCTGACGAGCCTGACGGGAGCCGGTGCCTACGCGGTCGCCATCGTCTACCGGCTGGCCTCGTACTGGTTCGCGCTGGGTGCGGGCGGGGCGGCGGCCCTGTTCGTCATCCGTCGGTCCTAGTCGGCGAGCGGGAGTTCGACGTGGAACACCGCGCCCGTCGGTTCGTTGTCGGTCACCCAGACCCGACCGTCGAACTCGGTGACGAGACTATCGACGAGGTACAGGCCGATGCCCGTGCCCGAGCTTTCGAGCCCCTTCTCGCCGCGGCCGAAGATTGTGTCCTTCTGGTCGTCGGAGATGCCCGGGCCGTCGTCGGCGATGGAGACGGTGACCGTCTCGGGCCCCTCCGTGACAGAGATCTCGACCGTCGGCTCCGGCGTGTCGTTGTGTCGGGCCGCGTTGGTCAGGAGGTTCCCGAAGACCGACGCCAGCATCTCGTTCGCGCTGGCGACCGCGTCCGGGATCGAGCCGTCCACGGCGAACGTCGCGTCCTCGAAGCCGGTCCGCTTCTTCTCGATCTCCTCGGTCAGGATCGGTTTCACTCGCGTCGGTTCGACGGCGACGTCCCTGTCGCCAGTGATGGCCTCGACGAACGTGCTGGCGGTCTGGGTGAGTTCCCTGATGTGATCGTTGGCGTCGATGACGCGCTGGAGCGCGGCCTCGTCCTCGGCGCTGACGTGATCCCGGAGCTGTTCGCTCCAGCCCTGCACGACCATGACGTCGTTCCGGATGTCGTGGCTGACGATGCGGTTCAGCACCTCCAGCTGTTCGGTCTTCTCGGCGAGCGCAGCTTCCTGCTCCTTCTGCTCGGTGATGTCCACTGCGAGGACCAGAATCTCCTCGCCCTCCTCGATGGGCGCGACGTAGATGCGGACCCACTGGTCCTCGTAGGGTGCCTCGAACGTCGACTGTTCGCCCTCGAACGCCGAGGCGTAGATGGGCATGACGGTCTCGTAGTGCGCCTCCGGGACGAACTCCTCGACGTGCATCCCGATGAGCGAACTCGGGTCGGAGACGGGCGTTCCCGGGAGACCCTGCCCGAGGCCTGCCGTCACTCGGTAGTCGCTGTCGAGGATGACGATGCCCGCCGCGGGTAGGTACTCGACGAGCGTGCGGTAGAGCTTCTCGAACCGCTTGCGGGCCTGCTGCTGTTCCTTCCGTTCGGTGACGTCCCGGACGCTTGCCAGGGCGAGTTCGTCGGTGTCGGTCTCGATGAGCGAGACCGTCACTTCGGCCCAGAACCGCTCACCGCTCTCGCGTTTCAGATGCCACTCGGTCGACACCGATCCGTCTTCGCGCGCCGCTTCGACGAGTTCCGTCGGCGTCGCCGGCCACTCCCAGTCCTCGACGACGAGGTCGTCGACGTACAGGTCCGTCATCTCGTCCGGCGGATACCCCAGGAGGTCGCAGTACTGCTGGTTGGCGTCGAGGATCTCGCCGGTCTCGACGTCGTGGACCAACACGCCATCGCCGATGTTCTCGAAGACCGATTTGTAGTACGAATCCGGCATTGTGGAAGCGGTGATACTGGAGTGCAATTCTGTCAGCTTCCTATTTGAATGTTTGCCACATTCATACACGCTCGACGAAAAGCGCGCCTCGCTATCGGACGGCGACGCCGCGTTCCCAGCCGCGGAGGAGGGCGGCGAGCGTTCGATTGACGGGGACGGTCGTCTCGGCTCGCTCGACGACGTAGCCGCTGATGGCGTCGATCTCCGTTCGGGAGGTCGACTGAACGTCCTGCAACATCGAGGAGGTGTTGTCGGCGGTGGCTGTCGCGACCGAGGCGACGGCCTCGACGGCAGTCTCGTCGTCGAGGTCGACACCCTGTTCGCGGGCGACGCGTGCCGTCTCGGCGGCCGCTTCCCGCGCGAGGTCGCTCGTCGGGCCGTCGACGAGCGCGCCGTTGCGGACCCGCGCGAGCGCGGTCACGGGGTTGATGCCGGCGTTGACGGCCAGCTTCTCCCAGAGCCGTCGGGGCATCTCCGGAGAGACGTGGGTTTCGAGATCCGCGCTGAACGCGCCGCCGACCCGCTCGGCGTGCTCGCTCTCGCCGCCGCCGGGCGGTCCGAGGACGACCTCGCCGAGTCCCGTACACTCCACGACGCCGGGGTCGGACAGCCGTGCGCCGTACGTACAGGTGCCCGCGAGAATGGGGCACGCGAGCCGCGTGGCGAGCGTTTCCTCGTTTCCCATCCCGTTCTGGAGCGAGAGCGCGGCGTCGAGCGAACACGAACCGAGGGCACGGGCCGCGGTCTCGGTATCGAACGCTTTCACCGTCACGACCGCGAGGTCGGCCGATTCAGGAGGTTCCGTCCGCGCGTCGGGGTGGACGGTGAACTCGAACTCGCCCGTTACGTGTAGTCCGCGCTCGCGAATCGCGGTGACGTGTGGGTCGCGGCCGACGAGGGTCACCTCGTGGCTCCGCGCCAGCAGGCCGCCGACGAGGCTGCCGAGGCTGCCGGCCCCGAAGACCAGCACCTCCACGGCCGATCAGTCCTCGGTCCAGTAGTAGATCTCCTCCTTCGGAGCGCCGCAGTCGGGACACTCCTCGGGGAGCTCTTCGATGTCGCCCATCGCGCCACACTCCCAGCAGCGCCACATCAGTTCGGCCTCGGCCGCCTTGCCGGTCGTGAGGTGCTCGCTCGACAACGCCTCGATCCCTTCGTCGGTCGTGACGTAGAAGCCGTGCTCGTCGAAGCCGCGAATCTGACCGAGCTGGTTGCCCTCCTCGTCGTAGACGGCCTCGCCGAACGCCAGTCGAACGGTCTCGTCGGTGTCGCTCATATGTCACCTGACGCCCGGGTGGGGTATAAAATTCTGCCCGCGTTCTCTCAATCCGAGATGAGACTGGAGTGGACCGGAGCGAACTCCAGATCGGTGTCCGTCTCGTCGTCGAGCGTGTCGCTGATGGCCTTCCCGCCGACGCCGACCTCCAGGAAGTCCGCCAGCGGCGGGCCGACGTTCTCCGGTTCGACGAGGAACGCGTCGTGGCCGTGGTCGGACTCGACGACGTGGTGGGCCGTCGGTACGTCGCTGGAGCGCAGACTCTCCGCGAGCGATTCGGACTGGCCGACGGTGAAGTGCCAGTCGCCGGTGAACGACATGACGAGCGCCTCGCCGTCGTACGCCGCGAGCGCGTCGGCGTCGCTCTCGAAGCCGGCCGAGAGGTCGTAGTTGTCCATCGCCCGCGTGAGATAGAGATACGAGTTGGCGTCGAAGCGGTCGACGAACTTCTCGGCGTTGTAATCGAGGTAGGACTCGACGTCGCGGTACGGGAAAAAGCCCGCTGCGGGGTCGGTCGGGAACGTCCGCGTCGCGTCCCGCCCGGCCGACCGGCGGCCGAACTTCTTCTCCATCGACGCCTTCGAGAGGTACATGATGTGGCCGATCTGCCGGGCGAGCGCCAGCCCCTCCGTCGGACCGTCGCCGTCGCCGTAGTAGTCGCCGTGTTGCCACGCCGCATCGGTGGTGATTGCGCGGCGGGCGATGGCGTCGAGTGCGAGACACTGCGAGTCGACGCGCGAGGCGGTGGCGATGGGCGCGATGCGCTCGACGTGGTCGGGGTGCTGTTTCGCCCACTCGAGGACGTTCATGCCGCCGACGCTGCCGCCGACGACCGCGTGGAGGTGGGGGATGCCGAGTTCGTCCAGCAGCGCGCGCTGGGCGTTCGTCCAGTCGGTCACGGTCACCGGCGGGAAGTCGGTCCCGTAGGGTTCGCCCGTCTCCGGGTTCTCGCTCGCCGGCCCGGTCGTCCCGTAGCACGAGCCGGGGACGTTCGCGCAGACGACGAAGTACTCGTTGGTGTCGATGGCTTTGCCTGGACCCACGATGTCGTCCCACCAGGCGCGGGCTTGCCCCGCTGTCCCCTCCTGGTGGCGGTGGCCGGCGACGTGGGCGCTCCCGGTCAGCGCGTGACACACGAGAATCGCGTTGTCACCGTCGAACTCGCCGTACGCCTCGTAGGCGATCTCCAGTTCGGGGATGGACTCGCCGCTCTCGAACTCGAACGCGCCGAGCGAGACGGTCTCGCGCTCGTGGTTCATGTCGCCACCTCCGCGATAGCCCGGTCGAGATCGGCGACGACGTCCTCGACGTCCTCGATGCCCACCGAGAGTCGGAGCAGGTCGGGCGTGACGCCGCTCGCGCGCTGTTCCTCCTCGCTCAGTTGGGCGTGCGTGGTCGAGGCGGGGTGGATGACGAGCGTCTTCGCGTCGCCGATGTTCGCGAGGAACTGCGCGAGATCGGTCTCCTCGCAGACGCCGACGCCCGCGTCGTAGCCGCCCTTCAGTCCGAAGGTGACGATGCCGCCGTACCCGCCCTCCAGGTACTTCGAGGCGGTCTCGTGGGTCTCGTGGTCGTCCAGGCCGGGATAGGTCACCCACGCCACTTCGGGGTGGTCCGCTAAGTATTCAGCGACGGCCTGGGCGTTCTCGCAGTGTCGCTCCATCCGGAGCGCGAGCGTCTCCAGGCCCTGGAGCGTCGCCCAGGCGTCGAACGGCGACTGTCCGTCGCCGAGGCTTCGGACGGCACGGTGGCGCGTGGCGACGGCGAACGCCCGGTCGCCGAAGGCGTCGGCGAAGGTCGTGCCGTCGAAGGCGGGATTCGGTGCGCCGAGTTCGGGGTACTTTTCGGGGTACTCGGTCCAGGGGAAGCTCCCGCCGTCGACGAGGACGCCGCCGACAGTGGTGCCCGAGCCGTGGATCCACTTCGTCGTCGACTCCCAGACGATGTCCGCACCGTGGTCGAGGGGGTTGCAGAGATAGGGCGTGCCGAACGTGTTGTCGACGACGAGCGGGGCTCCGTTCTCGTGGGCGATGTCCGCGACGCGCTCGATGTCCGCGGTCACGAGCGACGGGTTCCCGATGGTCTCCAGGTGGACGAACGCCGTGTCGTCGTCGATGGCCGCGCGGTACTCGTCGTAGTCGAGCGTGTCGACGAAACGCGCCTCGATGCCGCGGCGACTGGCGGTGTTGGTGAGATAGGAGTGGGTACCGCCGTAGATGGAGGATGCGGAGACGATGTTGTCGCCGTTCGATGCGAGGACGAGCGTCGCGGCGTCGAAGGCGGCCATGCCCGAACCGGTGCAGACGGCGGCGGTCCCGCCTTCGAGGTCCGCCAGACGGTTCTCCAGCATCGTCACCGTGGGGTTGTCGAACCGTGAGTAGACGTTGCCGTCACCTTCGAGGGCGTAGAGGTCAGCGGCCGTTTCGGCGTCGTCGAACACGTAGGAGGTAGTCTGGTAGATGGGAGGGGCGCGGGCCCCTGTCGCGGGGTCAGGCTCCTCCTGGCCAGCGTGGACGCAGCGCGTGCCGAACCGGAACCCGTCGTCGGAGGTCATGTTTGATACTCATATATCTCCAAGTCTGTATAACTATGAGTTACGGCAAAAATCTCTGCGCTTGACACTCACTACCTTGGATGGAGGACACCCCTCGGTGGAGCCCCTCCCGGGTCCTTTCCGACTCGCACTCGTACGGCCTCACGTGACCTACCAGACGACGATCGGATGGTCGCTGCTGTCCTCGGGCATCGTGACGCTGCTGCTCGAAGTCCTCCCCGGCCCGTCGCTGTGGTGGGGCCTCCTGTTGCTCGCCGCAGGCATCGTGGTGCTGTACGTCCGCCGAACCTGAGACGCCAGCAGACCCCGTCCGTGTCGAGCGAATCCCGAGCGTATATCCCCGCGCGGCTACTGCCACTCTCGCATGGACGCGGCGCTCGGGCCACCGGAGAAGATGGCCGAACGAGCCGACGAGCTGACGCCGATGATGGCGCAGTACTTCGACCTCTGCAGGACGTACGACGACTCGCTCGTTCTCTTCCAGGTAGGTGACTTCTACGAGGCGTTCTGCGAGGCCGCCGAGACCATCGCTCGCCTGCTGGAGATCACGCTCACGAAGCGCGAGGACTCGACGGGCCAGTATCCGATGGCCGGCATCCCCATCGACAACGCCGAGTCGTACGTCGAACGGCTGCTCGACGCCGGCTACCGCGTCGCCATCGCCGACCAGGTGCAAGACCCCGAGGAAGCGAGCGGCGTCGTCGACCGCGCGGTCACGCGCATCGTCACGCCGGGGACGCTCACCGAGGACGAACTGCTCGACGGCGCGGACAACAACTACGTCGCCTGTCTCACCGACGGCTACGGCCTCGCACTGCTGGACGTCTCGACCGGTGACTTCTACGCGACCGGCTCCGAGAGCCTCTCCACCATCGAAGACGAACTCGGCCGCTTCGCCCCCGCCGAGGCCATCGTCGGCCCCGCGGTCACCGACGACCCGTTCGACGCGGACTGCATGGTCTCGCCGTACGACGAGGCGGCGTTCGATCTCGACGCAGCCAGCGACCTCGTCGCCGAGTACTTCGGCCCGGCGGACCGACTGCTGGCCAGCGACGCCGAGATTCGCGCCTGCGGGGCGCTGCTCGCGTACGCGGAGTACGCCCGCGCCGGCGAGCGCGACCACCTCGACTACCTCAACCACGTCACGCGGTACGACCCGCGGGAGTACATGCTGCTGGACCGCGTGGCGCTGGACAGCCTCGAACTGTTCGAACGCCGCGCGGTCCACGGTCGCGAGGGGCTGACGCTGGTGGACGTGCTGGACGAGACCGCCTGTGCGCTGGGGCGGCGCAAGCTCACCGACTGGCTTCGCCGCCCGCTCGTCGAGCAGGCCCGCATCGAGGCCCGACACGACGCCGTCGGCGAACTCACCCGCGACGTACAGGTCCGCGAGCGAGCCCACGACCTTCTCCGGGACGTCTACGACCTCGAACGCCTCATCTCGCGGGTGTCCCGCGGCCGCGCCAACGCCCGCGACCTGCGGTCGCTGCACGACACGCTCGCGGTCGTCCCCGACGTCGCGGGCGTCCTCGCCGACGTCGAGAGCGAGCGACTGCGAACGCTCCGGGACAACCTCGACGAACTCGCGGACGTTCGGGACCTGATCGACGACGCGATACGGGCGGATCCGCCCCGGGAGATAACCGAGGGCGACGTCATCAGACCGAGCTACGACGACGAACTGTCGGCTCTCAGGACGACCGAGCGCGACGGCAAGCAGTGGATCGACTCGCTGGAAGCACAGGAGCGCGAGCGCACCGGCATCGACTCGCTGAAGGTCGGGCAGAACTCCGTCCACGGCTACTACATCGAGGTCACGAACCCGAACCTCGACAGCGTTCCCGACGACTACACGCGCCGGCAGACGCTGAAGAACTCCGAGCGATTCTACACGCCCGAACTGAAAGCCCGGGAGGACGAGATTCTGCGCGCCGAGCAGCGCGCCGACGACCTCGAACACCGGCTCTTCCGGGAGGTGCGCGACGCCGTCGCCGCCGAGTCCGAACGCGTGCAGGCGCTCGCGAACGTTCTCGCCCAGCTGGACGTGCTCGTGTCGTTCGCCCACGTCGCCGCGACGCGCGGGTACGTCTGCCCCGAGGTCGGCGGCGACGAGTTCGCCGTCGTCGACGGTCGCCACCCCGTCGTCGAGCGCACCGAGGACTCGTTCGTTCCGAACGACGCCCACCTCGACCGCGAGGAGTTCCTCGCGGTTGTCACGGGACCGAACATGAGCGGCAAGTCGACCTACATGCGCCAGGTCGCGCTGCTGGCCGTCCTCGCGCAGGCGGGGAGCTTCGTCCCCGCCGCCGACGCCAGCCTCCCAATCATCGACCGGGTGTTCACCCGCGTGGGCGCGAGCGACGACATCGCCGGTGGGCGCTCGACGTTCATGATCGAGATGCTCGAACTCGCGGACATCCTGGACAACGCCACCGAGAAATCGCTCGTCCTGCTGGACGAGGTCGGACGCGGGACCTCGACGGCCGACGGCCTCGCCATCGCCCGCGCGGTCACCGAGCACGTCCACGACGAGCTCGGCGCGTTCACGCTCTTCGCGACGCACCACCACGAGCTGACCGAACTGGCCGCCGACCTCGACGGCGTCTTCAATCTCCACTTCGAGACGACCCGGACCGGGCCGGACGGCGCCCCGTCCTCGGACGGCGAGGTCGTGTTCGACCACGAGATTGCTCGCGGACCCGCGTCCGCGTCCTACGGCGTCGAGGTGGCCGGAATGGCCGGCGTCCCCGGCCCCGTCGTCGAGCGGGCGCGCGACCTGCTGGCCGCGGCCGAGGGGGAACGTGACGACACCGACCGGGAGGGCGGCCCGAGCAGGCCCGATCCGTCCGAGGGGTCGACGCTCCCGGACGACGTAGCCGCTCGCCTTCGCTCGCTCGACCTCGCACGGACGACGCCCATGGAGGCGCTGTCGGTCCTCTCCGAGGTTCAGGACCGACTCCGGGAGTGAGCCCGGAACTTTTTGCTCGCCCGACCCGTGTTAGCTCATGTCATGAAAACGTGGCGTCGCCACGCCTCGACCGGCGGTCTCGTGCTCGCGTGGACCGCGTTCCTCGTCGTGATGCTGGTCACGATCCGGGCGCAGTGGTCGGGCCAGGGGGCGATGACGGTCCTCGCGACCTTCGTCGCCGTCTTCTGGCTCGTGGGCGTGATCGCGCTCCGGTTCCGCCAGGGTGAGGCGTGGCTCGACAACGCGAGAGCCGCCGGGTTCGAGCCCGCGACGGACTCGTGGCTCGGCCGCGCCATCGGTCGCCCACCTATCACCGGTGTCGTCGAGGACCGAACCGTTCGCGTCGAGCCCTACGAAGCCGGGGTTCGTCCACGCAACCGGACCGCCTTTCGCACGCCAGTCAGGGGCGTCTCCGACCCGCTCGACGTCACGCTGAACGCTCACGTGGACGACCCGATGGCCCTGGAGCCGTTCACGGTCGAGTCCGGCGACGCCGCCGACCTCCTGACCGTCCCGGTCCAGTCGGCGCTGATGGACGCGGTCAAACCGGGCGAGATCTCCATCACGTCCTCGGAAGTCGTCTACCGCGTGCCGAGGAGCCGCTTCGGAAGCGAGGAACTGTCGCGATGTGCACGCGTCGTCGCGCTGCTCGCCGACCGCACGGAGGCCGTTCGCGCGACTCCTGTGCAGTGACTCACTCCCCGTCGGGCGTCGCCGCGACGAACCCGTGACCCTTCTCGCCCAGGAGCGTCCGCGCGCGATCGGTCACCGACGGGGCGACCAGCACGCCGCGGACCTCCGACTCGGCGTGCAGGTCGCGTTCGACCGCCTGGACGTAGCGGTCGAGCTGGCCGACGGCGTCGGGGCCGACTCGCCGCCGCTTAAGCTCCACGACGACGACCCGCCCCTCCGCGTCCTCGCCGTAGACGTCGACCGCGCCCGCCGGCGTCTGGCGCTCGGTGGCCAGCGGCGTGAACCCCGGTTCCACCAGGTCCGGCTCGTCGAGGATGCGCTGTTTGAGGTCCGCTTCGGTGCCGGACACGGAGAGTTCGCTCGAGTCCTCCATCGCGAACGCCGAGACCTGCTGGACGCGCTCGAAACTGACCACGATGGACTCCTCGGGGGTGGTCCGCTCGCTGCGGACTTCGAGCTGCCCGTTCGCGAGCGTCGCGTCGTGCGTACAGCCCGGCGGTTGCCAGTTCACCGGTTGCTGGCCCTCGTCGGTATGGACCAGCACCGTCCCGTCGGGCTTCAGCATCACGTGGCGGTCGCCCGGGCCGAGATAGCTGCTCGCTCGGCCCTCGTACTCGACCGTACACCGGCCGAACACCGTCACGAGGTCGCCCCGCTCGCGTGCCGTTGCGACGACCTCTCTCGCCGCATCGTGGCCCGGTCGTAGCTCCGTCTCCACTCGTCGCCGCTGGTCGCTCGCGGTCACTACCCGCCGTTGGATGCGGGCGTACAAAAACGCCGCGCCGTCTCGCGGTCACGGCAGCACCCGTCGGTCCCCGGCCAGCGCCCGTACGCGCCGCTCCAATCGCCGGCTCGCCACGGCCTCGTCCAGTCGGCCGTCGTCGACGGCGCGGCCGAGGACCGTCTTCAGCACGCGGATCCGCCGCCGAAGGGTCTCGGCCTCCGCATCGTCGGCCACGGCCACGCACACGCCGTCGCTCGGATCGCGCTCGTTGCTGGCTCCCGTCTCGACGCCCAGCCACACCGCCACGTAGCTCGTCACCGCGAACGCCGAATCCACGACGTAGATGGCTTCGTGAGCCAGGAAGTCCACCGCGGCGACGACCTCGTCGAACGACTCGACTCGGCGGCGAGGCGTCTGCTCGACGGGTGGGTCGTCGGGCGGTCGCCCGAACGGCGTCTCCGCCGTCACCTCGGTCTGCAATCGAAGTTGGTGCGCTCCCCACTGCGAGCGGTGACACGCCCAGCCGTCCGGTCGCTCGTACGCGACGAGTGCTCGATGTCCCACGGGGTAGCTGGGCCCGGTATCGCGTATAAACCTACGCGGGGGAGGAGCCGGCGACCGCCGTCAAGAGGAGTGTCAGCCCTCGTAGGCCACGTAGCTCGCACACCACGCATCCGGTGCGATGAGGCCCTCGACGATGGCACAGGCGCCCATTCCGTCGCCGTTCTTGTCCTCGATGTAGAACTGACAGCCCGAGCACTGATTGCCCTCGTTCGGTTCGGACTGGTAGTTGACCGATTCTTTCGAGGAGAGGCCGTCCGGGTCTCGCTGCGTTCCGCCGAGTGACGTCGCAGTGACGTATTCCTCCGGCACCTCGTCGCTTGCTGCAGTCGTTTCGCCGTCGCCCATCGCCGTCTCCGTTTCGCCGTCGCCCATCGCCGTCTCCGTTTCGCCGTCGCCCATCGCCGTCTCCGTCTCGCCGCCGTTTCCGTCACCGCCACCGCCGCCACAGCCTGCCAACCCTGTCAGCGCCGACACGCCGGTCAGATGGAGGAATCGCCGCCGCGTTCTCGAGGTTTGGTTCGACATGCGTTCCGTACTAGTCGGTTCAGCGTTAAATCGTCCGGGGCGACTCCCCCCGTTCGGGACCCACTATCCCCGACCACCCACTCCCCGTCGGGCGAAATAATCTCACCAGTCGCAAAAAATTTAAACCAATACGTGGAGAAAGAAGATTCGCAGGCAGCGAATTCGACACGTACGCGCCCCTCGGTTGCCCTATCGTGCGCGTATGCTGTCTGCTACCCCTGGCGTAGCGGCCGTGTCCCCTGCAGGTCGCTACACCTCGTTTCTACGCACCCAACGCGTCCAGTGTCGGCCGGCGTGGCTGTGATCTCTGCTGACCACTCCCGAAACCGCCAGTTCTGGCCGTTCTACACTGTGAACTCGAATAGATCGTCGCCAACGTGGTGGATCGACTCGACGACCTTGCCGCTGTCGCCGACCATGTCGTCGCCCGCAGTCTTCGCGCGACCGATGGCGAGGAACTTCCCGTGGCCCTCCTCGTTGATGGCGACGAGGTCGTCGCTGGAGATGTCGACGTCGGCCTCGACGATGCCCGGCCGCATGACGTCCGCGCCGTCGCTGACGAAGGAGATCGCGCCGGCGTCGACGGTCACGACGTGCTTCTCTGGTGGGTAGGCGTTCGCGCCCTGGACCGTGAGGAACGGCTCGTCGTCGACGTAGAGGACCAGCGGGTCGCCGTCGACGAGGACGACGTCCCAGTCGCTGTCCTCGAACTCGACCTTCTCGAAGCTGTCCGCGTCGAGTTCGACGCCGAGGTTGTCCGCCAGCGCCGTCTCGATGTCGTCGATTGCGTCCGCCCGAAGGTGGTGACGCGATTTGACGTTCATGTTGGTCCCTTGCCGTCTCCGTGCATAAATCGCCCGTTCGATGGCGCTGGTCGCCGTCGACTCACTACTGCCGGCTGTCAGTCCGTCCTCGACGTCGTCTGTTCGACGACGCCGTTGCAAGTGACAGCCGACTCACTACTGCCGGCTGTCAGTCTGCCCCCGACGTCGCCCGTTCGACGACGCCGTTGCAAGTGACAGCCGACAGTATAAGGCACCACCATCCGTATTCCAACGTATGTGGCCGTCGCGTGACAACCGAGGTGGCGCGTCCGTGACCTGTATCGCCTGCGGGAAGTCACTCCCCCGGAACGACGCACGCGAATACGACAAGCACGGGGACCGCTGGGAACGACGCGGCAAGGAGTTCGAGTTCCTCTGCAAGCCCTGCGACCGAAGCCTGTGCCACCAGCCGCGCGATGACCTCGAGGCGCTGCTGCTGGACGCCGAGGCCGGTGAGTCAGACCGAGACACGTTCTTCGAACGCTACGCCGACCTCGTCGAAGACCGGTACGGTCCGCTCGAAGAGCAGTAGCCGTCTCCGTTGTCGATAGCCATAACTGTCGGCTGGTCGTATCCGTCGACATGACCGACCATCCGGAGGGTGAGCAGGCCTACGCCGGGACAGCCGAGGGACAGGGTCCCGTCGAGATCGACGAGGAGATGGCCCGTCACCTTGCGAACAAGCGCGAGGAGCTGTTCGAGAAGTTCGACATCCGTGACGGCTTTCCCCAGGACGTTCTCGACGAGGCCGAGGCCAGAACCGAGGACATCCAGCAGGAGATCCAGGACGAGGTCGACGAGCGCCGGGACCTCCGGGACATGACGACCTGGACCACCGACCCCATCGACGCCCAGGACTTCGACGACGCCCTCTCCATCGAGAAGCGAGACGACGAGTACGTGCTGTGGGTCCACATCGCCGACGTGACTCACTACGTCAATCCCGAGACCGAGATGTGGACGGAGGCCGTCGAGCGCGGGAACACCGTGTACCTGCCGGCGTACACCATCCACATGCTCCCGCCGGTGCTGGCCGAGACGGTCTGTTCGCTGGTCCCCAACGAGGACCGACTGGCCCACACCGTCGAGATGCATCTCGACCCGGAGACGCTCTCCTACGAGAACATCGAGATCTACAAGTCCGTCATCCGGAGTGACGCCCGGCTCACCTACACCGAGTGCGAGAAGATCCTCGACGACCCCGACGCCCTCGACGACGTGCTGGAGGACCCCGACGTCGACCTCCACGAGAAGTCCCAGATGGTGTGGGAACTCGCCGAGCAGATGCACGAACAGCGCAAGGAGGACGGATCGCTCGTCCTCAATCCCTCCCGGGACCGCGCGCACACCATCATCGAGGAGTGCATGCTCAAGGCCAACAAGGCCGTCACGCACGTTCTCATGTGGGACCGTGGCGTCGAGGCGATGTACCGCGTCCACCCACAGCCCAGCCCCGACGAGTGGGACGAGGCGCTGCGGGAGATCCAGGACCTCGACGGGGTCTCCATCCCGGGCGACACCTGGGACGATCCGCGGAAGGCGGTCAACGCGACGCTGGAGCAGGCCCCAGGTCGCCAACTCGGCAAGATCCAGTGGGCCGTGATGAAGGTGATGCCGCGCGCGAAGTACATGAACGATCCCTTCGGCGGCCACCACGCGCTCAACTTCGAGATCTACGGCCACTTCACGTCGCCGATTCGGCGGCTGAGCGACCTCATCAACCACTGGATCGTCCACAGTCACGACGTTCCCGAGGACCTCGTCCAGCTCTGTGACCGCGCCTCAGAGCGCCAGCAGAAGGCCGAGAAGTGCGAACGCGAGTACAAGCAGTTCCTCGAAGAAGTCGGCCTGGACCCCAGCGCGGTCAACAACCGCGGCATCGAGGTCATCGACGACGAGGAGTAGCCGTCCGACGCCACCGGGCGGCTGTGGTTTTTCCCGACCGTTTCGGAATCGCAGGGACGGTCGGGGTCCGCTTCTCGGCCATAAGTTATGCAAACCCAATCTAGAGCGTTTGATGCCCATCCAGATTGTTTTCGTGGCGGTTCAATCGTCATCACTGAGATAACATTTATACTGGCTTGGTGCATACTAAGCGGTAGAGAGGTGGTACAAACGTGCTCGACAGTGACTACTCGGAGTCAGCTGCATCGCCAGTCGATCGACTACTACCGGAGTCGCTGTCCAGATACGACCTCACGCTCGCGGTCATCCCCGTCGCCTTCGTCGCCTCGCTGTTCGTCGGACAGCTCCTGGCGATTCCCGTCCGGAACGCGGTGATGGCCGCCTCCGTCGTCGGCGCACTCGCGTTGCTCGACGGACTCTTCCTCCACCCGCCACGCTCCGGCTCGGAGCGGTAGGCGTCTCTGGGCGGAGCCAGCAAGGCTTACCTGTGGGTACCGCCAAGTACGGCATACCTGTTCTGCAATCATGATAACGTCCGACTCGCTGGCCCGGTTGACGCTCGACACGCTCCCGATAAATATCGCCGTCCTCGACGCCGAGGGGACGATTCTGTCGACGAATCGGGCCTGGGACGACTTCGGGACGCAGTCGAATCTCGTCGGTGAGAACTACTTCGAGAACGTCGACGCCAAGTCGGACGATTTCGCACGCGAGGCCGTCGCGGGTATCCGTGACGTCCTCGACGGCGAGGCGACGCTCTTCAAACAGGAGTACCCCTGTCACTCGCCGAATCAGAAACGATGGTTTCTGATGCGCGTCGCCCCGCTGACGGAGAGCGACGAGGGTGCTGCCGTCATCGCCCACGTCGACATTACACAACGGAAGTTGGCGGAGATGGCGGCGGAACGCCGCGCCGAAGCGCTGGAGGCCGAGCGGCAGAAGCTGGAACACCTGCTGGAACGCATCGACGGGCTCGTCGAGGAGGTGATGAAGGCGGTGACCCACGGGGAGTCCCGGGCAGAGATCGAACGGCAGGTCTGCGAACGCATCGCGGCGGTCGACCCATACGTCCTCGCGTGGGTCGGCCACGAGGACATGGTGGCCGAGGAACTCCGCTGTAGCGAGTGGGCCGGTGCCGACCTCCTGCCCGACGACCCGGCCATCCCGCTGTCGGAGGCGGCGGACCCGACCGTGCGAGCGATGGAGTCGGGTTCGATCCAGACCGTGCAGGACGTCGCTGACCTCCCGGAAGACTCGCTCCACCGGGTCGTCTGCGGCGACGAACCGGGGGCCGTGGCGGCGATTCCACTGCGCTACAACGACGCGTTCTACGGCGTCCTCCACGTCTACGCCGCGGAGACCCACGTCTTCGACGAGCGCGAGACTGCTGTGTTGCACGCGCTGGGGACCGCTATCTCGACGGCGATCAACGCTCGCGAGACGCGACAGTTGTTGACGGCGGACCGCGTGACCGAACTCGAACTCGACGTCTCGAACGTCGATGCGTTCTTCGTCGACCTCGCGGCGACGGCGGACTGTACGGTCGAGTATCACGGCTCCCAGCAACAGCCGGACGGGTCGACCGCCGTCTATCTGGACGTAGCGGGAGCGCCGGCCGACGAGGTGGTCACGTTCGGTGCCGAGCAGCCAGACATAACGCGAGTGACACACCTGACGGACTTCGAGGACACCGGACGGTTCGAGTTCGTCGTCCCCGAACCTCCGGTCGTATCGCTCCTGGCGGACTACGGAGCAGAGACGAAGGCCATCACGGCCGACGGGGACCGCGCGACCATGCGGGTCGAACTGCCCTCGACGGCGGACGTACGCGAGGTCACCGACCGCGTGGAGGACGCCTATCCCGACGTCGACCTCCTGGCGTATCGCGAGTCCGAGCGGCCGGGCCGAACGAAACGGGAGTTCATGACGGCGCTCGCCGACCGGCTCACGGACCGCCAGTTGATGGCGCTCCGGAAGGCGTACGCCGGCGGCTTCTTCGACTGGCCGCGGGGCATCTCGGGTGAGGAACTCGCGGACTCGATGGACGTCTCGCCCGCGACGTACCACCAGCACCTCCGCGCGGCAGAGCGAAAGCTGGTGGACTCGTTCTTCGAAGAGTAACGGCGGCGAACCGCCGAGAAGTCGTTACTTACCGCGACCCTGGCCGCCGGAGACGCTCGGGCGGGTGTGTTCGGTGCCCTTGCCCTTCTCCTGCAGCCCACGACCGCGCGTGCCGGCGCTCGTCAGGCCACGGAACGCGCGGCCGTCGTGAACGTCGTCACAGATCCAGTTGAGGTCGTCGTCGTTCTCGATGGCCGGGTGGTTCGGGTCGACGAGGATGACCTCGAACCACTTCTGTCGGCCGTCTTCACCGACCCAGTAGGAGTTCAGAACGCGGAGGTTGCGGTACTTCCGCGTCGAGCGCTCCTCGGCGATGCGCTGGAGGTTCTTCCGGCGCGTGATGCGGGTGACGCCCTGCCGCTTGCTGCGGCGTCCGGCGGTGAACCGCTGCTTGCGCGCGCCGCCCTTGCGGACGCTGACGCGAGCGACGACGACGCCCTGCTTCGCCTTGTAGCCCAGCGAACGGGCCTTGTCGAGGCGGGTCGGGCGCTCGACGCGCTCGATGGCGCCTTGTTCGCGCCAGTCCTGTTTTCGCTGCCACTGCAGTTCTGCGAGCTTGCCCTCGTCCGGGTTCTTCCACGCGTCCCGGATGTGGGAGTAGAAGCTTCGTGCCATATGTTGTCACCTCGGGCGTTGATGGTTCAGCCGGATTCGGCGGCGTAGCCGCGTCCTGAGGTCGTCGACCTCTCCAGCCACATTCCGACCTGCGTTCGCAGGTGCCCGCTGGTGCCCGTCGCCAGCGAGTTGGTATGTGGTTTCCCGTTCCCGACTTTAAGGCCTTCGAACTACGCCGATGGTCGGCGCGGGATCGAGGCGTCCCTGACACCTATCGGTTCTCTGATTTCGAGAATGCCGAAATTGGTGTTTCTCGGCCGATGAGAACACGAATAGGGGTATATTGTACCTCTCTGAGAAGAAATGTGTAGAGGTTGAGGAACATGGCAACCACCACAGACAGAGTGAACGAGTTCGAGAGTCGAATCGGCGGCGTGACGGTAAAGGGGAAGGCACACAGCCTGAGCGCGTGGTTCGTGCTGGCCCTGCGACTGATGATGGGGTATGCGTTCCTACACGCCGGCTACGTGAAGATCGTCGCAGCCGAGCCGTTCAGCGCGGTCGGCTATCTCACCCACGCGGTGCCGGAAGCCAGCCCGCTGTACGGTACCTTCCAGTGGATGGGGACGACGACGTGGTTCGCCGAGTTCCTGACGGTCGCCATCCCGTGGGGCGAGTTCCTCATCGGCGCGGCGCTCATCGTCGGACTCGCCACCAGGTTCGCGGCCTTCTGGGGCGCGTTCATGATGCTGATGTTCTACTTCAGCAACTGGAGCGTCGAACACGGCATGATCAACGGTGACTTCGCGTACATGCTCGTGTTCCTCGCCGTCGCGGCCTTCGGCGCGGGCCGCATCCTCGGGCTGGACGCCTACGTCGAGAAGATGGACTTCGGCGGGCAGCCGCTCGTCGAGCGGATCCCCGTGCTGGCGTACCTCCTCGGTTAAGCGCCCGTTTCTTTTGCTTCGTCGATGACGACGACCACGGCGACGCCAGCGACGGCGAGCACCAGCGCGTAGCCGAAGATGACCGCGTAGGAGCCCGTCGACTGGATCAGCGTGCCCACGGCGACGGGTCCCAGGAACGAGGCCCCCCACCCGACGACGCTCACGATGGCGATCGCCGTGCCCGCGACGTTCGGCGCGATGAACTCCTGGACGTACGTGTACAGGAGCCCGATCTGGAGTTGGATGAAGAACCCCGCGACGACGAGCGATCCGAGCAGCAGAGCCACGGTCGCGCTGTAGTACAGCCCGACGACGGCGACGCCACTTCCGAGGAAGGAGACGAGGACGACGGGCCGCCGTCGCTGTTCGAACAGCCGATCCGAGATGGCCCCGCCGAGCGGACGTGACAGCAGGCCGATGGCTGGAAAGATCGCCGTGAACAGGCCGCTCCGAGTGAGCGAGAGGTCGAACGTCTGCGCCATGTAGGTCGGCATCCAGCCGTTGAACACCATGTAGAGCATGTACACGAAGAAGGAGAGCGCGCAGACTCCCCAGACGCCCGGATTCGTCAGGACTGCTTTGAAGTCGGCCAGCTCCGGCGTCGAGCCCGCTCCGCGGTCGATAGTGAGTTTCCGTCCCGCGAAGGCGAAGATGGCGTATCCGAGAAGCGTGCCGACGCCGAAGACGGCGAACGTCGCGGCCCACGGGAGACGCGTCGCGACCATCGGTCCGGCGAACTGTCCGAACGCGTAGCCCGTCGGATAGCCGGTGCTGAACACGCCAATCGCCGTCGCGCGCTGGCTGACCGGGAACGCGTTGCTCAGGACGTTCGTCGTCGCCGTCCAGAGCGTGACCAGCGTGATACCGCCGACGAGCCGCGACGCCAGCAGCCAGTAGTACGCGCCGGCGTCGCCGGCGAGCCATCCCCAGACGCCAGCGAACGCCAGCACGAACGTGGACCCGGTAATCGCGAGTCGATTGTCGACGCGGTCGAGGTACATCCCGATGGGGAGGCCCACGAGAGTCGCGGACACCTGCGGCATCGTGATGATCCAGGCCGCTGCCGCCTCTCTGATTCCGAACGACGACATGACGACCGACAGGATGCTCGACGGCGTGATCGCGTACGCGCCGATGAACAGCCACATCACCCACGCCCCAAGTAACAATCCCCAGGGTCCAGTCACGAGCTGAAGCTGACCCGCACTGTTTCTCCACCTGGTGGCCTTCGCCGTCATTACGTGCGCTATCACAGACGATAGTTAGGAGTATTGTGGAACCAGACGACTTCTGCCGCTAGTTCGAATGCGAAAGCGAGGGCCGAAATATAACATAGCCTTCATACTCAAATAAACAGATTGACATTCTATATGTCATATTATCGGTGTGGAATAATATGGTGTATTTGACTTTTTTGCGAGTATAGCTGCATATATAATATTTTCAGTAGAAATATTGTATATACCTACACGATATTATAGAAATTAACGGTTGGAAAAATATATATTTTATTACTACTCTGTGTTACACTCTAAACTCAAATGTGTTCTGATGGTTTTTCAACCCTCGAAGATATAATCGGGTCCTGGTGACAAGAACCACGGCATTACACACATGGGTCTGTAACGCAAATCGAACATCGACGACGGTTACCAAACGATTATACTCCAGGGTCGATAAGCAACCTGTAGAATGAGCGAAGACGGCTCGAATGCGGACTCCGGCGGGGGAGACCGCTCGGAAACGGACTCGAAGGTGGGGAGATTGATCGCCGAGTACGACATGGAGGGGATGGCGGAGGAACTCGAGCGTCGGTGGCTCGGCGAGGGAATCGAACGACGGAGCCTCCGCGACCTCGCCGACGAGTTCAACCGGGAACTACTGCGTCGTGCGATGAGCGATGCGGGCGTGTCCCCGCTCGAAGGCGAGGTCAACAATCTCTACCGACTGCTGACCGACAGCGACGTGAGCAGTGGTGAACGAACTCGTGCCCGCCGGTCGCTGGAGAGCGACGACGTCGACGTGGACTCGCTCACGCGCGACTTCGTCTCTCACCAGGCGATTCACACGTACCTGACGAAGTACCGTGACGTCTCCCAGCCGTCGACGGATCCCGAGGACAAGGTGGAGAAGGACTCGGAGACCATCCGGAAGATGCGCAACCGACTGGCGGCCATTACGACGAAGACGCTGGAGAACCTCTCGCGGACGGAGCGCATCTCTCTCGGCGACTTCACCGTCTTCGTCGACGTCAGGGTGACCTGCACGGACTGCAACGCGACCTATTCCGTCTCCGATCTGCTCACACGGGGTGGCTGTGAGTGTGAGAACGCCTGAGCGGCAGAGGAAAAGGTATATGTGTTCGAATCCGCAATTATGAGCAAGTAGAACAATGGCAGAACAACTAGCTGAGACTGCTACTATCTCCGGGAAGCACATAGGGGGTATCGACGAGACGGAGGTCTCGTTCTCACCGGGTGTGACGGTGTTGGCTGGGCGAAACGCGACGAATAGGACGTCGTTTCTCCAGTCTATCATGGCCGTCTGTGGGAGCAACGACGTCTCGATGAAGGCCGACGCCGACGAGGCGTCGGTCGAGCTGACGCTCGGCGACGACGTCTATACTCGTCACCTTCGTCGCCAGAACGGGACGGTCGTGTCCGAGGGGGACCCGTATCTGGACGACCCGACGGTCGCCGACCTGTTCGCGTTCCTGCTGGAGTCCAACGAGGCGCGACGGGCGGTCGCGCGAGGCGACGACCTGCGCGAGATCATCATGCGGCCGGTCGACACCGACGAGATCCGCGCGGAGATCGACCGGCTTTTGGAAGAGCGACGCGAGGTCGACGACGAGTTAGAGGACCTCGACCAGATCAAGCGCCGTCTGCCCAAGCTGGAGGAAAAGCGGACCCGACTCCGCAGCGACATCGAGGACAAACGAGACGAACTGGCCGCGACCGAAGAACAGCTCGAATCCGCCGAGATCGACGTCGAGGCCAAGCGCTCGGAGAAGGCCGAACTGGAGGAGACGCTGGAAGAACTCCGCGGGATGCGGGGCGATCTCGAAGACGTCCGCTACGAACTCGAGACCGAGCGGGAGAGCCTGAAAGAACTCCGCCGCGAGCGGAACGAACTCGACGACGAGCAGGAGGACCTGCCCGAGACGCCGGTCGGAGACGCAGACGAGGTCGAGGCCCGGATGCGTGACCTTCGCCAGCGCAAACAGCGGCTCGACGAAGAAGTGGGCGACCTCCACAACCTCATCCAGTTCAACGAGGAGATGCTCGACGGCAACAACGCAGAACTCGTCGAGACGCTCGACAGCGACGGCGGAGCCGACGCGGCCGCGCTCACGGAACAGCTCCTCGAAGAGGAGTCGATCACCTGCTGGACCTGTGGGACGCAGGTCGAGAAGGATCAGATCGAGAGCACGGTCGACCAGCTCCGCGAACTGAGCCGCCAGAAGATCGAGACGCGCAACGGGCTCGAATCGGACCTCGGCGACCTCCGGGAGAAGAAGCGCGAGCTCGACCAGCAGCAACGACGACGCGACCAGATCGACCGGCGGCTCCGCCAGATCGACGGCCAGATCGACGACCGGGAGTCGGCCATCGAGACGCTTCAGGACCGACGAGAGCAACTCAACGACGAGATCGAATCGCTGGAGGCCGACGTCGAGGAGTTCGAGGACGAGAGCTACAACGAACTGCTGGACGTCCACAAGCAGGCCAATCAGCTCGAGTTCGAACTCGGGAAACTCGAAGGTGAACTCGACGACGTCGAGCAGGAGATTGCATCCATCGAGGACCGGCTCGCCCAACGCAGCGACCTCGAAGCCCGCCGTGACGAGGTCGCCGAGCGGCTCGGCGAACTGCGAACCAAGGTGGACCAGATCGAGTCCCAGGCCGTCGAGCAGTTCAACGAACACATGGAGACGGTGCTGGACATCCTCGGATACGCCAACATCGACCGTATCTGGCTGGAGCGGCTCGAACGGAACGTCCGCCAGGGGCGAAAGAAGATCACGAAGTCGCAGTTCGAACTCCACATCGTGCGCAGCACGGAGTCCGGCACGACCTACGAGGACACCGTCGACAACCTCTCGGAGAGCGAGCGCGAGGTCACCGGACTGGTCTTCGCCCTCGCGGGCTACCTCGTCCACGAGGTGTACGAGACGGTCCCGTTCATGCTGCTGGACTCGATGGAGGCCATCGACTCCAACCGCATCGCGAGACTCGTCGAGTACTTCGAGGACTACACCGACTACCTCGTCATCGCACTGCTGCCCGAGGACGCGGCCGCGCTCGACGACGGCTACCAGCGCGTCACCGAGATCTGAGACCGATCCTCCGCCGATCTTTTACGGTAATAGTTGTGTAATGGGTGCAGGTGCAACCGCGCCCGTGCGGCTGCCCTCCTGCGTTTCGTATGTTCGAACTGTGTGGCGAGACGAGCGCAAACCCTCATAATTTATCATCTCGAGCCGTCGCTATCGTGCCGTTCACGGTGCGTGTCCGAATCGGCGGAACTTCTCCGTTTCGTATGTTCGAACGTCGTGCATATAAAGGGACGATTATGGATGTCGATCAACACGCTTTCTGCGATATTTATGTGCATTTGGGCACTTTCGATCGGTTCAGGTCGGGTGGGACGTGCCGGGAGTGGTAGATTCGACGTGTCTTCCCCGGCGCTCGTCCAGTCACTTGGCTGGGTCGCCACCGGAGCGTCTCGTGTCCACCCGGTGAGTCCGGTTCACAGGCCTGCTCGACGGTCGTTTCCAGTTGAGTCGTCTCGGTCTCCGATGTGAATCCCCTTTTCGCGTGTCCGCTCACTCCCGCTGTCGTCGAGTTCGACCATACCGAACTTTTACATGCATCCCCCTAATGAACCCTACCATGCCCACGGACGGAGACAGCCCCACGGTGAAGACGACCCAGACGTCGCTCGACATCCTGGCGACCATCCGCGACCTCGACGGGGCGCGGCTCATGGAGATCGCCGACGAACTCGGCGTCGCAAAGAGTACCGCGCACAAGCATCTCGCGACGCTGGAGAAGAACGGCTACCTCCTCAAGGAGGGCGATACGTACCACATCGGCCTGAAGTTCCTGAACTTCGGCGAGTACGCGCGCAATCGCTGGCCGGGGTTCGACCTGATCACGGACGCGGTCGCGGAGTTGACCGAACGGACCGACGAGGAGTGCGACTTCGTTGCGGAAGACCACGGGCGCGTGACGACCATCGCCGAATCGTACCACCGCTGGGTCAAGTACGAGGAGAGCAACCCGGGGAACTCCTCGAAGGAGTACCGTGCGTACATCGGTTCGTACTACCACATGCACTCGACGGCGTCGGGGCTCGCAATCCTCGCCGCGTACCCGACCGCACGCGTGGAGGAGATAATCAATCAGTGGGGGCTGCCGGCGAAGACCGACTACACCATCACCTCGCAGGCGGAGCTGTTCACCGAACTCGACCGCATCCGTGACCAGGGCTACGCCGTCGACGACCAGGGCTACACCGAGGGGATGCGATCCATCGGGAAGGCAGTTCACGCGCCCGACGGCAGCGTCCTCGGCGCGCTCAGCGTCTCCGGCCCGACCTACCGCGTCGACGGTGCGGTTCTGGAACGCGAGATTCCAGAGACGCTCCTCGACGTCGTCGAGACACTCGAACGGCGACTCGTGGAGCACGGTCCGTACTGAACGGAAGCGATTCATGGCAAGATTTATCTGTCCGACCCGTACAGATAGTTCTGTCATGGACGGTGAGAGCAATGACCATAGCTCGACCACGGAGAGTAGCTCGCGAACGACCGGTGGAAGCCACGTGAATCGGCGTCGCTTCCTCGGTACTGCGGCCAGCGGGACGGCCGTCGCGCTCGCAGGCTGTAGCGCACTGTTCGGCGGTGGCGGTGGTGAGGGCGACTCGGACGACAGTGGTGGCGACGGGACCACGGTCACCGGGACGGGGAGCAACGAACTCGACTTCAGCGGGGAGACGCTGCGGGTGATGATCTGGAGCGGGAACTACGCCGACCGCTTCGAGCGGACGATCAAGCCGATGTACGAAGAACTGACCGGCGGTACCTTGCAGGTCAGCCGCGGGTGGAGCGACATCCTGGCGAAGATCCGCTCCGCCCCGGAGGACAAGCCGCCGTTCGACGTCACCATCACCGAGGGGTACTTCTACCTGCTCGGTCGTCGGGACGACCTCTTCCTGCCGATTCGGACAGAGAACGTTCCGAACCTCGACGGCGTCATGGACTACTACAAGAACTTCCGGACGACGGAGTTCGGCGTCCCGGTCGACGGCGCGCCGACGACGCTCATCTACCGGAACGACTCGGACTTCACCCCGGAGGCCTGGTCGGACCTCGGCGGCGAGACGGTCGCCAACAGCAACGGCGTCGGCATCGACGTCGGCTTCTGGTGGTTCCCCCAGCACGACGCCGCCGTCGCCATGGACGACAAGCCGCTCGCTGAGGAGATCTACAGCGAGGACACGATGATGAAGCCCTTCGACCACATGGAGAACGAGTGGAACATCCAGGGCTGGGCGAGTTCCGGCGAGGACATCTGGCAGATGTTCGATAACGGCGTCATCGACTACGCCCAGTGGTACTACGAGCAGACGGAGTACGACATCCACGACTTCGAGAACCTCAGCCACACGGCGCCCACGAAGAATAGCGGGTTCGTCAACCACTGGTGTGTCGTCCGCGGGACCGACAAGCGTCGCATGGGCGAGCACTTCCTCAACTTCCTGCTGAGTGCCGACACGCAGACCGAGTGGTCGAAGAACAGCCCGACGCTGTTCACGAACAAGGACATGGAGTACGCTCGCGAGAAGCTGAACGAGGACCTGCCGAACAACAGCGAGGAAGCGAAGCAGATCGCGTTCCCGAAGTTCGATTACGTCAACAAGCACTACGACACGTTCTCCGAGCGCATCAAGAAGATGCAGACGCAGTCCTAACGACCTCCGTCGCCGTTTTGTCGCCGTACCCCAACAATTAACAATCAAATACATAATCAGTACACATAGATCGATGTCGAAAATCGAACTCGAGAACCTCTCGAAGTCGTTCGGTGATCTGCAGGCCGTCGACGACGTCTCGGTATCCATCCGCGACGGCGAACTGCTGTGCCTGCTCGGGCCGAGCGGCTGCGGGAAATCGACCACCATGCGGATGATCAGTGGCCTGGAGACGCCGACCTCCGGACGGGTCTCCATCGGCGGTGAGGACGTCACCGACAAGTCCGCGTACGAACGGACGACCTCGATGGTGTTCCAGAACTGGGCGCTGTTCCCGTACAAGTCCGTGCTGGAGAACGTCGCCTTCGGACTGAAGATGCGCGGCGAGGGCAAGCAGGAACGACGCGAGCACGCCCGCGAGATGCTCACTCGCGTCCACATGGACGGTTACGAGGACCACAACCCGACCGAACTCTCCGGCGGGCAGAAACAGCGCGTCGCACTGGCGCGCTCGCTCGCGGTCGACCCCGACGTACTCCTGCTGGACGAACCGCTCTCGAACCTGGACAAGCGCCTGCGCGAGGAGATGGAGATCGAACTCAAAGAGATCCACGAGGAGTTCGAGAAGACGTTCGTCCACGTCACCCACAACCAGGACGAGGCGTTCACGCTGGCCGACCGCATCGGCATCATGAACGAGGGCAACCTCGTCCAGGTCGGCGAACCCAGCGAGGTGTACCACAACCCCAAGAACCGGTTCATCGAGGAGTTCCTCGGCGACACGAACTTCGTCTCCGGCGAGGTCTCGGCCGTCGACGGCGACGGCGCGGTCGTCGAGACGGACTTCGGCGCGACCATCGAGTTCCCGCTGGCGGCCGACGAGGACCTCTCACAGGGGACGACGGTGACCGTCTCGCTCCGACCGGAGTTCATGTCGCTCGACGCCGCTTCAGCGACCGACGGCGGTCAGAAGACGGCGGCCCGCGCCGACGGGAACGGTTCGAACACCGTCGTCGGAACCATCGACACGGTCCTCTACCGTGGGTCGACCATCCGGTACTTCGTCGAGACCAACGGGGAATCGATGTTCGTCGAGCGCAGCGTGACCGAGGAGGGCGAACTCGACGAGGGCGACGCCGTCCAGGTCAGCTGGCCCGCCGAGGAGATCCTGGTGTTCCGCCCGGACGGAACGCGGGTGGAAACGTAGACCGATGAGCGTCACCACTCGCAATTCGCTTCTCGACCGGGTCTGGGAGCCGTTCCGCCAGCAACCGGGCTCGCGACGGGCGCTCTTGCTGATGGCCCCCCTGATGGTGTTCGAGTTCTTCGTGTTCATCGCCCCGTTCCTGATGCTGTTGCGAATCAGCCTCTCGAAGCAGGTCCGCGGGCTCCCCTACGAGGCGGGGACGTTCACGTTCGAGGCCTACTCGGAGGTGCTGTCCTCGGAGTTCTTCCACGGGCTCATCACCTACTCGTTCAAGCTCGGCATCATCGCGACGCTCCTGACCGTCGTGCTGGCGACGTTCTACGCGTACGCAATCTGGCGCTCGGAGGGGCTCACCCGGACGATGTTGTTGTTCTCCGTGGTGCTGCCGCTGCTCACGACGCTGGTCATCAAGACCTACGCGTGGGTGCCGCTGCTGGCCCCGCGCGGGACCGTCAACGAACTGCTGATGGCCATCGGCGTCCTGCAGTCGCCGATCCAGTTGGTGCCCAACACGACGGGCGTCATCGTCGGCCAGGTGTATATCGTCTTCCCGTACGCGACGCTGGCGGTCTACAGCGTCCTCTCGACGCTGGACTGGGAGATCGTCGAGGCCGCCCGTGACCTCGGTGCGAGCCGGCCGCGGTCGTTCTTCGAGGTCGTCCTGCCACAGGCCATGCCGGGCGTCGCGGTCGCGACGGTCGTCTCCTTCGCCTGGAGCGTCGGCGCGTACGCCGCGCCGGGGCTGCTCGGCGCTGGCAGTGACCGCACCTTCGCCATCGAGGTGGAAACGCAGATGCTCGTCGGCTTCAACTGGCCCGTCGCGACCGCGCTGTCGGCCATCATGCTCGTGTTGATGTTCGTCAGCGTCGTGATCCTCTACACCGCCCTGAACAGCGTCGGAGGTGACGTCTCCCATGGCGCTTGAACGCGAATCCGTCGAGAACGCCCTGTTCAAAGCGGGCTACGGGACCATCTTCGCGTTCATGCTCGTCCCGCTGGTCATCGTCATCGCGACGTCGTTCTCGCCGTCGGGCAATCTGGACTTCCCGCCGGCGGGGTTCTCGTTGAAGTGGTACAGCGCGTTCTTCGACAACATCGACTGGCTGCGCGCGTTCGACAACAGCCTGGTCATCGGGGCCGGGACGACCGTCATCGCGACGTTCCTCGGCACGACCGCCGCGTTCGGCCTCGAAGCGCGCCGTGACCGCTGGACCCAGCTGCTCGTCCCCGTGGTCATCATGCCGCTGCTGATTCCGCCGGTCATCCTCGGCGTGACCCTGCTCGTCTACTTCAACGAGATGGGCCTGCGCTCGTCGTACGTGAGCATCATCCTCGCGCACACGCTGTGGGCGACGCCGCTGGTGTTCTTCGTCATGCAGTCCATCTTCCAGCGCTTCGACTGGGAACTCCGCGACGCCGGCATGGACCTCGGCGCGAACCCTATCCGGGTGTTCGTCCACGTCGTCCTGCCCAACGTCAAGAGCGGTATCTTCGTCTCCGCGCTGCTGGCGTTCATCATCAGCCTGCAGGAGTTCGTCATGGCGCTGTTCCTCTCCAGCTACGGAACGCGGACCATCCCGGTCCTCGCGTGGACGACGCTCCGGCAGTCTCTCACCCCCATCGTCAGCGTCGTCTCGACGTTCCTCATCCTCATCTCGCTGGTGGGGATCCTGCTCGCCGCTCTCGCGACGAACCTCGACTTCATCGCGAAACGGCTCTAGGGACTTTCGGCGATTCTTTTCTGGGTTGCTGCCGTTGCTTCTTCGCTGACGACCGCTGCGAATCCTCGAACACACCGAAAGCCCTCGGCCCGCTCGCGGGTCACTTCGTTCCCCGCTCGCTTCATCGAGGCCGAGTTCACTCCGTTCACTCGACCTCGCCCTTTCAACCCACCAGGTGTGTGGTATCGTCACTCGGCTGATTCACGTTGTACGTCTTGCTCATGCCGCGTCGACTGCGCCAGCGGTCGCAGACTCGGTCTTCCCGGACGCTGCCGACCGCCGTGGGGGCAGATTTATTATATGCGGTTCCCAACGGTCGTTTGTACGGTAACGGTTCGAGTGCCAGACGGCAGTCTAGCGTGTCGTCCGGCTCGCCGCCGTTATCCACGGAACAATCATGCCAGCATACGACTTCAGTGGCCAGGTCGCGTTCGTCACGGGCGCGGGCCGCGGCCAGGGACGCTCGCACGCGGTAGCGTACGCAGAACACGGGGCCGACGTCGTGGTCACCGACATCTGCGAGAACATGGAGACCTCGGACTACGACCTCGCGACGACCGAGGACCTACAGACGACGGCCGACATGATCCAGGAGGAGGGTCAGGAGGCCCTCGCCCTGGAGATGGACGTCCGCGACGAGGCCCAGGTCGAGGCCGCCGTCGAGGAGGCCGTCGAGCACTTCGGCAAGATCGACATCCTCGCGAACAACGCGGGTATCTGGAACCTCGAATATCTCCACGAGATGTCCGAGCAGAAGTGGGACGAGATGATCGACGCCGACCTCAAGGGCGTCTGGCTCTGCTCGAAACACGTCGCCCGGCACATGATCGAGCGCGGCGAGGGCGGGAAGATCGTCTCGACGGCCTCCACCGCCGGCCACGGCGCGAGCTATCGGGGCGGCCACTACACGGCCGCGAAACACGGCGTCGTCGGGCTGACGCGCTCGCTGGCCATCGAACTCGGCGAGCACGGCATCACCGTCAACTGCGTCTCCCCGACCGGCATCGCCTCCCCCATGACCGAGGGCATCATCGAGGCCAACGGCCAGGAGGCCATCGAGGAACTCAGCGAGTACACGGGTAGCTGGAACGTCATCGACGAGGGGCCGGTCGAGCCCCGCGACGTGAGCGAAGCCTACCTCTGGCTCTCCAGCGACGCTGCGCGGTACGTGACTGGGATCTCACTGCCCGTCGACGCCGGCCTCATGGCGAAGTAACGCAGTCGACGCCGCGACGACGCTGTCGTCCTCAGCCAACTCCGTCGTCGCCGGTTTCGAGGACAAGTTTCAATACTGCCGCAGGCAGACATGCTATCAGAACCCACGGCGTACTGGTCGAGTTCGCTCGCCGCGTGCGGAGCGGCCGCGCGAGGGCTCGCCCACCAGAGACGCCGACGTTTCAAACGATGAGTGACCTGTTATTCACACCCAGACGAATCGGCTCGGTTCGGATCCCGAACCGCACCGTCTTCCTGGCCCACGAGACGGGCTTCGCCGAGGACGGCCTGCCGACCGAGCGCGACGCGGCCTACTACGAGGCCCGCGCTCGCGGCGGCGTCGGTCTCATCATCGGTCCGTCGAGCATGCTCGTCCATCCGAGCGCCTCGAACCCGATGTACGCCTCCGGCTACGACCCCGAGGTCGTCCCGCGGCTGCGGATGATCGCCGACGCCTGCCACGAGCACGGCACGAAGGTGTTCGCCCAGCTCCAGCACACCGGCGGCGAGGACACCGGCGACCACGCCATGCGCGAGACGTGGGCACCCTCGGCGGTCCCGTCGGGCTTCGGCTACGAGATGCCAAAGCGGATGGAGCACGACGACATCGAGGAGGTGAAGCTCGGCTTCGCCCGGACCGCCGAGCACGTCAAGCGCGGCGGGCTCGACGGCCTCGAACTCAAAGCCGGCCACGACGGACTCCTCCGACAGTTCCTCTCGCCGAAGTACAACACGCGCGAGGACGAGTACGGCGGCGACGTCGAGGGCCGTGTCCGTCTCCTGAACGAGGTCATCGAGGCCATTCGCGACCGGGTCGGCGAGGAGTTCCCCGTCGGCGTCCGGCTCACGTTCGACGAGATGGAGCAGGGCGGGTACGACTACGACTACGCCGTCGAGGTGATGCGGCGGCTCCACCCCAGCGTGGACTTCATCGACTCGGACATCGCGACCATCTCGAAGCTGCACGTGACCGACGCGCCGATGCACGCCCCGCTGGGGTACACGGAGGAGTACTACGGCGCGGCCCGGAGCATGCTCGACGTTCCGGTCATCGCCGCCGGTCGCATCAACGACCTCTCGAAGGCCAACGACGTGCTGGAGGAGGGGCGCGCGGATTTCATCGGGATGTGCCGGCAGCTCATCGCGGACGCCGACACCGTGCGGAAGGCCAAACGCGGCGACGACTCCGAGATCACCCACTGCATCGCCTGCAACCAGAACTGCCTCGGCGGCATCCACACGAAGGGCCACGTCGGATGCATCCAGACGCCGCGGTCGGGCCGCGAGACCGAACTCGAGCACGTCGAGGACCTTCCCGAAACCTCGGACGCGAAGGACGTCCTCGTCGTCGGCGGCGGTCCCGCGGGCATGTCGTTCGCGGTGACGGCGGCCGACCTCGGCCATCGCGTCACGCTGCGGGAGAAGTCGGCCGAACTCGGCGGACAGGTGAACATCGCGACGGAGATCGAGTCACGGCGGGAATACGGCGACGTGGTCCGGAACCTCCGCAATCGCCTGCTCGAACGCGACGTCCGCGTCGAGCGCAACAGCGAGGTCACCGGTGACGACCTCGACGCGGCGCAGTGGGACGAGATCGTGGTCGCCACTGGCGCGCGCGAGCAGTCGCCGCCCCTGCCGGGCGATGACGTCCACCGCTCGTGGGACGTGCTCCAGGGAGCAGAGGTCGGCGAGCGGGTCGTCGTCTTCGACGAGAACAAGCACGCCGCTGGCGTCGGGACCGCCGAACACCTGGCCAAGCAGGGCCACGACGTGACGATGGTGACGACCTCCTACCACCCCGGCGACCGGCTGGAGGGGACGAACGTTCCGCCCTTCCTCGAATCGCTGCACGAACACGGCGTCGAGGTGGTCGAACACGCCACCGTCGTCGGCTTCGACGACGGCCACGCGCAGGTGATGAACGTCTACTCGCAGGACGTGACGCCGACGCCCGCCGACTCGCTGGTCGTCGCGAACCGGCGGGAATCCCGGACCGGCCTCGCGGACCACCTCCGCGAGGCGACGGACGTGCCGGTGCGGACCGTCGGCGACTGCGTCGCGCCGCGGTTGGTCGACAAGGCCATCTACGACGGCGAGACGCTCGCGAGGGAACTATGACAGGACACGTGCTGGTCGTCCCCGAGACGGCCGAGACGGGACTCGTCGCAGAGGCACGACGGCTGGCCGACCGGCTCGCGGAGACCCGAGACGGCGACGTGGCGGTCGTCGCAGTGGCGATGGACGGCGTGGTGGACGCCGACGACCTGACCGCCGGCCACGCCGACGAACTGTGCGTCCTCGCTCCGGAGGACGGTGCGTTCGAGCCCGGTGCGGCTGGCGTCGAGGCACGCGTCCGCGCGCTCGAAACGCTCGTCGACGAGGGCGAGCCGCGGGCGGTCCTCCTGCCCGCGACCCCCGACGGCGACGAGATCGCCGCACGACTCGGCGACTCGGTTCGCGGTGCGGCGCTCGTCGACGGCCTCCTGCAGATCCGTGACGGCGACCTCGCGGGCGGGCGACCCGCCTACGACGGTCGCGCCTTCGAGGCCTACGAGTTCGAACGCTCGCCCGTGGTCGCGTCGCTCGCGCTGGACGGACTCGCCGCGCCGGAGACCGCCCCCGACGGCGAGCCGGAACGAACGTCCCGGACGCTCGCCGTCGGGGACGACGCGGGCGTCGAGCGACTCGACGTCGTCGAGATTCCCGAACAGGACGTGTCCCGTGCCCCGACGGTCGTCGCCGGCGGCATGGGACTGGAGGTGGCCGCGGATTTCGAGCTCATCGAGAACCTCGCGGACGCACTGGGCGGGACGGTCGCGGCCTCTCGCCCGCCGGTCGACGCCGGCTGGCTCCCCTACGACAGGCAGGTGGGCGTGACCGGGAAACCCGTGGACGCCGACCTCTACGTCGCCTGCGCCATCTCCGGGGACCCCTACCACATGGAGGCCGTCGAGGCCGACACGCTGGTCGCGGTCAACACCGACCCCGAGGCACGGATCTTCGAGTTCGCGGACGTCGGCGTCGTCGGCGACGTCTACGAGTACGGCCCCGCACTCGCGGCGGCGATTCGCGACGCGAGCGCGGAGTCGGACGACCCCGACCCCGAACCGGCCGCCGCGGCCGGGGAGGGTCAGCGATGACGGACTTCGACGTGGTGGTCGTCGGCGCGGGCCGCGCCGGCACCGCCGCGGCGTACCGACTTGCACAGGAGAACGTCGACGTGGCGCTCGTCGACCGCGCCCGGCAGCCGGGGATGAAGAACGTCACCGGCGGGGTGCTCTACGGCGAGGTGCTGGCCGACCTCGTGCCGGAGTTCCCCGAGGAGGCCCCACTCGGGCGACACGTCGTCGAACACAACGTGCAGATGCTCCACGACGACGCGTCCATCGGCGTCAGTTACCGCGACCCGGCCATCCGCGAGGAGCCGAACTACACGGTCCAGCTCGGGGAGTTCGACCGCTGGTTCGTCCGGAAGGCCGAGGAGCAGGGCGCGACGTTCGTCCCCGAGACGACGGTCCGCGGCGTCGAGCAGCGCGAGGGCCACGCCGTCGTCGCGACGGACCGCGACGGCGGGGACATCACCTGCAACGCGGTCGTCGGCGCGGACGGCGTCAACACGACCGTCGGTCGGACCACGGGCATCCGCGACCCGGTCCAGCCCGAGAACGTCGGGCTCTCGGTCAAGCAGGTGATCGAACTCGACCGGAAGACCATCGACGAGCGGTTCAACCTCCGCTCCGGCGAGGGCACGGCGTACATCTTCGCCGGCTTCCCCGAGGGTGCCCCGTCCGTGGGCTACTTCATCTACACCTTCGAATCGACCATCTCGGTGGGCGCGGTCGGCAACATGGCGACGCTGCAGACCTACGGCGACCAGGGCTACGACGGGCAGGGGACGCCGCTGTACGACCTCCTGACTCGGTTCAAGGAACTCGACGCCGTCCGCCCGCTCGTCCGGGGCGGCGTCGCACAGGAGTACCAGGGCATCCTCGTCCCCGAGTTCGGCTACGACGACCTGCCGAACCGCCACGAGGGTCGGGTCTGTCTGGTCGGCGACGCCGCCGGTCTCGTCCTCAACAAGGGGTTCACCTTCCGCGGGCTGGACTTCGGCGTCGAGTCTGGGATTCGGGCCGCCGAGGCCGCGATGCAGTGTCGCAAGCGCGGCAACTGGAACGCCTTCGGCGAGCGCTACGACGCGCTGCTCGGCGACTCCTACGTCATGGACGAACTGCGCCAGCACAGCCGGCTCCCGTCGTTCCTGGAGAACGAGCGACTGTACGAGGCCTACCCCGCCGTCGCCCGCGAGACGCTCAAGCAGACGTTCTCCAGCGAGGGCGACGCTTCGGGACTGACCTGGAAACACGCGCTGACGGCGCTGCGTCGGCAGGACGTCGGCGTGCGCGACCTGCTCGCCGACGGCTGGCGAGCGTTCCGTTCCGTCTGATTCACCATGACCACCTCACCAACACTTCACGACGCGAATCGACGTATCGCCGCGGTCGAGCACCGACGCCGCAGGGAGGCCGACCGATGAGTACCGACGAGTACCTCGACGACGTCGAGTGGACCGTCGACGACCAGGGCCACATCACCGTCGACAACGGCGACTGCGAGGACTGCTCGGACAAGCCCTGTCTGCACCTCTGTCCGGCGGAGTGCTTCGACCACCAGGAGGAGCGCCAGGGGGAGATCTACTTCTCCTACGAGCACTGCATCGAGTGCGGGGCGTGTCTCGTCTTCTGCGGGAACGACCCCGACAAGGGAGCCGTCTCCTGGACGAAGCCCGAGGGCGGCAAGGGCGTGGAGTACGACTTCGGATGACCATGCAGGCGCTCGTAACCGTCCGGGCCTCGCCCCACCGCGTCCGTCCGGACCCGGAAGCGGAGGGCATCGCCACCTACCGCTGGCTGGCAAACCCTGCCGACCTCGTCGCGCTCGGAGCCGCCCTGGAACACGCCTCGGAGGTCGTCGCGGTGGGCATCGGCGGCGACCGCGCGGAGACGGCCATCGAGGCCGCGCTGCGCGCCGGTGCCGACGACGCCGTTCACGTCGCGTACGACCCCGTCGGCGACCCACTCGGCGAGAAGTGGGCCAGCGTCCTCGCCCGCACCGTCCAGCGCGTCGGCGGGGACGCCGTCTTCGTCGGGGAGAGCGCGCCGACGATGGGGAGCGAAGTCGCCGCGATCGCCGGCCGGAAGCTCGGCTGGGCGACGACGACGAACGTCACCGCGCTCGGCAGCGAGGCCGTCGCGGGCGACCACGCGGCCGACGAGGACGCACTGCTCGTCCAGCGCCGCCTCGAACCCGGTCGGCAGGAGGTCCTCTCCGTCGACACGCCCGCCGTCCTCGGCGTCGATAGCGGGTTCGCCAATCCGCCGCGGGGCTCGCTGGACGACGTCATCGCCGGCCAGAAGGCCGACCCCACTCGCTACGACCTCGAAGCCGTCGCCCCCGGCGAGTCCCGGTTCTCCATGAGCGTCGGGTCGCTCACCCGCCGGGAGTGTACCGCGAACGAACGCGTCGGCCGCGGCGCGCCGCCGAGCGGGTCCGTCGAGGCCCGCATCCGGAACGTCATGGGCGGGGCCAGCGAGAGCGGCGACGGCGGCGACGGCGAGCGAATCGACGCGCCGCCCGCCGAAGCAGCCGAGCGCGTCGCCGAGTACCTCGCCGAGCGCGACCTCTGTTGAGATGGTCACATACGACTTCGACGGCCGGGTCGCGTTCGTCACGGGCGCAGCGCGGGGCATCGGGCGCGCCATCGCCCGCCGGTACGCCGAGGCCGGTGCGGACGTCGTCGTCACGGACATCTGCGAGGACGATCTGGCCGTCCCGTACGACCTCGCGACCGAGGCGGACCTCCGCGAGACGGCCGAACTGGTCGAGGACGCGGGTGTCGACGCGCTCCCTCTCTGCGTCGACGTCCGCGACGCTGCCGAGATCGAGCGGGCGATGGACATCGCCGTCGAGACGATGGGCCGGATCGACGTGCTGGCGACGAACGCGGGCGTCTGGGACAGTCGCCCGCTCGTCGAGATGGACGAAGCCACGTTCGACGCCGTCGTCGAGACGAACCTCCGTGGGTCGTGGCTTCCCGCCAAACACTTCGCCCGCCACGTCCGCGAGCGAGAGGGCGGCGGCCGCATCGTCACCACGGCCTCCGTCGGCGGTCTCGTCGGGACGGCGGGGTCGGCCCACTACGCCGCGGCCATGCACGGCGTCGTCGGTCTGACGAAGTCGCTCGCCGTCGAACTCGGCCGGGACGGCATCACCGCCAACGCCGTCTGTCCCACCGGCGTCGACACGCCGATGCTGGCGGGCATGGCAGACGCCGTCGGTGAGGCAGCCTTCGAACAGATCAGCGACGCCAGCGGCCCGATGAACGTCCTCGACGGCGACCTGCTCTCACCGCGGGACGTCGCGGAGGCGTTCTGCTGGCTCTCCAGCGACGCTGCGCGCTACGTCACCGGCGTCGCGCTCCCCGTCGACGCCGGGATGACGAGCAAGTAGCTCGGCGTGTTCTGTCCCGTGATCCTCAGCGACCGCGCTCAGCCGGTCGCTCTCCTCGCCTTCGATTCTCGGTGGCTGTCACGACCGTCCGCGCAGGTGGGACTTTCGGGGTGGTCCCACGAACGAAGTCGTTGCTACGACCGTGATTGCAGCCGAGAGCTGCGACGACAGAGAATATCTCAGAGCCTTCTCGCCAGCTTCTCGGCGTCGTAGTAGGCGCGGTCGAGCTTCCGCGGCGAGACGGCGTCGCCGATGCGGTAGACGTTCTCGCGCTGGTCGGCGAGTTTCAGGTACAGCGACTCGTCGGCGCTGCGGCGGCCGGCGTAGACGACGGCGTCGGGGTCTCGGGTAACCGTCTCGCCCGTGAGGGTGTTCCGGAGCGTCACCGTGCCGTCCTCGTGGACGTCGTCGACGTCGTGGTTGCCCGTGACGGTCGCGCCCTGGGCCTGGAGTCCGGCGACGAAGCCGGGGAGGTTGGGCTGCTCGGTGCGGAAGCCCGGGTAGTGGTCGGCCGTCGCGATCTCGAGGTCCCCGCGGGCGGCCAGATCCAGCCCGGTCTGCATGGTGATGACCCAGCGGTTCTCGTCGAGCAGCAGGAGGTCCTCCGCGTCGGCCAGTTCGTCGTCGGCCTCGCCGGCGAGCACGTCCAGTGCGTCGATCACCTCGCCGGCGAACTCGCGGTGCTCGGTCGTCGACGGCGGCGCGCCCGTCGCGACCACGACCGAGTCCCACTCCTCGTCCACGTCGTCGGTGGTGACCTCGGTCCCGAGTTCGACCGTGACCGCGGAGTCGCGCAGGTCTGCTTCGAGGTCCTCGCGGGCGCGGGAGAACGGTTCGAGCGGCCCCTGCGCGGCGAGGGTGAGTTGGCCGCCGAGTTCGTCCCGGACCTCCCGGAGCGTCACGTCGTGACCCCGGCGGCTGGCCAGCGTGGCGAAGCGCATCCCCGCTGGGCCGCCGCCGACGACGAGCACCCGCTGGGGGAGGCCGGCGCTCGGCAGGTCGCTGGCGGGTGCGAGTTCGGTCTCCCGTCCGGTGCGGGGGTTGACGACGCACTCGACGTGGCCGCCGTGGGCGTGGCCGTAGACGCCTTCGAGGCACTTCTGGTTCGACTGGATGGACCGGGTCGCGCGCTCGCCGTTCTTCCACTTCCGGACGGACGCTTCGTCGGCGAGCAGTTGCCGGGTGAAGCTCACGAACTCCGCGCCAGCGTCGAGCAACTGTTCGGCCGTCTCCTCGTCGGTGTACGCCGCGCGGCCCATCACGGGCACGTCCACGCAGTCGGCGGCGGTGGCCACGGCGTCCGGGAGTCCGGGTGCCTGCGCGCCGACGCCGGCGTGAGTCTGTGCGAACGTTGCCGCGGTGCCGACCGTACAGGAGAGGTAGTCGAACCCCGACAGCGCCCCCAGCAGGTCTGGCACGTCCTCGAACTCGTAGCCGCCGTACTCCAGTTCGGCCAGCGAGAGGTGGAGGCCGACGGGCACGTCCACCGCCGATTGGACGGCGGCGAGCGTTTCGTCGACGAAGCGAGCGCGGCTCTCCCAGTCGCCGCCGTACTCGTCGTCGCGGGTGTTGAACTTCGGCGAGAGGAACTGCCGGAGGACGGCGTAGGGGCCGGCGGCGAGTTCGACGCCGTCGAAGCCGGCCTCGACGAGGTTCTCCGCGGCGTCGACGAACGACTCCTGGAGGGCGTCGAGGTCGTCGTCGGCCATCGGCGTCGGCATCTCGTAGGTCGCCGTCGACGGCTGGGCCGCTGGCGCGCGCTGGGCCCGCATCTCGGCGTCGCCCGTCGCCTCCGCGCCGGGGTGGGTCAGTTGTCCGATGATCGAACTTCCGGTGTCGTGGACGGCCTCGACCGTCTCGGCGAGCGCCGGTACGACGTCCGGGTCGTAGGCGTCGACGTACGACGGCCCGCTGGCCGACCCGTCGACCAGCATCTCCGCCGGGCCGACGACGAGACCGGCGCCGCCGCGACCGCGGGCTGCGAGGTGGGCCGCGAGTTCGTCCGTCGGTGCGCCGTCCTCGGCGAGGTTCGTCCGTACCGGCCGGAACACCGCCCGGTTCGAGACGACAGCCCCAGCTAACTCGGACTGCTCGTACAGGTCCATAGCGGATGCTGGGGGGCGACGAACTTCAATATTGAGGTCGCACAGACTGAAGATGCGACGCTGGATGGAATCGCTGTAGGCCGACGTTGCACACGCAGAAAGCCCTCGGCGGGCTCGCGGTCGCTGTGCGGCATCTCCTCGCCGCTACGCTTGCTCGGAGAGGGGTCGCGCAGCGACTCCGCCGGGGCGCGAGCCCACCTCGCCCCTTCAGTCCACCAGGGACGTCGGCTGTACGCCCAGTTCGACACGGCGGGTAATCGACCCTCGCGCCGAAGGTAATCGACACTCGCGCAGAATGATTCTTCGGCGCGTACGCGCGGAGCAGAATTATTTATGTGTGGGGCGTGCGATTCACCTGTACATGTCGAGCAGCCAGTCCAGCGACAGCATCGCATCGACACACGAAGACGCCCACGAGCGAGTCCGCGAGGTGAGCGAGTTCGGCGCGTGGATCGACGGCGAGTACGTTTCGGCAGCGTCCGGCGAGACCGTCGCGACCCGCGACCCGGTGGTCGACGAACCCATCGTGGAGGTGCCGCGGTGTGACGAGCGCGAGGTCGACCGCGCCGTCGACGCTGCGTGGGACGCCTTCGACGCGGAGTGGTCCGACACGACGCCGGCCGAGCGGTCGCGACTGCTGTTCGAGTGGGTGTCGGTGCTCGAGGACCACGTCGAGGAGCTCGCGCTGCTCGATTCGATCGACACGGGCCGGCCGAAGTCCGACGCCCGCGGCGAGGTGGAGGGTGCCATCGACACGCTCGAATACTACGCCTCGCTCGCCCGTGGCCAGGAGGCTCGGCAGATCCCCGCCCGCGAGGACGTCCACATCTACACGCGCCACGAGCCCTACGGCGTCGTCGGACAGATCACGCCGTGGAACTTCCCCACCTGGGCGGCGGCCTGGAAGCTCGGCCCCGCCCTGGCCGCGGGCAACGCCGCCGTGCTCAAACCGTCCGCGCAGAGTCCGCTGTCGACGCTCCGTATGGTCGAACTCGCCGCGGACATCTTCCCCGACGGCGTGGTCAACGTCGTCACCGGGACCGGGAGCGAGGTCGGTGGCCCGCTGACGGAACACGAGGACGTGCGGAAGGTCTCGTTCACCGGGAGCGTCGGCGTCGGCGAGCACGTCATGAAGGCCGCCGCCGAACACGTCGCGCCCGTGACGCTGGAACTCGGCGGGAAGTCGCCGTTCGTCGTCTTCCCGGACGCGGACCTCGACAAAGCGGTCGACGCCGTCGCCACTGGCATCTTCTACAGCACCGGCCAGATCTGCGACGGCTTCTCCCGTGCGCTCGTCCACGAGGACGTCGCCGCGGAGTTCACGGACCGCTTCGTCGACGCGGCCGAGTCGTACGTCCTGGGCGACCCGCTCGACGAGGAGACGACGATGGGGCCGCTCACCTCCGCCGAGCAGTTCGAGACCGTCTCCGAGTACGTCGAGATCGGCCAGCAGGAGGGCGCGACCCTGCTCACCGGCGGCAGCGCGCCCGACGACCCGGAACTGGCGGACGGATGGTACTTCGAGCCGACCGTCTTCACCGACGTGGACAACGACATGCGCATCGCCCAGGAGGAGATATTCGGACCGGTCCAGACCATCCAGACGTTCTCCACCTACGAGGAAGCCATCGAGGTCGCCAACGACACCGACTTCGGCCTCGCCGCCGGACTGGCCACCGAATCCACGGATATCGCTCACAACGCCGCCGCGGACATCGAAGCCGGCCTCGTCTACGTCAACGAGTACGGCCCGATTCTGTCCGAAGCCCCCTACGGCGGCTTCAAGGACTCGGGCATCGGCAACGATCTCGGGACCGAGGCGCTCGACCACTACCGTCAGACCAAATCCGTCTACGTGAACCTCGACGACCCCGACCTGGAGTAAGTAGCGGAACTGCGGTGCATTTCACGACCGCGACCGTCCAGAAAGCCCCGACCGTCTCCACTCCCGCGACTCGATGCGGTCCTCGGCCTCCGGCCTGCGGTCCGTTCGTCGTCGGGGTTCGCGGAGCGGGAGGTCGGTTCCACCGACCTCCGCATGCCGTGGCGGCGCAGCCGCCACGCGCCGCCCCTTTCAGTCCCACCCGTTTCGGCTGGTGAGGAGGCTACCAGAGAGCGGGCGCTTTCGGATTGTTCGCCACGGTGATAGCAGCGCCCGAGCGGTTCGAATCGTCTGTAGAGGGGGTGGGGGAGGGGATATCCCACAACGTATAAATGAGTCCGGGCGGATTGTGTGAACATGTCGAAAGCAGAGACGCAGTCCGCGAGTACCGAGACCGACGCCGACGCCGACGAGCCGGAGATCGAGGGCGACCTCGTTCGAGAGAAGCTCCGCATCGACGGCATCTGCGGCGTCTACTGAACCGATGGCGACAGTCCGGAAGCCCGACCACGTCAAGTACCGACGGGAAGGCGACCACGGCCTCGTGTACGACCACGAGAACTACGGCTACGAGGACGCCTCGCTGACGACGGTCCACAGCCGCATCGTGGACCTCCTCGAGTACGTCGACGGGTCGCCCCGTCCGCGCGAGGACCTCGACGCGGCGTTCGAGCAGGCCGTCGTCGAGGCGGCCGTCGAGGAGGGCTACGTCCGTGGCGACTGACCCGCTCTCCGCCCCCGTGACCATCACGTGGGAGGTGACGCTGGGTTGTAACCTCCACTGTGACCACTGTCTCTCCGGCAGCGGCCCGGGCCACGAGATGCCCGGCGAACTCACCACCGAGGAGGCAAAGTCGTTCATCGCCGAGTGCGACGAGATGGACGTCTTCCAGGTCAACATCGGCGGCGGCGAGCCGTTCGTCCGCTCAGATTTCCTCGAACTACTCGAGGAGCTGACGGGTCGGGGCATCTCCACCTGCGTCAGCACCAACGGCACCCAGCTCGACGAGGCCACGCTCGACCGCGTCGAGTCGATGGACCCGCTGTACCTGCAGGTCAGCCTCGACGGCCTGCAGGCCGAGAACGACGCCATCCGCGGCGAGGGCGTCTACGACGCCGTGGTGGACTCGCTGGAACGACTGGAAGACCGCGACATCGGTACCACGCTGAACACCGTCGTCACCAGACAGAACGTCGACGACCTCCCCGAAATCTACGACCTCGCGCGCGAGCACGGCGCAGGCCTGCGCCTCAATCGCTTCCGGCCCAGCGGCCGTGGCGAGGACAACTGGGACCACTTCCGCCTGACGACCGACCAGATCAAGTGGCTCCACGAGTGGCTGTCCGACCGACCGAAGGTCCGCACCGGCGATTCGTTCTTCTACCTCAACGCGATGGGCGAGGTCCGCAACGAGACGCTCAAAGAGTGCGGAGCCGGGTCGATGACCTGTCTCGTCGACCCCGTCGGCGACGTCTACCCCTGCGCGTTCACGCAGTGGGACGGGCTGGCCTCGGGCAACGTCGTCGAGGACGGCTTCCAGTCCGCGTGGGACGAAATCGCCTCCCTTCGGACCGAGGTCGACGACCACGAGGGCTGTCCCGCCGTCGCCATCGGCAGCGACGACCCCAGCGGCGAGGACCCGCAACTGCGGGCCATCCTCGACGACTGACCGAGATGACGGTCCAGACGCCCGGTCGGTATCGGATTCGCGAGGCGGTTCGGCGACGCGACCGACTGGTCGTCTGCCCGCGCCCGCTCGCGGCGACGCGGTTGAACGAGACCGCGACTCGCCTCCTCGACGCGCTTTGCTCTGACACGTTTCGCTCCGTGAGCGACGCGGCCACCGAGGCCGGTGTCGCGATCGAGCACGCGGCCAGCCTGTTCGCGCAGTTGCAGTCGCGGGGATTTCTCGAGTGGCGACCCGAACGCGACCCGGACCATCGGCCGCCCGTCTCGGTGGTCGTCACGGTCCGGAACGAAGCCGACGCCATCGGGGCGTGTCTGGACGCGCTCGCCGCCCTCGACTATCCGACGTTCGAGGTGGTCGTCGTCGACGACGGGTCGACGGACGGCACCCGCGACGCGGTCAGAAGCCATCCACTGTGCGAGTCCGGCGTGGCTCGCATCGTCGCAGTCGGCTCCGCTTCGGACCCCCTCGGTATCGGCGCGTCCCGGAATCGCGGGGTCGAGGCCGCGCGCCACGACGTCGTCGCCTTCACCGACGCGGACTGCCGGCCGCGCCCCGCGTGGCTCGCCGACCTCGTCCCCTGTCTCGCGGCCCACGACGTTGTCGGCGGCCGAATCCGGCCAGCGGGCGACCGCGCGCTCGATACCTTCGAGGGCACACATTCCTCGCTGGACATGGGGCCGCGGGCGGCGCGCGTCGACCGCGAGAGCGCGACGCCCTACCTCGCCACGGCGAACCTCGTCGGCCGCCGGACTGTGTTCGAGGCGATCCCGTTCCCCGACCGGAGCGTCGCCGAGGACGTGGACGTCTGCTGGCGCGCCATCGACGCCGGTTACGACGTGGTGTACGTCCCGGAGGGCGTCGTCGAGCACGACTACGGGGGGAATCCGGAGTTCCTTCGCCGGCGGGTCAGCTACGGCGGGTCGGAGGCCCTCCTCGCTCGCGAGTACGGCCACCCCAGTACCGTCGCCGTGCCCGTCGTCGCCCTCGTCGGGGTCCTCGCACTGGCCCTCCTCGGGACACTCCAGCGGGCTCCGACCGTCGAGGGTCTCGACGTGGTCGCCGTCCTCTCGGTCGGCCTGACGGTCGGCCCGGCCAGTGAACTGGTCGCCGCCCGGCGCGCGTTCGCGCCCGCGAAGCTCGTTGCCGCGCTGGGCCGGAGCGCTCTCTCCCGAAGCTACGCGCTCGCCGCGGAACTCGGTCGCTACTACGCGCTCGTCGGTGCCGTCGCCGCCGCACTCGCCGGACTCGTCGGGTTCGGGACGCTGGCCGGACCCCTCCTGTTCGTCGTCGGCTGGTGTCTGCTGTTCCCCGCCGTCGTGGACTACCTGCTCCACCGGCCGCGCGTCGACCCGCTCCGATACGCGTGGTGGTACGTCCTCGACGCGCTGGCCTACCAGGTGGGTGCCTACCGGGGCGCGGTCACGCACCGCACGGTCGCACACCTCGCCCCGCGAACCCGATTCGCGCTCGCGCTATAGTCGCCAACCTATTTTGCCGCCCGTCGCCTCGCTGTGGGTATGGACACCGTCGACATGGACGAACTGACGTGGCAGGAGGTGGGCAACGCGGTGCTCGGGGGACGCCGAACCGTCCTCGTTCCGATCGGAGCGACCGAACAGCACGGCCCGCACCTCCCGCTGGGGACCGACACGATGATCGGGACGGAGATCGCCCGCCGCGTCGCGGAGCGACTCGGCGATGCGCTCGTCGCGCCGGCGATTCCGGTGGGCTGCTCGCACGACCACGCCGACTTCCCGGGCACCATCTCCATCGACAGCGACGCCCTGACCGCCCTCCTGTCGGGCTACGTCCGCTCGCTCGACCGCCACGGCTTCGAGTACGTCGTCCTCCTGCCGAGCCACGGCGGGAACTTCCCGCCGGTCAACGCCGCCGCGCCCGAACTCGCCCGCGACCTCGACGCGGCGGTCGTGCCCATCGCGAACCTCGACCGCTACATGGACCTGCTGAACGAGGGGCTCCAGCGCGCCGGTATCGACTACGAGGAGCCGGTCGTCCACGCGGGGGCCACCGAGACCGCTGCGATGGCGGCGATTCGGTCCGCTCTCGTCCACGAGGACCGCGCCGTCGCGGGACCCGAAACCCTCGACTCCCGGGCCGAACTGGTCAACGAGGGGTTCGACGACGTCACGGAATCGGGCGTCCTCGGCGACCCTGCGCACGCGACACCGGAGGCTGGCGAGGAGATACTGGAGACAGTCGCCGACGCGTACGCCGGACAGGTGCGTCACGAGCGACGCGCTCTCGGCGACGAGGAATAAGGGGGAAGGGAGAGGTGCAGGCTACCCGGTGCGGGCTGGTGATGACTTCGGACGGGAGACCGGTGGTGACCAGGCCGTGGTCTCCTCGAGTCCGGAGCTTCCACGTCTTGGGGAAGGACGTCTATGGGGCTTGTGGCCACACCGTTGTGCCTGCTGTCTCTTGTTTCAGACCCTGGGCCTAAAAATCTTGTGTGGCCGACCTGGAACGCGACTGCTTCGCGACGTCCGTCGGTCCGGCCGGGAAGTCGACGTGCATCGACGTCACCGCTTCGTAACCACCTATATCAGAGATATTATCTGAACGAATTACTATCAGACTAAAAAATTATAGCAGGTGGGCCCGGGCAGAGAGTGGACAATCTGGTGTATTCGGTGGGTATAGCGGTTGTATTCCCTTATTAGTTCAATCCAAACCGATGTCGGGCCGTTGGCGGCTGCACTAGCCTGGAGTAGGAATCACGGAATAGAGGTGGGTTATCAGACTATATTCGATTTGCCGTCTTCGGTGCCATCTGTCCGGAAAATGTAAACATAGTAAATTTATGATGTACTGAAGATTAGTAATTCTACGCGCCGTTCCTTCCTCGGGACCGCTCGTCGTCACGCGACTCGCCGCGGGAGTTTGGTGGCTGGTGTTCGAGTCTCCCAGTTCACGGCTGCATTCGACCACGTCGAACGGTGACTGCTGGTGACGCTGCCTGCTCTCGTCGGGAGCGACGCGACCCCGGTACTGACACAGATATGGCTGTAATGGAGGCCGGTCGGCGGCCCACGCGCAGGTCTTGATTCGACCACGTCGAACAGTGTGCCGATCTTTCGCGATACGCGTCCGAGGCGCTGGTGTGGTGTTCGAACCAGCTCGCACCAGAAATTGCGAGGCTCGGCCCATTTCGACGGCCAGGTTCGGCAGTCGAATCGCGATTCCGTTCGATCAGGTCGAACGGAAGTGCCGGCTCAGATCTTGTCGTCCGGCACGCCGTGCCCGGTGGGGTCGTCCTCGAATCGGTCGAGCGCGAAGAACTCCACGTCGACGAGCGAGGACTCGGCTCCGGTCACGAGGTCTGTCACGAGCCGTCCGACGGCGGGGGCGTGCTTGAAGCCGTGCCCCGAGAAGCCACAGGCGAGGTAACAGCCGTCCGGTCCGGCCTGGTCGATGACGAAGTCGTGGTCCGGCGTCGTCGAGTAGACGCCGCAGTACTGGCCCTGGACGCCGGCCTCGGCCAGCCCCGGCGCGAAGGCACCGATCTTCTCGGTGAGGTCCAGCAACGTCGACTGGTCGGGGGTCCGGTCGTAGGTGTCCGGGTCGGTCTCGCCGCCCGTGTGATGCGTCGCGACGAGGACGCCCTCGCCGAAGTCGGGTCGCAGGTACCAGTCGCCGCCGGGCGGGCCGCCCGACGGGAGGTCTGGCAGCGACTCCTCGCTGAAGTCGGCGGGCGGGTCGAGGATGACCACTTGCTCGCGCATGGGTTCGATGGGAACGTCGAGTCCCACGGTCGCGGCGAGTCGCGGCGTCCACGGCCCGGCGGCGAGTACCACCTCGTCGGCCTCGACGGTCCCTTCGTCCGTCTCGACCCCCGCGATGGCTTCGTCCTCGACGAGCACGTCCGTCACGGCGACGCCGGTGACGACGGTCGCGCCCTGGTTCTGTGCAGCGCGGGCGAAGCCGCCGGCGACGTCGGTCCCGTCGGAGTACGCCGAGTCGTCGTCGCTCACCGCGAAGTCGATGTCGTCGAGTTCCAGCATGGGGTACGCCGCGTCGAGTTCGTCGCCCTCGTGTCGCGACACCGGCAGGTCGAGCGCGCGGAGCACGTCGGCACCGGCCTCGACGTAGTCGCCGCTCGGCGTCCCCTCGGTGGCGAAGCGGACCATCGGATTCGGTGCGTACGCGATGGCCTCGCCGGTCCGCTCCTCGAACGCGCGGTAGAAGTCGTGGCTCCACGCCGCAGTTCTGGCGTAGATCTCGCTCGGTCCGTAGTGGTGTCGGATGATCGCCGAGGAGTCGCCCGTCGATCCGCTGGCGATCTCGTCCTTCTCCAGGACGAGTACGTCCCGGTCGGTCGCCTCGGTGAGGAAGTACGCCGTACTCGCGCCCATGATGCCGCCGCCGACGACGACCACGTCCGCGCGGTCGGGTAGGTCAGTCAGTCCCATGGTCAGTCGTACATGTCCGCGGTGTAGGGGATGGGGAGCATCCCTCTGGTGTCCTTGCCGTCGTCGGTGCGCAGCGCGGTCGTGTCGACCGATTTCGCCTCGCCTTCGGTGACGATCTCGGTCACTATCCGCCCGGTCGCGGGCGACTGCATGAACGCCCGCCCGGAGTGGCCGACGTCGTTGACGAACCCGGGGACGCTCTCCTCGATGATGGGGTGGTTCGACGGCGTGATGGCGTAGACGCCGGACCAGCCGCGCACGATGCGGGTGTCCATCCCGAAGTAGTCGGCCGTCTCTGCGGCGGCCTCCATCGCGGCGGCCGCCCAGTCCATGTCCGTGGTGTCCTCGTAGGAGTTGGGGTCGTCGGGGTCGACCGTGGGGTCGTCCGGCTGGAAGTGGCCGCCGAGGAGCGCTTGCTCCTCGTCCCACGGGCGGTAGTACACGCCCGAATCCAGGTCGATGTGCAACGGCGCGTCGGTCGGCACCTGCCGCTCGGGTTCGACCATCGCCCCGTGGCGCTTCTTCGGCGTGATGGGGATCTCGACGTCCGCCATCGCCGCCACGCGGTGGCCCCACGGCCCCGCGGCGTTGACCACGTAGTCCGCGTCGAGTTCTTTTTCGCCACCGTTCACCTCGACGCCGCGGACGCGTCCGGTCGGGTCCTGCCGGAGGTCGGTCACCTCGTGGTCGGTCAGTATCTGCGCCCCGTTCTCGCGGGCGAGTCGCGTGTACGCCATCAGCGCGGCGTGGGGGTCCGCGAACCCGTCCATCGGATTCCACGCGACGGCCATGTAGCGGTCGGTGTCGAGGCCGTCGAGGTGCTCGGACGCGGCCTCCGGGTCCAGGAGTTCCGTGGGCACGCCGTGGTTGTTCTGCACCCAGACGTCCTGGCGCAACTGCTCGTACTGGGTCCTGTTCGTCACGCCGAAGAGATAGCCCGTGTTCTTGTAGTCCACCTCGACGCCGTAGTCCTCCTCGAAGGTCTGCCACGTCTCGATGGCCAACTTCGACAGTTCGACGTGCACGGGAGTGGAGTACATCGACCGAATTCCACCCGCGGCACGCGGTGTGCTTCCGTGGCCGACGTTGCCGCCCTGCTCGCACAGGGTGACGTCGACGTCGTCCCGCTCCGAGAGCTGCCACGCGGCGCTCGCGCCGGTGGCTCCGCCACCGATGATGAGTACATCCATCGCTATCGAACCTCGTGTCCCATATTGCTATGGCATAGCATAGAGTTTTTGGTGGCTGCGGGGTCGCCTCGTTCGGCCGGCAGTTCGACATCGGGGAATCACCGTCGGCTACTTAAATAGTAAACCGAATACTGGGATACAGAATTCGGATCGGTCGGTCGAGGACTGTGTTTCCCCGTCTGTCAGACTCGTCCGTCCCGTTGTCGTGCCCGCTGTCAACCCCGACCCAGACGTTTTGTCGACCACGAGAGTAGTCCCCGGCATGGACAGCGTCGCCGTCTCGGACCTGACGTCCGCCAGAGCGGGTCGACGGTCGGAAACTCACCGCGGAACTGGGCCTGGCGGACGTTGCGCTCAACTGGTATCGACTGGAACAGGGCGACCGTCTCTCCAGCGGCCTCCAGACCTACACCGAGCAGGAGGAGTTGTTCGTCGTCCTCGACGGGACGGCGACCTTCGAGACTGCGTCGGAGCGCATCGCCGTCGACGCCGGGGAAGCCATCCGGTTCGCGCCCGGCGAGTACCAGTCCGGCTGGAACGCCGCCGACATCGAACTCGTGCTCGTCGCGCTCGGCGCGCCGCGCGACGACGGCGGGGTTCGCGTCCCGCGGGCGTGTCCCTGCTGTGGCCACGAAGGCATGCGTCCCGAGGTCCGTGACGGCGAGGAACTGCTGGTCTGTCCTGCCCGTGGGATCGAGGAGCCGACCCACCGCCGCGGGACCAGTGGTAGCTGCTCGGCGGACTCGACCCGCCCAGATCTCAGAATAGGTTGTATTCTTGGTGTCTGTCTTGTTGGTCTCGGTCGTCGCTCCCCCTCATCCGACTGGACGCCTCGGAACGGCGTCAACCGTTAAGGACCCGACTGCGTATGCACACCCATGGGACTGGGAGACGACGGCCGGACACTCGACGCCGTCGAGACGACGCTCGACGTCGTACAGGCACTCCACGACCTCGACGGCGCGACCCTCGCTGACCTCGCGGACTCCGTCGACGCTCCGAAGAGCACCCTCTACTACCACCTCAACACCCTCGCGAGCAGGGGATACGTGGTTCAGGAGGGCGACGAGTACGACGTGGGGCTGACGTTCCTCACACACGGTGCCCGCGCGAAGCGTCGAAAACGGGCCTACGAGACCATCGACCAACCACTGCAGGACCTCGCCGAGCGGACGTCAGCGGAGGCGGACTTCGCCGTCGAGGAGAACGGGCGACTCGTCGTCCTCAGCCAGTCCGTCGGGAGCGGACCGAACACGGGCTTCCTCGAGGGCAGCCACCTCTACATGACCAACACGTCGGCGGGAAAGGCGATTCTAGCTGAGATGGTAGACGACCAAATCGATCAGATACTCGATACATGGGGACTACCGCAGGAGACGCCCCACTCGACCACGGATCGGGAGGCGCTATTCGCCGAACTCCGGACGGTTCGGGAGCAGGGGTACGCGGTCAACGACGAGGAACTCATGGAGGGATTGCGGAGCGTGAGCGCCGTCGTCCACGACCACGACGGCTCCGTTCTCGGTGCCATCTCTGTCTCGGGACCGACCTACCGGTTCACGATGGACCGCATCGACGGCGAGATCGCCGATCTCCTGCTGGACGAAATCGAGTCGTTCGAGGCGACGTTGTCCCAGTGACCCTCGCTCACCCGGTACGAAGGCCCGCTACGAGATGGTGGACTCCCCGTGTCTTCGCCGTTTCCGCTCGAACGGCGCACCTGGTGATTTGATATCGCGGCATGTGATTTACGGGTACCCGTAGTGATGTATTCGCCGTGGTTTAGCTCCGCGTCCGGCGACGCAGTTCCAGGCCGCGCGGCCACGAGTGACGGAGATACCGACTGAACGCATCGCTCGAAACAGACTTAGTGCGAGTCGCGTTCTGGCGATGTGACCCTGCTATCGCGTGCACCATTGGGGTTCGAACCGTCGACAGCAAGTAAACCGCCGAGGCGAGGTGGCCGAACTCGCCGCTCGACACGGGGTTCGCAATATGCGAACTACTTATCACCGTCCGCGAGAAATCGCCTGCTATGACAGACGACGACGGTCCGCGGACGCTCAAGACGACGGAGACGTCGCTTTCACTCGTCCAGACGGTACAGGACCTGGGCGGTGCGGCTTTCACGGAACTCCGGTCGGAGCTCGACCTTTCGAAGAGTACCCTCTACTACCACCTGAACACCCTGGAGAAGGCCGGATACCTCGTCAAGTCCGACGGCGAGTACCAAATCGGCCTTCGATTCCTCTCACACGCCGAGTACGCGAAGCGCCAGGAACCGGCTTACGATGTGGTACGGGCGAAGGCCCAGGAACTCGCCGATAGGGTCGCGGAGGAAATAGACTTCTCCGTGGAGGAGAACGGGCGACTCGTCGTGGTGTATCACAACATTGGCGGGGACGCGATGACCGACTTCCAGATCGGGCAGTACCTGTACCTGCACGCGACTGCCGGCGGAAAGGTGATGCTCGCGGAGATGCCAGAGCGGCGTATCGAGCAGATAATCGACCAGTGGGGACTGCCCGAACTGACCGACAACACGATTACCGAGAAGGCGGCTCTCATGGAGGAACTCGACGTCATCCGCGAACGCGGCTACGCCATCAACGATGAGGAGGAACGCGAGGGACTCCGGAGCGTGAGCGCCACCATAAACAGATCCGACGGGAGCGTCCTCGGCTCGCTCGCCGTCGACGGCCCGACGTACCGACTGACGAACGAGCGGATCGAAACCAGGACCTCGGAGGAGTTGTTGGGAGTTATCGAAGAAATCGAGTCCGAACTGGCATAACCTCGTCGGGACAGCTCACTTCCGTTACAACGTTATGTCTGTAATTCCTATCCAGGGGTGGACGGCCGAGCGCCCGAAGTCGGCCGTGCTGAGTTCGCAGTGTGTGAACTATCTATCTGGGTGCCACATCGTTTGCCGGACGGTCGAATTCGTGTTCTCCCGGTTATCACGGGCCTATGCCGTCGCTTGCGGTGGCATCGGGAGTTCGAACATGTCGTCTCGTCGTGCTCTCTGGTTCACTTTACGCGAACTGGTATCCGGAGTGGACCGCTGGTTCTCGACCCGGCTCGGTGCTGTCACAGCGGGCCACGAAATTTGCTACCACGACACGAGGAAAACGGATATATAGTGCCAGTGTGGATACTCCTGGCAGACGAATGCACAGCGAGGTTAGCTTCGAGACTATAGACACGCATACCGCCGGCGAACCGACGCGTATCGTGCTGGAGGGTATCGACGAGTCGATGACCGGGTCCGGAAGCGTTCGCGAGATGCGCGATGAGTTCGCCGCGGAGTCGGACTGGGTTCGACGGTTGCTCATGCAAGAGCCCCGCGGCCACGCCAACATGTTCGGCGCGGTCATCGTCGACGCCGAGGCCGACGCCGACGTCGGCGCGTTCTTCATGGACAGCGGCGGGTACCAGGACATGTGTGGTCACGGTGTCATCGGCATCACGACTGCGCTCGTGGAGGAGGGCATGGTGGACGCCTCGGACGAGGTGACCATCGAGACGCCGTCCGGTGTGGTCACGGCGCACCCGACCGTCGAGGACGGGCGCGTCGAGAGCGTCACGATGCGGAACGTCCCCTCGTTCGTCTTCACCGAGGTCGAACTCGACGTCGACGTCGGTGCGGGACGGACGAGGACCGTCGACGTCGACGTGGTGTACTCAGGGAACTTCACGGCGCTCGTCGATGCGAGCCAGTTCGACGCGCCCATCGGCGAGGAGGACGCCGACGTCTACCGGGAGTACGGTCGACAGATATGGGAGACGCTCGACGCGGAGTACGAGTTCGTCCACCCCTTCCACGGCGAGTCCTACCCAGCGTCCGTCATCGAGTTCTACGAGACCGGTGCCGTCGACCAGAACGTCGTCGTGTTCGGCGCTGGGGCCCAGATAGACCGATCGCCCTGCGGTTCCGGTACGTGCGCGAAGGCCACCTACCTCTACGACCGGGGGGACCTGGCACTCGGCGAGTCGTATCCCTACGAGAGCGTCATCGAGACGCGCTTCGAGGCTCGAATCACCGACGCCGACGCGCGCGACGAGTACGTCGTCACGGAGCCGGAGGTGACCGGCTCCGCGTACGTCACCGGCAGGCACACCTTCGTGAAACAGCCCGACGACCCGGTCACGGGATTTCGGTTGTGAACCACCGCGATGAGAGAAAAGTTAAATACCATGCTGAATATACCCAAACTGTCGAGGACTACCATGGAACACACCAGACGACAGTTCGTCAAGCGCGGAGCACTGGCAACGACCATCGGTGCGAGCGGTCTCGCCGGGTGTAGCGGAAGTAGCGGCGATTCGAACGACACCACGGCGGACGCCAGCGGTGAGGGGACAGCCACCTCGGGAAGCAGTAGCGCGTCGGGCGTCGACGTCAAAATCGGTTCGAAGCGCTTCTCGACCCAGGAGCTGTACAGTCACCTGTCGATGAAGGCGCTCCAGGAGAAGACCGAGGCGAACGTGGTCGACGAGACGGGTCTCGGCGGCACGTCGCAGATCTGGCGCGCCATCCAGAACGACTCCATCGACCACTACTACACCTACACCCTGAACATCTGGCAGACGTTCAGCGGCCACGACACAGTAATCTCCGATCCCCAAGAGATCTACGACAAGTGCGTCGACGTGATCGACGAGGAGTACAAGAACCTGCAACTGCTCCAGCCGAGCGAGGCACGAGCGGACTGGACGGTCGTCGTTCGCCCCGATTGGGCGAAGGAGAACGACATCGCGAGCATTTCGGACTTCGCAGAGTACGTCAAGAGCGGGAACACGGACTTCACGTTCGTCTCCTACGCCGAGTTCGCCGAGCGCTCCGACGGTATCCCGTCGCTGCTCGAGACGTACGACATCCCGGAAGACAAGTGGAACGAGGTCAACCTGAAGAAGGTCGGTTACGGGCCGCTGAACTACCAGATACTGAACTCAGAGCAGGCGGTGGCGACCTCCGGCTGGCTTACTCAGCCCCAGATATACAAGTACGGCTTCAACGTGCTCGAAGACGACAAGGGATTCACGTCGGCCAACCTCGTCACACCGGTCGTCCGCAAGGAGATTCTGGAGGGCAACGACGTCATCGAGGAGACCATCAACGAGGTCTCCGCGACCCTGACCACCGAGGAGGTCCGCGCGATGGTGCTCAGGATTTCGAACACCGACGCCTCCGTCGCGGAGGTGGCCGAAGGCCACCTGAAGAAGAACGACATCATCTGAGCTATGTCAGGCGTCCCACCAGCGATGCAACTGTCCGTCCCGTACGTCAGCTTCTTCGTCGAACGGTTCGACGAGATTCTGGCGCTCACGGTCGAACACGTCGAGATCATCGCCGTCGCGATGGGGCTCGCCATCCCCATCGGCGTGACCGTCGGCGTCCTCATCTCATTCAACGAGCGGGTCGCTTCCACCGTGATTTGGCTCACGGGCATCATGATGACCATCCCGAGCATCGCGCTGTTCGGGCTGCTCATCCCCGTGCTGGGAATCGGGTCGCCGCCGGTCATCTTCGCGCTGGTGATGTACTCCCAGTTGCCCATCGTCCGGAACACCTACACGGGCATCTCGCAGGTAGCGGACGCCCAGACCGAGGTCGGCGAAGGGATGGGAATGACCCGCAAGCAGCGGCTCAGGTACGTCCAGTTACCCATCGCGCTGCCGGTCATCATGGCAGGGCTGCGCAACGCGGTCATCATCATCGTCGGCGTCGCAGCCATCGGCGCGTTCATCGGTGCCGGGGGGCTCGGCGACCTCATCTTCAAAGGCATCCGGCTTCAGAACATGAACATGATCGTCGTCACGACGGTCGTGTTGTCGCTGCTCGCGCTGACGCTCGATTACGGGCTCGGCGTCGTCGAACAACTGCTCAGGTTGCACAACGGTGAGGAGATCGAGCGGGCGAAACTCACACACGCCATTTGGAGCGTGATCGCATGACTTCGACTATCATCGACTTCGAAAACGTCACCAAGGAGTATCCGGACGGGACAGTCGCCATCGAGGACATCAGCTTCAGCGTCGAGGAGGGAACGACGACGGTGTTCGTCGGGCCGTCCGGCTGTGGGAAGACGACCACGATGAAGCTGGTCAACCGGCTCGAAGAACTGACTTCGGGCAAAATCTACTACGATGGACAGGAAATCCGCTCGCTCGACAAGATCGACCTCCGGCGGAACATCGGCTACGTCATCCAGGAGATCGGCCTGTTCGACCACATGACCGTCGCCGAGAACGTGGGCATGGTCCCGACGCTCCTGGAGTGGGACCGAGCGCGGATCGACGACCGCGTCGACGAACTGCTCGACCTGATGGACCTGCCGGCCGAGACCTACCGCGACCAGCATCCGATGGAACTGTCGGGCGGCCAGCGCCAGCGCGTCGGCGTCGCCCGCGCCCTCGCGGCCGACCCGGACGTGATGCTCATGGACGAGCCCTTCGGTGCGCTCGACCCCATCACGCGGGAGAAACTGCAGGACGAGTTCCTGGAGATCCAGGCCCAGATCGACAAGACGATCCTGTTCGTCACCCACGACATCGACGAGGCGCTGAAGATGGGCGACAAGATAGCCATCTACCGGAACGGCCAGATCGTCCAGTACGACACGCCGAAGGAGATACTGACGAACCCCGCGAACGACTTCGTCCGGGAGTTCATCGGCTCCGACCGGCTGATCAAGGAGCTGAAGTTCATGACCGCCGGGGACGTGATGGACGAAACGGCCGACGTGACCGGCAAGACACTCTCGGAACTGGGCGCCGCCGGCGTCGAGTTCGCGCGCAACGGACAGGGCTATCTCACGGTCGAGCGGAGCGAGACGACCCACGTGGCCCTGATGAAGATATACGAAGGGCACGTCGAGGGCGTACTGGTCACCGAGGGCGAGGAGGTCGTGGGCACCGTCACCGAGGCCGACCTCAAGCGCAACCTCTCGGAGGGACGATGAGCCTCCTCGTCGAGAGCATCCAGTACCTGTTCGACAACTTCGAGACGTTCCTGCAGTTGCTGCAGGAGCACGTCTTCCTCGTCGTCGTGGCCGAGGTCGCGGCCGTTCTCGTCGCGCTTCCCGTCGGCATCCTGGCGACGCGCAACGACGCGGTCAAGCGGTACGCGCTCAGGGTGGGGAACGTCTTCCACACGATTCCGCCGCTGGCGGTCATCGCGCTGGTGTTCCCCTTCGTCGGCATCGGGATGAAATCCGGATTCGTCGCACTCTGGGCGTACGGCCTCTTGCCCATCCTCATCAACACCATCACGGGCATCGAGGAGGTCGACGAGAGCACGGTCGAAGCCGCCCGCGGCGTCGGGATGACCGAGAACCAGATCCTCAAATCGGTGCAGCTTCCGCTGGCCGTTCCGGTCATCTTCGCGGGCATCCGGACGAGCACCATCATCAACGTCGGCAACGGCTATCTGGCGTTCTTCATCGGGGCCGGTGGGCTCGGTGACTGGGTCGTGACGGGTATTGCTCTGTTCAACAACCCGCAGATTCTCGCGGGGGCGATTCCCGGGGCACTGCTCGCAATCGGGCTCGACCTCGCGCTGGGTCGCGTCGAGAACCGCCTCCGAACCGGCGACGAACCGGGGCAGCGGTCCACCACGGCCGCCGCCTGAACGTTCGGCGTTCGGCTGCTCGACGATTCGATTTGGGGGGACCGTCCGCTCGCGTGCGGTTCTGTTTTGGCAAATGTTAAGCCTGCCCACGACAATGATTCGCTCGTTAGATCAACGATGACTGGAGATCTGTCCACGCAGAACGTCCGCGACCCCGGGAAACTGTCCGACGAGGGCGTCAGAACCATCCACGAGAAATCGCTCGAGATACTCTCCGACATCGGCATCTCCGTCGAGAGCGACGAGGCCAGGGACGTGCTGGCCGAAGGGGGCGCGCGAATCGTCGACGACGAACTCGTCGAACTGCCCCCCAGTCTGGTCGAGGAGTGCGTCGAGCGGGCCCCCTCGTCGTTCACCGTGCACGCGCGCAATCCCGAGAACGACGTGACTATCGGCGAGGGCGGCTCGGTCGCGGCACCGGCGTTCGGCCCGCCGAACGTCGCCACGTTCGAGGATGGACGGCGCAACTCGACGCTGGCCGACTACGAGGACCTCATCAAGCTGACGCAGCTGCAAGACCAGCTACAGGTCGCAAGCTACACGACCTGCGAGCCCCACGACGTCGACCAGGCGGTCAAGCACCTGGAGATGATATCCCGGTCGCTGACGCTCACCGACAAGCCGGTCATGAGTTCGAACTACGGGGCCGACCGGGCGAAGGCGAGCCTGGAAATGGCGGGCATCGTCCACGACGACCCGGACCTCAGCGAGCCCTACGTGATCGGGCTCGCCAACAGCGTCCCGCCGCGACGCTGGGACGCGCGCATGGCGGAGGGTCTCATGGTCCACGCTCGGCACGGCCAGCCAATCGTCGTCTCGCCGACGGTGATGTCGTCGGCGTCCGGGCCCGCGCCGCTGGCCGGCACGTTCGCGCTGGAGAACGCGAACATCCTGTTCGGCATCACGCTGGCCCAGCTCACCAACCCCGGCACGCCGGTCGTCTACGGCCCCCAGGCGTCGAACATCGACGTCCGCTACGGCTCGTTCGCCACGGCGGGTCCGGAGCGCGCGCTCTCCATCTCGTTCACGGGCCAGATGGGCGAGTTCTACGACGTCCCGACGCGAGCGGGCGGGGGATTAACCGACTCGAAGACCGTCGACGATCAGGCCGGTGCCGAATCGATGTGGCACCTCGACGTGACGACGCGGAGCGGCGTCGACTTCGTCATCCACGCCGCGGGCGTCCTCGACTCCTACTCGACGGTCTCACCGGAGAAGCTCGTGCTGGACTGCGAACGGCTGCGCTACCTCGAGCGCTACCGGGAGGGGTACGACCTCTCCGAGGACGCGTTCGCGCTGGACCTCATCCGGGAGACCGACCCCGACGACCACTTCCTCAACGAGCGCCACACGCTGACCCACTCGAAGTCCGAATACCTCTTTCCGGAGCTGTACACCCGGAAGTCGTACGACGACTGGACCGACGCGGGGAGCAAGGACGGATTCGAAGCCGCCCACGAGCGGGTCGTCGAACTCCTCGCGGAGTACGAGCGGCCGGAACTCGACCCCGACGTCCGGCAGGATCTCGACGCGTTCGTCGAGGAGGCCAAAGCCGACATTCAGTCGTAGTACCGTTCAGAAAAACCGTCCGCTGCGCGATTACCGCAGGATGAACCCGTCGCGGAGGGGGTCTTCGGGGTCGACGACGAACTCGTTGCGCCCGGTGATATGGGCGCTGCCCGTTATCCGCGGGACGACGGCGCCGGAGCCGCCGTAGGTCGTCTCCTCGGCGATCTCGCCGCGGAACACGGTGCCGATGAGGCTCTCGACGACGAACTCCTCGCCAGGGTCGAGGTTCCCGCGGGCGTGCTGGATGGCGAGCCGACCGCTGACGCCCGTCCCCGTCGGCGAGCGGTCTATCTGCCCGTCGGCGAACACGCACACGTTCTTGCTGTCACAGTCGTCCGTCTCAGAGGGCTCGCGGAAGATCGTCCCGTAGAGGAAGCTAAGGTCGTCTTCGAGCGGGTGCTCGACGTCGAACGCGTCGGCGACGGCCCGTTTGATGGCCATGCCCGTGCGACTTATCTCGTCAGCGTTCTCCGGCGAGAGGTCGAGGTCGACCTGGTCGGCGTCGCAGTAGGCGTAGAACGCGCCGCCGTAGCCGAGGTCGAATTCGACTGTCCCGAAGCCGGGCACCTCCACCGTCTGGTCCAGCAGCGGGACGAAGGAGGGAACGTTCTCGAACGAGACGGACTCGACGCGGCCGTCCGCGAAGTGCGAGGTGGCGGTGACCAGCCCCGCTGGCGTGTCGAACCCGACTTCCTCCGCCGGCGGCTCCCCCGGGAGCATCCCCGTGTCGAACAGGACCGTCCCGAGCGCGATGATGCCGTGACCGCACATCGAACTGTAGCCCTTGTTCGTGGTGAACAGCACGCCGACGTCCGCGTCGTCGGTGACCGGGTCGGTGAGGAGCGCCCCGTACATGTCCGTGTGCCCGCGCGGCTCCCACATCAGCGCCGTACGCAGGTCGTCGTGCTCGCTCTGCATGAAGCGGCGGCGTTCGAGGATGGTGTCTCCTTCGAGGTCCGGGAGGCCGTCGACGACGATGCGGAGCGGTTCGCCGCCAGTGTGGGACTCGATGGTCTCGACTCGGTTCCACTCGCTGGGTATCTCTGGCTCGTCCAGCATACTTCGACGGGCGAATTTCCACGGGAGGGTACAAAGGCCTTTGGCACGGTCGGACGCCGGCGAAAATCCCCGTGTGTGCGGGGACGTTGCACCATGGAGTGCAGTTGGTGTTTTCACAGGTAGCTCGGTACTCCGACCGTCTCGGCGCGTCGGTTCTCGGGTGGGGAGTCGACCGACCGGACGGTCTGAGAGTCGGTGAGGTGCCACGGATGGCGGCGCGAACGCCGAACCGAAACGGTGGGGGGACACGGCCCGAGCGACGCTAGCTACCTGTAAACGGCAATTCTTTCGGGCTGCTAATAAAAGTGTTGGCGAAGGAGGCACTACCTCGTCGGCTGTAGCCGTTCCCCAGACGCCGTGGACGGCCGGTCGCTCGCGAGCGCGCGACAAGAACATATTTATGTTCTCCTCCGGCACTGGATAGTGAGAACGTGCCCCAGTCGGGAGCGGCGACCGTTCGCCGACCCGTGGGGCGCGCTCGCCTGACAAATGAGCTCGAACGACACTCCCGAAACGGCAGGCACAGTCATCATCGGAGCCGGTATCGTCGGTAACAGCGTGGCGTACTGGCTCTCGGAAATGGGGCGCGAGGACATCGTGCTCGTCGACAAGGGGCCGCTGCCCGACCCCGGCGGCTCGACGGGCCACGCGTCGAACTTCAACTTCCCAGTCTCGCACACGAAGGAGATATCGAAGCTCTCCCAGCGAAGCCGGGAGATATACGAGGAGATGGGCGTCTACACGAAGTCGGGCGGCATCGAGGTCGCCCGGACCGAGGAACGGGTGGCGGAACTCCACCGTCGACTCCAGTCCGCGAAGGCCTGGGGCGAGGAGGCCGAACTGCTCACGCCCGCCGAAGTCAAAGAGATGGTCCCCTACGTCGAAGAGGACGTCGTCGAGGCCGGCTTCTACTGTCCCGACGCGGGGACCATCGACCCGCTGCACGCGGGTCAGATCATGCGCGACCGCGCCGAGGAGAAGGGAGCACTGACCACCTGTGCGAACACGGAGGTGCTCGACATCCACGTCGCCGACGGCGCGGTCG
>JARUKX010000018.1 GCA_029688825.1 Haloarculaceae archaeon H-GB1-1 | reverse complement strand
GCCCGACATCTACATCCCGTGCGGTATCAGCGGGGCCGTCCAGCACATGGTCGGCTGTAAGGGCGCCGAGACCATCCTCGCCGTGAACACCGACCCCGAGGCGGCCATCATTCAGAAGGCCGACTGGGCGGTCGTCGCTGACCTCCACGAGGTCGTGCCGGCGGTCACCGAGGAACTCGAAAGTCGCGGCCACACTGGCTAAGCCGTCCGCCGTAGTCTCACCTCTTTTGCGGTTCGCACGCCGATGAGCGGCGGCACCGTCGCTGACACTGGTCGCGTACGTCACCCTCCGCCGGGAGGAGAGCACTTAGTCCACCGGTTGCGCGGGTACCGGGACCTGAACGTGGAACCCCCCGAAAACAGTTACAGCGGTTACTGCGATGCGACCCGTCGTCAGGACATCCGGTCGGAGTAGTCCCAGCTGTACACGACTTCGGGCTGGATTCGGATGCGGACCTCCTCGCGCTCGTCTTCGAGCAACCACGTCGCGAGCGAGGAGTCCGTGTCACCGAGATAGCGCACGATGAGCGATTCGAGCACCTGCTTCCCCCTGTCCGGCGAGAGCGAGGCGACGCCGTTGCCGCGAACGCCCCGGTACGGTGGCTCGTTCGTCGAGACGTCGAAGGAGATCTCCGAATCGTTGCGCAGATACCGCACTACGTCCGCGTTCGCCCACGTCGCGCACTCGAAGGAGCCGTCGCGGTAGCGATACCACAGCGTCACCATCCACAGCGATTCGTCGGGACGATGGACGGCGATCCGTATCGGAATGGTCACCTCCCGGAGGAACGACTCGACCTCTTCGGGGGACCAGGTTCCGGAGAACTTGGTCATACGTATCGTACGCTATCGACCGGGAAAAGTGAGGAGCCGGTACTCACTCGTCGAGGTGCTCCTCCAGGGCCTCTCGTGGCGACACGTCGCAGTCGTTCTCGCAGAGTCGCGCGAACGTCCGGAGGTCGTCGTCGGTGAGTTCGTGGAGGGCCCCGCTCTCGACGCGGTCCAGAATCCGCTCGAGTTGGTCCCGGTCCGCCCGCTCGACCGAGACGTGCGCAGAGACGACGCAGTCACGACGGCCCATGGACCGCTCGGCGCGGCGAACGCTCTCGGCGAGCAGGGTCTCGCGCGACGGCTCGTACCCCTCGGTCCCGAGATAGAAGAACGCCAGCGCGTCGACGAGCGCGTCGGTGAAGGACGAGCGGTCCTCGGACGGGGGATCGAACACCTGCCGTCTGTCCGTGGGCTCCAGCGATTCGAACAGGAGCGTGAAATCGAGGATCGCGTTTCGAACGCGCTGTCGAATCCTGTACCGCGCGTCGTAGACGGACTGGTCGCTCTCCATGTCCGTCTGGCCGAGCAGGAAGCGACGGTCGGCGGGCGACAGGATTCCGCGCGGTCGGTCCGAGTGACGAGTCATGGGGTTCGTCTATTTCGGACTATGATACAAGAAGGTTAGTTGTGACAGGCGGGCGACGGGGATGGGCAAGGAGCGTCGTCCGCAGTGATTAAGACGATACGATTCAGAGAATACCTCAGTATGACTACGCCCACCTCGGAACGGGAATTCCCCGAGTCGCTGGACGCGGGTGAGCGAGAACTCGTCGTCGGCGGGGACCGCCCGATTCGCATCAGTGCTGGCCACCGGCTCATGCACCACGACGGCAAGTGCAGTCGACCACACGGACACAACTACGAGGTGACCGTGAGGGTCCGTGGGGAACTCACGGCCGAGGGCTGGATCGTCGACAAGGGGGACGTGACGGACGTCATCGGACGCTGGGACCACCGCTTCCTGCTAGAAGATGGGGACCCACTCGTCGGCGCGTTCGAAGCGAGCGGCGACGCCGACGGCGTCGTCGTCCTCGAGCACCCGCCGACGGCGGAAGTGATGAGTGCCGTCCTCGAACGAGAGCTCATGGAAACGCTCCCCGAAACGGTCTCCGACGTGGCCGTCACGGTCCGCGAGACGGGCGAGCTCTGCGCTCGCGGGACGTACTGATGCCGGTCAACGCCGACGCGTCGGGGCTCGACGGGGACGAGGACGGCGACCTCCCCATCAACGAGCTGTTCTACTCGCTCCAGGGCGAGGGAACGCTCGCGGGGACGCCGTCGGTGTTCGTCCGGACGAGCGGCTGCAACCTCCGCTGTTGGTTCTGTGACTCCTATCACACGTCGTGGGAGCCGACGCACGCGTGGATGGACGTCGACGATATCGTGGCGGAGGTCGAATCCCACGACCAAGCGGACCACGTGGTGCTGACGGGTGGCGAACCGCTGATTCACGAGGAGAGCGTGACCCTGCTGGACCGGCTCGCCGACCGTGGCTATCACACGACAGTCGAGACCAACGGCACCATCTACCGCGACGCGGCCATCGACCTCGCGAGTATCAGCCCGAAACTCGCTTCCAGCACGCCGACACCCGAGACCGCTCCCGACGGGGTCGAACCCGACGAGTGGACCGAGCGCCACGAGCGCGACCGCATCGACCGCGATGCGCTCGCGAAACTGGTCGAGACGTACGACAGTCAGCTGAAGTTCGTCGTGACCGACGAGGACGACCTCGCGGAGATCGAGGCACTCGTCTCCGACCTCCGCGCCGTCGCCGACGCGACGGTTCGCGACGACGCCGTGCTGTTGATGCCCGAAGGAACGACTCGCGACGACCTCGAATCGACGCGCGAAATCGCCGCCGAACTGGCGATTGCGTCGGGGTATCGCTACACGCCCCGACTCCACGTCGACCTCTGGAACGACGCCCCCGCAACATGACCGACGAGACCAGTACCTCCACCGACGACGCGGTATCGACGCAGGATCAGCCGGCGGACGTCAGCACCGCCAGAACCGACAGCACGGTCTCTGCCGGGGACGAACCAACCGACGACCGAGCGGTCGTGCTGGCATCCGGCGGGATGGACAGCGCAACCGCTGCCTACGTGGCCCGCGAGCGGGGCTTCGAGGACCTCTATCTCCTGCACACGAGCTACGGACAGAACACCGAAGAGCGGGAGTACGAGTGCGCACGCGCACTGGCTGACCACCTCGACGCCGCGGACTTTCTGCACGTCGAGACCGGCCATCTCGCCGCCATCGGCGCGTCGTCGCTCACCGACGACGACATCGCGGTCGACGACGCCGACGTCGACGGCGACGAGATTCCCACGTCGTACGTCCCGTTCCGGAACGCGAACCTCCTCGCGATGGCCGTCTCCTACGCGGAGGCCAACGATTGCACCGCCGTCTTCATCGGCGCGCACAGCGAGGACTTCTCGGGCTACCCCGACTGTAGGCCCGCCTTCTTCGACGCGTTCCAGGAGGTCGTCGAGGTCGGAACGAAGCCCGAGACGACCATCAGCATCGAAGCACCGTTCGTCGAATCCAGCAAGACCGACATCGCTCGACGCGGCCTCGAACTCGGCGTCCCCTACGAGGACACCTGGAGTTGCTACCGCGAGAACGAACCGGCGTGCGGGACCTGCGACGCCTGCGCGTTCCGACTGCAGGCGTTCCAGCGACTCGGCGAGCGCGATCCCATCCCCTACGAATCGCGGCCGAAATACACCGACTGATGCTCTTCGAGGTCGGGATATCGGTCGGTGACGAAGCCGACCTCTCCGAACTCGAAGCGGGCACCACCGTCCGGGCCGTTCCCGGCTGTGACCGTCCAACCGTGTGCCGCTGCGATCTGTTCGACGATCGCTAACCCGTAGCCCGTGCCGTGCTCGTCCGTCGTGAACCCGGACTCGAAGACTCGCTCGCAGTCCTCGTCGTCGAACCCGCAGCCGTCGTCCGCCACGTAGAAGCCGTCGTCGGTGGTTCCCACGGTGATGGTCAGGTCGGTCGTGGAGCGCTGGTGATCCCCCTGCTGATCCGGCGACGGAGCGCTCGTCGAGCCGTGTTCCACGGCGTTCCTGAACAGGTTTCCCAGCAGTTCGACGAATCGGTCCTCGTCCGCGAGGACCGTCGCCTGGTCGGCGACTTCGAGCGACGCGTTCGGAGCGACCACGCCGTCCCAGGCGGTCCGGACCGCCTGTGAGAGCGGGACCGAGTCGTGCTGGAGGACGGTCTGGCCGTGTTTGGCCATTTCGAGAAGGTCGTCGACGAGCCGCTTCATCCGGTCGACCTGTTCGAGCGCGTTCTCGACGTGCTGGCCGTCGTCCGCGCCCTGTTCGATCACGTGGGAGAGTCGGCTCTGGATGACCATGAGGGGGTTCCGGAGGTCGTGGGCGACAGTGCGGCCGTAGTTCTCCAGCCGTTCGTTCTGCAGTTCCAGCTCGACCTCTTTCTCCTTCAGGTCGGTGATGTCGGTGTTGATGGCGACGAACCGTTCGACCTCGCCTTTCGCGTCGAGGATCGGGGCGATGGTCTGGTCGACGAAGATTCGCGTCCCGTCTTTCCGCCTGTTGATGACCTCGTTCTCCCACACCTCGCCCGATTTGATCGTCTGCCACAGGTCCTCGAAGAACGAGGGGTCGTGCTCGCCGGAGTCGAGGAGGCTGGGGTCCTCGCCGAGCGCCTCCTCGCTGCTGTAGCCCGATTGCGCCTCGAAGGCAGGATTGACGTATTCGATGGTCCCCTCGGCGTCGGTGATCATCACGGCGTGGCCGGTGTGGTCGATGGCCTGCTGGAAGGTCCGGCGCTCCCGTTCGCGTGCCTTCCGTTCGGTGATGTCCCGAATCGTTCCGACGTGGTACGTCGTTTCCTCGATCCGGATCTTGGTCGTGACGGTCTGGACGGGGAACGATGGACCGCCGTCCATCCGTTGGTGGACTGTGTCGTGGACGCGGGTCTCCCCGAGCATGTACGACGACCAGTACTCGTCGAACTGGTCGGCGTCGAGGTCGGGATTGACGTCCCAGACGGGGGTACCGACCAGACACTCCCGATCCGTACCGAGGAGTGCCGCATAGTGGCTGTTCGCATAGACTATGGTCCCGGATTCCGTGTACGCGGCGACACCGGTCCCCAGTTGCTCGATGGCCTGTTCGGAGAACTGTAGGTCGCGCTTCTGCGCTCTCGACTCGGAGGGAGGGGCGGTGCTGGCCGGTTGTTCCACGCTGTCGGACTCCTCCGCATCGACGTCGACGAATCGTCCCGTTTCGGGACCGCACGCTGCTTCGACGCGTCGGGCAAGGAGTCGGTAATGGGCGTCGTCGGGCGTGGATTGGACGACGTCCGTGACGCCGGCGTTCAACGCCTCCGATACGTCGCTCGCAGTCTCCGTGAGCAAGATGACGGGGAGTGACGGCCGTCCTTCGCGTGCGTCGGCGAGGAACTGTTCGTAGTGGACACCGGCCGGACGGTCCGTGACGACGACGCAGTCGACGCTGTCCGACCGAACTCGTTCGAGTGCTGCCGAGTACTCGGTTTCGGCCGTCGAATCGAGGTCGGTGTCCTCGCCGACGAGGCCATCAGAGAGTTCCGTCGCTCGTGACGGCTCGTCGGCAACGCAGAGGACCGAGGCGAGGGCGGAATCGAATGTTCGCATGGGGGACTCCAGGTGAGACTGGTTCGGTAGGTTCTGCTACGTACACCAGTGGTTAAACGACACGGTCCGATTACCGTATTTGATACCGAATGGAAGGAAAGCCGAGGCCACTAGAGGCACCCCACACGTCCCGATAACACATTCTCCTCGACAGACAATTCGATTCTCAGAATCCAGAAAAGGGAGAGGGTCTTCAAGTGGGGCTCCGTCGAAGCTGCTGGCGATTGCAGTGAGACCGAGGGAGAGATTAGACGCAGTCGTGGGCTATCGCCGAGTCGGACGTCGAGGACCGAGACACGTCGAGGTGCCGCTCAGTCTCCGTGTCCGAGTATCCCACCGAACCGAACCCCTTGAGGCCACCGTCAAGCGGCCATGGAACTGACCGACGGGCCGGGTACGGAGCCCGACGTCCTGCGGAGAGTGACACGACCGGGTCGAGTGGTTGGCTTGCTCGTCCTGGTCCTGCTCGGCCTGGGGTACGGCGTGACGAGCCTCTCACAACTCAGGACGCCGACGAATCCGGGGTGGGTCTCGCTCCTCAGCGTGATCGGATTCGTCGTCTTCACGACTGCGACGGGCGGAACCAGCCTCTGGCTCCACCGGGGGATGTACTCCGACCGAGCGGTCTGGCGGGTCGTCGGCTGGTGTCTGCTGGGACTGCTGCCCGTCGTGGTCGTGTCGTTCCTGACCGTCCTGTACCAGCGTTCCTTCGGCGTCTCGCTCGCACGAACCTGGTTCGTCGTCGTCCAGCTGAGCGGCATCGGTGCGCTCGGCGGGCTGTTGACCGGCGTCTACGACGTCCGTCGCGTCACGGCACACGAACGCCGCCGTGCGGTTTCCGGCGAGATGGAGGCGCTCGTCTCGGCGTCCCCACTCGCATTAATCTCGGTCTCGACGGAGGGAATCGTCCAGAACTGGAATCCCGCCGCCGAGCGGATGTTCGGGTACGACGCCGAAGAGGTCGTCGGCGAGCGATACCCGCTCGTTCCCGATTCGTTCGACGACGAGTTCGACGACCATCTCGAACGGGTAAACTCCGGCGAGACGATTCGGGGCGTCGAGACCAAGCGGCAGCATCGGAACGGGTCGCTCCTCGACGTGAGCATCTGGACGGCACCGATCCGTGAGGAGGACGAGGTGACGGGGACGATCGTCGCCCTCGCCGACATCAGCGACCGGAAGCGCCGCGAGCGGGAACTCCGAACCTTCCAGCAGGCCGTCGAACAGGCCCGGAACTCGATCCTCATCACCGACACTGACGGGAACATCCAGTACGTCAACCCCGCGTTCGAGGAGCAGACGGGATACACACGCGAAGAAGCGGTCGGCGACACGCCCGCGATCGTCAACTCCGGGAAACAGCCCCCGTCGTTCTACGAGGACCTCTGGAAGACCATCCTCGACGGCGACGACTGGCACGCTCGCATCGTCAACGAGCGCAAGTCCGGTGAACTCTACGAGGTCAACCAGACCATCACCCCAATCTTCGACGAGGACGGTACCGTCGAGCACTTCGTCGCCATCGAAGTCGACGTGACCGACGAAGTCCGGCGGCGACAGCAGTTACAGGTCCTGCAGCGCGTGTTGCGCCACAACCTCCGAAACGACATGACCGTCGTCCTGGGACACGTCGAACGCCTTCGCCAGGAAGAGGCGACCAGTTCGGCGTGGCTCGACTCCGTGGACAAGATCGAAGCGACGGCCGAAGAACTGCTCGCGCTCGGTGAGAAGGTCCGGACGACGCGGCAGGCACTCGCCGACGATACCCAGCACCGTCATTCCATCGACGTCGCGGAACTCGTACCGACCCTCGCGGAGACGGCTAGCGAGCGGTACCCGCAGGCGACCATCTCCAGCACGGTCGATGCGACCGACTGTCCGGTCGACGGCTCCATCGAAACGGCGCTCGAGGAGCTGCTGGACAACGCCGTCCGTCATTCCGACCGGGCCGCACCGACGGTCGATCTATCGGCCCGCTGTATCGAAGACGGCGATTGGATCGAGATTCGCGTCGCCGACGACGGACCGGGGATTCCCGACGAGGAACGGGAGGTGCTGCGTCGCGGGGCGGAGACGGCGCTGCTGCACGGCACCGGTCTCGGGCTCTGGCTCGTCAACTGGACGGTCACCGCGGCCGGCGGCGAGGTGTCCATCGACGTCAGCGAAACGTACGGGACCGTCGTGACCGTTCGCACTCCGATCCGTGATTGAAATCGACGTCACTCACCGACGCGTTCGCGTGCCGCGGCGACGAGCAGGGGGAGCGTGATCGTCGCATCCGCGTACACTGAGACGTTCCGCGCGGCCTTCTCCAGTTTCCCCCACGAGCGCGCCTCGTCCAGCGTCGCCCCGGAGAGGCCGCCGGTCTGTGGCGGGTCCATCGTCAACTGGACGGCGTAGTCGTAGGCGTCGGGCGCGACCAGCATCGTCTGGAGGACGTAGTTCTTCGGGACGCCACCGCCGACGACGAGCGCGCCCGCCTCGTCGGCCTCGAACGCGAGGTCCGTGATGTCGGTCATGTCCGCCAGCGCGTCGAGCGTGAACTCGGAGGTCTGGCCGTACATCCACGCCTGCAGGCCCAGCACCGAGTCCTGCACGGCGGGGCAGAAGACCGGCACGTCGTGTTCGTACGCCGCGGCGAGGATTCCGGGCTCCTCCGCGACGTCCTCCTCGTCGTTGACCGCGGCGTTCGCGCGGCCGAGTTCCTCGGTCATGCGCTGGATGCTCACCGCACCGTCCCCTTCGAGTTCGGGGAAGACCTCCTCGCGGAGGTGGCGCTCGAAGACGGCGAAGTACTCCTGTGGGAGATAGACGTTGTAGATGCGGTCGACGCCCTCGTCGCGGAGGGTCTCGTCGTGTTCCCGCATCGATTTCTCGGGGTGTTCGTCGCGGCCGTGGTGGTGCTTGCCGCCGATGGCTTCGATGGTGTCGTGGGTCAGGTTCGCGCCCGTCGTGACGAGCGCGTCGACGTGGCCGTCGCGGACGAGGTCGGCCACGATCCGGCGCATCCCCGTCGGGACCATCGCACCGGCCAGCCCGACGAACGTCGTCACGTCGTCGTCCAGCATCTCGGCGTAGATGTCGACCGCTTCGTGCATGTCCGCCGCACCGATACCTGCGTCACCGTACGCGTCGGCGAGTTCGCCGACGGTCATGCCCGCGCGGGCCTCCGCGTGGGCGATGGGGTCGTGATGGAACTCCTCGCGCGGCGGTGTCGCTCCGTCGTCGTCGGTCATACCACGAGCATGAACGCCGGGCGCGCTTGAACGCGACGGTCTCGGGTCAGCGGTCGCGGACGAGTACGGGCACGTCGCCGGCGGGCTGGGTCGTCATCTGCGGGGCGAGGTCGAGAGAATCGCGCGGCTCCAGTTCGTACCGCTGGCCGACCATCGCGAAGACGAGGGTCGCCTCCAACAGCGCGAACCGTCGTCCGATGCACGACCGCGGTCCCGCGCCGAACGGCGTGTAGGCGTGACCGAACGACTGTGGCGACTGCTCGCGCCATCGCTCGGGACGGAAGGTCCGGGGGTCGTCGTAGAACCGCGGGTCGCGGTGCATCCGGTAGATGGAGAGGTGGCACAGTCGTCCTTCGGGAACGCGGTAGTCGCCGACGGTGACCGGTCGCGTCGTCGTTCGCGGGATGGTGTGGACCGGCGGGTAGAGCCGTAACGCTTCGGTCAGGATTCGCTCGGTTACGTCGAGGTCCGGAAGGTCCCCGAGGGTCGGTCGCTCCTCGCCCAGCACGGCGTCGAGTTCGGCGTGGAATCGGTCTCGCACGTCCGGGTGGCGACTGAGCGCGTGCAGGCCGTACGTCAACGCCAGCGCCGTCGTGTCGTGGCCCGCGAACAGGAGCGTCCCGACCTGGTCGACTATCTCCGCGTCGCTGAGACCGCCCGCACCCTCGCGACGCTGCTCGACCATCGTCGACAGGAGGTCGTCACCCGTCCCCTCCGCCTCGCGCTCGTCGAGCATCCGTCGCGCCTCCGACTGGATGGTCTCGACGGCCCGGTCGAAGCGGCGTCGCGACGGCGTCGGTACGGCGTCCGGGAGCACCCAACTCGTCGGCTTGAACCAGAGGTTCAGGTCGGCCACGGCCTGCCGAAGTTCTGCGTCGCCGTCTGGGTCCAGCGGTCGGTCGAACAGCGTCGCCATCAGATTCTCCAGGGTCAGCGCCTTCGCCTGGGTCAGCAGCGAGACGGTTTCGCCGTCGTCCCAGCCGTCCAGCCGCGTCGCCGTCACCGACGCCATCTCGTCGACGTACGAGCGAATCCGGCCGGGGTAGAAGAACTCCTCCATGGCCTCGCGCTGGCGCTGCCACTGTTCGCCCTCGACCGATGCCAGCCCCTCGCCGAACGCCAGATCGAAGTCGTCGCTCTTGCGGAAGGCGTCGGGCTCGGCGACGAGAGCCTGCTCGAAGTAGTCCGGATGGGCCAACACCGTTATCTCGCCCGACCCGAGGACCCGGACCGTGAACGCGTCCCCCTCCGCCTCCGCCGCCCGGTCGATGAAGTCGAACGCGTCGCGAACGTACTCGTGGGTGTGGCCGAGTACGGGCAGTCCGTCCGGGGTCGGCGGCGTCGATTTCACGTCAGTCGGGTTTCCGCCGTATCCATATAAATCGGCTGTCTCGCTCTAGAGTCCGGTCGGAACGTCGAGGTAGGTCGTCTCGACGTCCCACTCGGAGACGAGGGACTCGAGCGCGCGGACCCCGAACGTCTCCGTCGCGTAGTGGCCGGCGAGGAAGACGTTGATGCCGGCCTCGCGCGCTTCGTGGTAGGCCTTCTGCTTCCCCTCACCCGTGACGAGCGCGTCGGCACCCCACTCGACCGCCTCGTCGAGCCAGTCGACGCCGCTCCCCGTGACGATGGCGACGTCCTCGATGCGTTCCGGGCCGAAATCGAGGACCTGGACGTCCTCGCCGCCGGTATCGAGCTGGGTGGTCAGCGTCTCCCGGAGTTCGGTCCGTCCGAACGCCTCGCTCGCGCGACCGGCCTGTCCGATGTGCACTGGCCCCATCGACCCGAACGGCTCCCGGTCGTCGAGGTCGAGCAGGTCGGCGACGCCCGCCGCGTTCCCGAGTTCCTGGTGGCCGTCGAGCGGAAGGTGCGAAACGTACAGCGCGACGTCGTTCTCGACGAGCGGGGCGATGCGGTCGTAGGTCCGGCTGGTCACGCGGTCGAATCCACCCCACGAGAGCCCGTGGTGGACCACCAGCAGGTCCGCACCCGCGTCGGCCGCCTCCGCTATCGTCTCGGCCGCGGCGTCGACCGCGAACGCAACGCTGTCGATGCTCGCCTCGTCGGGGCCGACCTGCAGTCCGTTCGCACTCGCGTCGACGTCGGCGAACTCCGCCGTCGCGAGGCGGTCGTCCAGCCGCTCACAGAGCGTAGCCAGTTCCATGCCGTCGCTTCGCGCTCCCCCGTGGAGTGGTTTGCGCTCTCACTCGGGTGCGACGAGCTTGCCGCCGTCCTCGGCCAGCAGGCCGCGGTCGATTGCTGCGTCGATGACGCGCGCACAATCCTGCCGCGAGAGTTCGTACGCGCTGGCGGCGACGGTCTCGATCTCCGCGCGGTCGATGGGGAACTCCCGGTTCTGGACCAGCCGCATCACACGATTGTACTCCAGTGCGGTCATCGACTGCTCGTCCTCGGTGGCCGCCGAACCGTCAGTTTCCCCTTGGTCCTCCCTGTCGAGGGATTCCTCCGTCCCGCCCGCTTCCTCCGGAGCCCGAGCGGGGCGTTCGGATTCGGGCTGCCCGCGGTCTGTCTGCTCCGTCTCCCTCCGAGCAGTGCTGGACCGGCCGCGACGCGACTCTCCCGCGCGCTGGCCTCTCGATTCGGTACTTCGGGCGTCGTACTCGGCGTCCCGCTCGCGACGCTGACCGCTGTCGTGTTCTCCCACCGGTCCGAGGTCCGGCGCGTCGTCGAGCCGCGGCGGGTCACGACGGCGCGTCCCCGCATCTGCCTCCGAGTTATCCGCTGGCGACGTGTCGGCGGTCGCAGAATCGTCTCGCTCGACGGCCGTCACGACCCGCTCGACGATGGTGTCGAGCTTCCGCGCACAACCCTGACAGAGGACGACCGTTCCGTCCGCGTCGGGATCCACAGACGGCGGAATCACGGGATACTCCGTCAACGATTCGTCGAGGGCGCTCCCACAGAAATAACACGACGAAAGTCGGTCCATGCACCAGCAGACAACGGGGGGCTGAAAAAGCGTTACCCCGAGCCGTGCGCGAAGACGAACGCTCGCAGGAGCTTCGCCGCGAGTGCCCCGGTCTGACCGTCGTCCCGGTCGTTGACCTCGACCACGTCGAAGCCATCGGCGGCCGGTGCGACCGTCCGAACCACCTCGTGCATCGTCCGCGGCGCGAGCCCGAACGGTTCCATCGTGCCCGTTCCCGGCGCGAATCCGGGGTCGGCAGCGTCGACGTCGACGCTCAGGTACACCGACCCCTCGGACTCCCAGGCGTCGGCCCAGTCGGCCACCTCGTCGGGAGGCACGACCGTCACGTCAGCCTGGGCCGCTCGCTCCCACTCGGCTTCGCTTCCCGTTCGCGCACCGAGGATCACCGCCTCGTCGGCCACGTCGAGGGCGTGTCTGCCCACCGTCGCGTGGTTCAGCGGATTCCCAGCGTACTCCTCGCGCAGATCGAGGTGGGCGTCGAGACAGACGAATACGTCCGGGTCGACCGCGCGCACGCTCGCGACCGTCACCGTGTGCTCGCCGCCGACCACCAGCGGGACCGCGTCCTCGTCGACGAAATCTCGCACCGTTCCTTCGAGAAAGGTCAGATACTCGGCGACGTCGTCGGTCGGGTGGACGTCCCCGTGGTCGTAGACCGCCAGCTCTGTGAAGTGCTGGTCAGTGTGGTGGTCGTAGTCGTCGAACGATTCGGCAAAATGGCGGACGCGACGCGGTCCGAACCGCGCGCCCGGCTGAAACGTCGTCGATGCATCCAGCGGCGCGCCGACGAGCGCGTAGCCAGCCTCGTCGCGGTCGGCGTGCGCGCCGGGGAACATCTCAGACGATCTTGCGCTGCGCCTCGTACTCGAGGAACTCGATCTCGTCCTCGGCAGCGAGGTCGACGCCGTCGGGCTGGCGCATGACGAACGTCTCGTAGGTTTCGAGGTCCATGACCTGCACCTCGTCGCCGTCGACGTTGACGACCTGCCCCTGCTTGCGGTCGATGATGGGGACCCAGATCTTCGCGTCGACCGGCTGGGAGAGGCTGCGCTTCTTCGCGTCGAAGACGCCCTTCGCTTCGACGCGGGCCTTCGCACTGCCGTGCTTGCCCGGCTTGGCCGTGCTGTAACTGTTGATCTTACACGGCGCGTCGTCGATCATCACGTAACTCCCTTCGTCGAGGTTTCGGACCTCGTCTTGCTGTTTCGCCATGTCGCGCAGTAAATTACCAACCAGTATAAACGGTTTGGAAACCATTTGGCGCTATTCGCCGCCGACGAAGACCGTCTTCAGCTTGCGCCCACAGTCCGGACAGCACAGCGCCTGCCACTTCGTCGGGTCGAGGTCGCCGAACGTCTCCGTCCGCGTCGCCTCGTCGCGGGCGACGTTGCGGTCGCATACCTCGCAGTGGAGCATGGTCGTGGTTGGGCGTGTAGTAAGATAAGCGTCGCCGGACGGGAAGGCAATTCTTAAGGGCCGTCCCAGGATATGTCCGGATGTCCGGGTTGGTGATCTAGTCCGGTTATGATACCTCCTTCACACGGAGGAAGCCGGCGGTTCAAATCCGCCCCAACCCACTCGCAGTGCGCACGGTTTGTATTCGTGTGTTTCCTCCCGATTCAGAGACGCTAGCGGAAGAATCTCCGCAATAAGCAAGTATTTCGGGATCGTGTATTCCCTCGTCCTGTGGGAGTTTACGGGCCACCTTGACAGCGTTCTCTTGCTCTCCCGTAATATTCTCTGCAACGCCGGTTATCGTTCGACTTGTCCAGGCCCGTCCAAAAGAACGTCACCCTCACCGTCCGTGTCCTTCCGAACCTCCGGACCGGTCGTGGTCTTTGGGGCAGATCCGTCCCTCGCTCTCACTTTGCTACCGATGTTCCATGATTGCCGTATAGCGAATAGAGCACCGTGAGCATACCGAGTGCGGCGATTATCGTCTGGATTGCGCCGGCCAAAAAGATATCTACGGAAAACAGCTCGAACAGTATCCCCTCGATACCGCTTGCAACGCTAATGAGGACGAACCCAATGGAGAGAAACAACATTGCAGGACTATCGTGGTTTCTGTACCCACCGTATGCCTGATAGGCAATAAACAAGCCGAGGAGGATTACGATGACCTTCCCGACAATCAATGGTTCATGCATTACCGATCACCCCGGATCTCCTCCCAGATGCGCGTGAACCGCTCGGACACGTCCTCGTGCCATTCAACTCGCGTTCGAACCTCGCCACTTTCAATGTCGATATTGACGTTTGTAATTGCCGCGCGATACACTTTGAAGTGATTTCCTGACCGGTCGAGTTGCAACGTTTCGTGTACCAAACCATTCTCTGTTAGTTGTTCGAGTTGCCGGTATATCGACGTCTGGGAGACATCGATCCGTTCGTCGAGTTCTTTTGCTGACCGATCCTCTTCTGAGGTAGCGGCGAGAATCGCGCGCGCGGTTTCGTTTTCCAACGCGCCTAATAACGCGTTCTCGTCCACGCTACGGTTCTCTCTAGAGGTCGATCGTTTCACATCTCGATAGTGGGATGGAAACAGTATATCTATAGGACCGAAATATACCGGGTTTTCCAATCGGATTTACAGGGGCCGTGAATGCGCTCTACACGTCATTAGGAGGGGTAGTCAAGATTTACCTGCAATGGTTTCCAGAAAACCAATCGTCGCAACCGCGCTAGTAAGCATCCTGTTGCTGGGTGCCGTTGGTCCAGTCGCTGCCCACAGTTGGCAAACAACGGTCACACAGGGCCCGATGGAACTCGGAGTGAGCAGTTCTCCCGAGACCCCCGTCGCGGGGATGCAAACCGAATTCTCGGCCCGTATCGCGGACGAAAATCCCGAAGGTGATGAGGATCGCCTCGACTGGGGTGGCGTCACGAACCGGACGGTCGAGGTACACATCCGCGGCCCTGACGGCTATCACGATCACATTAAGACGGAGATCCCGGAGGACGAAGCCCATCTCCACTGGACGTACATGTTCCCCACGGACGGGAACTACAGCATTGCAGTGGTCACCGAGATCGAGGGCCAGGAGTACGCCTTCCAGTTCCAGCGGAACGTAACGCTCCTGCCGGCGAAGGCGACCGGTGAAGAGATGGAGCACATGTCCGAGGAGATGCACGGTGTGAGTGAGGACGTCAGCGAAACGAACGAGAAGGTCGGCTCACTCCAGACGCAGGTGGACGAACTCAGCAGCCAGGTTAACTCACTCCAGCAACAGCTCGAAGAACAGGAAGAGAGTACACACGAGCAAGAATCGACGAATAATCAACTGCCGGGGATGGGTATCGGGGCAGCACTCGCCGCCGTGACCGGTGCCGCTGCCTTCGTCGCCGGTAGACGGGTCTAACGCTGCGTAGTCGTTCCGAATCCCAACCCAAGACAACCACCGTATGAACACTCACAAACTTTCTCGTCGTCGGTTTATCGCTAGTGGAGGAAGTGCTCTGCTCGTCGGAGTCGCTGGCTGTAGCACCCAGCAGACCGACCAGTCGTCGACAGACACACCAACCCATACCTCACCAACGAAAACAACAGACCAGTCTGAGACATCGACGTCGACACCTCGATCCACGACGACGCCCAACGAGGCCGAGGGTGCAGACTCGGAGCAAACGGTCGTCGAGATGATCACGGACAACAACGGGTCGTACTTCGATCCGAACGGCCTGCTAATTGAATCCGGAACCACCGTCCGGTTCGTGAATTCGTCGGGCAGTCATTCGACGACGGCCTACCATCCCGATAACGACGATACGCCGTTACGTATTCCCGAGGATGCGACGGCGTGGGATTCAGGCGTCTACACGAACGCAGAGGAAACGTTCGAGCACACGTTCGACGTGGAGGGCGTCTACGATTACTACTGCACACCGCACGCGATGCTAGGGATGGTCGGCCGTATCGTCGTTGGAACTCCGCAGGACGGGCCCGGAACAGAGCCACCCGCAGACCTCCCGCCAGCAGCAAAAGAATCGCTCCCCTCGATCGACACGATCCTCGAGAAAGAGGTCGTGAAGGGACCGTAACACTACCCACGGTGCTTTATCCGACCTTTGAATAGCGTAATCGTGCCAATTCCAATTTTGACCGCATGGTGATGCCCACGCCCTTGTTCAACGTCGGGACGCTGGAACCGTTCATCGCGACACGGCTTCTTGCCTATGGGACTGTCGTCGTCGCAGGTGCAACACTGCTCTACTACCTGTTTGCGTATGTCCGATTCGTGTTAGCCGCCCACCACGGTCGGGGATGGTGGTACGTGGGAATAGGTATCGGTGCCGGGATGGTCTATGGGGTGTCCGGTCTCCTGGACCTCGTAACCGCCATTCCCTGGCTTCGCGTCGTAACGCGTGGGGGTGCCCTATTTTTCATCCTCTTCCTCTCGTTGGGAATCCGTGCGATGTACGTCGAGAACCGGGATAGCTCTGCATCAAATGTTCGAACACCGATGGTCGACTACGCCGTTTTCGGTGGCGTCGTCCTGGCGTGGTGGATCGGATTCCTCAGCAGCCGATTGGTCTGGATCTCCCTCGTCGAAACGATTGGCTGGGGTGGCGCGACTCTTTGGGTGTTTCGGTACGGCGTGTTGACCGTTCGAGCTCATGAAGGGACGAGCTTTGCGGCCGTCGTTCGGCATCTCCTTCCCGCAGTCATCAGTTTCGTCATCGTCGTGTTCTCAGATCTCGTTGGCATCTACACCCTCCAATACGCTGCAGTTGTTGATGCTGTGTGGGTTATCGGGACGGTCCTCGTCGCGGCGTTCTTGTTCAATACGGCAGTCGCAATTCGCCATCAGGGGGCGGAAGTCGAACGCAAATACGACTGGACGACGTGGCGTGGATAGTTCGATCTGGTCTCAAGCCCCGCTAGGCTCCGATGGCGAATACAGTCTGATACGAAGAGCTAGGGGTGATTCGAGTCGGTTTCAGTGGCGGCTACTACCGACCGTGAGTGATGCGGTCATAGCGACGCCTCCCCGCAAACCACAGCTGGATTTCACTCGCTATTGCTCGTCCCCTGCGGTTCACGCTCGATTATGGCCTCTGCGGACAGTTGAGACAGCGTGCGTCAAGACGGTCAGTGCATGTACACGGTCGCAGGTGGTAGAGGCCGGGGTCGAATCCAGCGAGTGTCGGTTCGACCAGATCTGCGAGAACGCTCGGAAATCGTTCGTCGTCGTGTGGAATCGGAACACGATAGAAGTCGAGGCCGGCGTCGGTTGCGATGTCGCACACCTCGTTGTCGAGTTCCCAGAGCGTTTCGGACTGTTCGTGCATGAAGCTGATCGGCTCGACGACGATTCGCTCGGCGTCGACCGTCTCGACTATCTCCTCGATCGATGGTTTCGTCCACGCGACGCCGCGATTTTCGTGATTTTGGTAACCGACGGTGTACGCGTCGATACCGAGTAGACTGGAACTCAGCTCGCACCACTCGTCGACGTACTCGACGTAGCGGCTCCTTTCGTCGAGGTAATGCTGGGGGATGCCGTGCGCGGAGTAGACAAACTCGGTCATGTTCTCGGTAAGGTCGAGTTCGTGCTCCTTCAGGAACGTACGGATAGCGTCGGTACGCAGACGGAGGTACGTCGGATGCCGATGCCACCCGGTGAGATTGACGATGTCGACATCCCAGTCGCGTTTGTCGATGGTTTGGGTGAGTTCCTGCAGCGCAGCAATGGTCGTCGACGGGCCACAAAGCGGATACACTGGAAGGCCGACAACAGTATCGACCTCGTCGGCCCGGGCCTGTGCGACGGCATCCTCTATGAAAGGTTCCGTGTACTGCATCCCGACGTACGTCTCGACATCGTCGAATCCGCGGTCCTTCAGGACCGCCTTGAGTGCCGTAGCCTGTTCGACCGACTGGTGGTTGAGCGGTGAGCCCTCGATTGCGTCGTATTCTTCGATGAGACTCTGGGCACGTCGTTCTGCGAGCGTTCGTGCGCGTTCACGGGCTTCCGCACCGTTGTGATCCTCTATGGCGGCGGTGGTTTGGAAGATCCGTTCGAGATAGCTCACGACTCGATCTCGCTCTGGGGCGGCCGGTTCACCGAAGTTGAGTAGAATGATTCCTGTGGTCATAATCGTCGTCAGGGATGTCAGTCGTTTCCAGTGCCGGAGGGGTCCTCGGTGACATGGGCACAGAGTGGGTCACTCGCCAGTGGATTCCCCGTCGTCGCGTGAGCCCGGGCGCGTGATCCACCGCAGCGTGTTCGGTGGGGACACTGGCCACAAGGCCCGTGAAAGTGGTCGGGAGTACGGAGCAGCTGAAGTAACGATGCGTCCCGATACAGGGTGACGAGATTATCGGTCCGGACGTTGCCGAGTTCGACCGGCAGAAATCCAGACGGATATACTTCACCGGTGTGACTGACGAACACGAACCCGTTCCCGTCACCGGTCGATCCCACGTGCGGATCGCCCCGACCTTCCTCTCGTTCGACGCGTCGCGCGATTCGACGGTAGTGGGGTGCTTCGACAGTGATAACGCGGAATGGAGCCGTGCGTTGGTGTCGATACAGCCACTCGAGCGTTTCTTCCGCTTTCGCAGGTGAGAGTTGGTTGAGAGCAGTGCCACGGCCGATCGGAACGAGGAAAAACACTTCCCACATGGCTGCACCGAACTCCGTGACGAGAGCGGCGATCTCGGAGAGGTCGTCGACGGTTTCCGCTGTCACAGTCGTATTGATTTGAATCGAGAGTCCGATGTCCGCCGCGTATTCAGCGGCATGCCGAATCCGCTCGAACGAGCCGTCCTCACCGCGAAACGCGTCGTGGCGGTCGGCGGTCGCACCGTCCAGTGATAATGCAATCCGTCGCACGCCCACGTCGGCGAATCGATCGAGGACCGACTCTGTAAGTGCGGAAGTCGGTGCAGGAGTCACTGCCGTCTGCAAGCCAACCGTGGCTGCATACTCTAGCAACTCGAAGAGATCCGGACGTTCCAGCGGATCGCCCCCCGAGAAGACGAGAATCGGCTGCGGAGATCCGAACTCGCGGATTTGGTCGAGGAGTCGTTTGCCCTCTGCCGTAGTCAGTTCGTCCGGGTGACGATCAGGATTCGCATCCGCCCGACAGTGGTCACACGAGAGTTCGCACGCCTGTGTGACCTCCCAGGTGACGATGAGCGGCGTCTGGCTGTAGTCGCGCTGGTGGGGTGTGTGTCCGTCGTGATTCGGACGTGACTGTTCGCCGTGATTCGAGTGTGGATGGTTCGGAGCCATCGTCTCAGTCGAGTTCGAGTGCGCCGGGTGTCTGGACGTGCGCTTTGAGTCCGCCGTCGCGAAGGCGGTGCATCATGACAGGCGGGTGCGGGTCGACCAGATCGTCGCCGGTCGTTTCGAGATTGGCGTCCTCCAATGCGTGTTCGGCAAATGCATCGAGATTCGAACGAAAGTCGAAGTATCGGCCGGGGGCGTCGAGATCCGTCGAGACGCTGTCTTCGACACACCACGCGTGACCACGCGACGCTTCCAGATCGCGCACGAAACCCCGGCCCTCTTGGACCGTCCGGGCGATTTCGGCTGTCGACTTGCCCATGATCACGCCCTCAGCTCCCGTCGTACGCCACCGAAACCCGGTCGAAAAATCCTGTCGAACCTTCGAGGGATACGCACCCCTAGATACCGAAGTCTACTACGTTCCATGCGGTTGGTACGAGCGCCGAGTGGACTACGAATACCGTCCCGGGATATCAGGGGAGGTTAAGGGATCGTATTCGGAGCATCCGAATGATAACGCAAGCTGGTGATTTGTCGGCCCTGCAAATCTGAGACTCGTTTAAATTGGAGAGAGGTCAATTCACACGTAATGGCGAGTAGCATCCGAACAGAACTGGCGGTTGGTGGACCGGGCGACTGCCCGATCGCAACGGCCTCTGCAGACGCGGGAGGGACGATCAGTCACGTCGCGAAATCGTCCGGCGTCACTCCCGACGGGATGTTGACGGAAGAGTTCGCGCTCGGTGCCGACGCATCGTTCGACCAGTCCGGTGTCGAGAAGGTGTTCGAATTCGACTCACGTCGCGTCTTTCGCTTCGAGCGCGATCAGAATCGTGGCTGCGTCTGCGAGTCTATCGAACACTACGGCTGCCCGGTTTCCGACATTCACGCCCGTGACGGGACGCTGGTGGTTTCGTTCTACGCCCCCGATATCGACACCGTTCAGGAAATCGTCAACGATCTTCACAGCTGGTGCGACGAAATCCACGTTCGGCAACTCACCCGTGCTGACGGACAGACCGATAACGACTTCGTGTTCGTCGATCGGGAGCAACTGACGGCTCGACAGCGCGAGGTACTGGAAACGAGCTTCGAAATGGGCTATTTCGATTACCCCAAACGTGCGAATGCCGGCGACGTTGCAGAGGAACTGGGTATTGCTACGTCCACATATACCGAACACCTCGCCGCGGCCCAGCGAAAACTGCTCGAGAATATCCTCCAGTCCTGAACCCGCTATTCGTCGGCAAGCTGACTCGTACAAGTTCAAGTTCGGGGGTTCTCCAACTCACTTACCAGTATATACCTTGGATGCGATTCCGATCCAATCTTCTGAAGACAAATTGGTGCTTCTGGCAAGCGATACTGGGAAGATATATCGGGTCAACGCCGGCACCCGATTATCGCTTCGTCACTTTCAGGCACGGTAGCGGATGATCTCGCTCGACCGACGGTCATCGATTGGGTTGCGGGTGAGATCCCCATCGTGCCGATTCCCGTGGCCGTGAAGCAACTGCCGAGGACATACACGAACGAGAGACAACGGACGAATCCCGGCCAGGCTGGCTGAATAACACGACGAGAGAGTCGTTCTGAACGGAGGAAGCCAGCTACTGTTCGTTCAACACGATATCGACCGCCTGCTCGATGGATGCGACCCCTTCGACGGTGATTCCGGACACCTGTTGCTCCTGTCCATCGGGAACGAGCAGTTGGCGTGCCCCGAACGCACGGGCAGCGCGTGCCTTCGATTCGATACTGCCGACAGGTAGCAGTTTCCCGTCGTCAGCAACGACCCCCGTTACGAGCGTCTCCGTACCTGGAGTGACCTCGGACAACGCCGCAGCGAGGACAACCGTTAACCCAGCCTCCCAGCTCTTTCCTCGGAGTGCGAGAATCCCGTCACCAGTCGCCGTGAAGGATACTAGAATGCCGGATTTTGAGGGTCGCCGTCCCCTCAACTCTCGTGCCGTTGTAACTGCTTCCCGGAGTGCAACCTGTAGATCGTGGCGAACTTCCATGCCAGCAAGATTAACGAAGATTCCCTCACGGGCGTCCGTGAACTCGATATCGACTGTTAGAATGAGCCCCCGTTCGGATCCATCGACCGCCGGAAGGTAATACGTCGTTTTGGACGGTACGACCTCTTCTCCAGCGAGCGTCGCGAGTGACTGAAACGAAACCCTCTCGGAAAGTCGTGCAGTACCAATACCTACTCCACCGGCTGTCGCCCCACCGACGCCGACCCCTTTCAGGAACTCTCGCCGATTGACGATCTTCCGTTCGAGTTCCTCGACGAGAGATGAATCTTCTGGCCTCGACGAGCGTGTTTCGTCTACATCAGTCGCCGAATCAGGTGCCATGTTACGAGGCGGCTCGTTTCCAGCGTTCCGAGTACCACTTGCTTCCCCGATCCTATAAGTGCAATGTCAACGATTCTCATGGTATATAGGGTGTCATCCGGGTATCACGCCAGAAGAAGGGACGAAATGGCGCGATATACCGGGATTCCACACCAGAACACCGTTTCAATAATTTCGAGGGTACTCCTCAACGAATAGAGGCGATTTATCTTCGCTGCTTGGGAAGAGCTATACGAATGGGAGAGACTCACCCTCGGCCACTCATCGGTCTCCTTGGCTTGAGCGCGCTGCTGACGGCCGCAGGGGTCGGTGTTGCCTACCAATTGGAGCTCGTGCTTCTGCCGAGAACACCGTCATCCCGCCAGTTGATTCTCGTCGGGTTCATCGAGGAAGCGTTTGTGAGACTCGTTCCTCTGATCGCGACCTTCTATATTTGGAGCTACGTTCGGGGGCATCTGCTCTCGAAAACGGAAGGATTACTCGTGGCCGTCCTCTCGGGAGTGGTCGTCGCTGGGCTCGAACTCGTCTTCAAACTCCAGTATCTCGCGCAGTTCGAGATGGCAGCCCATTTCGACGCGTTGGTATTGCCGATTCTATTCGTCCATCTCCCGTTCGCGCTCGTTGCGGGACGATTCGCCTATGCCGTCGGTGAACGGATTCACGGAACGGAAATCATCTCTCGCCCCTCGTTTTCACGGCAAACCCTTGCGCTGCTTGTGGCCGGCTATCTCTTGTTGACGATAGGGCACATACTATACAATCTTCTCATCTGATTTCAGGAGCGCTCCCCCGAGTTGCGTGGGTGTCGATCGAGGTTGCGACCCCCGTTATTTCGAACCGGGCACCTCCCTCCTCCCCCTCCAGTACTGTAATTTCCCAACCGTGTGCTTCGACTATACGCTGCACGATGGCGAGCCCGAGGCCTGTTCCGTCCTCTGCCGTCGTGTATCCGGATTTGAAAAGATCCTCACGCGCGTCTGCCGGAATTCCCTCCCCGGTGTCCTCGACGTAAAATCCACCGTCACACCTACCAACGCTGATCGTAACATTCCTGCCGCCGTGTTCGATCGCGTTTCGAAAGAGATTCTCCAATAACTGCTGAAGACGACTCCGATCCGCGGATATCGATTGGTCAGTCTGAACTGAGAGGTTGGCGTCAACCGAGTCAATCTGAGCCCAGGCATCTTCACACACAGTCTGTAAGGACACTGTCTCGATGCCGCTAATCGTTTCTCCCTGACGGGCAAGGGTCAGCACGTCATCGATCAACCGTTCCATCCGATCGAGGGCTCTTTCAGCCACATCTAGGTGTTCACTCTCACAGTCGTTACGAACCACATCTATCCGTCCCAGAGCCACGTTCAACGGGTTCCGAAGATCGTGCGAGACGACACTTGCAAACTCATCGAGGCGTTCGTTCTGGCGTTCTAATTTCGTTTTCTGTTTCTTCTGTTCCGTGATGTCACGGTTGATCGCCACGAAATGTTCTATTTCGTTCTGGCCGTCCATCACTGGAGCGATGGTCTGGTCAACGTACTGTCGAGTCCCATCCTTCCGTTCATTGACGAGCTCTGACTGCCACACGTCTCCCGAAAGAATCGTCCGCCACATCTCTTCGTAGAACGCTTCGTCTTGTTCTCCCGATTTCAGGATTCGGGGATTTCTGCCAAGTGCCTCTTCTTGCGTATATCCTGTCTGGGCTTCGAACTCCGAGTTCACGTACTCAATAGTGCCATCAGGGGAAGTCAAATAGAAGCAGTGACCTCCGTGTTCAACTGCCTGCTGAAATATTTGCAATTGCTTCGTGTGTCGCTGATTATTCGCATCGTACCATCCGACGAGAATACCAGCGATCCCACCAGCGGTGACGAAATCCAAGAAGAGATACTCGATGTGGCTCAACCGGGCACCTTCCAGGAGCTCATATATGATAAGCGCTCCGCTAACGACTGCCATCCCTCCGATTCCAAACAAGAACCAAATGTTGACGCGGCGCAGTTGGGCGGCGGGAAGATCGCTCCGCCACAATCCATAGCCGAACCCGGCGATCACTAGCCCGAGGAGAAGCGGCAAGATAGCGCCCGTGAGGAGCGCCACCAGACCCATTCCTTCCATACTATCTGCGACAAGGTGAGGCAGTTGCACCACGGCGAACACGAGCCCTGCTGCGCTCAATAGCCCAGCATACAGGATCCGCCGCTTTTTGTCCGCTTTATCCATCCGTCGCGTCATCGCCTCGAATGAGTCGGTGGGTCTAGTCATGACTGTGTGGCTCCTTCAAGTCGCGAAATGCTGCTTCGAACGCACCGGTATCGAACGTCTCACTGGTCACCTCGATCTGGTCCTGGAGTGTTTCGATGCGGTCCTGGAGGTCACTATAGGATTCGTGATCAGTTATCTCGATATCGTCCTTCTCGAGAAGGACAGATCGGGTAACAAGACACTGATATAGTTCCTGAAGGAGGTCGTCATAGGTTGCGAGCTGTTCCATCCGTTCGACCGTCGTACGCAGATCCTCGTCGTCGACCGGCTTGATCAGATAGTCATCAAACTCGAGGTCGATACTGTCGAGACCTGGCTCGACCGCAGTCACCATGACGACACGACAGTCGACGTCCCGTTTGCGGATGTGATCGAGTATTTCATCATCCGGAATGTCGGGCAGACCGCGATCAAGGAGAACGATATCGACTGCCTCCTCGAGCTCGCCTATCGCCTGTTCTCCCTCATATGCGGCCCGAACGGAGTAGGTATCAGCCAGCCACTCTGTGTACAGGTCAGCAAGGGCCCGCTCGTCTTCAACGATCAGGACGTCCGCACTGGTTCCGTAGTTCTCAGTCATCGTGTTTGGGTTCGGACGGTGGGTTTCTCGTGTTGCATGCCAGATATGTCTGGCAGGACGTGTCTACTAGCGCTGCCGACAGCATTGGAAATGACCGGGAAACTCACGGTGACGACACTCTCACGAGGATCGTTGGTGGCGATGTCTACTGTTCCGCCGAGAGCAGGTGTGACCCACTTGACGAGCCACACGCCCATCCCACTACTGTGTTTGAGGTGTTCTTCAGGAACGTCGCGAGCGGTGGTCTGTCGTCCGATGTCAGGGATTCCTGGTCCGTCGTCGACGACCGACATAGACACCCGATTGCTGCTCAGATCGAGTTGCCTCCGCTGTCGTTTCTGTTGGGTTACGTAAACTAAGACTCCGATAAAGAGGGCTAGCGCTACGAACGACACCGCACCAATCAATCGCAGCCCGTCGTTGGAAACAGAGAACTTCATCGGGAAGGTCCCAGCAACGTTTTTGAACCTGTTTCTAGATTGAACGGTCGATTCTCGGTGTCCGAGATGGTCCGACAGCAACGCCGACCTCGGTTCGACGGCGTAACGGATCTATACGGCTGACTGCAGTGCCCTGTTGATTCCTACCCCTCGTTGTGGTCGCCGGATTCGGTCGTCTCCTCGTCGTGGGTGTGCCCGAGAGCCTCGTTGACCATCGTGTTGAGGTCCTCGATCTTGGTCTGGGCCGCATCCGGAAGACTGTCCTGCGGTTCAGCGAGCCCCGGTTGGTCGTGGGCATCCGGTTCGCCCACGATGATACTTCCGAGCATCCCCGTCACCTCGTGCGGGACGCAGACGTAGTCGTAGACGCCCTCCGTTTCGAACGTGTGTTCGAACGTCGCACCCTGTTCACTCAGCATGCCGCTATCCCAGGGAGTTGCGTCGTCCGGCATCCGGAGTGGACGGTCAGTATCCGGATGACATGCCGTCGTAGTGTGAGTGCCACTTTCGAGTTCCCAAGTAACCGCTCCGCCGGGGTTCACCCGCACAACGTGGGGCTCGAAGTGGGTACCGCTGTCGTTTGTGACCATCGTCACTGTGGCGTGGTCAACGGGTTCACCGATCGCTTCGTCGTGTCCATGCCCATCTTCTTCGTGACCTTCCTCCTCATGCCCATCATCTTCGTGACCGCCTTCCTCGTGCCCCTCCTCTTCGTGGGACGTACTCGTCGAAGTTGGTGTAGACGCTTGCTCAGTACTGCTGCTACTCGGTGACCCCGTACACCCAGCTAACCCTGCAAGGGCGATACCACTCGTTTTCAGAAGCGTCCGCCGTGAGAGTGCGTCGTCGGTCATTATTTCTCGCCTTACAGGTAAGGATAGGTTATCAGCAGTGGTATAATGGAAAGCTGTTTTGTCGAACGAGCAAATCAGCCTATTGTTTAAATAGCGATCTTCACCAACGTTCTTTCACAGGACACGTGTGTCAACCAAATCACCAGATGATGGGACAGAGCTGCTCGAGTTGCTTGGCGATACGTACGTCCAAGACATCTTGGCCGCCACGAGTCAGGGACAAAAGTCTGCCAGGGAACTCAGTAGCGAGCTCGAGGCCGACATCTCGACCATTTACCGACGTGTCGACGATATGCTCGAGTACGAGCTCCTCGTCGAACGAACCCAAATTGTCGACGATGGGAGCCACCACAGCGTCTATAAGGCGAATATCGATCACGTCGACATCGATATCGAGGACGGCGAGTTCATCGTCGGCGTCAAAGTGCACGAGTCTCCCGCAGAACGGTTCACTCGCATCTGGGATGACATTCGAGAAATCTAACTAATCATGCACGTCGAACTCGTCATCGCGAAACTTGTCACGATGGTACTAGGATTTCTGATTGCTCATCAGGCATACCGGGGCTATCGCGTCCACGGCAGCAAGCCGATGTTCTACGTCGCGGTCGGGTTCGTATTCATCAGCGTCGGTGCCGTAATCGAAGGCATCCTCTTCGAAGTGATCGATCTTGAAATCTTCATCGCGGGGACTGTCCAAACGACGATCGTCGCAATTGGGATGGTCATCATTCTCTACTCGCTGCACGGGAACATGAATGACGCAAAATCCGGAGGAGATGAATGATGGTCGATTTTTGGACAGGAACACTGATCGCCGCTCGAATCGCAGTTCTCCTCCTCGGAGTCGCAACAACAGCGATTAGTTTCCGAGCGTACCGACGAACTAAGGCACGATATCTCCGAGATGCAACAGTCGGATTCGGGGTGATGACGATCGGTGTATTCGTAGAGGGAGTCCTCTATCAGCTCACGCCGATCGGGCTGACGCAGGTACACGTTATCGAGTCCGTCGCGATCGGGCTTGGCTTCGTGATACTCCTCCGGTCCTTTCTTCAGTGACCCAGTAGCCGATCGGTGACTTCCTCGACGGCCGAGGCGGGTGAATTCGCTTCGCAGTTTCTACAACCTGAATCACGCCTGCAACGTTGTTCGCTACGTTACCTCCGTTGCAACCTCGATTGCCTGGAGAAGATCGGCTCGAAGGGCCTCTGAATCTTCGAGCCCAACGCTGAGACGAACAAGTCCGTCGGTAATCCCCACGGCGCGCCGTTCCTCGCGTGGAATCGATGCGTGTGTCATCGTGGCCGGGTGCTCGATGAGGCTCTCGACGCCGCCGGGGCTCTCGGCCAGCGTGAGGGTGTCGGTGCTGGAGACGAGCGTGCGCGTGTCGAATGCGCCAGTGCCGAGCGCGTCGCCTCGTTGGTCGTCGCTCATGCCTTCCCCTCCCAGGCGTCGAAGGATCCGTAGATGTTCTTCGAGAGGTATCGCTCGCTGCCGTCGGGAAACACCGTGACGACAGTCCGGGCGGGAACGTCGAGTTCACCAGCCACGATTTCTTCGGCGACTTCACGTGCAGCGATGCTCGCCGCGCCGGAACTGGAGCCGACGAGATGCCTCTCCTCAGCGGCGAGGCGCTTCACTTCGGCATGTACGGCCCTGTCGCCGACCGTCCGAAGGTCGTCTAGTGCCTCCGGTTCGAGCAACTCGGCCACGTCCGGATCGTGCGTGCCGATTCCCTCGATTTCGTATGCCGCTTCCTCGCGCTCCCGATTCAAGATTCTGCAACCGCTAGTCTGCCGGCCGCGCCTGCCCCGGCGGGGAAACGCCCGGGAGCCCCGGGACCGAGAGGTCAGTCCGGCGGAGTAACTGTGCGTTGAGCGCGACGATCACGGTACTGAGCGACATCAGGAGTGCACCGACGGCCGGCGAGAGGAGGATGCCGATGGGTGCGAGGACGCCCGCAGCCAGCGGGATGGCGAAGACGTTGTAGCCCGCGGCCCAGACGATGTTCTCCTGCATCTTCCGGTAACTCGCCTTGCTCAGTTTCACGAGGCGAACCACGTCCATGGGGTTGTTCTGGACGAGAATGACGTCCGCGGACTGGACGGCGACGTCGGTGCCGCTGCCGATGGCGATGCCGACGTCCGCACGGGTCAGCGCCGGCGCGTCGTTCACGCCGTCGCCGACCATCGCGACGAGTTTTCCCTGGTCCTGGAGTTCCTGAACCTTCTCGTCCTTGGCCTCGGGCAGCACCTCGGCGAAGACCGTGTCGATGCCCAGTTCGTCGGCCACCGCGTCGGCCACGTCCTGGGAATCCCCAGTCAGCATCGCCACTTCGATGCCGAGTTCGTGGAGCGCGTCGACGACCCGGTAGCTCTCCTCGCGGATCACGTCCGCCATGGCGAAGGCGGCTATCAGCTGGTCTTCGCGACTCGCGGCTCCTTCGTCGCCGCTCGCTCGTCCCGGGGCCTCGCTCCGCTCGGCCCCGCGAACGAGGTAGACGACCGTGTGTGCGTTCTCACCGGCCTCCTCGGCAAAGGTCTGGAGCGGAGCCGGAACGTCACTGTCGAGGTGATCCAGGAGGTTCGGACCGCCGACGTACACCTCGTCGCCGTCGACCATCGCTCGGACGCCCCGGCCTTTCATCGCCTCGAAGTCAGCAGCATCGGGGGCGTCGATCCCCCGTTCGTGGGCGGCTTCGCGGATTGCCCGCGCAATCATGTGCTCGGAGTCACTTTCGACGGCGGCGGCGAGCGCCAGGGCCTCGTCCTCGTCGACGCCGTCGACGGTCGCCGTACCGACCACGCCGTGTTCGCCTTCGGTGAGCGTCCCGGTCTTGTCGAAGATTATCGCGTCGAGATTACGAGCCTCTTCCATGGCGATTCGGTCTCGGACGAGCATGCCGTTCCGGGCCGCAAGCGACGTGTTGATCGCGACGACGAGCGGAATCGCGAGCCCGAGTGCGTGGGGACATGCGATGACGAGAACGGTCACGACGCGCTCGATCACCGTTACGTCGAACGAGATCGCGACAGTCCACGCAATGCCGGTCACGGCTGCCGCCGCAACGGCGACGTAGAACAGCCAGCCTGCCGCGCGGTCGGCCAGCACCTGGGTCTTGGACTTGCTCTCCTGGGCCTCCTCGACGAGGCGCATGATGCCCGCGAGCGTCGTCTCGTCACCTGTTGCGTCGATTCGGACTCGGAGACTCCCGTCGCCGTTGACCGTGCCACCGATGACCTCGTCGCCGGGTTCTTTCGAGACGGGTCTGGACTCGCCGGTGATCATGGACTCGTCCACGTCGGAGTCGCCCTCCTCGACGACGCCGTCGGCCGGGACACTTGCGCCGGGGCGAACGAGGACGAGATCATCCTCCGATAGCTTGTTCACCGGCACCTTCTCGGTATCCCCACTTTCAGTGATTCGCTCTGCCGTGTCGGGCATGAGCTTCGCCAGTTCGTCGAGCGCGCTCGACGCTCGGCGCACGGAGCGCATCTCGATCCAGTGGCCCAGTAGCATGATGTCGATCAGCGTCACCAACTCCCAGAAGAAGGCGGACGTCGTCGGGAAGACGACGCTCGCGAGGCTGTAGACGAACGCGACCGAGATCGCCATCGAAATGAGCGTCATCATCCCCGGCGAGCGATCCTCTAATTCCGGACGAGCCATCCGAACGAATGGGACGCCACCGTAGGCGAAGACGATCACTGCGAAGACCGGGTTGATCCACTCGCTACCCGGGAACGCCGGCACCGTAAATCCGAGCCACCCCTGGATGGTCTCACTGTACAGCAGGACCGGGATCGAGAGGAGCGTCGAGACGAAGAAACGCCGACGGAACATCTGCTCGTGACCCTCGTGCATTCCGCCGTGGCCGTCGTGACCGTCTCCGTGACCGTCCGCTCCGTGCCCCGTCTCGTGCTCGGTTCGCTCGTGGATCTCCTGTTCGGCGTCTTCGGCGTCTTCCCCCTCCTCCTCGAGTATTCTCTGCTCGACTCGGTCGACGTCCCGGTCGTCGGCTATCTCGTTCGGGTCGTCACTCGCGCCAGGTTCGGAGTGATGGGAGTGGTCGTGGTCGTCCATAGCTCATCGGAGTCTCTGAGAGTACGCGCCGGATAGTGATGGCTGTAGGGGCAGGGAGTCTGGCGTGACGCGGGACGACAGTGTTCAGGCGTACGCCGTGTATCCAGCGTCTTCGACGGCCTGAACGAGCACTGTGGGTTCAGCGTCACCATCGACGCTGGCCTGTTTGGCCTCTCGATCGGCAGTCGCGTCGGTCACACCGCTCACCTCCTGAAGCGCTTCTTCGACGGTCTGCTCACAGTGGCCACAGGTCATTCCCTCGACAGTGATGATTGTTGACACACACGAATACGTACGCTCCCCGTTCTTATGCGAATTCTCCCTTCGAACTAGTGGGTCGTAGACGATCCAAAGTTTAGAAACCAAGCGTATTTCGCCGAGATGCTTTAGTCATTCGTCGCCGTTTGTACGAGTATGCGCGACCTCGACGAAATCGACCTCGAGATTCTCCAGCTTCTGATGTCGAACGCTCGTCGCCCGTACAGTGACATCGCTGATGCCGTCGGTCTCTCGGCACCGGCGGTATCGGATCGGGTAGCGAGACTGGAGGAGATGGGCATCATCAACCGGTTCACGCTGGACGTCGATCACTCACAACTCCGGAAGGGGATTCCGGTGTTGCTGACGCTGGACGTCTCCGCTGACGGTCCAGGAGTCGCGTCACTCAAAGATGCCCTGCTCAACGAGGGTGCGGTCGAACACGTATTCACCACCGCTGAAGCTGATCTGGTCGTCTATGCGCGAGTCCCGGACAACGATGTGGCGAGTTGGCTCGACGACACGCTCGAAGACGGCGCAATCGCAGATTTCGGAGTGACGCTCCTGGCAGGCGCTGATTGGTCGCCCGATCTGGGCGGGACGGAGTTCGCACTCACCTGTGCCCAGTGCGGGAATACGGTCGATAGCGAGGGGACAGCGACCCGTATCGACGAGGAGTTGTACCAATTCTGTTGTCCATCGTGTGAATCCCGATTCGAGGAGAAATACGAGCAACTTCAGCAGGGTGCCGATTGAGTAGAGTGGCTGCTAGACTGCTTTGCATTCGAAACTTCTCTCCCCCTATCTCTGAACATCTGAAAGGGGAAACCGATTGAATAAGAGGGCCGTACGAGTATCTAATGAGTCAGCGCCGAAGCCAGATAGACATCCAGGGGATGAGTTGCGCGAACTGCTCGCAAACCATCACCGAAACCGTCGAATCCGTCGATGGCGTCTCGGTCGCGAACATCAATTTCGCGACCGACGAGGGGAGTGTAGAATACGATCCGGACGAAACGTCGCTCGCTCGGATCTTCGATGCCATCGAGGACGCCGGCTACTCTCCAGTCACGGATTCAGTGAGCATCGGCATTACGGATATGTCGTGTGCGAACTGCTCGGAGACAGTACAGGACGCACTCGAGCGAACGCCCGGTGTCGTCACAGCGGACGTGAACTTCGCGACCGACGAGGCACAGGTTACGTACAACCCGGCCGAGGCGAATCTCACGGACTTCTACGACGCCATCGAGGACGCTGGGTACTCGCCCGTCCGTGAGGACGCCGAGACTGCGGCTGACTCTGGAGGGGATGCCCGAGAGGCGGCTCGGGAAGAAGAGATTCGTCGGCAGTTCCGGCTGACCCTGTTTGGTGCGGCGCTGTCGGCCCCACTGCTGTTCTTCCTCGCCGAGAAGTTCCTGCTCGGCGGTGGCGTCCTCCCGGAGACGATTCTCGGAATCGAGTTCGGCTGGGTCGAGTTCCTGCTCGCGACGCCCGTCCAGCTGGTGCTCGGCTGGCCGTTCTACAAGAACTCCTACAAGGCGCTCGTCAAGAACGGTCGCGCCAACATGGACGTGCTGATCGCGCTGGGCTCGACCACCGCGTACGTCTACTCAGTGGCGGTCCTGCTGGGTGCCATCGCCGGGGGGCTGTACTTCGACACGGCCGCGCTCATCCTGGTGTTCATCACCCTCGGTAACTACCTGGAGGCCCGCTCGAAGGGCCAGGCCGGCGAGGCGCTGCGGAAGCTGCTGGAGATGGAAGCCGAGACGGCCACCGTCGTCGGCGCGGACGGCACCGAGGAGGAGATTCCTCTGGAAGACGTCGCGGTCGGCGACCGGATGAAGGTCCGACCCGGCGAGCAGATCCCCACGGACGGGGTCGTCGTCGACGGCCAATCGGCGGTCGACGAGTCGATGGTCACCGGCGAGTCGGTCCCCGTCGAGAAGAGCGAGGGCGACGAGGTGGTCGGCTCGACCATCAACGAGAACGGTGTCCTCGTCGTGGAAGCGACGAAGGTCGGGAAGGACACCGCGCTCCAGCAGATCGTGCAGACGGTGAAGGAAGCGCAGTCGCGCCAGCCCGACATCCAGAACCTCGCGGACCGCATCTCGGCGTACTTCGTGCCCGTGGTCATCGCGAACGCCGTCCTCTGGGGCCTCGTCTGGTACCTGTTCCCCGAGGCCCTCGCTGGCTTCGTTCACGCGCTTCCACTCTGGGGACTCGTCGCGGGCGGTCCCGTCGCCGCCGGCGGTGTGTCGGTCTTCGAGTTTGCCGTCATCGTCTTCGCGTCTGCCGTGCTGATCGCCTGTCCCTGCGCACTCGGACTGGCGACCCCGGCCGCGACGATGGTCGGGACGACCATCGGGGCTCAGAACGGGGTCCTGTTCAAGGGCGGTGACGTCCTCGAGCGAGCGAAGGACGTCGACACGGTCGTCTTCGACAAGACGGGCACGCTCACGAAAGGCGAGATGGAGCTGACGGACGTGGTCGTCTTCGACGGGAACGGACAACCCGTGGCAGACGGCGGGGATCCCGCTACCGATGGGGGCCAGCTAACCGCACGTGACCGCCTCAGCGAAGACGACGTGCTGCGGCTCGCGGCCACCGCCGAGAGCGGGAGCGAACACCCGCTCGCCCGTGCCATCGTCGACGGTGCGAAAGATCGCGGCATCAACGTAACCGATCCAGATAGCTTCGAGAACGTCCCCGGACACGGCATCAAAGCGACCGTCGGTGACAGTGAAGTGCTGGTCGGGAATCGGAAGCTGCTCCGCGACAACGGGATCGATCCCTCGCCCGCCCAGGAGACGATGGAGCGCCTCGAGAACGAGGGGAAGACGGCGATGCTGGTCGCCCGCGTGCCCGAAGGCACGGACGAGGGCGAACTCGTCGGTGTGGTCGCCGACGCCGACACGATCAAGGAGAGTGCGAGGGATGCCGTGAGCCAACTGCAGGAGCGCGGCGTCGACGTGATGATGATCACCGGCGACAACGAGCGGACCGCCCGAGCAGTGGCCGAGCAGGTCGGCATCGCCCCCGAGAACGTCCGGGCGGAGGTCCTCCCCGAGGACAAGTCCGACGCCGTCGAGAGCATCCAGGACGAAGGGCGAAAGGCGATGATGGTCGGTGACGGCGTCAACGACGCGCCCGCCCTCGCCGTCGCGTACGTCGGTACCGCCATCGGTTCGGGCACTGACGTTGCGATCGAAGCAGCCGACGTCACGCTGATGCGTGACGACCCGGTAGACGTCGTGAAGGCAATCCGCATCTCGGACGCGACGCTCGCGAAGATCAAGCAGAACCTCGTGTGGGCGCTGGGGTACAATACGGCGATGATCCCGCTGGCCTCGCTGGGGCTGCTCCAGCCCGTGCTCGCGGCCGGCGCGATGGCGTTCTCGTCGGTGTCGGTGCTGTCGAACAGCCTGCTGTTCCGCCGGTACACCCCCGACCACGACTACAAACTGCTCGGGTGGCTTCGATAGCCGGCTCCCTGTCAGCACCTTCTCACCCGTGCGGTTCCATCTCCAGCCCTGAGTCGACGCGTCGACGGTCCCGTGACCGGCGTCCAGAAGCGACACGAAACACGTCAGACACACCGAGAGTCGACATGTCTCGATACACGTCACTCGTAACCGGAATCCGTGCTCGACTAGCGTCACGCGACGTCTTCGTTGGCAGCTGGATGCTCTTCACCGTCGTCGCGTATTACCACAACTTCCTGTTCGTTCAGTCGACGGCTCTCGTGTCTCGTAGGCGTACGCGTTCGCCTCGAGCTACTACTGGGTGAGGCAGAACGCGCTCGTTGGCGGCATCGGCATCGGGAGTACGATCACCGTCAGCTACGTCGGCGTCTACTATCTCTTCGTGGTCATCAGCTCGATGGGATGATGGGGCGCCGGCAGCGCATGTCGGGATCACTCTGGCGTGGTCGCTGTAGCTTCCAAGCGCTTCTTGAAGAACTCCAGCTCCTTTTTCGTGTGGTCGTAGAGCTTGGCCTTCCCATCGAAAACAGTCGTGAACAGCCATTTGAGCAGCCGACCCCGACGATTGTTCGGGAAGTCCATCCAGACGGCGTGTGACATCCGAGTCCTATCTGCAGTTTCTTCGAGTCGTATGGTGCCACCCTCCGGGATTCGAACAGTGACGAGTCCCCGAATGAGCGGATAGTACGCCGTGCCCGTCCAGACTGCCACATTCGGGTGGTCGATGTAGGGGAACCGACCGTGTAGGTCGGCGAACATCCCCGCGACCTCTTCGCGCTGGTGGAACGTCGCACCCTCACGCGGACGGTTGTCGGGCGTGTCGTATTCGAGTCCGTAGTGTTCTTCGGGGTTCGACGCCGTCCAGTGGACGGGGTCGGTCACGTATTCCCATATCTCATCAGGGGTGGCATCGATGTCGATTTCGGCTTTGTCGGTGACGTACATGGATTGTCGCCTCTTTTAGCGCGCGAATATGTTGGACAGCCACGCGAAGTGGTACACCAGGACGAAGCTGACCACAGCAGCCTCGGCGATGCCTGCCACCGTCCCGACGACGGTCGGTTCGAAGAACAGGTGCCACTGTTCCATCATCGCAACCACGCCCTCGTGGACGCCGGTCGCGTCGAACACGCCGAGCAGGAGCATTGCGGCGGCAGAGACAACTGCGGCAGCGCCCGCGAGTGCCAGCGCATCGAGGTGCATCGATTCGGCGGTGGCTTCTACCGTACGCGGGTTGGATGTGGTAGTCGTGCTCATATGTAGAGAGACGCCGGACTCATTCAATCGACTTTCTCTTACAATTCGAAGGAGCGGCTCGTCCTGTCGAGTTCCACCCAGGAACCCGTGCGGTAAACGCCGGACACAGGACCCCTATCCGGAGTCTGGTTCCCTGAAGAATGAGCTGAAATATCGGATGAAGACCGAAAACCGCTCGGTCGACGTCGACGGACATCCCTCGTTAGAGCGGGCACCCGGAACCACCGACCGACTGGACTTTCGAATGCGAGTTTTCGAGGGGAATTGACGCCATATTCTTAAGAATAAATGACAAAATCGATGCCTGCGATTGATCATGTATGCAAACTGTCCTCCTCGACGGTATTTTCGAGTCGTTGCGGATCGGTGTCGGGTTCCTCTGGACGGCGGCGTGGGCGATCATCATGGGTCTGCTAATCACGAGCCTCGTCCAGGTCTACGTCTCGAAGGAACGGATGGCGAAGGTCCTCGGAGAGGAGAATTTGCGTGGCCTGACGAAAGCGACGGTATTCGGCGCGGCGAGTAGCGGATGTAGCTTCGGCGCAGTCGCCATCGGAAAGGGCCTGTTCAAGAAGGGCGCTCACGCCGTGAACGTCCTCGCGTTCATGTTTGCGTCGACGAACCTCATCGTCGAACTCGGACTGATGATCCTCATCCTGCTGGGCTGGGAGTTCCTCGTCGCAGAACTCTTGGGCGGCGTCATTCTCATCGCTGTGATGGCGCTGCTCGTTCACCTGACGCTCCCCGAGAACCTCTTCGACGAGGTGCGCCAGGAATTGAATCAGCACGATCGAGAACACGGTGTCACCGAGGATCCGACATGTGGGATGGAAGGCAAGGACAGGTACTCGCTCACGACCGACGGCGGGGAGACGCTGAAGTTCTGCTCGGCAGGCTGTCTGGAGACCTACCAGCAGGAGGCTGCCAGTAGTGGTGGGTGGCGCGACGAACTGCTCTCGTGGGGCGGGTGGTACAAGGTCGGTAACCAGTACCGCAAGGAGTGGTCGATGATTTGGAAGGACGTCATCGCGGGCTTTCTCATCTCGGGGTTCGTCATCGTGTTCGTCCCGCAGTGGGTGTGGAATGCACTCTTTCTCCAGGGGGAGGGACTCCTGGTGAGCGCAGAGAACGCCGTCATGGGCGTCGCCATCGCGGTCATCAGCTTCGTCGGGAGTATGGGGAACGTCCCGTTCGCCGTCGCGCTGTGGGGAGGAGGAATCAGCTTCGCCGGCGTCATCGCGTTCGTCTACGCCGACCTCATCACGATCCCCGTGCTGAACGTCTACCGCAAGTACTACGGCTGGAAGGTGATGCTCTACATCCTCGGTATCTTCTTCGTGACGATGGCGTTCACCGGCTTCCTCATGGAGGAACTGTTCACCGCCTTCGGTATCGTCCCGAACCTCGCCGGCGGGCAGACCGCCAGCGAGCAGACGTACTTCGAACTGAACTACACGTTCTACCTCAACGTAATCGCGTTCGCCCTCTCCGGGTTCCTCCTCTACGTCTACTGGCGCGGGCTCGGTGCGCCCGGGCAGTACCGCGACCCGGTCTGTGGGATGCGGACCGACGATAGCGGGCCGAGCATCACTCACGACGGCGAAACCTACTACTTCTGCTCGAAGCGGTGCAAGCGCTCGTTCGAGAATCACCCCTCCGAATTTGCGCATCAGCACCCGCAGGTCTCAGGAGCTGGAGCTTCCCAGAGCCATGAGCATCACTGAAGGCCACGGTTCGATACCGAGATCGTGGCCAGATAGCCCCGAGTCTTGTCTCGGTCAATCACAACTGGTACACCGATGAATCGCCAACGCTCGAGCATGAACTGGTATCACGTCAGATCGAGGTGGGAGGGATGAATCGGCGACGGGCGGACACGGTGGTCGGTTTCCTCGTCGCTAGCGTCCTCATCGGTGGCGGTTTGCTCAGCTGGCAGGCGTACCAACGACAGCAGGCCTTCGAACAGATGGGCTCGATGATGGGCACGTCGATGGGAGCTGTTCACGGAACGAATCCACTCTGGTACGTCCTCGGAACTCTCCTCACCTCAGCTGTTATCGGTGGTGGGTATCTCGTCGTTCGGGACGATCTCACCAGTACAGACGCAGCCGACCATCCACAGAATGCGACGTCAAGTCCGAGTGATCGAGAGCACTCGGATTCACCAGAAAGCCCCGTCGAGTCGAATGCAGTAATCAATCCAGAAGCCCAGCCACAGGCCCGCGTGTTGGACCTCTTGCCGGATGACGAACGTCGCATCCTCGAACCGGTGCTCTCCTCGCCCGGTATTACGCAGATCGAGTTGCGGGATCGCTCGGACTTCTCGAAGAGCAAGGTGAGCCAGACAGTGAGTGGCCTCGAGAAGCGCGGGCTGCTGTACCGGGAACGGCAGGGACGGACGTACCGGATCTATCCGAGTGACGACCTGCTGCAGAGTCACAGCTAGCTAGCGCTGTCGAACAGTTTTGTACCTGGATGTCGTATCCTATCATATGTGTAATCGCCACGTCGCTCACGCGATTGCGGACTACGAAGCGGCGAGGCTCGACGCAGACGGGGAGGAGACCGAGGGTTCTGAGTCCAACGACTCGGAACAGGCGGTGAAAGATCAGCCCGGGTTGCTGGCGACTCTCAGGGGCCGATTCGCTCGATAATCTCTGGGTACCCCACCCGTTATCTCGACTGCTGGATTCGAGAATCAAACCACTCGAAGCCGCCGACTTCTGATTCGAAAGGACAACTGGAATCAATCAGTCCAGCGTATCTCGTTGTATGGGAGCGGATGCCCTCCATTCCGACCCGGTCGAAGATACCGGCGGGGATGATGCGCGCCACCGGCCGGTACCACCCTCGATCGCACGCGTGACGAGCATTGGTGTGTACGCACTCATCACTGGCGTCCTCCTCATGGCACTGTCCTTTCTCACGAACTCCGTCCCCGATCCGTCCTTTCCGTGGGCGACGCTCCCCGAATCGCTCAGGGTCGCCGCCACTCAGCCACGGATCGAACACTGGCCAGTCACCTACACCGTCGGCCTGTGGCTCGTCGTCTTCACGTTACCGCTCGTGCTGTTGCACGCCTACCACCGCTATGGGTCACGATGCTCGTTTCGACCGAGTACGTGGCTTGCAGCGCTTCCCGTGACGGTGATGCTCGCGTTCACCACGTACTGCCGGTTCTTCTGGCCCAAACTCCAGCCGCCGACGTGGAACGCCCCCTCGTACACGCTCGTCTGCTGGGGCTACTGCTCGACGTACGACCCGCTCTGGAGCAACCTCGCATATGCGGTGACAGTCCTCGGCGTAGGTGCCACGTACCTCGCCTATCGCGACTCCTCCTACGCGAAACCCGCGCTGGCGACGTTCGGGGTTCTCGCGTTCCCACTCGGGATGCCCGTTCTGTTCGACGCTTATCGACGTCACGGCCGACGTACGTGATGGAATGAGATTCATCGGCTCTCCTCTCGTCGTAGCGGCTGGGTCACGTGGGACGTCGAGGTGCTGGTCGTTCGATTTTCGCTTTCCGTCGCTTGTCGCGTCCCGAACGGGGTCGTCCTGAGCAGTCTCATCGTCGTGGCCTCTGCTTCTCGGAAGCCGCCTTCGCAATCGATCGTCGGTGCTCCGGTCGAGAGCGGTGAAACGTACCTTCGTCTTCGAGCCCGAAAGTCACTGGTTAGCTCGGAGTGAACCGTCTGACGAGTGCGTCTCGGTGATCGTTGGTTTAGCGAGTGAAACCCGTTCGATACGGAGACACCGGACTCCTGAACGGGCGACAGTAGACACGGTTAGAGTTCCGGAACAGCCGTGAACAGGAGGACGAATGCGTTCACGGTTAGCAGCGCCAGCACGACCCACTGGAAGATACGCTCGGGGATGTGGTCGAAGATGTACACACCGACCCAAGCGCCGATGAACACCATCGGAATGGCGATGGCAGCCTCGATCATCAGCGGCGTCGTCACGGCTCCCGTGTAGGTGAGGCTTCCGAGGCGGTACAGCATGAGCGTCCCGAAGAAGGCCGTGAACGTCGCCTTCATCTCTTCACCGCTCCAGAAGCCGCTTGCGGACATGAACGCCCCGTAGACGATCATCGGCGGGCCGGGGACGGCGACCGCGCCGCCGAAAATCCCCGCAAGGAGACCCGCCGTCGCACCGACGATCTTCCCCGGTCGGTAGTCCCGGGCGTCGATCCAGTCGGTGACGACGTCGAGTTGCTGTGTCGCGCCGACGATGACGACCGCGAGCACGAGAACTACCCCGATAGCGACGCGCATCTGTGCCTTGTTGAACATGCTGAATACGTAGATGCCGAGCGGCATCCCGACGACGAGTCCGCCGACAGGAACGATCCACTTGCGCCAGTCGAATGCCTCCCGGACGCTCCACCAGACACGGGCGTTACTCACGACTGCCGTCGCGGTGAAGATGATCGAGGCGCTCGAAGGCGACCGGAACAGCGGCATCAGACCCATCGACACCTGCGCGAAGCCGAACCCGGCGATCCCGTGAACGACGGACGCAACGAGGATGACGACCGCTGACAGCCCCGTCGGTACCCAGTTAGCTGTCATCGAGACCACCCCGACGTTCGAACGAGGGCGTACATCTCTGCTCGGCCACTACTACGGCCTCCACCCTTAGGCGAGTTCTCCCTCAGAAACCGAAGGCCAGTGCTCACTCACCTTTTGGCCCTGCCACTAGAACGCACTACGAGACTGGTTTGGAAACCGAACGCGACCCGTCTCGGCGTTCGATCGGATATGTAACCGACAGCGAACCCGTACACGGTCGTGTTCGGTCTTTCGAATTTCAACCACAATTCATGAACAGCCAACGGTCGTATCTACAGTCGCGTCACGATGAACCAGGACGAGACATCCGTTGGCGAGTGGCAATCCCTCGACGGTGAGCCTGCGCGTGACAGGACGGGCGACCCAGACGTCGTCTTCGCGCACGTCAGCGACCTCCACGGACAGCTCACCCCACGCTACCAGGTCTATTACGACAACCCAACGTCGAAGCCGAACTTCGACTTCGGAGACGACGACCGCGTTATCGAGCGCGGTGGCGGGGTTCCGCTGCTCGCGGCCAAACTCGACGAGCTCCGCGAGGACTACGAGGTTTGTACGCTCATGAGTGGAGACACGTTCCACGGCTCAGCGGTGACCACTTACACCGACGGGCGAGCGATGCTCGATCCCATCAGCGAACACGTCGCACCCGACGTCTACGTCCCCGGGAACTGGGACTACTCGAACGAAGCCGCCGAGGACGGCAACTTCGTGGACCTAATGGACGCCCTCGACGCACCGGTGCTCGCGAACAACCTCTACGACTGGGGAACTCGCGAGCGGCTGTACGACGCGTACAGCGTCCTCGATGTCGGCGGACTATCAGTAGGCGTCGTCGGCATGACGAACGTCTACGTCGACCGGATGGCCTCAGCGTTCTGGGAGGGGAAGTACCGCTTCGGGAAGCATCCCGCGCTCCTCGAAGAGTCCGCACAGGCGGCCCGCGAAGATGGTGCGGACGTCGTGGTCGCGGTCACCGAGATCGGCCTACCCTGGATGGTCCAGGCTGCAAAGGACTGTGCGAGCGTCGACGTGATGTTCAGCGCCCACACCCACGAGTACACCTACGACCCGATCGTCGTCGAGGAGAATGACACCGTGGTCGTCGAGTCCGGGATGGGCGACGCGCTCGGGCGCGTCGACCTCCGGGTTCGGGACGGGGAGCTCCAGTTCCGTCACCACCTCTACTGTCTGACTGTGGACGGCGAGCACACACCGGAACCGGACGCCGACGCACAGGAGACGGTCGAGGCCGTTCGCGAGCGGTTCTTCGAAGACGACCCCGGGTTCGAGCGCGGAGCCGGCACGCTCGACCGTCCTCTCGATACGGTCGTCGGGGAGACGGAGACGCGGCTCTACCGACAGTCGTTCCTCGAGAGCGCCTGGAACACGCTGTTCAACGACGCACTCCAGGCGCACTTCGACGCCGAACTGGCCGTCTCCCACGGGTTCCGGTACGGGACCGCCATCCCGCCCGGCGATATCACCCTCGGCCAGCTGTACACGTTCTTCCCGATGGCGACGCCCGTCGCCCGCGGCGTCGCGTACGGCCAGCAACTCACGGGCCACATGGAGGAGTTCCTCGAGGACAACTTCTCGCCGTACCCCTACAATCAGGAGGACGGCCGCATCCGGAACTTCTCTTCGAACGTCGAGGTGACCGTCGACCCGACCGCAAAGCGTGGCCGTCGCCTCGTCGAGATGCGAATCGACGGCAATCCGGTCGACCCGGAAGAGACATACTCGGTGGCGACGTTCCGCCGTCCTGGTGACCCGGAACGCGACCTCGGCAACTGCGGGTTCCCGTTCCAGGACGTCGAGGTGGACGACGAGACGATTCCGGTCGACGTCATCGTCGAGTACCTCGAAGAACACTCGCCAGTCGACTACGAGGTGATGGGGCTGGTCGAGACCGCGGACGACGGTGGGAAAGCCCAGAACACCCCCGCCGACGGACCGTATCCGTTCATCCAGCCGGGCGTCGACTATCAGAACGGTGAGGTGTACTGCGAGACGTCCATGGTTCCCCGTGGGAACGCTTTCCCCGAAGATGGGCGTAATCGAACGCGCTAGATAGCGGCGGTACTCGCGACAGCTCCAACGAACGGCGACCAGACTCTGTACACGTGAATTTCGATGGTCAAAGACATCACTGCGGAACAACTCGCGGACAAGATCGACGCCGACGAACAGTTCACGCTCATCGACACGCGTCACGAAGACAGCTTCGAGGCCTGGCACGTACACGACGCAGAGAACGTTCCGTCTGACCCCGACGAGGGGTTGAGTGAAGACCAATTGAACGAGGTGAACGCACTGGTCGGCGACGCCTCGCGTGGAGCGGAACTGCAGTCCGACTCGCTCCACGAGACGATCTATGACCTCCCGGACGACACGATGATTCTGCCTGGCCACCTCATCGTCACGAGCGACGGGCGCGACGAGGATGGCACGCCCGGCCAACCCTTCACGGGCCGGCTCGGCGACTCGGGTAAGGAACTCGAACTGGGGCCGAACAACTGTGCCGCATAGAGAACAGAGCACGCTCTCTCGTCGTAGACTCCTCCAGCTGGCAGGGGCGACCACCCTCGGTGCGCTCGCGGGCTGTTCCGGCCCGCTCCCGGGCACCGCCGACGGCGGGGGTCGAGAGGTGACGCCACGCTCGACAGTCACGTCCGACCCAGATACAGCCGTCAGCCTCACCGCGGCCTCCGGGACGGTTCGACCGGCACCCGATACGTCGACGACCAACTGGATGTACGAGGGGCAGTTCCCGGGACCGGAGCTACGCGTTCAGGAGGGTGACGTACTCAGCGTCGAACTGGCCAACGACCTCCGGGAGGAGACGACGATTCACTGGCACGGGGTTCCCGTTCCGAATCCGGTCGACGGCGTGCCGAACGTGACCCAGGAACCGATCGCTTCCGGCGACACGTTCACGTACACGTTCCGTGCCGAACCCGCCGGGACGTACTTTTATCACAGCCACGTCGGACTCCAACTCGACCGGGGCTTGCTCGGTCCATTGATCGTCGAAGAACGCGACCCGCACGTCGAATACGACCGCGAGTACGTCGTCGTGGTCGACGATTACCTCCCCAGAGCGCCCCGTCTTCCGTCCAACAGCGGGAGGGGAGACGGTGGCGGGATGGGCGGCGGTGGAATGAGCGGCAACGGGGACATGATGGGAGACGTTCGGCCGCCGTACGAGGGACTCCTGATAAATGGTCGACTCCCCGAGAATCCCCAGACGTTCGACGTTACGGAGGGCGAGCGGATTCGCTTCCGGTTCGTGAACGCCGCCAGTGCGACGGTCTTCGGTGTCCGGATCGCCGGCCACGAGATGACGGTGACCCACGCCGATGGTCGACCTGTCGAACCCGTCGCCGTCGACTCGTTCACCTTCGGGGCCGGTGAGCGCTACGATGTCGTGGTTGAGGCGACGAACCCCGGCACCTGGGCCGTTCAAGCAGATGCGCTCGATGGAAACGAACCACCAGCCAGGGCTGTCCTCGAGTACGAGTCAGCGGGCGGGGGGAGCCCACAGCGCCCGTCGTCGGCGAGTAACCAACTGCAGTACGGAGACCTGCGGGCGATCACCTCGCTCGACGGGGTGAGTGGCGATCCGGACCGAACGTTCGATCTGACCCTCTCACGCGGCAGGGGTCAGTCCTACACGTGGACGATAGACGGGCAGGCCTACCCGGACGCCGATCCGCTCCAGATTCGGCCCGGAGAACACGTCCGGATTCGGATGACCAATCAGAGCCCGGTCGTTCATCCGATGCACCTTCACGGCCACTTCTTCCAGGTGGGCAACGCGGTCAAAGACACCGTCATGGTTCCGGGACATCGGGGGGCAGGTGACGATCGACTTCCACGCGGACAATCCCGGCCGATGGCTGTTCCACTGCCACAATCTGTACCATCTCGACGCGGGGATGGCGCGTGTCGTGAGATACGTCGAGTGACCCCGTTGAAAGCCCCGTTTCGGATCGTTCACAGTGCCGTTCGGATGGTCGTGGTCCTGTCCCGGGAGAAGGGTAGCGTGTCAAGCCAGCGAATTCGAGACGGAGGAACGTTCCTCGTCCTGAAAGACGGTTACATCGACTTATACACGTTCTCGAACGTTCTCCTGCGTGGGTTCACACCCATCGTGATAACTCCCGAGCGGTCCTACGAGTAACCGAGGAGAAAGACAATGACCAACTTCAAACTCGGCCGCTGGCTGCTCGTGGCGTTCGCGATCGTCGGACTCGCGTTCGCCGTCCCCGTGGTCAGCGCACACGGCAACGATGCGACCACAGACGACGCGCCCCCGTCCGACAGGGCCGCCGACGACTGGGCGGCCTGGATGGAGACGCAGATGACCGAACACATGGGCTCTGGTAGCGTCGAGTGGATGGAGTCGCACATGGGTGTGACCGTCGACGAGATGGCTCAGGACATGGCTGAGGACGACTACGACGGCGGGATGTACGGACGGGGCCATTGCTGACGGCTCTGACCGTTTCGATTGCTCCAGCCGAACACCGCGATTCACCACCTCGAGATGATGATGCAACTCACCTCTCACGTCGGACGCACTGCTCGTCGACTCACGATACTCGCCGTCCCGCTGCTGGTCGCGGCGACTGGAACGGCTGCTGCCCACAGTGGCGGAAGTTACGGCGGCGGCATGATGGGCGGCGGCTGGGGACTCTTCGGCGGAGCGATGGGGCTCTGGGGACTCCTCTGGATGGGCCTCCTCGTCGCCGTTCCGCTCTATCTCGTCTCTGTGCTACTCAACCGAACGTCCGGCGGGACCGATGCGCAGTCGCTGTCGGTTCTCCGCGAGCGTTACGCCCGCGGTGAGCTCTCGGACGACGAATTCGATCGACGGCGAAAACAGCTCGAACGTGCCGGATGACCGGAACAGTTGCTGTTCCAACCGGTGTACCACACACCCACCGCCCGCCGTTGCGGCGCCCAACCGTTAACCCCGTAGCCGGAGTATGATATCCCATGGAATACACAATACAGACTGCAGTTACCGGAGAGTTCGACCATGTCGTCGACACGACGATTGCTGCGCTCGAAGACGAAGGATTCGGCGTCCTCTGTGACATCGACGTCCAGGCGACGCTCGAGGAGAAACTCGGCGAGGAGTTTCGACAGTACCGCATCCTCGGGGCGTGCAATCCGTCACTCGCTCACGAGGGGCTGAACGAAGAGATCGAACTCGGCGCGGTCCTCCCCTGTAACGTCATCGTCTACGAAACGACCGATGGCGAAGTCATGGTGAGTGCCGTCGACCCGAAACAACTCGTCGGTATCGCCGGCAACGAGGCACTCGATTCGATTTCGACCGAGGTCACCGAGCGTTTCGAGCGCGTCCTCGCCAGTGTCGCTGACGAACTCGAATCCTCGTCGGAGGTCTAAGTAGCGATGTCGTCATCGAATCAACTCGACACCACGACTATCGTCCTGCTCGTCCTCGGGGCGATAATCGTCCTACCCGTGCTCACGATGGGGATGGGATTCGGCGGAATGATGGGTTACGGTGGAATGATGGGCGGCTACGGAACGGCCAGCGGCTGGTGGCCGCTCGTCGGGATGCTCGTCCCACTGGTCTTCCTCCTCGTCCTGTTCGGTGGCGGATACCTCATCTTCCGCCGGCTGACGGGATCGCAGTCGTCGCGGAACCCCGCGATGGAGGAACTTCGCACTACGTACGCCCGTGGCGATCTCACCGACGAAGAGTTCGAAGCTCGTCGGAGCAGGCTCGAACGCTCGGAGTGATCGGCTCACCCACCCACCCCAGGGGTTGCTCGCGTCCGTTTCCTCGGAATCCGAAATCTGTGCCCCTCACAGCTTTCGAATGTGAATAGAAATGTGAATAAGTTGCAATACCATACTATACACTATGACCGAAGTACTCCTCTTCACCCAAGAGACGTGCAGGGCGTGCGCAACGCAGCGAGAGAAGAACGAGGGTCTCGAGGATGCGTATCCGGACGTCGAGTTCCGAGAGGTCGACATCCAGACCGATCTGGAGACGGCCGAGGAGTACGGTGTCCGAAAGACGCCCACGACGCTCGTATACGCGAACGGGGAACGTGCTGACGAGTTCATCGGCATCGTCGATCGGGACGAGCTGGAGGCGGCTATCGAACGCGCAGACCAGCAATCGACCGGGCTCGCCCAACGGATCGCCAGCATCGTTCGAGGATGACGGAGACAACTACACCAGCCCATGAACTACAGTAGACGCGAATTTCTGGGATCGATCGGGGTCGGCATAGGCGCGACTGCGGGACTCACCCGGCCAGCTGTTGCACAGGAGACGCCCGTCGTCAGGATGGGCACCAACTACTTCGATCCGATCGGGCTCCACGTCGACCCCGGCACGACCGTTCGCTTCGAGATAGCAGCCGGGGCACACTCGGCGACAGCCTACGAGAGCCGGGTTCCATCGGAGGCCAGCGCATTCGATAGTGGCGTCATATCGTCGGGAGGATTCGAGTACACGTTCACGGAACCGGGCACGTACGACTACTACTGCATCCCGCACAAATCGGTCGGCATGGTCGGTCGCATCGTCGTCGGCAGCCCTGGCGGTCCAGCCGAAGAGAGCCCGATCCCGGACGGTGAGGTGCCGGACAGCGACGCGATCGTCGAGCGAGGCTCTGTCGCGTACGGATCGAGTACCGGAGGTGACGCGAGCCCCGATGACGGAATGATGGGTCACGGCACGAGTTCTGGTGCTGGAATGATGAACGGTCGAAACGGCGGTGCGATGAGCGGCCGGAACGGCGGCTGGTCCGGCGGATTGCCGTTCGTGGGTGGGGGACTCGGACTGCTCGGGCTACTCGGCGGGCTCCTCTACTGGGCTCTAGGGCGAGATGGGTCATCCCACGGGAGTGACGATGCTGCGATGGAGACCCTTCGACGCCGCTACGCGCGAGGAGAGATCGACGAAGCTGAGTTCCAGCGACGCCGTGAGCGATTGGTGAAGAAGCAACGGAACTGAAGCCTCTCGAATCTGTACGTGTGGAGGCCCTCACGCTCGTTGATCACGAGCCAGTAGTCGATCTCGGTATTCCCTCTGTGATTCCTGATACGCTAGCGACGAGAGGTGTTCGTCTGCGAGCACTGCGGGTACTGCTGCCACCAGCACTGTCTGGAGGGATCCGACACCGATGTCTGCCCGGAGTGTGTTGGCGACCCGATGATCGGGGCAACTGAACTTTGGTAGTCCAGGCACACGACCACCACTGCCAGCCAGAAGTCGAAGCCTGGATGCTCAACTGGCGAAATACTTTCTTGACTCTCACCCGAAGCGCAGGTATGTCTACGACCGTCGAACTCCCCGACGCCGACGAGACCTGTGCCTACTGCGAGTCCCGGATCTTCGACCACGACCCGATCTGTGTGCGCGACTGTACCGACGACTGTGGGTCGCCGACGTATTTCTGCAACTACGCCTGTCTCTCGACCTACGTGGACGAGAACAGCCTGACGACTGGCGACGCGTGCGAATGGTCGCCCGACGACCCCGACTGCTGCTGAGGGGACCTATTTCGGTGAAGACACGGCGCAACGTACCGGCCGGCCCCCGAGACAGGGCCATCACTGGAGGATTACTGGCGGCCGACCAACTTTATCAACGCAGTCGACGTACTTTCCTAGTGGTTCTTCATGTCCACCGAGCGTACCTCTGACGGCCTGCTCCGCATCGTTCTGATCGTCCTGGCGGTAATCGTCCTGTTCCCGCTGTTGATGATGGTATTCGCGATGCCCATGATGGGCATGATGGGCTGGTGGTGGGGCGGCGGGATGGCTGGCGGTCTCTCGCCGCTGTGGGGTATCGGGATGATGCTCGTCTGGCTCGTCGTCCTCGTCGGCATCGGCTATCTCCTCTATCGCGGCCTCGTCGGCGGTGTCGGCTCGTCGTTGACCGGCGATAAGGCACTCGAGGAACTCCGAGTGGCGTACGCCCGCGGCGACCTCTCCGACGAGGAGTTCGAGGAACGGCGTGCGAAACTCGGGCGAGAAGAGTCACAGTAGATTCTACGATGTCCCCGACAATACAGCGGCGCGAGTTCCTCGCCGCACTCGGAGCGGGCCTTGCAGGTCTCTCGGGTTGCGTCGGCAATCTCCCGGGGAGCGGCGGTGACGTCGAGCGGACGATCTACGTCGGCGCGTATCACTGGGGGTTCATCATCGTCGACGAATCCGGCGAGGAACAGGAACGTATCAGGTTGCAACGGGACGATGTTCTCCGTGTCGTTGCATTCAACGCGCTCGCACGTCAAGCCGTCCAGTCCCTCCCGGCATCGATCCGAGATGCCCTTCCAGATCACGAGGCACTCGAAGAACGAAACGAGGAGCGTATCCCGCCCCCATCTAACGGCGACTTCCACGAACTACTCGAAGAAGCGAACGAGCAGTACCCAGACCACAGTCTAGCGATCATGCCCTCTGGACAGGTTCACATGGGCGGCGGAATGATGATGCACCCGGTTGCACTGCCTCGAGATGCCACCAGACCCATCGTTCGACAGTTGGGGGCGACGCGACGGGGCGATTACACGCTGAGTTGCCTGACCTACTGTGGCTATGGCCATCCGTACATGGAAATCGACGGTGGCATCGTCATCGGGTGACGGGGCCGCCAGCTTGACCGCCAAAAGCACTTACTGAAACCGAAAATAGCACTCGCGTTGTTATCCTCGTCCCGATTATTTGCTATTTAAGCTGGATAGATGGCCGAATGGATGACGCAATTTTTGATAAGCCCCGTTCGTGGATGTCCAGTCACGAATGACCGACTAGAGTGGCGTCGCCCATCACGATCAAGATAACGAAGCCAGTGGGCACTCGCATGACTCCGGTCACAGCGACGATCACGGGGCCCGGCGAGCAGTCGAAAGCTAGCGCACGGCTCTGGCATCGACATCGTTGGCTTCGTCGGTGAACTCGCTCGGGACTCCTCATCGGCTCTGTTGCAGGAAGGTGGCCTACCGCAGTTGCTGACTACGATGCGACTACGACACGCCGAACCGGGTCACGGAGAGCGTCGGGACGAGGGCGGCAGTGGTACCGTACTGTCTCTGCGAAACGTCTGCGTTCCGAACCAAACGACGATGCCGAGGACCAGCAGAAACCGGAGTCCAATCCCGATCGGTTCGGCTGGTCGTGGCAGCGACGTCATCTGCCCGACGAAGTTCTCCATGAAGTGGAACCCGATCAGAGCGAGCAGGCTCCGGTCGGTATTGTTGTACACCCACGTGTAGACGACGGAAATGAGCAGGACATTGGCCGCGAACGGGCCTGGGCTGGGTTCGAAGTCGAAGGCGGCGAAGTAGCCCGGCATCAGAAACAGGGGAGCGTGCCACGCCGCCCAGACGAGGCCAACGGTGAAACCGGATGTGAGCGCAGACCATCGATTTTGACACCGGTCGAGGAGGAAGCCCCGCCACCCGATTTCTTCCGGAAGCGGGCCGACGACGAGGAGTGTCAGTAGAGTGACGACGAAAGCCGACGGGTCGGCCAGCAGGGAACGGAGTTCCCCGACGCCGAGAACGAACGTCGCGTCCGTGGTAAGCACGGCAATCGTCCCGGTGAGAACGGCCAGTAGCGGGAAGAATGCGATCGCAAGTACGCCCCATCGGAGGGAGATTCGACGGATTTCAGTCAGCCGATTCCAGAGGTCGGACACTCCCGCGCGCCCGTAGGTCACGTAACTCATGACGACGCCACCGAGAAACGGGCCCGCACCACCGATGATCGTGAACGGGAGCCCAGCCCCGAACGCCTCGAATCCGCCGACGATATTCACAGCCCACCACGCCCACGTCCACCCGTGTGAGAACAGCAGATACCCCCATAGATCGCTCGCGGGGAGGGCTCGAATCCGGTGCAGTACTGACGATTCGGCCATCGCCCTTCTCGCCAAATTGTGACCTCGCTGGGGATAAAATACTCGGGAACCGGGTTTGTGAACGCGTCCGCTGCACCGATCTTCTGTACCGGTCACCCCTCGAGCGTGACACCTGTCAGTGTCACGGCCTCCCGCGATAGTGGGTTATATTCCGAGCCACTCGTCGGTTCGCACCTGATATCCGTTCGTCCGACAGAACTTCGCTGCTTCTCGGCGCACCGCTCTGGACGAGGGGAGCTTCTCTTTGTCGTGGATCTGATCGACGACCCAGGTACTGATGGCCAGGATACCTTCATCGTCGTCGTCGGCGTCGATCGCTTCGAGTTCCTGGAAGGTTTTCTCGTACGCTTTCCGCTGTGTCCAACCGAACTCCGTATTCCGGAGCGTCGTACTCGCTTCCACGACCCGTTTCATGGCCGCGGAAACTGTCGGCCGCTCTACCTGGACCCGGACGGCAGCCGGAGAGTCGAACGTCTCCTCGGCTGTCTCCGGTATCAGTTCCTCGATACTGTAGCTTCCCTCGACCGATTCGATCGTCCGTTCGCCGACCGCTTCGACGACTTCGACCCCCGTCACCGGGAACTGTAGGTCTTCGAGTTCCGTCTCGATATCGGCGAGTTCTTCCACGTCCATCGGCGGCTCTACTTCGTCGCCGCGCTCCAGTTCTGTCTCGACATCACGCTCTTGCTGGCGCCGCTCGGCGTCCCGTGCTTGCTTGTCTCGACCGCTTTTATTGTCTGCCATCCTATAAGTTAGATTCTCCAGGCGGATAATTCTGTGGTCGCTACCTGGGGCGGGGTTTAGTTACGGCCACAATGTGAGGCAAGTGTATTTCTTGATTTTAATCGATGTTGCAGAGTTCAAGCAGACATCCGAGTCAGCGATGGCGCTGGGCATTCCATCGTACGGTGTAAGACTATCACTATCCCATCCTACTCTTACCTCTTCCGACGGTGGCAAAACAGTGTGTCGCGTCTCAGGCCTTACTAGTAGATATTAAACCGAGGAGAGGGAGTCTGTTTGTTAGTCCTTTTGGAGAATTTCTTTTCGTTGCTCGTACTCGCTCTCATCGATCTCGCCATCCGCATATCTCTCACGCAGTTTTTCCATCGCGGAATCGATGCTGCCCGTAGATTCTTGGACATCGCCTTTTTTCAGTTCTCTCACCTTGGTTCTCAATTCTTCAAATTCACTTAGCGAACCTTTATCGAATAGGACTGTATTTTCGTCAGAGGTAGCATCCATGAGTCCATCATCGCTTTCCGAAAACCCGCTTTGGCCAAATTGGATGTAACCTCGTGTCACCGACGATGGCTTTCGGAGTTGTATACTCGTAACCGACTCGAATGGGATTTCTTTGTCACCTTTGAATCCGTGTTGCATCTTATGCAGCATCCCGATATCATCTCTCGATATCTCAAGCCGGTCATTGTACACTGTAACTCGCCCATTCGCTCCCTCAACTGACATTATCGTACCGTCCGACGGTTCTGAGTGTGCGATTTTGGTTTTCTCCGTCGTCTCTGACGTTCTCCCCTCAGTTGTGCTCGTGGTAACATCACTACTACTGCTTCCAAAGGCTCCAGCGCTGGAATAATATTTAAACGCATCATAGAATGCAATGAAGAATGGTATCGTCGTCCATGAGAACAGGAAATATGCCAGCCCTTTCTTAACCTCACCGAGATAGAATTTATGGATGCCAAACGATCCAAACAATACGGCCAATATAATTGCAAGGTTTCTATCCTTACCTGCGAATTTTGGTGTACTCATACTCGGTTGTTAAAACTGCATGGTTGCGGTTATAATTTGTCCAGGTGTTATTATATCTGATAATTCAATGTGCCGCATTATTGGAATTCATCCAATCTTTCGCTGGGATTCATGGGACTTTGGTCAAACGGCACGTCTCCCTCACTGCCCCTCAGGATGTTTCCACCATCTGTCCGGCGTTAGCCCGACTCGTACGCTCCCTCGTCACTCGGCGTCGTCGTCGAGTACGGAAGCGGACGGCGTGAGACAGGAGAGCGTTCAGCCTGGCTCCTCCCCGTGCTTTCGAACGAAATCCCTCCAGCCCGCGTAGTCGGTGTTCTCCCAGATGTGCTTGGCCGTACTGCTGCCGCTGACGTGGCGGGCGACCGATGCCGCCGAGCGGTGTCGGTACTGGCAGCCGTCTATCGGACAGCGAACCTCCGCTTGCGGGTCGCCCATGTTGTCCAGCATCGTTTCGATGGATGGGTCTGACGTATCCCGCTGGTGGGTCCGCTCGTCGGAGTCGGAACGCGTGTCGCGAGGTCGAGCGTCGGGAGACGACGCTGTGCGGCGGAGGACCCACGCCTCCGCGTCGAGCTCGAACTCCGGGAGGAGGGCGAGGACCGTGGCGTAGGGGTCGGCGTTCGGCGGAAGCCGGTCGAGGTCGAACCCGTCGTCTGTCTCGGTCACGTTCTCCGCCAGCGTCTCGAACTTCCCTCGTTCGAGGCTGACTGTCTCTGTTTCCTCCTCGTACTCGACGCAGACGTGCGATTCTCGAACGTTAGCGATCCGAAACGCGCGGTGGGAGCGTGGCGTCTGGTGGCTGGCAGCAGAGGGAAGGTTCCGTATCGTATCGCGCAGGTCACTCCAGAGAGCGTCGGCGGTCATGGTCACGCTTCCACCCGTCTCGCTACAAAAACGTACGGATGACTCGGTGCTGCTGACACGTGCGTTCACTTACGTTGCTTGTTAGAGCCGCCACGTTCCGGTCGGTTCGAGTCGGTCCACCCGTTCAAGCAATACTTCGGCGTTCGCGCCGCCCTGGATCCGCCGCTGGGTGACGACGTCGTGGAGTTCCTGGAGGGTTTCGGCGTCGAGGTCGACGTCGAGGGCGTCGAGGATGACGCGATCCAGCGCGAGTTGGGCGTCGGAGTCGCCGGCCGTCAGGGCCTCGACGGCGGTTCGGATGTGAGCCGCTGCGTCGTCGGAGAGCGAGCGGGGGTCGACGGTTGGGAGGGTCTGGAGTTCGTAGGTCATCAACTGGAGTGCGCCGCCACCCTCGGCGCGGCCCCAGCATTCGAGCGCGGCCTTGTGGACGGTCGAACAGAGGATACCGTGGACGAGCGTCTCGTCGAGGTCGTCGTGCAGCGAGAGACAGTCGACGGCGTTGCTGGGTGCGAGGCGGTCGGCGTTGCGCGAGACGCGGATGCGGTCGTTGAAGAACTTTGGATGGAGGATTTCGGGGCGGTTGAGGTCGCCGAGGTCGAACCACACGGGCCGGGCGGCACAGCTCTTGCGCTCGTGGTAGCCCTGTGCCTTGCCGTGGGAGAGATACGCAGAGAGGGCGTCGTGACCGTCGCGGTCGAGGGCGCGCTCGACGCGTGCTGTGAGGGAGTCGTCGTCGGAATCGCCGCGCCGAGCGACCTGCTGGACGTACTCGTGGACGTCGAGCAGCCAGCGGTCCGATTCGGCGGCGGTGACGACGCGGCGGTCCAGGCTCCGCAGACTCTTCAGTGCGGGCGTGCGGAACCGCTCCGCGATGGGGTACTCCGCGAGGGTGGCGTCGTCGAGGAAGAAGAACTCGTTCGCGCCAGTCTTGTTGCCGTACGCGACGCTGGCGAGGTCGGAGAGGGGAACGAGGTCCGGGTGTTCGAGGAGTTCGATGAGCGGATGGGGAACCGAGAGAAAGTGACCGAGCTTCCCGGAGTCGCTGTCGGCAGCGCGTGATTGCCGCATGGAGATGGTCCGGTGGGTCGGCGTGTTCCGGACGACGATGTCGTCTTCGTCGGAGGGAGTCGCGTCCTCCGAGGCCCGTACGGTCGCGAGAAGGTCGTCGGGGGAGGTGGCTTCCGCCAGACGAACGAATTTGGTCGTGGTCGCTGCGCGCTCGTCGGCGTCGGTACAGCGTTCGAGCAGGACGAGCACCGTATCGACGAGGGCGTCCTCGAAGGCCCGGGCGTCGAACCCGACGACGGCGTGGAGGCGGTAGTGGTCGAAGAGGAACGTCTGGAAGGATTGTCCGTAGCGGGAGACGAGCCACTTCGTCGGGACGACGAAGGCCAGCCGACCGCCATCGACGAGGAAGTCCGTCGCGTGCGTGGCGAAGTAGACGTACGCGTCGGATTTCTTCGACAGGCGCTTGCTCCCGTCGTAGTAAGGCGTCTCACCGTCGCGGCCGAACCGGCGGAGGTGCGACCGGAAGTGCTCCTGGTCCGGAGCAAGGTTCTCGTGGCGGATGTACGGCGGATTTCCGACTACGGCGTCGAACGTACCGAGGGTGTCGGCGGGCGGGTCGTCGCCGCCGTCCTCGGCGACGTCACTCGGCGAGAAATCGAAGAACGACCCGTGACGGATATCGAGACGCTCCGCCGATGGCTCCTCGCTCCGGTTGGCGAGGGAGAGTGCCGTGAGCTGGAGCGGCAGTCGGTTCACGTCGAGGCCGACCACTGCGTCGAGCAGGTCGGCAGCGTCGCGGTCCGGGAAGGAAGTTCGGAGGTGCTCGTAGGCTTCGAGGAGGAACGCACCGCTTCCTGTGGCGGGGTCCAGCACTCGTGGCGGTTCCGCGTCGGCGTCCCCGGAATTGCCGGTCGGCACGGCCCACCTGACGAGCGTCGCGGCGAGCAGCGGATGCGTGTAGTACTGGCCGAGCGCTCGCCGGTCCACCGTCGGCAGCAATCCCTCGTAGATGCCCCCGAGAACGTCCGCTTCCACGTCTTCGATGGCAGTGGCTTCCACGTCGGCGAGGAGGGTCGCCACCGACTCGGCGATCGTCTCCGACCGTGGCAGGAGTTCGAACAGCGACGGCATATCGTCGAAATCCGGTCCGACGTTGGGCCTGTCGACGGCCCCTGATTCGAGGCGCTGGACGGGGTCAGCGCCCGGTGGTCGGTCGAAGACGTCCGTCGAGATGACCCCGAGGGCGAGGTGGTAGGTGTACTGCTTGGCGGCGAGTTCGATCTGCTCAGACCGCGTGAGCGTGGCGTAGTCGTTCTGGGCGACCCAGTTGGCCAGCGCGTCCTCGAAGGCGTCGTCCCGCTCGGCGGTTCTGACGATTGTTGCTTCGACTGCCGGCCAGGTCGTCGCGAAGAACGAGCGCAGGAGCGCCACCAGCCTGTCCCGCGGTGGCTTCTCGGGGAGTGCCCCAGTCTCCTGTCTGTATGTGACGGCCTCGAAGAATGCACGAAGCGTGGCCGCGAGGTCGTCACCGTCAGTTGGAATCGCGTAGAACGCTCGAGACGCCTCGTCGACGGTCGCTGCGTCGTGCAGGAAGAGTGCCGCCTCGGTACCGGTCGCGAAGAGGTCGGACCCGTACTCCGATGCGACATCGCGTGCGTCGTCGACGACGCCGCGGTCGCGGGGCAGCGTCTCCGAGTGGGGGACGGTGAGGACGAGGGGGTCGTGGGTCGGCCCGGAGACGACGACGTCGTCGAGGTCGTCAGCCCTCGATTCCACGGTGACGGTCTCGAACGCCGTCTCGTGGGTCGCCAGATATTCTTCGAGTCCGGTCGCGAGGCGGTTGGCAGCCGCGGAGGTGGTCTCGGAGCGTCCCGGTTCGGCGTTACCCACTGCCGACCACTCGCTCGGACGTGCGATGGCGAACGCGTCTCACGCCTGCTAGTCCCAGAGAACAGCCAAAACCGTTGTGGGTACCCGAGCCGTCCGTGGGCGACTGACGAATCTGCTGCCCGGGCCGAACTCGTCCTCACCCGAACGTCACGACAGCCACAATTCCGGCTGCGAGCACCACCAACCCGGACGTGAACGCGACGGTTGCACCGGTCCAGTTGGCCAGCCGGTTGGCTAGCGAGTGGTCGCGCTCGAAATCCTCTCGCTCGAAGACGTTGCGGAGACAGAACACGAGGGTAACCGTCGACCCCAGCCCCAGGACGGCGACGACCCACCCACCGACGAGGACCATACTGGCGACCACCAGCAGACTCCCCAGCAGCCCCAGCCCGATACCGAATGCGTGGAGCCGTCTGCAGTTCGGCGTCACATCGATCCGACACAACAGGCGACGTTCGAATAGTTCCGTCGGCTTCCCGACCGGCGTCTGTCGACCCCTCCCGGTCGCAGGAGGCGAGCGTGCGGCGCCGCCGCATGTGCTCGTCGAGTATCGACGTTCGCGAGCAGTTCGTGGCGCCGTCCGGGTTCCATAACTCTGTGAAGAGCGTCCGAGTCGGTGCATATACCGATAGACCACGTCACGTTCTACCGAGCGATGCCCACCATCGTCACATTTCGGCACGCTGTCGTTCTCGTCGCCACACTCGGCGTCGTCTGTGGCGGACTGTGGCTGGTCACCGACACCGTCGACGCGCAGGGACCGCGAGAAATCGAATCGTGTACCACGGTCACCGAACCGGGACGGTACGCGCTCACACAGGACGTCGTCGACAGCGAGAAGGACACCTGCATCCGCATCCGTTCGAGCGACGTGGTCCTCCTGGGCCACGGGCACCGCATCGACGGCGTCGGTGCGTTCGGGACGGCCGGCGTGGTCGCCAGCTCGCCCGGACCAGGGCCGCTCCGGAACGTCACGGTGCGCAACGTCTCGGTCACCGACTGGGACGACGGCATCCGCTTCATCGGCGTCGAGGATGGGGCCGTCGTCGGGACGACGACGGCGACCAACCGCGTCGGGCTCTCGCTGCTGAACGCTCCCGACAATCGACTCGCGGACAACGTCGCCCGCGACAATCGACTCCGGGGCATCTCGCTGTTCGAGTCCAGCGCGAACAACACGCTCGTGAACAACACCGCGACCGACAACGGGTTCTTCGGCATCCACCTGGTCGAAGCCGGTGTGCGGAACAACACGCTCGTGAACAACACGGCGTCGAACAACGAGTTCGGCATCGTGCTCATCGACGCACACGGGAACGCCGTGACGGAGAACACCGCCGACGAGAACGGTATCGCCGGCATCTGGCTCTCTGCCAGCCGTGAGAATCGTCTCGCTCGCAACACTGTCTCGAAGCAGTTCTACGGGGTCTTCCTCTCCGACCGCTCCAGCGGAAACACGGTCGCGGACACGGTCGCCGAGTCGAACGCTGTCGGCATCCGACTCCGCTCCAGCGACGACAACCGCGTCGTGAACAACACGGTCCGGGACAGTCACGACATCTCCATCCTGCTGATTTCGAGCGACGGCAACGTGGTGGCCGGGAACGTCGGTTCGGACAACGCACGCGGAGTCACGGTCCTCAGGTCGGCGAACAACTCGGTCAGGAACAACAGGCTATGACGACAGTCGACTGAGCAGAGCCGTCGCTGACCACCACAGCAACTCGGCGAGTCAGTCGAGAGTGCGCACACCGCCGTCGGGCTGCGGCGCTGTCCGTCTCCTCCCGCCTCCTCGGGATTCGAGTCGGACGACACGCCCAATCGCCCGTCTTTGCGCCGTGGCACGAGCTCGGCGGCGTAGAGCCGAGGGGGAGGGTGCTGAACGTTACCGGTGGATCCACCGGCCGTGACTGGCCCCGCCGAGGACCCACCACCTGGAGCATACCGAGCGGCCCGCTTCATCAGTCACGAATCTCGTTCAAACCCAGATAACCCACTTCAAACCCACATACTCTTATAAATTATAATAGTATATAAAAAATATTAGATTATTGCGTGAGTACGATGTACATCTCCTGGAGCGTGCCATCGATCAGCTTCCGGAGTCATCGCCGGAAGCAAGCAGTTCCGGTCCATGCACCACGATCACTATTCCATCGATGAGGCCGTCCAATTCTGTCTCCATCGATAGCAAGATCAGCTGGCGCTGCAGTGTAGCGTCGTGTTTCCAGATATTGCCAGTGGTGCTATCGGCCAATCCAGTCGTGTGTGCACTGGATTGGATGGTACACTCGAGACCTCGGAGACCGTGTCCGTCAGCCACTGCGAGTGAAGCAACGCCTACTCACACCGACCGTGTTGCACGACGATCCTCGCCGAGGTGGCCTTTCGGCCGCCAGAGAGCACTACGTCTCGTATCAAGCCAGGTCGTTTCGCACAAGAGAACCTCCTCGATAAGGAAATCGAGGGCGGTCGAGAAACTAAATAATAATACACTTTATATTCACAAAATACTGTGGTATTGACGGAAATGATTGAATACTATTATGAATTTCATAGGGTGCTTCACTGGTCCCCTCAGCCGCACATGGTGTCTCGACCGCACCGAGAACAGGGGTCGCTCGTCCGTCGACGAAGGTAGATGGAGAGTGGGTCTGTGGTCGATTGGTTCGCCGATCGGAAACGGCTCTCGACGCATCGGTCGCGTTCCCTCCTCGGCGACGGACCAGGAGTCAGTATCGATACTATATCCTTGACGCTCTTTTTGGCACCGTCGACGGAGGCCCGATGACCGGGTGTCCAGCTGTCATGTTCCATTGTGTTGAGAGGGCCGACTTCGTGGAACCGTCGTCGTCCGTCCCTTCAGGAGAACCGTGACCTACCGTGCGAGACGACTTTCCGCTGAACACCCGATACAGCGTCTGCCGAACGTGTCCAGGATGTATTTCTCGTCTGTCGTTCGACGTCGGCCTCCGTTACGATCTCGACGAACCGGTCAGCGAATCGGCGTAGAAGGCCCGAGATCGGGCGTCCATTACAAACATACTTTCGTAACGGCAATGTCGGCCAGGTGAACGTCTGAGGGCCGCTCTGGAGAAGCTACTCATACCGGTAGTCCCGTAGTATGTGCAGATTTAAGTTAGGAACCGTCGAGCGCGAGCCCGCCGACTCGGACCCGACCGCGCGGTCCGCAGACCCCCGTAGTGAGTGCCGCACGGAGAGATCGAAGGCATCGAGACGTCCATCGGCTGGGCGTCACTCCGCCATCCGAGAGGCCTGAACGAGCGCGAGGATGGCCACGACCAGACAGAAGACGAAGCTCACGAATGCGGGTCGGTAGCTCGCCCGTTCGACGACGATCCCGACGTATCCCGGCCCGAGCGCTCCGATAGCCGTGTAGATCGTCTTCATCGCGCCGAAGTCGCCCGCGAGGCTATCGTCGGGGAAGGCATCGAACATCGCCGACTGCAAGACCGGTGGCGTCCCGAACAGTCCGATACCGAAGACGGCAGTGCTGACACCGATCAGGGCGAGTGAATCGACCATTAGTAGCCCGGCGAGGCCGACCGCAGCGACCGTCAACGCCCCGGCAGCAGTGAGGAGTCGAGGGAAGCGGTCGGCCAGGTTCCCGGCTATCGGCGAGGCGACGATTCCGATGACGTACACGAGCGCGTAGGCTGCGCTCCCGATTGTCAACGAGAACCCTTTCCCCACGTGCAGATACGTCGGCAGGAAGCTAATGACTCCGAGCCAGGAGAACGAGAACAGACAGTACGCGGCCAGTATGGTTCGCATCCGAGGTGAGGTGAGGAGACGCGTGACCGTGTTCCCGAGCCCGAGTTCGATCCGGGCGACACGGTAGGTCTCCCGGTTCCAGTGGTGCATCAACAGCGCGATTACGAACAGGCCGACGACCGAGGGAACGAACGCAGTCTGCCAGGTCGCGACCGCCACGACGACGACCGCAAGTCCAGCCGAGAGGGCACTCCCCGCCGAAGCCGCTCCGACCTGGAGCCCGAACGCCTGGGCACGCCGCTCGACGAACAGGTCCGCGATGAGGCCCCGCGAGGCGGGCATGAACAGGCCGTGTCCGGTTCCGACGAGCGCCACGCCGAGGAGGAACGACGCGTACGTTGGATTGACTGTGAGCATGGTGAATCCGACGATCAACAGGCCCAGACTCGCCACGAGGGGCGTCTTCCGGGTCAACTGATCGGAGAGTCGCCCACCGGGATAGTGAAAGACAGCGTACGAGAGCCAGAGCACCGTGAGGCCGAGACCCGCCTGCGAGAGTGAGATGGATAGGTCGGTCACGAGACGCGGCAACAGCGGTGGAATCGCACCGCGGCCGAGGAACGTGAGGAAACTCGTGGCCGCGATCAGATTCGCCAATCGTCCCGAGTACTCCGTGACGAGCGACTCCTGTGGATGCCCCTGTGCCATTGGTCCCAGGAATGTATGAGTACGAGCAGCTACTTTACTGTATCCCACTGGCCCCCTTCTCGTCAGCGGCCCATCGACTGGTCTAGACGGTGCGTCGTCGGGAAATGTGCGTCTGAGCCGGCTGGGGATGTCGGTCCCTAGTCGGGGTGCAAGGCGGCGACCAGGTCCCGAACCCGGCGGTCGTCGTCCGCGATGAGTTCGTTGAGATTCGCCGCCGTTCCCTCACCGAGATACCGGTCGATGAGCACCTCCTGTTTGTGACGGTGCTGGTCGTCCGTCATCGGGCGGTCCCGAGCGCCCAGCCCGTTTGTCAGCTCCGAGCGGTACGTTTCACCGTCGACGTCGAGTTCGATACGCGACAGGGACTGCGCGGAGTACGCCTCCTGTGCTTCCGGGGAGTGATGAAGCTGGATCTTGTCCACGAGGTCGAGGACCCGGTCGTCAGTCCTGGTCTCCTCGTTGAGGTCCTCCGGGGTGAGCCACTCGCCCGTCGCCAGAGCGGCGGCCAGCACGTACGGATAGGAGTACTCGGCCGCGTCGGGAGTCTCCGGACGGCGCGTCCCGAGGCCGATGGCCTTCCGGTGGCTGTACACCCTGACGGCATCGATGTCGTCGGTGTCGATATCGTGCCTGTCCAGCAGTTCGAACGCCGCGTCGACTCCCGAGTGCGTCCACCGGCAGGCCGGGTACGGTTTGTAGTAGCTCTGGGTCAGGAGGTACTCCTCGCCGAGCGAGGCCAGGGGGTCGAGATTCGTGCCCTCCTCGTCGAACACCGTTCCCGACCCCTGAAGACCGCGCTCGGCGACGTTTGCCGCCATTGCACCGACGAGCCCGCCCCACCCGATACCGTCTTTCGTGAACCCGCTCCCGGGCGTTCGAACGCTACGCATCACGGGGTTGATCGGTGCGTTCCACTCGGCGATGCCCAGCGCGTGCCGCGTCGTTTCGTGGTCGGCGTCGCGGAGGCGCGCCACGGCACCTGCCGCCCCGACGGCACCCCAACTCCCGCTACCGTTGTACATGCCGGTCCACTCCTTTAGCGTCAGGGCGACCCGGCAGGCGACCTCGTAGCCCGCGAGGACGGCGTCGAGGAATTCGCCGACGGTCGCGTCTTGTCGCTCCGCTTCGGCGAGCGCCGCCGGGACCACGGTAGCAGCCGGGTGTCCCTCGGCGATTCGGGAGCCGTCGTCGATGTCTAACGCGTTACACGCCATCCCATTAGCGAGCACCGCGCCCTCGAGGCAGAGCTCACGGCCCGATCCGTCGAGAATCGTGTGCTCGCCGTCGCTGAACGTGACCGCCGCGTAGTCGGCCGTCTCGTCGATGCCCTCGACGCGAAACCCAGCGACGATTGCTCCGAGCGTATCGACGACGCGACGTCTGAGGCCCGCGTCGACGCCGGCCGGCGCGTCCGCGAGTGATTCCGTCAACAGGTAGTCCACGAGCACGTCCGTTCCAAGCTCTTGTGTGTCAGAGACACTCATGACAGAAGAATCGATAGTCTAACAGGTAAACCTTGGGGTGGCGAAGGATTTCCTCCAGGAACGGCGAGACAGACGTGGTCAGAGGTCGAGAAGATCCGAGACGTTCCCTTCGAGGATTCGCTGCCGAGCCGGCTCCGAGACGTCAGCGGTCTCGACCTGGAAGAGCGTCGCCGATTTCCGGTACTGAAGCGGCGTGGCGTAGAACGCAGTGCCGAACAGCAGCCGTTCGGGTCCGAGTTCGTCGACGATTCGTTCGACGACGTTGTCCAGCGAGTAGAGCATGCCCGTATCGAACCGGACGTTCTCGAATCGCTGCCCCAGGTCGATTGCTCGCTCGACGTTCGGAGCCGACGTGAGCGCGTCCAGGACGACGACCGGCCCGTCGGTGTGCTCCAGCGCGTTTTCGAGGTGATCGAAGTTCTCCGCTTCGTACAGCTGATAGGCGTGGACGAACGGGACGAGGTCGAGTTCACCGGCCCGCTCGAGACAGGAGACGGTGGTCGGGTCATCGATGGCGGTCCCCTGGTACCGGTGGTGCCAGGAGACCCCCTCGAAGCCCATCTCGGCCATCCGCTCCAGTTCGTCGAGTGCGGCGTCTCCGTGGAGGGGTTCGACCGTCCCTATCGCACGGCAGAATCGGTCGTACTCCCCCTCGAGGTGCTTCAGTCGGTCGTTCAATGCACGGGTCCCCACTGCTCCCTGGCGCTTGTCGTAGGTGTACGTCGGGAGGACGACGGCCTGGTCGATTCCGTTCGCGTCCATGATCTCAGTCCGCGTTTCGTACTCGGCCGACAGCTCCCCGGGTGCTGCTCGGTTGATTCCGTCCGCACCCAGATGACTCCCGACGTGCGTGTGACAGTCGATGACCATGCCCGTACATCGACGCGCCGCACCAAAAAGCTGGTGTGGAGGAGGTGACCGCCGTGCTCACGCAGGCCTGGATTCGATTCGGGTAGCCGCGAACAAGACGGCGCTTGCGAGGACGCAGCACAGGCCGGCGGCGACGAAGGCCGGCGTGTAGGTTCCAAACGAATCGTAGCTGAGTCCCGCGAGGTAGGGCGCAACGGAGCCGGTGAGGGCGAAGGCTAGCCCCGCAAAGCCGAACAGCGTGCTCAGGTACTCCTGGCCGAAGAGGTCCGAAATGAGGACCGACATCAGCGCCCCGAGCCCCGCGTGGGTGACCGCGAAGACCGTCATCAGCCCGAGGAGGACGCTCGCGCGGCCGACCAGCCCGATGCCTATCGTGACGGCCCCGAGCACGAGTGCTGACCCGATCACGACGCGTGAGCTTCGGAGACGGTCGGCGGCGTGGCCGGTCGAGAGCTTTCCGACGACGTTCGCAACGCCCCAGACGCTGACCGCGAGGACGCCGACGGAGCGACCGATTCCGGCCACTGTCGCGTGTTCGACGAGGTGCACCTGAAACACGTATACTGGCGTGTAACCCAGGAGGTACCCGACGAGCACGAGGCCGAACGCCGGCGACGACGCGACCTTCCAGGCGCCAGAGAGCTGCGACCGGAGCGATTCCGCCGGTAAGGTATCGTCGCCGTTCGAGCTGGAGGCGTCCGCCAGTGCGTCGGGCGACTCGGCGAGGACGACCGTCGCCAGCGCGAGGACGACGAACAGACCGGTCGAGAGATAGAGGTACGCCGTCTGCCAGCCGAGGCGGGCGATGAGCCACGACGACAGCGGCGCCATGGTCAGGATACCCAGCCCGCCGCCCGCCGTCGCCACTCCGAGTGCGAGCCCTCGCCGCCGCTCGAACCACCGTACCGGAGCCGTGTACGCGATGACGTACAGCAGTCCGATGCCGACTCCAGCGACCAATCCGTAGGAGAGTACGACACCCGTGAACGTCCCCAACTGGCTCGCACCCGCCATTCCCAGAACGAGCAACACCGAACCGAGCCCGAACAGACGTCGAACGTCGTACCGGTCGATAACGATTCCCAGGACCGCGCCGCCCACGTAGATGACGACGGACTGGAACGAGTACACGACGGCGGTGTTCGCGTGCGAGAGCCCGAACGCGTCGACGATGTGGCCGAAGAACACGCCGAAGGAGTATATCGTCCCGAAGGCGGCGAACTGCCCGACGAAGCTCGCGAGGACGACGAACCAGCCGTAGTAGATGCCCGAATCCGCCAGTCGTCGCCGCCAGTGTTGCTCCGCGAGCGGTCCCATCGAGAGTGACAAAGTTCCGCACGTACAAGAGTGTTTAGGGGACGAGTATCGCCGACCGTCTGTCGCCGACGGTCGATCACCCGTCTCGCGCGGGAGTTGAGACGGTCGACGGAGAAACCACTAAGTGTGAGCCACGACAGCACTTCTGTATGATACAATATGTCGGAGGTGGAAACAGTGTATAGAGTCGATAGCGACGCGCTCGTTGTGTTCGCGTCCGATCTCGTCGAACCGCTGGGACTGCCACCCGAGAGTGCCCGAGACGTCGCCGAGTCGCTGGTCGCCGCCGACCTCCGGGGACACGGATCCCACGGCGTGACGCGAGTGCCGTACTACAGGGACCTGATAGCGGAGGGAAATCTGGACCCCACTGGGACGCCGACGGTCACGGCCGAAGACGAATCGATTCACGTCGACGGAGGACGAACCTTCGGCCAGCTCGTCGGCCGGGTCGCGGTCGAGGAGGGTATCGAGGGAGCGACCGAGTTCGGCGTGTCGGTCGTCGGCGTTCGGAACGGCGGCCACCTCGGTCGCATCGGCGAGTGGGTAGAGCGGGCAGCCGACGCCGGCCTGGTGTGCCTGGCCTTCGTCAACACTCAGGGCGGGTCGTTCGTCGTCGCGCCCCCTGGCTCCAGCGAGCGCCGACTCTCCACGAACCCCATCGCATTCGGCATACCGACGTACGGCGCGCTCGATTTCCCGATCGTCCTCGATATGGCGACCTGCCAGGTGGCCAACGGCAAGGTCCGGGAACGCCGCAAACAGGGCCACTCCCTGCCGGAGGGATGGGTCGTCGACGACGACGGCCAGCCGGTCCGTGATCCCGCCGCATTCGCAGCGGGGACCGGTGCGCTTCAGCCGCTCGGTGGGCAGGTGAGCGGGTACAAGGGCTTCGGGCTCGCACTCGTGGCAGAGTTGCTCGCCGGGATCGTCGGTGACACGACGGTCATCGGCCAGGGCGACCCCGAGACGTGGAGCAATGCCGCCGCGTTCGTCTTCGTCGACCCACTCCGGTTCACGACGAAGGATGGTCTCCGGGCGTCCGTATCGGCGCTGGCGCGTCACGTCGAGGCGACCGAGGGGAGCGAGGCGTTCGGTCCGGGCCACGCAGCAACGAGCGACGACGCGTTGCTCCCCGGGCAACCGGAGTGGGAGACCGCGCAGCGCCGCCGCCGCAACGGGATTCCGATTCCGCCCGAAGTGGCGGCGTCGCTCCGCGACCACGCGGACGAGGTCGGTGTCGACGTTCCCCCCGGCCTGTTCGAGGAGTAGCCGCCACCGCCCTCGTCCCGTCCACCCCCTCGAGCGTCACAGGTGTCGAGAGTCACACCAGAGGTCCGTCCTCGGTGCCGTCCAGCGGAGTGTCCAACAGGATTGAACGAACCACGCCGGTGCCGTCTCGAGTTGAGGCGGGTGGACACGCGTCCCCTGTCGAGTTCGCCGAGATTCATTACAAGCGTATCTATGTCACAGCGTGGGACGGTCACGCAAGCGATGCGGGACACACAGCGGAGAGCGAAGTCGATGTGTCATACGACAGCTCACGAGGACCGGTAGAGGACGTGAGACGAGGGATTCGGACGCGTTCCAAGACAGTTGAATAGATTCGTCAGGAGAAGTTGAGATTGAACTCGATGACGTTCGCGGTGTTGAGCACCTGCTCCGCGATGTCTCCGGAGAGTCGGTCCACACCGACCCGGCCCAACGGACCCGCGACACTGATGGCCCCGACCGGTTCTCCGACGTCGTCGGTGATTGGTGCGGCGACGCAGCCAAGACCGTCGATTCGTTCACCCTCGTCGATGGCGTACCCCCGCTCGCTCACCGTCTCCAGTTCCGCCCGCAAATCCTCCCGGTCGGTTACCGTGTTCGGCGTTGCCGCGGGCAACCCTCGCGCCTCGAATATCTCATCGCGTCGCTCCTCGGAGAGCTTCGCGAGGATCGCCTTCCCTCGACCTGTCTGGTGGAGCCTGATTCGCTTTCCGGCGTACGTGTCCAGCGGCACGGCGTCCTCGCCGGTCGCACTGAGGAGGTGGACGCCCCACCCGTGCTCTTCGACCATCAGGTGAGCTACCTCTCCGGTCTCCGTAGCGAGCTTTTCGAGTTCGGGTTCGGCGGCGTCGGCGACCCGAACATCACTTCGTGCGCTTTCGCCCAGGCCGAGAAACCGGAGTCCGACGGTGTACTCGTCGCCGTCCTGCGTGACGTACTCCAGTTCACGGAGCGTGTTGAGGTGGACGTGCGCCGTACTGACAGGAATATCCAGGCGCTCTGCGACCGCCGATACCGTCCCGCCCTCCATCCGACGGAGCGCCTCGAGCATCCGAAACGTCGTCTCGACGGACCGAATGGGGACCTCTTTCTGTGTCATAGCTAACAACACTCACGAACGGGGATAATTCTTTCCAACGGAGTTGAACCGCAGGGATTTCTCGGCGTGCGACCACTCGGTTCGCTACTCTCGCGACGATTCGATCGGTCCGTGACGGCACCGGAGTGAATCGCTGCGAAAGGCCTTTGTACTCGACGAGGGCATTGACAAACGATGACGCAGAGCCGAGATGCGGATACCAGTAGCGTCGCTACCCACCTGCAGTGTCGGTCCTGTGGCGATACGTACGATCTCGACACCACGCGATTCCCGTGTGCGTCCTGCGGGGGCATCCTGGACCCCCAGTACGACTACGACGCCGTCGATATCGGACGCGAAGCCTGGGAGAACCGGTCCGGGTCGATGTGGACGTACCGCGAACTCCTCCCGATTCGCGACGAGGACGCCGTGGTCACCATGGGCGAAGGTCAGACGCCGCTCGTGGACTGTCCCGGACTGGCCGAGGAGATGGGTGTCGAACGCCTCCTGATAAAAGACGAGGGGCAGAACCCGACGAACACCTTCAAAGACCGCGGGCAGTCCGCAGCGATCTCCGCGGCAAACGAACAGGGAGCCGAGACCGTGGCGCTTCCGTCCGCGGGGAACGCGGGTCAGTCTGCGAGCGCCTACGCCGCCCGTGCGGGGATGGACTGCCACGTGTTCCTCAACCACCAGGCCGGAGACGTGAAGAAGGACCTCGTTCGAGCCCACGGCGCGGAGTTACACCTCGTCGACGGGAAGATACCCCACGCCGGTGCGGCCTTCAACGAGGCCCGCGACGACGCGGACTGGTACTCCGTCGCGACCTTCCAGACGCCGTTCCGCCACGAGGGAAAGAAGACCATGGGGTTCGAGATATTCGAGCAACTCGACTGGTCGACGCCGGACCACGTCGTCTATCCAACCGGCGGTGGCGTCGGTCTCGTCGGTATCTGGAAGGCCTACGAAGAACTGCGCCGACTCGACTGGCTGGACGACCCGTCGCCCCCGAAGATGGACGTCGCACAGAGCGAGGAGACCGCTCCCGTCGTCCGCGCCATCGAGACGGGCGCGACCGAACACAGCCCCTGGGAGCGACCGGAATCGATCGCGCACGGCGTCGAGATTCCCGACCCCGGTGCCTCGCCGTGGATTCTCGACATCGTGGCGGAGTCCGGTGGAAGCGGTGCCGCGGTCCACGACACGCGAGCCATCGACGCCGCCATCGACGCGGCTCGAAAGGAGGGGGTCGAGATGTGCGTCACGTCGGCCGTCGCACTGGCAGGGGCGATGAAGCTGGCAGAGCGTGGCGACCTGTCCGAAGACGACGAGGTAGTGATAATCAACACCGGCGCCGGCGTCAAGTCCGCTGGGCAACTCGGCAGGGCGGTCTGCTGAGCGTCTCCCGTGACCACCTAGCGGCAGAACTCCGACCGGTTCGCGGACGGTCGGAACCGGCCAGACAGTTGCTCCGGGGGCCTCTCCCGATACAGCGTTTCAGAACGATCCGGCAGACTACGAGTCGGCCGTCGTCGCTGATTCGCGGGAGCCGTCGTCTCCCGAGTCGAATCGGTCGGCACCGAAGAAATCCACGTCCACGAACGCCGTCGTCCCCGCCGTGACCAGATCGGACATGATTCGTCCCACCGCCGGCGCGTGTTTGAATCCGTGACCGGAGAAGCCGCAGGCCACGAAACAGCCGTCGGGACCGATCTGATCCAGGACGAAGCCCAGGTCGGGCGTGTTCGTGTAGATTCCGGAGTACTTCCCGACGATATCAGCGTCGTCGAGCACGGGCATGTTCTCGTCGATCCAGTCGACGAGCTCTAACAGCTCCGGTTCGTCCGGTTCCTGCTCGTAGGCGTCGGGGTCCGCGTCCTCGGTGTGTGCGCTCGTCGCGACGAGGAACTTCTCCCCGACGGCGGGCCTCGTGTACCACTTGTCGCCGGGGAGGCTGACCATCGGCGTCTCGTCGCCGTACTGCTCCCGGAACGACTCCGATTCGAGGATGAACACGTTCTCGCGCGTCGTCCGCAACGGTAGGTCGACGCCGACGTCGGCGGCGAGTCGTTCGGTCCACGGCCCGGCGGCGACGACGACGTCTTCGCAGTCGATTTCGCCTGCGTCGGTGTCGACGCCGATGACGCTCCCGTCGGCCTCCCGGATCCCCGTCACGCCGACGCCGGTGACGACAGTCGCGCCGTTCGCCCGCGCCGCCCGTGCGAATCCGTTCGCGACGTCGGTCCCGTCGGAGTACCCCGCGCGGTCGTCGCTGACCGCGAAGTCGTACTCGCCGACGTGCGCGTACATCGGATATCGCCGCTGCAGCTCCGCGCCGTCGTACCGACTCGCCGGGACGTCCAGTTCCTTGAGCACCTCGTAACCGCGGTCCACGGCGTCGCCGAGCCCCGTCCCCTCGGTGCCGAATCGGACGAGCGGGGCGTCCTCGTGTGTTATCTCTTCCCCGGTCTCCTCCGTGAAGGACCGATAGAACTGGTGGCTCCACCAGGCCATCTTCGCGTAGACGTGCGGGTCGAGGTCGCGATTCCCGCCGTAGTGGTGTCTGATGATGGCCGACGAGTCGCCCGAGGAACCGGCGGCGACGCTGTCCTTCTCCACGAGCGTGACCCGTCTGTCCGTCTCGACGGACAGGAAGTACGCCGTGCTCGTTCCCATGATGCCACCGCCGACGACGACGACGTCGGTACTATCGGGCGCGTCCGGTGAGGCGCTCATCAGGTGAATTAAGCAGTTCATTCCACAAATACGTTGTGTAGAGTATTCCTCCAGGAACGGAATTCGGAGCACCGAAACCTTGATTTCCGCCGCCTGGATACCAACGTGGTACCGAGAGAAACAGACTGATGTATGGCGTACCACCAGCTGGCTGGACAGCGACGCGACTCGGGACGACGACTACACATCTGGTGACGCGGCAGCGAGTCACCCCACTTCCTCCGCTGGGAAGCCGCCGGTACATCGATTCACCATGACCCTCGACTCACTCCTCCCAAATCGTTTCGAATCGCTCGGCTGGCCGCTCGATACCGTCCTCCGCTGGTGGATCGGCCTCGACGACGACTGGCAGGCAGTCTATCTAGGTCTCCTATCGGTCGTCGCCGTCCGCCTCGGCGTCCACGTTCCCTGGTGACCGATGCTTCGACGGATCGTTCCCGGCGTGGCCCTGCTCCTTACCGTCGGAGTGACCGCTCGCGCCCTCTCTGCCGCAATCCCGGTCGATCACCTTATCCTGACCATCTTCCTGGGCCTCGTACTCGGGACCGTGTACGGAGTTCCGGTCTGGGCGCAGGATGGCGTCGCGACACACAAGGTCTGGCTCGAAGCCGGAATCGTCGTCATGGGTGCAAGCGTCGCGCTGGACCGCGTCGTCGCGGCCGGACCTGTTCTGGTCGTGCTCGTCATCGGCACCGTCACGACGACCGCCCTCGTCGTCGAGTTGCTCGCACGATACGTCTTCGCTGTTCACGAGAAGACCGGGTCGCTGCTCGCCGCAGGGTCGAGCATCTGCGGCGTGTCGGCCGTCGTCGCCATCGCCGAGGGCATCGACGTCGACGAGTCGCGCATCGCTTACGCCGCCGCGACGGTATTGCTGTTCGACGCGGCGATGGTGTTCGTCTACCCGCTGATCGGCCACGCGCTGGGGCTCTCCAGCACCGTATTCGGGGTCTGGACGGGGCTCACCATGTTCAGCACGGGTCCCGTCACCGCGGCCGGGTTCGCGTTCTCCGAGACCGCTGGCGAGTGGTCGGTCCTCGTGAAGCTCACTCGGAACGCCACGATCGGAGTGGCTGCTATCGCCTACGCGGTGTACTACGCCCGCCGCGGCTCGACGGTCGGGGACAGCGAGACCCGCGAATCTGCGGCCGTCGGAGACGGCGCGTCCCGCGGCCTCGGTTACCTCTGGGAGACGTTTCCGAAGTTCATCTTCGGGTTTCTCGTGACGATGCTCGCGGCCAACTCCGGCCTGCTCGACGCCGGGCAGGTGGCCTCGTTGGCGAACGCGTCCGACTGGGCGTTCCTGCTCGCGTTCGCCGGCCTCGGGCTAGAAGTCGACGTCGGGGAACTTCGAACGGTGGGATACCGGCCCGTGCTCGCGGTCCTCGTCGCGCTCGTGACCGTCGCGTCGACGACGCTGCTGATCGTCCAGACGGTGTTCTGATCGCGTTTCGGGGACTGCGTCACCGAAGGAGCGGGACGGTCGATCCTATCTCTCGTCGGGTTCCGTTCGCATCTCCTCCTCGGAGAGGTGACACGAGATCGAGTGGGTTGCCTGCTGTTCCTCCAACTGCGGCTCCTCGCGCTCGCACTCCTCGCCGATCTTCTGCGGACAGCGCGTGTGGAACGAGCAGCCGCTCGGTGGGTCCCGCGGCGTCGGCACGTCTCCAGTCAGTCGGATTCGGCTCTTCGCCTGTTCGGGGTCGAGCACCGGGACGCTGGAGAGGAGTGCTCGCGTGTACGGATGGTGCGGCGGCGTGAACACGTCCGCCTGGGTCCCCCTCTCGACCACTTTCCCGAGGTACATCACCGCGATGCGGTCGCTGATGGCACGCACGAGGCTGAGGTCGTGGCTGATCACGAGATAGGCCGTCCCGTACTCCTCGCGAAGCTTTTTGAGGAGATTGATGATGCTCGCCTGGACGCTCACGTCGAGTGCCGACACCGGCTCGTCGAGGACGACGAACGATGGATTGACCGCGAACGCGCGGGCGATGACGACGCGCTGCTTCTCACCGCCGGACAGTTCGTGGGGATACTTCGTCGCGAGCGAGTGGGGGAGGTTCACCTGGTCCAGCAATTCGAGGATACGGCGCTCCCTGCCGTCTTCGTCGAGATCAGTGAACTTCTTCAGCGGTCGGTTCAGGATGCTGAAGATCCGCTTTTGCGGATTCAGGCTCGACTCCGGGTCCTGGAAGACGATCTGACACTCCGAGCGGAACTCCCGCATTTCAGCGTCGCTCATCTGATTCAGCGGCGTCCCGCGGAAGGAGATGGTCCCGTCCGTGGAGTCGAGCAGGCGGATGAGGACGCGACCCAGGGTGCTCTTCCCACAGCCACTCTCTCCCACGAGGCCGACGGTCTCACCCCTGTGAATTTCGAGGTCGACTCCGTCCACCGCTCGCACGGGCTGATGACCGAACACCGAGTCGAGGATACCGCCCTCGTCGTAGTACTTTCGGAGGCCATCGAGCTCGATGAGTGGATCGTCTGTCGGTGATTTCGCCGTATTCTCTTTCCGGTCGGCTGCCGCTTCGATTGGGTTGGCGGCTACCTGCTCCGAGTGGAGACACCGGGTCTGTTGGCCCGTGTCCGAGACGGTCTCCATCGGGATCGTCCCGGACCGGCACTCGTCGGTCGCGAACTGACAGCGGTCGGAGAAGATGCAGCCCTCGGGAACGTCCGTGAGATCCGGGATCCGACCGGGGATCGGAGTCAGTTCCTTGGCTCGTTCAAGTTCCGGTATCGACGCCAGAAGCCCCTGCGTGTACGGATTCGTCGGATTGGCGAAGACGTCTTCAGTGGCTCCCTTCTCCATGAACTCGCCGGCGTAGAGGATGTTTACGCGGTCTGCGATGGTGGAGATGACGCCGAGATTGTGCGTGATGAGAAGAATCCCGGCATCGGACCCTTCCTTGAGATCTTCGAGGAGATCGAGGATCTTCGCCTGCGTCGTGACGTCCAGCCCCGTCGTCGGCTCGTCGAGGATGAGCAGGTCCGGGTCGCACGAGAGGCCGATGGCGAGCAGTGCGCGCTGTTGCTGGCCACCCGAGAGTTCGTGGGGATACTGGGTCCGCATCTCGTCGGGAGCGGGGATGTTCACCTCCTCGAGGACGTCGAGCACCCGCTGTTTGGCTTCTCCCGACCCGACGTCTTGATGAAGCGAGATGGTCTCCCTGATCTGCTCGCCGATGGTGAGGTTCGGGTTCAGTGCAGCACTGGGATTCTGTGCGACGTGGGCGAGTTTCTTCCCGCGAATCGACTTGAGTTCCTTCTCTGAGAGTTCGGTCAGGTCCCGGCCTTGGAACCGGATCGACCCGTTCGTGATCTCTCCGTTCTGGTCGAGATACTGGATGATGGCGTCGGCGAGCGTACTCTTGCCGCTCCCGCTCTCGCCGGCGATACCCAGCGTCTCTCCCTCGTAGATCGCCGTCGAGACGTCGCGCAACGCCCTGACGGTCTGGTCGCCCTGGGAGAACTCGACGCTCAGCGAGTCGACTGCGAGGAGCGGTTCGGTACCGTCTTTCCGTGCCCTCGGCGCGACGGTCTCGGACGTGCTCACAGTTCGTCACCTCCGTACTTCGTGTCGAAGACGTCTCGTAAGCCGTCCCCGAGCATGTTCACGCTGAACACGGTGAGGGTCAGCGCGATGCTCGGCCACAGCAGGAACCACGCCGACTCGAAGATGTGGCCCCGTGCGGTGTTGATCATGTAGCCCCAGTCGGGATTCGGCGGCTGCGCGCCCAGGCCGAGGAACGACAGCGACGACCCGATGAGGATGGCGAACCCGATCCGGATCGACCCTTCGACGAGGATCGGAGCCGTGATGTTGGGGAGGATCTCGCCGAACAGGATGTACGGCGTCGACTCGCCCTGTGCTTTCGCTGATTGGACGTACTCGGAGTTGCTCTCTTCGAGTGTCGCCGACCGGACCACCCGTGCAATGCGTGGCGCGTACACGATGCCGACGGCGAAGATCGCGTTCCAGACGTTCGAAGACAGTGCGGTCAGGATGAGCAACCCCAGTAGCAGCGTGGGGATGCTCATCAGGAGGTCCATCGCCCGCATGATGACCTCGTCGACCTTGCCGTGGGTGTATCCCGCGGTAAGCCCGATCGGGATTCCGAGTCCGAGCGCGAGGCCGACGGACCCGAACCCGAGCAGGAGACTCGTTCGGCCGCCGATAATCACGCGCGACAAGAGGTCGCGGCCGAGGGCGTCCGTCCCCAGTAGGAACTGCGCACTGGGTCCTTCGAGAATGTGACCCGAGTGAATCGACGTCGGGTCGTAGGGCACGAAATACGGACCGAGAACGCTGATGACCGTGATGGCAGTCAACAGCGTGAGCCCGACGAACGCCTTTGGAGTCTCGCGTATCTCTTCGGCCGTGCTGCGGAGCTGCTCGTACCTGGACGGAAGCTGAATCGTGGTTTGTTCTGTGGCCATGTCAGGAACCCTTTCCGAACTCGATTCGGGAGTCGAGGTACGCGTACAGGATGTCGGCCCCGAGGTTGGCGAACACGTAGGTCCCCGTCGGAATCAGGATCGCCATCTGTATGAGGGGAACGTCCCGGTTGTTGATCGCCTGGACGATGAGCTGGCCGAGTCCCGGATAGTTGAACACCTCTTCGACGACGACCAGACTCCCCATCATCCAGCCGAAGTTGAGCGCGATTATCGTGATCGTCGGCAAGAGCCCGTTTCGAAGCGCGTGCTTGAACAGCACGACCCACTCGGGGAGGCCCTTGACGCGAGCGGCGCGGACGTACTCCGACTGGAGCGCGTCGATGACGGCGGCTCTCGTCTGTCGCATCACGTGGGCCAACAGGAGGAACGCGAGCGTCAGCGATGGCAAGACGAGGTGGGAGAGCCAGTCACCGAGGCTCTCTCCCGGTGCGGTGTACCCACCCGTGGGAAAGAGGTTCAGGGGCGGCCCGGCGAGCAGTAACAGCAAGAGCGTGCCGCTGACGAACTCGGGGATACTCACCGCGATGTAGGAGAATCCACTGATGCCGTAGTCGAGTCCCTCCTCGTGGTTCGCGGCGGCGATGACGCCCACCGGGATGCTCACGGCGATGACGAACAACGTCGCGAACACGGCGAGTTGGGCCGTGCGCATCAGCCGCGGCCAGATCACGCCGAACACCGGCGTCTTGTACATGAAGCTCTCGCCCCAGTCGCCGGTCACAACGCCAGACAGCCAGTCCACGTATCGGACGTGAATCGGTTCGTCGAGGCCCAGTTCCTCCTCGACGACAGCGACGCGCTCCTCCGTGGCCGACTGTCCGAGGATCATGTGCGCGGCGCTTCCGGGCAACACGGTCGTCATCATGAAGACGAGCGTCGCGATCATCCAGAGCGTGAACAGGGTGTACAGGATGCGCTTCACCAGGTAGAGATTGATGAACTCCCCCAGTTGTGCCTTTACGGCTGCGGTATTCGGAGACATATCTAGTGAGATCGAATCGTGGTGCGTTCAGTTGCTCTGCTTGATACCGGTCCGTTCGACGAACATGTACTGTCCCAGTGGGTTCGCACGGTAGTTCACGACCTGTTTGTTCGCGGCGGTGAGCTTCGAGACGTAGAACGGAATGATCCACCCGCCGTTGTTGTGGCAGATAGACAGGGCGTCACGGTAGAGGTCCCGTCGCTTGTCGATGTCGGCCGTCTTCGATGCCTCCTGGACGAGACTGTCGAACTCCTCGTTCGAGAACCGATGGTCGTTCCACGGTGCGTCGGAGGTACACGACAGCGTCAGCATGTTCTGGGTCGGGAACTTCATCGCCCAGCTCGTCCAGTACCAGGCCCGTTCGGAGTTCCAGATCTCGCCCAGCCAGCGGTCTTCGGTGATGTTCGTTATCTCGAACTCGATGCCTGCATTGGCCGCGTTCCGCTGCCAGAGCTGGGCGAATCGTTCCGAAGAGTCCTGGGACTGCTTCGAGTACATGAACGTCGGCAGTTCGATGCCATCCGGATACCCGGCCTCCGCCAGCTTCTCTTTCGCTTTCTCGGGCTTCGCTTCGGGACCGTATTTCGTCTCTATCGGCGGGTCCGGGTGGAACTTGTAGGACGGCGTGATCGGATGGTTCCGGGCGATCGAACCCATCCCGTTGAGCGCGACGTTCAGTTGCTGGCGCTTGTCCATCGCGTACTTGAGCGCGTCGCGGACGCGGTTGTCGTCGAACGGTTCCTTGTTGCTGTTCATGCAGACGCCGTACCAGCGGGTGCCGGGACCCTTGACGGCATTGACGTTATCCATGCTCTTGGCCTGTTCGAACGATGACGAACTCACGTTCTGGTTGATGTGAATCCGGCCGTCGTTGAGGGCGTTCAGCCGTTGGATAGCGTCTGGCATCGCCTGCGCGTTCAGTTTGTCCACGTATGGCAATTTGGTGCCCGCGTCGTCGGACAGGTAGTAGTCCGGGTTCGCCGACATCGACACCGAGTTCCCCGGATCGAACTCGTCAACCACGAACGGGCCGGAGCCATAGTCGGTTTCGGCGGCCTGCTCGTGGTCTTCCCCGATGATCTCTTTGGGCATGATGCCGCCCGTTCGGGCGGTGAGGTGTGACGGTGC
>JARUKX010000017.1 GCA_029688825.1 Haloarculaceae archaeon H-GB1-1 | reverse complement strand
AACGCTCGGGAATCCTCGCCCTTCAGGGCGAGGAGGATGTCAATGGTCGTACTTGGTCATCTACCGACCAATACCCATCCCTACCTATCGTCTGTTCAGTAGGTGAGATATCACACAATATGATTTCAACAGAGCATCGAACCCCACCAATGAACACAATCAATGATCGTTACGAGTGAACACAATCAATGAACGCAATCAATGAATGCACGTAATGAACATCACGCGTGAACACCATCAGTGAACATACCGGCTACTCACCCCGACCGCAGACTGGAGTCAGTCCACCCGGACACGGAGTCGCCTACTCGGCGGGTCGGAACGCCCTGATGGTATCGCGCTTGCCGTCCGTCGACTGGACCTCGACGAGACCGCGGTCGGTGAAGACCTGCTGCCAGTCACGGTAGTACAGCGGGACGTCGTCGTCGACGTAGTTGACCGCACCGTACTCGCCGGTCTCGTTCTCCACGGTGATGAGGAGGTCGCCGACGATGCTGGCGATATCGTCGAAGACCCACGCGACGTCGGGATGGAGGTGTTGCAACGTCTCGACGGAGAACACGACGTCGAACGCCTCCTCGTCGAGTTCGGGAACGTAGTCTTCGATGGCCGCCACGTGAAAGGTCCCCGTTTCGGCGAGGTTCGGATACGTCTCCGCGAGCACGTCCAGGGCGTCGGCGTTGACGTCCACCCCAGTCAAATTCGAGTAGCCCGCGTCGGCCAGCGCCGCGAGGTGACGGCCGGCGCTACACCCCAACTCCAGCACGCGGGCGTCGCGCGGGACGTACTGGTCGAGGATCGACAACAAACACTCGCTCGTCGCGTCCGGGCCGTAGTGGGCGTAATACGTCGGCGAGTACTCGCCGGAACGGTCTGCCCACTCGCGTCGGACGTCGTGAGAATCCACGTGCGAACGCGGGGAGCCCGACGTAAATGTCTACCGACGTGCGTACGCCCCAACTCGGGGCCGCAAGGCCGGCGACGATCCTGACTCAGAGTTCGACCGTCGCGAGGTCGGACTCCAGGTCGGTGACGTGGTCGTTGTACGCGCGAACGAATTCGCGGAACAGCGGCGCGTACTCGCGGATGTCGGCGGCGGACGGCGGTTCGTACTGTGAGAGGAGATAGAGACCGCTGCTCCCGCCGACGCGGAGGTACGACGCGCCGTCGCGGTCCCACTTCAGCTCCCAGCGGGTTCCGTCGACGCGCGTCGTGAACGTGCCGTAGTCGACGCCCTCGTAGCGGTGGAGTTCGGCGGCGATGCGGTCACACACCTCACGAACGCGGCCGAGCACGCGGTCGCGTTCGGCGACGACGCCGTCGGTCGTCTCGACGGCGGGGAAGTCGATGTCGACGTCGTCGAGTACGCCGTCGAGAGACGTCACGTACTCGTTGAAGCCGGCGACGAAGTCGTCGTAGTCGACCAGCGCGTCGGCGAACGGACCGGGTTCCGGGGGCTGCTTCGTCGAGACGACGTAGACTTCACTGCCGCGCTTCGGGTCGAAGCGGAGGTATTCGAGATCACCGGCCTCGTACTTCACCGTCCACTCGCCGCGATCCGTATCGACGGTGGCCTGCCCGTAGTCGCCGCCCTCCAGCCGGGCGAGCTGGTAGGCGATCTGGCCGGCGTGGTCTCGAACTGCCGCGACCAGTTCGTCACGTCGGTCGGCGACGGCGGAGGCGTCCGCAGGGTCGATGGGGGGCCAGTCGGTCACAGTGACCTCTCTCGCTCGACGAAGATAACGGGTGCGATACGTGCCAGCCGGTGAGCGAACGAACGCGAGCGTGTCGTGGTCAACGGGACCGAACAGGTTCGGGGATGAGGGGACCACCGTCCCGACGATAGTACACGCTAGAACGGAGGTTCCAACATGACCACGTCGCTATCTGACGTCCCACGCCAGCACGAGTGGACCCTCGCTGTGACGGGTGCCGTCGAGAAACCGCTCGAACTCGACCGGGAGGACCTGCTCGAACACGCGACCGCAGCGACATGCGACGACTTCGACTGTCTCGAGCGGCGTACCGCGTCGGAGGAGACGTATCACGGGGTCGCACTGTCGTCGTTGCTCGACTGGGCGCGGCCGACCGACGACGCAGACTACGCGCTGGTCCGCGCGGCCGGTGGCGACTACGCCGCTGGGTTCGAACGCGACCGCCTCGAGACCTACGTCCTCGCGGTGGCGGTCGACGACGCCGACCCCATCCCGCTCTACGACGGCGGGCCGGCACGGCTCTTTCCCACCGACGACGAAGGGGACTGCTGGCAGAACGTCAAGTGGGTCACCGAAGTGGAGCTGCGCGTCGAGGACCCGTTCGGCGAAGCGACCGCGAGGGAGTTGACCCTCGGATCGGACGGCTGAGCGGGACCGCCGTCAGTTCAGCGTCCAGAACGCGTAGTTGAGGTACGCGGCGAACGTGACCCATGCGAGATACGGCAGCAACGCGACGCCCGCCCACGGCGTCACGCGGTAGTACAGAACGGCCGTCACGACGATTGCGAGCCAGAGGATGGCGATTACGACGAGCCCACCGAGCAGCGACTGGAGTCCGAAGAACACGCCCGACCACGCGACGTTGATGACGAAATGACCCGCGAAGACGACGAGGGCTCGACGAGCGCCCGGCTCGGCCGCCCGACGCCACACCAGCCACGTCGCAACGCCCAGCAGAGCGAATAGCGTCGTCCACACCGGCCCGAACACCCAGTTCGGCGGCGCGAGCGCCGGTCGAGTGAGCGACGGATACCACGACGCCAGCCCCACGACCGTGAAGACCGACCCCGACGCACCGACGAGTTCGCAGGCGACGACGGCGAGCAGAAGGGAGGCGACCGGCCGTCGGTGGGGAAACCGTTGCCAGGACGCGAGCGACGTCTCCATAGGCGATGTAACTACGTCCGCCAGGAAAAAAATGGAGGTACAGAGCCGGTCGAGGCAGGCGCTCTTCAGGCTGCCCCGACGGTGAGCGTCGTAGTCACGGTGTCGTTCTCCGTCCGGACAGTCACCGTGTAGGTCTCCGGGGGGAGATCTGTCGTGTTGACCTGAAAGGTCACGGTTTCCGACGCGCCTGCGTCGAGCTGGAGGCGACGCTGATTCCGCCGCGACACGTCGACGACCGTCTGCGCGATCTGGGTCGTGAATCTATCACCAAAGTCGCCTTCGACGAGGTTGAACCACGTGCCGCTCTCGGTCATATTCGCCAGCGGTCGCTTCTGAACTGACGGTGGGTAGTCCTTCATCGTCGACTGATTCGCCGCCGGCGTCACGGCGATGTACGTCGTGTTCGTTCGGTTGAACTCCGCTGAGAGGTCCGTCTGGCTCGGCTGAGCGACGTTACTTCCCTCGCCGGTGACGTCGATGATGACCGACTGGGCGTTCGGACGGCCCGACGTATCGAAGAGCGAGACGGCGAGGGCCAGCGCTTCGAAGTTGTCCTCCGTCCCGCCACCCGCCTGCAGGACCTGCTCTATCGCAGATCTCGTGGTCCCGACGTCGCTCGTGAAGTTCTGGACGACGGACGACGGACGCTCCATACTCACGACGGCGTACTGGACGTCGACGTTCTCCGACTCCAGTTGGGTCGTGAAGTTCCGGAGTTCACGACGAACCACCGCGTTGTCGTCGGCCATACTTCCCGATTGGTCCAGTACGAAGACGATGTCGACCGCGCTCGCTCCGGTCGTCACGTTCTCGCCTTCCAGCGTGTAACTGACGTTCTGCGTTCCTGAGGCGTTGCCGGTGTTCCGGACGGCTGCCGATATCGTCGCCGTGTCACCCTGCGAGACTGCGGGCGCGGAGACGGACTGGATCTGGAAGTTCGCGGTACCACGCTCGTCGGCCTCGTCGGTCTCGACGGTGACGATAGCCGTATCGCTTATCGGTTGGCCATCGGCGCCGAGCATGAGTTGGTCGTGCGGGTCGGTCGTCCCGTCGAACTGCTGGTTTCCGTCGACGTCACGCAGCGCGACCGCTTTGAGGTCCGTGTCCAGTTCTGACCCCTCGTCGAGCGGGTCGTCCAGAGAGACCGTGACGTCGGAGTGGTCTCCGGCAGAGAGATAGGGGGAGACGCCGATCAGAAAGCCGTTCTCGTCGACGATACCGACGAAGCCGCCGTTCGGAAGCGTCACCGAGGCAACGGTCACCGAGTCCCCAGCAGTGACCTGATTCGAGAAGGTGATCGAGCCCTCCGAGGGCTGCTGGGCGACGCCGAGTCCCACGCTGCTCCCGACGAGAAGGAGTGCGACAAGCACCACACCGACCTGCGTTGGACTGTGAGTGGTCATGGGCGTTGCACCCGCCAGTGTGGTCGCATCTGTGCTATAGTTTTCAGAAATGACGCCATATGACGACTAGTCGGTCGAAAGTCGGCGTGTGTACAATGCCACCATACCACAAGGATTGGAGTAGCTGGATAGTTCTGTGCATACCAGTTACGTGTCCGAACGCACACGGATAGGTATCGGACGCTTCGACGCGCAAGCTCTCGAACCATACGCGTACGGCTGGCGCGCTCGACGTAGCGGGGGCCTCTCGGTCGACGGTCCGAGTGCTGGTAACGCTTATCCAGCCGCGCATGTCGACCGTCGTGGTTCAACCGAGCGGGCGAACACAGTTAGTGAATATACTGAACACCATCGATGAACACAAGTAATGAACACAACTTGTTGGTGTAAACGGGGAACACCTGGGAAGAAGACGAACGATGTGTGGCGGTGCACCATTACGCGGATCGGTGAAATCCGGGAGGTGGCTGTCCGCAGCGACGCTACCGTCTTATCGCCCGTCCAGCGGCCCACAAACGGGCACTGGCGGGTCGAGCGTTATCTCGAATCGTGCGCCACCCAGATCGCTTTCGCACACGTCGATAGTCCAGCCGTGGGCCTCGACGATGCCCCTGACGATAGCGAGTCCCAGCCCGGTCCCCTCAGCACAGGTCGAAAAGCCGTGGTCGAAGACGGCGTCCCGTTTCTTCTTCGGGATGCCTGGCCCGTCATCCGCGACGAAGAACCCGCGCTCGTCCGCCAGCGGTCCCACGCGAACCATCACGTCCGCGCCGCCGTGGCGAACGGCGTTCGAGAGGAGGTTCTCGAGCAGTTGTTGCAGCCGACCCACGTCCGCGGTGACGCAGTACTCGTCGAGGACGACCTCGAGCGTCGCGTCGTCGCTCGGAACAGTTTCCCAGGCCGCCCTGACCTGTTCGTCGAGTGCGACGACTCGGGACTGCTCGACGCGCTGACCCTCGCGGGCGAGCGTCAGCAGGTCCTCTATGAGCACCTGCATCCGGTCGAGGGCTGCCCGAACGCGGTCGAAATCCGCTCGGTCACCGGTGGTCCGTGCGAGGTCGAGCGAGCCGAAGGCCACGGTCAGGGGATTCCGCAGGTCGTGGCTCACCACCGATGCGAACTCGTCGAGGCGCTCGTTCTGCCGTTCGAGTTCGCGCTCGCGCTTGGTCAGTTCCGTGACGTCCCGTGCCTCGGTTACGAGGAAGACCACCGCGTCGGTCTCATCGGAAACGGGCTTGATGGAGAAGTCGGTTCGAGCGACGTTCTCGGGACCGCAAACGTCGATATGTGTCCGAACGAACTCACCCTCTCCAGCGCGGCGGACGAGCTCTCGTACCCGGTCAGCGGTTCCATCGTCGTCGCTGAACCACTCGGTCTTCCACAGGAGGTCCCCGACGACGTCAGATCGGTCGAGACCGCCGAACTCTAGGGCGGTCTCGTTGGCTCGCAATATCCGTCCGTCCGGGTCGAGCAAGCCCGTGAACTGGTACGTCTGGTTGAATATCGCGTCGTACTGGTGCTCGCGTTCCTTGTCCTCGGTGACGTCGCGTGTGGCACCGACGAGTCGCACGACGCGTCCGTCGACAATGACCGGCGCGATTCGGGTCTCCCAGTACGTGCCCGTGGTCGGGATGGACAGCCGTTCCTCGTACACCATCGGTTCGCGACGGGAAACACACCGGCGGTACTTCCGGAGTATCGTGTCCCCGTCCTCGGTTCCAAAGGCGTCTCGAAGGGTTCGCCCGCGCAAGTCCTCGTTGGAGAACCCCGTGACGCGTTCGTATACGGGATTGACGCGTTCGACCCGGTAGGCGTCACCGGCCTCGTCCACCTCGATGACGAACAACGCGTCCTGCGTGTTCTCGAAGAGCGCATCGGCGAGTTCCAGGTCGGCCGTCGTCGCGGCCGTCGCGATTGCCTGTGTGGTCTCTCGGAGCGTCTGGTTGAGGCGATCGAGATCGACGATCTGGCGTTCCCGACGACGACGCTGCGTCGCGTCCCGGATCGAGACGACGACCTCGTCGGTGCCGGCGATGCCACGCGGGCTGCGGGACAGATCGACGGGGAACTCGGTCCCCTCCTGTCGCTGGCCGTGGAGATCGAGATCGTCGGGGACCGGACGTGAACCAACACAGTCGCCGTTCGCGTCGTGGACCGATGCGACCTCCTCGTGATACTCGGCCGGAAACAGCCTGCGAATCGGCTCACCGACCAGTTCCCCCCGCTCGTACCCGAACAGCGAGTCGAGCAGGGCGTTGGTCTGCCGAATCACTCCATCGTCGTCGACGACGGCCAGACAGTCCGGTGATGCCTCCAGAAACCCCGCGAGCCGCAATTCGGTCCGGTAGGCATCGACCGCGTTCTCGACGCAGTTGGCGAGCCTGGCGTAGAGGTCGCTCCGGGGGCCCTTCGTTACGTAGTCGGTCACGCCGCGTGAGATGGCCTCGCTGGCGACCTCCTCGCTCCCCCTGCCCGTGAACAGGACGAACGGCATCGCGCCGTAGTCCGCACGGACCCGATCGAGGAACTCCAGACCGTTCCGACCGGGCATCCGGTAGTCGCTGACGATGCAATCGAGGGGGACGTCCTCCAGTACGTCGAGCGCCGCAGTCACGCTGGGTGCAGTGATCGTCGAGATGTGGTCGCTCTCGCGTTCGAGCGCGTCGGCGGTCTCCTCGAGGACTCGGGGATGGTCGTCCACGCACAGAACTCGGACGGGTCGCTCTCTGGGCGGCGTTGCTTCGCAGTGGAGTTCGGGTTTCCATTCTGGGTCGTGAATCATCGGACTGCCTTCCGGAATGGCGGCCAACGGAGCTTCGAGACTGACGGCGCAATCACTCGACGGCGCGGCGAATGCGGCCGATCAGTACGTCGTACAGTTCGGTTCCGGGTTGCTTCGGCACGTAGTCGGTGACGCCGCTCGTAATCGCCTCGCTCGCCGTCGATTCACTCCCTTTCGCCGTGAAGACGATGAACGGAACCGTGTCGTCCTCCTCGCGGACGGCTTTCAGGAAGTCGAGGCCGCTTATCGCGGGCATTTGGTAGTCGCTAACGATACAATCGAAGTCGCCCTCCTCCAGCGTAGACACTGCTTCGAGGACGCTCGTCGTGGTGTGGACGACGAGATCGTCCGTCTCGCGTTCCACGTAGCGGGAGATGGTTTCGACCAGTCCGGGTTCGTCGTCGACGAGCAGCACGTGAATCTCGTCCTGCTCGTCGTCAGATCGGTCGAGTTCGGGCGCGTGCTGCGCGTCGAGTTGGATCTCGTGTCTGACCGCGAGGTCGAGCCACTCGTCGACCCTCGGATCAGCGTCGACGGCCTGGACGATGCCTTCGTCGGGGTCGTAGCTCACGAGCCCCTGCGCTTCGAGTCGCGGTAGCGCAACGTGAACGAGCGACGAGGCGATGCGGTCGCGGTCGGCCCGTCCGGCGTCGAATTCCTCGACCATCGCGAGGACGTCCACCAGTTCGTCGACGGTCGCAGACCCGTGCTGGCGAAGGTGGAACAGGATCGTGCGTCTGCTGGCCTCGGAGAACACGCCGAACAGTTCGTCGGACGAGAGGTCGGATTCCGAGTCGTTAAGCGTACCATTCATGACCCGACCTTCGTGTACGGCATTAAAGGTGTAGTCACGAGATTGGCATCCATTGATTGTACGTAGTCACGGATACGTACCAGCAGCGTGAACGGGCGTTCGGCCAGCGCCGAGCCTCGATAGTCCTGAGTGCGAGTCTAGCGGTCGGCGTCGTTCCGCTCCAGTTCCGAATCGGCTCGTCGGGCAGCATCCGCGTCCGACTCGTCGGAGTCATCGTACTTGTCGTCGTATTCGAGCAACTGTTCCCAGTCGTCGGATTCGTTCGAGCAGAATTGACACATGATATCGTGGTACAGGTAGGACGTTCTTACGCGTTTCCCATGCTACTACATGGCACGGTAGCAGCAGATTAATGTCGTACTAGACGAGTCGTTGGCCAAGGTCGGCGATCGGTCGTCGGCGAATCACCATGACATCGAAACGAACCCCCGGCTACGTCACGAGCGCGAACGCCACGGTCGCACGCGGCTGTGACCGGTGCGAATGGCGGACTGTCGCGGACTCGTATCCCGAACTCGTCGAGCGCTATCAGGACCACCTCCGAGTCGAACACCCGCGCGCTTGGCTGCGGACCTGACAGGGCAGTGGGCCGCGAGTACCCACTGTCGAGCTACGGCTCCAGGATGACCTTCGTGACGCCCTCCTCGCGGTCGTCGAACTTCTCGTACATCTCGGGGGCGTTCGAGAGGGGTTCACGGTGTGAGACGACGAAACTCGGCTCGGCGCGACCGGCCATGATGAGATCGCGAAGGTAGCGGTTGTACGACTTTACGTCGCACTGGCCGGTCGCGAGGCCCTGCCCCTTCTCGAAGAGCTTCCCGAAGTCGATGCCGAGTCGGCCCTGCGCTTCCATCTCGCTGATGGTCTCCGGCGCGCCGGGATCTTCCGGGACGTAGAGCCCGACGATACCCAGTCGACCCTTCGGCTCGACGACGCGAATGAGTTGATTGATGAGGACGCCGGGGTTCTCCTTCGTCGGGTCGTACGGTTCGTCGCTCTCCCGAGCCTTGTCCGGTTCGATGGACTGGTAGCCGACGGCGTCGACGCCCTTGTTGACCATACCGCCGTGTTCGTCTTGAATCATCTCGACGGGATTCCCGTCCTCGAAGTTGATGGCCGTCGCCTCACAGTGCTGCTCTGCGAGATCCAGGCGGCTCTGCACCCGGTCGACGACGTAGATCTCAGAGGCACCCTTCAGCTTGGCGCTGTAGGCGGCCATCAGCCCGACCGGTCCCGCACCGAAGATGGCGACGGACTCGCCGGGCTGGAGGTCGGCGAGTTCCGTACCGTGCCAGCCCGTCGGGAAGATGTCCGCGAGCATGGCGAAGTCGTCCTCGTGTTCGGATCCCTGTGGCAGTTTGAGCGCGTTGAAATCGGCGTACGGGACGCGCATCCGCTCGGCCTGCCCGCCCTGGAACGGTCCCATCCCGACGTAGCCGTACGCGCCGCCGGCGGGGACGCCCCCGGATGGGTTGACGTTCAGACAGAAGCCCGTCTTCCCCTCTTCGCAGTTCTTGCAGTGGCCACAGGCGACGTTGAACGGGATGGAGATGCGGTCCCCGACGGCGAGCGACGAGACGCCGTCACCGACCTCGGCGATGGTGCCCATCGCCTCGTGGCCGAAGACGATTCCCTCCTCTGCGGCGGTCCGGCCCTCGTACATGTGGAGGTCCGAGCCACAGATGCAGGTCGACGAGACGTCGACGATGACGTCGTTCGGATGCTGTATCTCCGGGTCGTTGACGTCTTCGATAGCGACCTGGTTCGGTCCCTTGTATACTACTCCTTCTATTGACATTATCTGAACCTCACGTTGTCGTGCGCCTCCGGGGACAATAAATCCCACCAATCTTTTATGTTAGTGTAAGTGATACATATGCAGTGGGATCGCAGTATAATCCGTGACTACACAGTGGTAATCAACATTGGATCGTAAACTTTCAGTACGTTATAGTGGTGACTTCGTGGCTGGACGTACGCAGATTGGACCCAAATTGACCACTTTCGAACCAGCGACATTCCACATGTAGTGACTATCACTTTCCAAATGATTTCGGTGTTCAAATTAATTACTGATGTGTCGGTGTGGAGATTTTTCGGATGCCCTTCCGAGACCGATTCATCGACACGCTACAACTCTAAGCCATTTTCCACCTATTTACTATGTTCATTAGCTATGATTTTATTTATACAATATCGAATTTATCTAGTGTGGCTTACCAGCTGATATGCAGTGGAAACGACTGGTCGAACAGTAATACGAACAACTTCCAGGTGTTGCTCTACCCGAACACGTGGGAGGAGAACGACATCGCCGAAAACGACGTCGCAGACGCCCTGGACTACGTCGGGCAACAGCTACTCGACATCGACGCCTGCGAGCAGTACAACGTCTACATCAGCTACGAGCATCCGAACCTGTACGACGGCTCGAACTGGGACTTCTTCAGCGTCTGGCGAAACTACGACCGGCCGAGCTACCACGGCTGTCATCTCTGTGTCGGCGGCGAGAACATCGGTGGCCGCGCCCAGAGCCCCTACAACCCAGGTGCCTGGAACGACGACCTCGATGCCGTCGTCGGCTGTGGCGGCGAGCAGTACTACAAGAACGTGGCCATCCAGGAGGTGTTCCACGCCTTCATCGACGATTCCAACCCGACTGTGCAGAGCCTGATTCCCGGTTGGGAAGAACACGACCTCGGCTCGACGTACTCGAACTACAGCGCGACGTCGATGGCGACTGGCTATCCCGAGTCCCAGGACAGCGGTCACTGTTCGACGTACTAAACGGCGTGGGACTGGACCCGAACGCTGAACCAATGTGAACGCTCCGGCGTCAAAGCGACGTCAGACTCTGCGTAATCGAGGCCATATCCATGAGTGATGAACAACTCCACGACGGTTTCAACAGGCGTAACGTTCTCAAATCGACCGGCGTCGCCGCCATCTGACTGGCGGGCGTCGGCAGCGCGCAAGCGTAGGGGCCCGAGACCTCCACGAAACTGGTCGAGGTCGGCGTCGAGTACGACGTCGGAGAACCCTCGAACGGTGAACTGGAGACCGTTTCCGCACACGAACCGCTCCAGTATCGAGTCGACACCGAGGACAAGGCCGCGGTCCTGACCCCGGTCGCGTCCGACGCCGCACAAAAAGCGCTGACGGCGAACGCCGCAGTCATCAACGGCGCGTCGTTCGTCGCGGCCCCCGGAGAGGCCCCGCTCCATCGGCCGATTCCGACCGCCCCGATTTCGCTGGCAGGTGACTACCGGCCGACGAAGTCCGTCCCCCTGCAGAACAAGCTCTCGGTCCCGAACGCCAACGTCAAATTCGACGGCGAGCGCGCCAGAGTCAACGTTCGCGGGTCGAAGGTGGAACTCGACCCCGGAGCGACCGAGACGGTCACCGTCGGTTCGCGGAAAGCCCCCGTCAAGGTGGTCGAGGGAACCGGTGAGGATCGGACCCGCGGCGTCGAGTCCGTCTCACTCGAGATGACCGTGCACGTGCTCAACCGCGGCACGCTGGACGTGTTCACGAGCTTCGACGCGAAGGGTGGCAAACCCGAGTGACGGACGGGCACCGAGGTCCGCGAACGGAATCGACGGCAGGCGACAGCGGCAGGTCCGTCTAGCTCGTCGAGACGAACGCGATAGTCGCACCGCTCCGCGAAGCAGCCGATCCTACGCTTCGTGGAACGCCTCCAGGACTTCGAGGTCTCGTGTCGCCCGCATGAACTCCGACGTCGGTCGCGTCGCACCGCAGTGGCGACACCGAAACTCCGCGCCGGGAGTGGGTAGTTTGGACGGGTTCGCTTCCCACGTTTCCCCGCACTGGGGACACTGCAGCTGAATCCAGGCCTCGGTCACGCCCCGAGATACGGACGGCACACGGATAACGGCCGACCTGCAGCCACAAGCCCCGGCCCGAACGCTGTCCGGACGGAGGGGTGTCGGTGGGGAGACTACCCGGCCGCCGCCACCACGACCCCGAGGATCCGGTTACCGAGGTCGCGGACGCGACGGGGCCGACCGTCAGCCGCCAGCTATTCGAGGGTGGCCGTCGATGGGTTGGACATGCCCCGCTCGGACCGAACGGCGATTCTCGGCGGCACGTTCACGCCGATCCACAACGGTCACCGAACGCTCCTCCACAACGCGTTCCAGACCGCCAGTCACGATGGCCCCGGCGACGGGCACGTCATCGTGGGGATGACGTCGAGTGAACTCGCGAAGCGAACCCGAAGCGACCCGTCACACGCGGACTTGCTCGGCAACTTCGAGGACCGCCGTGCGGACCTGGACGGCGAGCTCGCCCGGATGAGCGACGCCTACACGGCGTCCTACGAGATCATCAAACTGGAGGACACCCACGGCCCGGCGGCGACGCGTGGCGACATCGACGCGCTCGTCGTCTCCCCGGAAGCGAAGGCCCAACAGCGAGCGTACGAGCTGAATCGGGACCGCGTCGACGCCGACCTCGCCCCGCTGGAGATCCACACCGCCCCCTTCGTCGTCGCCGAAGACGGCACCCGAATCAGCAGCACGCGCATCCGCAACGGCGAGATAGACGTTCACGGTCGCGTTCTCGACGACGCCTCGTAACGGCAGCGGCCACCAGTTGCAGCTGTCGTGCCAGGGGAACGGACCGGCCGAAACTTCGAAACGGATAGCAGCCCCCAGAATAGTCTCTGCGGCCAGAACGACCGGTCCCCGGGAATCAAGATTCAAACCGCTCGAACCCGTACGTGACGGCGCATGGACATCTCCGAGGTCGTCACCGACGACTACGAGCAGTGCATACCGTCGACGACCCTGTCGAAGCTCCGCGGCGCGTTCGACAGGGACCAGCGGATCCACGTCATCGTCGTGGCCGGCGACGACGGACTCAAAGGCGTCGTCACCCGGAAACAGCTCCTCAACTCCCACCACGACCCGAACGAGAAGGCGTCGACGGTTGCGCGAATGCCTCCACGGGTGCGTCGAACGGCGGACGTCCGGGAAGTGGCGCGACTCATGGTCGAGAACGAACTCGACCTTCTCCCGGTCTTCGAGGGTGAGCAGTTCGCAGGCGTCGTCACGGCGCGTGCCCTGCTTGGGAACGTCCTCCCGAACCTCGACGCCCTCACCGTCGCCGACGTCTACACCGAGGACCTCCTGTCGATCTCGGCCGATACCACCCTCGGGGAAGTCGTGAACCAGTTCCGCGTTCACGGCATCAGCCACCTTCCCGTCCTCGAGGACCAGCGGCCGGAGGGGATGATCAGCATCTACGACCTCGTCGACTTCACGGTCCGCAAGCTGGACCGGGAGCAAGGCGGCGGCGAAGACGTCTCGTCCCACCACGGTGACGCAGGCGGGGCCGACACCGCACACGGCGGCTGGGGCGAACGGAGCGGCTTTGCGGCCAGGTTGCTCGACCTCCCCGATCGCGACGTGATGACGACGCCGGCCGCGACCGTCGAGTCCGACCAGTCGCTCGGCGAAGCCGTCGCAGAGATGTTGGAGAAGGGCTACTCGTCCCTGCTCGTCACGCCGCCGGACATGGAGGGCATCGTCGGCATCGTCACGACGACGGACGTCCTCCGAGCGCTCACCTGGACGGAGGAGGACCGCATGGACGTGCAGGTCTTCGGTGTCGACTTCCTCGACGACCTGACCCGGGAGGACATCGCCGAGCGAATCGAAGGCATCGACCGGAAGTACGAGGAGATGACCGTCATGGAGACAAACGTCAACGTCCATCGCCACAAGGAGCGGGTCCGTGGCAGCCCCCTCCTGCTGGTGACGATCCGACTGTTCACCGACCGCGGTCGCTTCTCCGGGTCCGGTGAGGGCTACGGCGCGAGTGCGGCGTTCGACGACGCGACCGACGTCCTCGAACGGAACGTCCTCGACGGTAAGGAGCGTGAGCACGCCGACCGGGCGACGAAGGCCGACCGTGACCGAGAGCGGGCAGCGCAACTGGTCGGCTGGTGGCTCGGGAACTGAACGGCGCACGTGGCCTGAGCAGCGACAGGGCGGCTGACCGTGACCCCTGCCCGTACTCCCAGCCATCTCACTGGCTCTCGGACACCACCTGGTCCGGCGCGGCGTCGAGGAGGTTCGGTAAGACGTCGCGGACGAAGTGGAGAAAGAGGACGAGCACGACCGGACCGAGGAAGATACCGTACCAGCCGAAGACGACGGCACCCAAGACGTACGTCAGGAGCATCAGACCCATGTTGTGATCGCCCTTCGAGAGATACGACCGGACGTAGATGTCGGGAAGCGTGTCGACCACGATGAGCGTCACGACGAAGAAGGCGACGGGAAACCAGAGAGGCACCCCGCCCTCGATCACGCTCTGCCAGCCGAGGTAGGCTGTGTACGGCCAGTATACTAGCTTCATCCCGAGGCCGGGGATGAGCGTCGCGACGCCGGTCAGCAACCCCAGCAGGAGCGGGAAGACGATCTTCGTTCCCTGCGGGGCGATCAGATTCAGGCCGTAGTAGACCACGACCGCGATGAGGCTGGACACGCCGACGGTGATGAGGTTTCCAGTGTAGATCGTCGTCAGGTCGTCGTCGACGCTTCGGAAGAACGCCAGGACACCGTAGTCGTCGTCGAACGTCCGCCGGGCCCAGTTCGATATCTTCTGGTCGTCCCGGAGGAGGTAGAACGAGACCGTAACGATGACGAACAGCCTGACGCCCCAGGTGAAGATGGCCGAGACGAACCCGAGCGCCTGCGGCACCAGCTTTCCGACCGAATCGACCATCCCGTTCGTCTCGCCGCTGGTCGTCAGTCCCAGGTACGGTTGCAACTGCGACCGCAACTGCTCGAGGTTCGCCTGCTGGAGGAAGTGATCCAGCGCGCTGACGCCCACCACGCCCGCGTAGGCAAGTACTCCCAGAAGCGGAAGTCCGACCACGAGGAGCGTGGCGGCCGCCGTCACGTCGGGGTGGTCGACGTGACCGCTCAATCGCCTGTAGACCGGTCGAACGGCGTAGTAGAGGAAGAGCCCGACGACGAGCGCCCCGACGTACGAGTAGACGACGTACCCGACCACGAAGGCGATGGCCACGCCTGCCAGAGACCATCCGACCTTCATTCGACGGCCGCTAGACGTCTCCGTCATACCTTCGGTTACGAATCGACGCGCAAAAACGACCCGCCTGCCGTCGAGTGGGATCGTGGTGCTTCGCACACTGGACAGACGATCGATTCCCCCTCACCTGCCAATCCCTCGTCGAGCAACGACCGAGCCTGACGACTGTCCTTCGGCCGGTGGCCCGATGACGGAAGGGGTTGCAGACGCAAAGGGGCGACCCCTCCAACCGGCGGCGTCCTCGGTGATCGGTTGGACCCGGTTCGACGGTCGAGGCCTGCCTACTCGTACAGCTCACCGAACGACTCGCTGACGCCGACCCAGGTGCCCAGCGAGAGCGCGTAAATCGCGTGACCGACGTAGAAGACGAGACGCTCGTCGGCGGTCGTGTCCTGTTCCAACAGGCGGTCGAGGACGGCCCGGTCGCCGACGACGGAAAGGGCGAGTCCGTAGCCGAGGCCAGCGAAGACGCTCTCATCCACCCGTCGGAATCGAGCGCACGGCCGAGTCCGGTGCTACGTGGTGGTCGTCGACGCTATCGGAGCGTTCACCAACGTCTGTCTCTGAGTTCGGACACATACCCGTCTCCGCTCACTCGTACGGTCGTCGCGGACGTAAGACTACAGTCACGGACGTCGGCGCGCCCGTCGGGATCGCGTCACTCCTCGGCTTCTCCCAGGACGTCGTCGACCCACTGCTCGGGCACGACCTGCACCTGCCGGTCGGTGCGCAGTTCGTCACTCGTGACGAACACGAGATCGGTTCCAGACGTGACGATCCGGCCGCCGCCAGCGGCCGCGTCCCAGTGATCGATTACGACGTCCGGGACCGAGAGCATCCGCTCGTCGTCGATCTCACTGCTGCCGACGTACCGGACGTCCGACCGCTCCTGAATCGGGTCGAAGAGCGGCGAAACGAGGACGGCGTCGTCGGACTCCCGGACGCCCCAGACCGCCTCCGAACCGAGTGTCAACAGTTCGAGGTCGAAGACCTGCTGGGGAACCGGAACCTCGTTGCTGTGTTCGTCGAACGCCGCCTCGCCCAGGCGCTCGTGCGTGGGCGCCGCTTCGCTCGGGGTTTGCGCCCCTTCCACGACCGCTTCGGGTCCCCTCGCGTCAGTCTCGGTCGGTTCGGTTTCGACTGTGTCTCCCGCCGTTGGGGCGTCCGCGGACGCGCCCTCGGTCTCCGCCGGTGCACCGCCGGCGTCGGTCTCATGCGACCGCTCGCCGACCGATATCGACGTACCCGGTGACGCGCGTCTCGTGTCGTCCGACTGTGTCTCCTCGTCGCCGCGGCGCTGGCCCACCGCGATCGTCGCCAACAGCATGCCGACGGCGAGCTGCGAGAGGCCGCGGTTGTACTCGCCGGCCCTGATTGCCCGGACCCCGAGGACGATGCTCCCGACGCCGGTGACGCCGGCGAGCACTCCGTTCCATAGCGATCGTTTCAGCGTCCGGGCAACGGGTCCGGAGCCGCGACGGCTCGACGCCTCGTCGGCCGCTTCGTGGTCGCTTTCGGTGATACCGTTCGCTCCCTGGTTCGCGGTTTGTCCGCTCATCACGACACACTACGTCGCGGGTACAGATAGCCGTACGGGCGGTCACGCCGGCGCGAACGCCGATGTGTCAGGGGGGACCGTCCGGTAGCGACGCGGCATTGCACAGGAACGCCGGATAATCGGTGGTTACTGCCCCAGCCGAGTGTGGTCTGCAGCCCGGTACTCCTGGACCGACCTGCCGAACCAGTTGTCGGGGACCGCCCGACGAGTCGCAGCTAACGTGTGCTTTTTCGGGGCGGTCGCGCACGTCGAAGCTGGCAACGACGCGCGCTGTTCACCCCGACACTCGCCGTCGGTCGTGACTCCCGGTGTCCGGGTTCGATACGGCCAGGTTCGGGGAAAACGTTCGTTTCGTTCATCGGCGGACTCAGTGCCGGCTACCTGCGGCTTGTCTCTGTATGCTTCTCGTTCGCTTCGACACACCGGTCCGCTCGACGATGGACGCGGCCGACCTGGGAGGACCGTGTCATTGCCTGGAGACGCTAAACGATGAAACGCTCCGATACGGTGGCGTTACCTCGTGAACAGTACTGTGACTTTTTTGCCCGTCAGGCGCTGGGTGCGATTGCGGGATAGACAGACAAACGGTTCCGTACGAACACGAGTGCGCCAATGAACGACGACACATCCACGACGAACAGTGGCGAGGCTGCCGAGACGCGAGAATCGAAAACGAAACGTCCTGCGAACGAGGCGTCACGCCGAGAAGTCCTCAAGCGAGGCGCGGCGTCGGCGGTCACCGTCGGCCTCGGCCTGGCAGGTCCCGCTGGGGCTGCCAGCCACGGCCACAGCGGTGAGGACAGTGACGAGTACGATCACTCCGAAGAGGCCGACGTCGTCCTCCGAAATCAGATGACCGACGGGACGACGATCATGGTCGACGAGGTCGACGTTCCGGAGGGAGGGTTCGTCGCGATTCACGACACTTCCCTGCTGAGCGGGGCCGTGGTCGAGAGTGTCATCGGGGTCAGCGACTTCCTCGAACCCGGCGAACACGAAGACGTCGAGATTACCCTCTTCGACGTCCCCGGCGCCCAGTTCAACGTGTCGGCGCTCCAGGAAACCCAGGCGCTGATCGCGATGCCCCACCGCGACACGAACGACAATCAGGTGTACGACTTCGTCACGACCGCTGGCGAGGAAGACGGTCCGTACGTCCGTAGCGGTCAGGCAGTCGTCGACGTCGGCTTCGCGGTCCTCGAGGAGGAGACGCCGACGCCCGAACCCGAAACACCCACCCCCGAACCCGAAACCCCTGCCGTCACGCCGACGCCTGAACCCGAAACGCCAACGCCTGAACCCGAAACCCCTGCCATCACCCCGACGCCCGAACCCGCTACGCCGACGCCTGAACCAGAAACGCCCGCCGCCACCCCGACGCCCGAACCCGAAACCGCATCGGTGGAATTCCTGAATCAGCAGACCGATGGGAGTACGATCACGGTGGAGGAGGTCACGGTTCCCGAGGGCGGATTCGTCGCCATTCACGACACCACCTTGCTGGAAGGAGCCGTGGTCGAGAGCGTCATCGGGGTCAGCGACTACCTCGAACCCGGTACGCAACAGGATCTCGAGATCACCCTGTTCGACGTCCCTGGTGCCCAGTTCGACGTAACGGAACTCCAGGAAACCCAGGTGCTGTTCGCGATGCCCCACCTCGACACGAACGGCGATCTGGTGTACGACTTCGTCCGTTCGAACGGGACCGACGACGGCCCGTACGTCCGAGACGGGCAGGCGGTCATCGACGTCGGCTTCGCCATCCTGCAGTGAGGACCGCGCGGACGCCGACCCACCCCCGTCGTTTCCGGACCAGTATTCCATCCTTCGCCTCCGTCTCTCGTGATTCCCGACCGCTCCGCGTGCCGTTCGAGCGGTCTGTTTCCTCGTACGAATCGGCGATGAGCCGGCTCGTCGCCGGGTCCACGCCCCCGCGTCTTTTTCACGCCGGCACCGGAACTCCGTAGTCATACACATGGACTCCACGAAACTCCGCATGACGCCCGGTCCGACGGAACTGCCGCCCGAGGTTCTGAAGGCGATGAGTCGGCCGATCCCCAATCCCGACGTCGAACCCGAGTTCACGGCGTTCTACCGACGTCTCCTCGGGAAATTGGGAACGGTGTACGGCACCGACGACGACCTCCTCGTCCTCGCGGGCGAGGGGATGCTCGGGCTGGAAGCGAGCGTCGCGTCGGTCGTCGACCCCGGCGAGTCGGTCCTCTGTCTCGCGAACGGCGTCTTCGGAGCCGGTTTCGCCGACCTCGTCGAGCTGCACGGCGGCGAGGCCGTCGTCCACGAGACGTCCGACCGCACCGGCTTCGACGTGGGCACCGTCGAATCGCTCCTCGAAGACAGCGAGTTCGCCGCCGCGACGATGGTCCACTGCGAGACGCCGACCGGCCTGCTGAACGACCTCGACGAGATACTCGCGGCGTGTCGGGACGCCGGCGTGCTCACCATCGTCGACGCGGTCTCGTCGCTCGGCGGGACGCCGGTCCCGGTCGAGCAGATCGACGTCTGTCTCGGCGCGTCCCAGAAGTGCTTCAGCTCCCCGCCGGGACTGAGCACGCTCTCGGTGAGCGACCGCGCCTGGGAGGCGGTCGAGGCGACCGAGCAGTCGTCGTTCTACACGAGCCTCGAGCCATGGCACGGCATCGATCTCGACACGGACGAGGCGGTCCTCCAGCCGTACACCCCATCCGTCTCGAATCTCGCCGCGCTGGACGCCTCACTGGACCGATTGCTCGACGAGGGCGTCGATGCCGTCCACGAGCGCCACGCCGCCGTGGCCGAGTACTGCCGCGAACGAGGTCGCGACCTCGGTCTGGAGCCGTACCCCGACTCGCGAGCGTCGTGGTCGCCCACCGTGACCGCGTTCGAGGTTCCCGGCCGTGCCGAGACGCTCCAGCGTCGACTCGCCGAGGAACACGACGTCGTGGTCGCAACGGGGCTCGGCGACCACGCCGACGACGTGCTACGCATCGGTCACATGGGGTACAACGCCGAGCGCGACCGCGTGGAGCGGACGATGGACGCGCTCGCGACCGTGCTGGAGTGACGATCGAACGGCCGCACCGGGCCATCGCGCGCCCCGGTCCACTCGCGGTGGGACGGAAGGGTGCTACTTACCTGCACGGCACGTAGTTCCATCGGAGCCATGACCGACTCTCGGCAGTTCACGGACCGGACCGAGGCGGGGAAACAACTTGCGGAGGCACTCCTCGAACGAGAGATCGACGCCGACCTCGTGCTCGCCATCCCTCGCGGCGGCCTCCCACTCGGGCGAGCGGTCGCGGACGCGCTCGACGCACCGCTCGACGTCGTCGTCGCGAAGAAGATCGGTGCTCCGGGCAACCCCGAATTCGCGCTCGGGGCCGTCGCGAGCGACGGGAGCGTGTGGCGGAACGAGCGGGGACTGAGCGGCCGGAACATCGACGAGGATTACTTCGAGCGCAAGCGCGAGGAGGAGGCCGAGAACGCCCGGGAGAAGATCGAACGGTACCGCGGGGGGCGACCGGACCCCGACCTGGCGGACCGGACGGTCGTCCTGGTGGACGACGGCGTGGCGACCGGCTCGACGGTTCGAGCCTGTCTCCAGCAGCTTCGGAACGCCGACGCGGCGCGAGTCGTTCTCGCCGTCCCCGTCGGTCCGCCCGAGACCGTTCGCGAACTCCGGGACCTCGCAGACGAGGTCGTCTGTCTCCAGACGCCGGGTGACTTCATGGGCGTCGGCCAGTTCTACGACCGGTTCGACCAGGTATCCGACGAGGAGGCGATGTCGTATCTGGAGCGCGACGCCTGACGCGTCGGCGGCAGTCACGTGGTCAGCGCCCGCTCAGAACGGCCCGACAACGTACGTAGCACAGAGGTACGCGATCATGAGCAGGCCGAACGAGGTGTGGGCCACTCGGACCACGGGCCGCCAACGACCGCGCGGTGGATAGCCGTAGCGTTCGGCCTGGAGCATGATGCCGGTCGCGAGCGTCAGCAAGGCGTGGGCCACCGTCGTCGCCGCAAGCCCGTGGTGGCTGAGGAGTATCTCGAGCATCGATTACGCTCGCCTGCCCACGGGGAAGACGTAGAGCGGTCGCTGGTCCGCCGGTGCGACGACCAGGTCACGGACCCGGTCGTCCGCGAATGCGCCGACGGCGACGGTCGAGAGGCCCAGTGATTCGGCCTGGAGATAGAGGTTCTGGCCTGTGTGACCGGCTTCCATCGGGACGTACCGGCGCTCGCCGCGCCGCCCGTATTTGCCGGTCGTTCGCTCGTCCACGGCGCAGACGACCACGTCGATTGCACCGGCACCAACGTGCTCCTGGTCGACGCTGGCGCGTTGCAACGCCGGCTGGACGTTCCCGGTGCTCCCGCGACGGAGTTCGTGATTCGACGGCCGGTATCTGTACACGCCCGACGGCAGACCCTCGACGCCGGGGTCGCCGACGACGACGTAGAGTTCGAGCGGGAACAGCGCCCCGGCACTCGGGGCGGCCCGATGACCGGTGGGTCGCTGTGTAATGCCCTGCATAGACCACAACAACTGCCCGAGTTCGGCTCGCGTGAGCGGGTCCTCGCCGAACGAGCGTCGGGACCGGCGAGCTTCGATGGCAGCCGCGACCGAGAGGTTCCCGTCGGTACTCGGGTTCGGAAGGGGAACCGTCTCGGTCGCCTGCCAGCGGCCGCCCCCGTCCGTCCGAACGATACTGATGGCCCCCAGTGCGAGGTCGAGGAACACCGAGATGACGACCGTCACTGCGACGGTGAGGACCGTCCGTCTCGAAGGTCTGTCGAACATGTGTACGAGTACGGCGATCGACCGGCAAAAGCCTCCACACGCCGTCGGCCATCGTCTTCTCGTCGCCTATGGAGAGACGAGCGTTTTGGACGGGGATTCGGCAGCCGGGACGGTCGCTGGCTATCGCCGCCCCTACTCGGCGTCCCCGTCCGTGAGTGACAGCAGTGACACGTCTCTGGGACGGACGAGACGTTCGCGTTCGTCACCCTCTCAGTGACTCAATCGATTGCCCGTCTGTCGCTGCGTCGGCGACTGCACTCCCGTCGGAACGGGTATTCGGTCGTCCGTCTCAGGTCACTCGGTCCTCCAGGTCACGCTGGAACGCCGTCGTTTGCTCGTTCAGTCGGTCGCTAACGTGAACGTCGTACGACGCCGGCGCGTCGAGGTCGCGGACCTCGGGCGGGAGCTTCCGCCGTTCGCGTCGAGCGCGCTCCCGTATCTCCGAGAGGTCGGGGACATCGTAGACGAGGTCTCCGGCGTCGATGACCGGTTCGAGCAACTCCGTTCCCGGTCCGTCTTCGCCAACGAGACCGAGGGTGTCGTTGGCGTATTCGCCGTCGTCTTCGACGCGACGGACGCTCTTCGCGCCGGGATAGGTCACCTTGCCGGTCGAGAGCTTCATGCTCGGCCGCATCTCGCCCTCGCGCTCGACGGCCACGAGCTTGTAGACGCCCTCGACCGTGGGGGCGTCGGCGCTCGTGACGAGCGCGGTACCCGGCCCGAATCCCGCACCGACGCCGCCCTCGCTCAGGAACGACCGCACGAAGTACTCGTCGACGCCCGAGGAGATGAAGAGGTCCGTGTCAGGCAGGATTTCGTCGACCGACTTCGACAGGTCGACCAGGTCGCCCGAGTCCAGCCTGACGCCCGCGAGGTCGACGCCCGCCGCGGCAGCTACGTCGCGCGCCAGTTCGGCCCCGGCAACCGTATCGTAGGTGTCGATCAGCAGGATCGACTCGTCGCCGTACTCCGCGACGAACGTCTCGAAGGCGGCCCGCTCCGTCGGGAAGCTCTGCACCCAGGAGTGGGCCATCGTCCCGTAGATGGGGATGTCGAAGACCTCCCCCGCAGCGACGTTGGACGTGCCGTCGAAGCCGCCGACGAACGCGGCCCGTGCAGCCTTCAGCCCGGCGTCGGTTCCGTGCGCGCGCCGTGACCCGAAGTCGACGAGGGACTGGCCCTCGCCGTGGCGGTCGACCATCTCGGCCATGCGGGCCGCCTTCGTGGCGATCAGACTCTGATACCCGATCTGGTTGATGACGAGCGTCTCGAACAACTGCGCCTGCAGGATGGGGGCAGTCACCTCCAGCAATGGCTCGGCGGCGAACACTGGGGTCCCCTCGGGAATCGCTCGCACGTCGCCCGTGAACGAGAGATCGGCGAGATGCGACAGGAAATCCTCGTCGAAGCCCTGTTCGGCGAGGTAGTCGAGGGTACGCTCGGTGAACGAGAGCGTCTCGAAGACGTGCATCGCCTGCTCCAGTCCGGCAGCGAGCAGGTACCCGCGGTCCGACGGGAGGTCGCGGACGAACAGGTCGAAGGTCCCCCGTGGATTGTGGCCCTGCCGGTAGTACCCCTGCATCATCGTCAGCTCGTAGAGGTCCGTGAAGAGCGGTAACGTCTCCGGGGTGAGGTGGCCGAACTCGGTGTCGGTCATCGTTCGTAGTTCGGCCGCGGCCGGGGTAAACCCTCGCCGGCAGACCTGCACCGTGTCACTGCGGTGTCTCGGCGGCACACTCCGAACATAGCCCGCGCTCGTCGTCGAAGTGAGCCGTACAAACCATGCTCCCACATCGCGAACACTGGTGACGCGCGGTTGCTGCTTCGCATATCTGGCAGAGTCCTTCGACGCTCATATGCAGGAATCACTCCTCGCAGACGGTCGTCCATGGAGTTTCGGTCGCATCCGGAATGGCGTACGGTCCCCGTCCGGAAAAGCGATAGCCAGGGTCACACGTCGCAGTGGGTCCGACACCACGGCGGACCCCCAGCTGACGCGTCCCCTGGGGAGACACATTTACCCTTGGAGTGTGTACGCGGTCGTATGCCCGACACCAGAGAAGGGCGTGACAAGAAGGGCCTCGACGAAGAGAAACGACAACGGAAGCGCGACCTCGAAGAAGCGCTCGAAGAGCGGGAGGAAGGCGATAGCGAGCCCCCAGCTGAAGAGGCAGCGGAGGAGGAAGAAGCGTCGGAGGAGGAAGAAGCGTCGGAGGAGGAAGAAGAAGAGTTCGAGGCCGAAGACGACGACGAATAGTTCCCGAATACGGGTCGGAAGCGACGAAACGGCGTCGCGGCGGCTACTCCTGGGCGAGGAGTTTGCCGACAGCCGTCGCGACCTCCTCGAAATCCTGTACCGTCAGGCCGTCCGTCGTCAGAAAGACGCCCACGTCCCCGCTCGTGACGCGCACGAGGAACCCGCGTTCGAACACGCGGATGGTGAACCGGTACTCGCCGAGTTCGGACGCCCGGTAAGCCGTTCTGGCTCCGAAACCGAGCTGTTCGTAATCGACGAACCCGGTGAGGTCGGCGTCGGCTTCGAGGTCCGAGCGCAGGTACACCTGCTCGAACGTGCCGTCGTCGGTGAAGTACGTGATGGACCTGAGCTGGTCGCCGATGGTCGTCCGGGTGGCGCTGATCAATTCTTCTCGGTCGCGTTCGTCGAGGACCGTCGTCTGCTCTGGTGCCATAGCTGCTGCCTCTGGCGTATCTAGGCTAGAAGCCATGATAACAGTTTGCATAGTACCGCTGTACCATACACTGACCGGTCACTCCCAGACTGTCCGGGGTCACGCCTCCGTCACGGGAAAGAAATACTCGTATGGCGAGTCGGGGTCGAAGGCCGCGCCATTGCGTTCTAACTTCAGCCCGGAGCGTCGCTCGTACGCCGAGTCCGCCAGCCACTCAGACCGGGCCTCGTCGTACTCGTCCAGGAATGCGCCGAGCGACGTCTGGGAGGCGGCGTAGGTGCCGGCGGGCAGGTTATCCTTTGGACGGGCGGGGACCAACTGGGCGGCGTCGGAGACGGTCATTCGGCAGCCGTCACAGCCAGTTTCCGCCGGCGGGCTGGCCGTGTCACCTGACTGCAATCGGCTGACGCCCGGCGAGACTTCGTGTCGAGGGGGCGGTTCGGCCTCGTGTTGACCAGTACGTCATCTTCCCTGCCCGGTCCGACCGTGGCGTCTCCCGCAGGGACGCCACCGTCGGTCAGAACGGCAGGGTCCTCGGAGTCTTACAGTCGAACCGACGTCAGGACACGGTCCATGTTCGATGCTTCCCCGTCGGTCCGTCCCGGTTGCGGTGCCATGTGTAGCTCCTCGGTCGTCGCTCCTGCCGCGCGCAGCCGTCACTCAGTGTCGCCGGCGGAACAGTCGCGGATACATAATGTAGTTTAAATTATATATAGAGGTGCGTACCGGATACGTACTCGTTTTGTCTGAAATACCTACGAATCACCCTCTCAGTCCTCGTTCTCACTGGATCCGTCGTCAGTGACCGCCCGCTTTCGATCGAACCACGACCACTCGCGAGTCAGCATCCCGACGTCGTCTAGCTGCCACGGGTCCGGATCGTCGACGTCGGGGGAGTCGACCAGCGACGACCCGAAGTTCCAGAGGAACACGAGGGTCCCCAACGCGATGAGGAACGCCCCCAGGGACGTCAGCTGGTGGAACAGCGTGATGAGTTCCTGCGGCCCGGCGGGGCCGAGTTCGTACCTCGCGTACCGTCGTGGCATCCCCAGGTACCCCAGGATGAGCATCGAGAAGAACGCGACGTTCACGCCGGTCATCCACAGCCAGAAGTGCCACGTCGCGAGCCGACGCTGGTAGAACCGACCGGTGACGATGGGGAACCAGTAGTAGACGGCAGCGAACAGCCCGAACGCGATGACCCCCATGACCATGTAGTGGAAGTGGCCGACGACGTAGTAGGTGTCGTGAACCAGCAGGTCGATGGGGACCGCCGCGAGGAACACGCCGGTGACGCCGCCGAGGATGAAGTTCGAGACGAAGCCCAGGCAGAACAGCATCGCCGCCGTCGTCCGGATGTGACCGGTCCAGAGGGTCGTGATCCAGTTGAACGTCTTCACTGCAGAGGGGATGGCGATTGCGAGCGAGACCGCCATGAACGACGCCCGGAGTCGGGGGTCGAGTCCAGTCGCGAACATGTGGTGGCCCCAGACGCCGAAGCTCAGCACGCCGATGGCGAGCGTCGAGTAGACGACGAACTTGAACCCGAAGAGCTTCCGACCGGCGAACTTCGGCAGGATGAGGCTCACGAGCCCCATCGGCGGTAAGACGAGGATGTACACCTCCGGGTGGCCGAAGAACCAGAACAGGTGCTGCCAGAGGATCGGGTTGCCGCCCTCGACGGTGAAGAACGTCGTCCCGAGGTTCCGGTCGAGGATCAACATGACGATTGCACTACCGAGCAAGGGGAACGCGAACAGGATGAGCCCGGACTGGGTGAGCATCGTCCAACTGAAGATGTCGAGGTTCGCCCAGGAGACCTCGTCGCCGCGCTCGGTGAAGATTGTCGCGATGAAGTTGATCGCACCCATCGTGGTCGAGACGCCGGTCAGGTGGAGTCCGATGAGCATCAGGTCCACACCGGGGTTGGCCTGCTCGGCGGCGAGGGGCGTGTACATCGTCCACGACGTCTGGGCCGGGTCGATGCCGATACCCAGCGGACCGAGGAAGAACCCCGCCCAGACGAGCAGCGTTCCCGGCGGGAGGAGCCAGAACGCGATGGCGTTGATCCGCGGAAACGCCATGTCGTCGGCCCCGATGAGAAGCGGCAGAAAGTAGTTCCCGAACGCCGCGATGGCCGGCGTCCCGAACAGCAGCAACATCGTGAGGCCGTGGCTCGTCAGGAGGCCGTTGTAGAGCTGGGCGTCCACGAGTAACGTCCCCGGAGTGAGCAATTCCGTCCGCATGACGAGCACGGCCACGCCGCCCCAGATGAACGTGAGCAGGCTGTAGCCACCGTAGAGCAGGCCGATGTCAGTGTGGTCGACCGTCGTCAGCCAGCGGGTCAGGCCGCCGGGTTTCGACGCGTACTCGCGGACATCCTCGACGGTGCCATCACCGCCCACCGGGACGTACGACCGCCAGTCTCTCCCCTCAAGGAGAAAGACGAGGACCGCAATCGTGATCAGTCCCATGACGACAGTCGAAACTATCGACGAGGGTGTTGCCATGTGGGACCATTCCATCCGTACGAGAATAAGCGCTCACCCGGATCGACAGGAAGACGGAGTTCGGGAACCGTGGAAGTGACCAGCCACTGCCGTGGGGAACCTATACCGGTCCCTGGCCCGTACGAAACACGATGACGGAGTTCGTACTTTACGGCGGCAAAGGCGGTGTCGGGAAGACGACCTGTGCCGCGGCGACCGCTCTCGAACTCGCGAACCGGGGCGAGCGCACCATCGTCATCTCGACGGACCCGGCACACTCGCTGGGCGACTGCTTCGACGTCGCCGTCGGTGAGGAGCCGACCGAAATCGAACACGGGCTGTGGAGCGTCGAACCGAGCGCGGCGAGCGGGCAGGAGACCTACCGACGCATCGTGACAGTGCTGGCCCGAGAGTTCAGGTCCGCTGGCCTGCGACTGACCGACGAGGACGTCGAGGAGCTCTTTGCCGCCGGCATGGTCCCCGGGAGCGACGAACTCGCCGCGCTCCAGCTCGTCGGGGAGTACGCCGCCGAGGGCGAATGGGACCGTGTGGTAATCGACACCGCTCCGACCGGCCACACGCTTCGACTCCTGGCGCTTCCCGACGTCCTGACGGAATCGCTGTCCACCGTCTCGAAGGTCCGCCACGAAGTCCGATCGCTGGTCGCGAGCGCCCGGAGCCTGGTGTTCGGCCCCGCAGCGTACCTCGGCCGGGAGGAGCGCGTAGCCGAACTGGAGCGACTCGACGCCCAGCTGTCGACCGTGTCGGAGGTGCTCCGCGACCCCGAGCGGACCGACTTCCGCGTGGTGCTCGTCCCCGAACGACTGGCCATCGCCGAGACGGAGCGACTGGTCGCGGAACTCCGCCGGTTCCGGGTGCCCGTCGACACGCTGATCGTGAATCGCGTTCTGGAGACCGTCGACCCGCGATGTGAGCGATGCTCCCGTCGCAAAGCGCTGCAAGAAGAGCGCATCGCTGATCTGCGTCAGGCGTTCCCGAACCTCGGGGTCCGGCGGCTACCCGACCTCGGGAACGAGGTGGCCGACCGCGCAGCGCTCGCACGACTCGGTGCCGAACTGGGCTGAGACGGCGATTTATTCCATCTCTGCTGAAAGGACGACTTACTCCATCTCTGCTGAAAGGACGACTTACTCTATCTCTATCGTGTGGCCCTTCTCGCTCTCGCGCCGCGGGAGCGTCAGCGTCAGGACGCCGTTTTGCATCGTCGCGGTCACGTTGTCTGTGTCGACTTCACCAGGGAGCCGGATCGAGCGCCGCACGGACTGCTGGCGTCGCTCGTGCCGGATGTACTCTTCGTCCTCTTCGTCGATGGATTCCTCGTGGCTGGCGTCGATGCGGAGCGTGTGGTCAGTCATCCGGATCTCGACGTCTTCGCGCTCGAAGCCAGGGAGGTCGGCGGTCACGACGAACTCGTCGTCGTGTTCGACGAGATCGATCGCCATCGATTCGCCGCCGCTGGCGAGCCCGCCGAGAGGACTCTCAGACTCCAGTTTGTGGGACGCTTCCTCGAACTGGCGGCTCATCCGCTCGAACAGCCGTTCCATCTCTTCGAAAGGGTTACTGCGTGAACTCATTGTGGGACACTCATCGGAAGATACGTCAATCGAATGCAAATACGTCGGGGTCGATTCTCAGCGCGTGAGAGGGACTCGTCTCTCCCCATGTTTACGATGACCGACGGATCGGCTCACTCGCGGGCCCGACCGTCCGTCGGAATGTCGAGCGACGGCAGCCGCTTCTGTCGACGAGTCGTCGACGGTGACGAACGACCAGGGCGTCGGGAGCGTCGTCATCGATACCGCGGAGCCGTCCCAGTTCGTGACAACCACCAGCACGGTTGAAGGGCTGCTCCGTGCTATCTTCGGTCGGTGTATTCGCATGCAGGCATTCGTCATGGAGGAACTCGGATCGGTCGGGTTCGTCGACAAGGACAGACCGGAACCGGGACCGAACGACGCGATTCTCCGCCCGACGAAGGGGCTGGTGTGCACCTCCGACGTGCACACGGTTCACGGGGCCATCGGCGAGCGAGAGAGCCTGACGCTGGGACACGAAGTCGTCGGCGTGGTCGACGAAGCGGGCGACGAGGTCAGCAACTTCGAGGCGGGCGACCGCGTTGCAGTCGGTGCCATCACGCCCGACTGGGGCTCGGCCGCGGCCCAGGACGGGTACCCGTCGCAGTCGAACCAGGCCCTCGGCGGCTGGAAGTTCGCGAACGTCAAGGACGGGACCTTCGCTGAGTACGTTCACGTCAACGAGGCCGACGCGAACCTCGCCCGCATTCCGGATGGCGTGAGCGACGAGGCGGCCGTCTACGTGACGGACATGATGAGCACGGGCTTCATGGGAGCCGAACACGCCGACATCCCGGTCGGCGGGACGGTCGCCGTCTTCGCGCAGGGTCCCGTCGGCCTCATGGCGACGAAGGGTGCGCGGCTCCAGGGCGCCGGGCAGGTCATCGGCGTCGAGACCGTCCCCGAGCGACAGGACCTCGCCCGACAGTACGGGGCCGACGACATCGTCGACTTCGCGGAGGGAGACCCGGTCGAGCAGATACGATCACTCACGGACGGTGAGGGCGTCGACGCCGCAATCGAAGCGCTCGGGTCTGCCCAGACCTTCGAGCAGTGCGTCGCGGCGACGAAACCCGGCGGAACCATCTCGAACATCGGCTATCACGGCGAGGGCGACACCGTCCCCATCCCCCGCGAAGAATGGGGCGTCGGGATGAGCGACAAGACCATCCGAACCGGCCTCTGCCCGGGTGGTCGGCTCCGACTTCGGCGCTTGCTCCGCCTGCTCGACGCAGAGCGCGTCGATCCGACGCACATGACCACCCACCGGTTCCCGTTCTCGGAGGCCGACGAGGCGTTCCGGCTCATGGAGACGAAGGAGGAGGACGTCATCAAACCGCTCGTCGAGTTCGAGTGACGTCGGTCCCTCGGCGGTCCGTCACGACCCCGCCGAGATCGCCTCGTTTCGCCACGTAGCTGCTACGATGCGGGAGTGAGATCCCCAGGAGCAGCGTCCTGCCAGCAGAGTAGTACAAGTATAACTCGAATATCGTGTGAGTAAGCTATGGTGACGCCGATACCACGTTGCAACAACATCGACACGAACTCGTAGTGCCTTCGACGCCAGGGATACCGACGGTGGAATCGAATCGGCAACCGGTCGGTTTACCGCTGCGTCGATTCGGACGCCTCGACCACGCCGCGGCTCTGCGACCCCTTCAGCCAGCCTCCGATTCCTCCCGCGATTCCGCTCGGGAGCGCGAACAGCAGTGCGACCACGAAGCCCGTGACCAGCACACCGATACCCGCGAGGAGGCTTCCGAACGGGCCGGCGATGGTTCCCACAAGGGCACCCGCGAACGCGAGGAGGACCGCGCTGATGAAGCCGCCGAACGCGCCAGCGAGGAGGCCGTTCCACAGGCCGTTTCCGAACCCACCTCCCGCGAGGTACCCCGCGACGAAACCACCGACGACGCCGCCCCCGATGCTTCCTACGACCGGGAGTGCGATCCCACCGAGCGACCCGACGACGACCATGACGACGAAGCCTATCAGCACGGCTCTCCAGTCAGTTCCCATACCTAGTATTACGACACGAACGGCCTTAACCGTCGGGTCGGTCGCCCAGGTGACCCGCCCGCCGTCGCACGACCAGCCCACATCTACAACCGCGCGCAGCGGATACCACGGCCGCGAAACGTCCGACACCATGGACGTGAAACTACTGTCCTAGATGGGCTGGCGGCGGAGTCACTCCTCAACCTGCCCGATGCTCGGACCCGTCGTCCCTCCAGCGCGCTCGGTCGCTCGATAGGCCCGGTACGACAGCCGCGTCAGCCCGCCGAGACCGAGCGCGACCACCACGAGGTCGACGACGCGGCCAGCATACGGAACAGCGAGCAAGACGGCGACGACGACGGTGCCGAGGAACAGTCCGCCCCACCGGTTCTCGACGGGAGCTACGTCCACTCCCACCGAGGCCAGCGCGTTCGGACCGGCCGACAGCAGCCAGACTCCTATCGCGAAGCGGCCGTACACCGCGCCGACCCAGCCGAGCGTCCAGAAGAGGAGCGCGCCCACGAGCGCGAGCGGCAACCCGAACAGGCTCAATCCGAACAGGACGAGAACGACGGGGACGAAGAGAAGCGTTCCGAGGCCCGTGGCACCCGTTCGGACCGGATCGGTATCGACCAGGTCCGCCACGCGCCCGGAGAAACGCGGGAAGACGCCGACGAGGACGACGCCGAGCAACAGGTTCGCCACGAACCCGTAGACGTCCACGAACGAGACGTCGAGACGGAGCGGCGACACGGCCTGCGCGGGTGAGAGAGAACCGGACACGACGGTCACCGGTGGGAGGAGATGGGGTCCGGTCGGTCGCGCCGACTTCGGGGCGTGCGCAGATGGCCCGAGTCGGTCGGCGACACCGACGCGCGACGCATTCGCGGGGGCCGTCCCGGGGGACTCGCCCACCGCCTCCCTCACCGTCCCGTTCACCTCCGTCCTGATAGCGGTCGTCTGGAGCGGACCCGCAACGGTTCCCCCGCGTTCGACGGACGCCAGCACGCCAATCACGTCGACAGGTCCCCTGACCCGGCCGCTCACCGTCGTTCGGCCGCCGATGCTATCGAGGGAGTCGTCGACCGTCCCGCTGACGTTCGTCGTCACCGCGACCGCCGAGAGACTCCCTCCCACCCGCCCGGCGACGGTGACCCGGCCGGCGACCGCCGAGACGTCACCCGTCACTTCGCCGACGACGATGACGTCGCCACCCACGGCGGTCACGTCACCCTTGACCGTCCCCAGAACGACGATGGACGCGCCGGCCGCGGTGAGATCTTCGGTCATCGTTTCGTCTGCCGGGACGGTGACGGTGGGACGGAGCCTCGTCTCTGCCGCGGCCGGGCCGGGTAGCGACGCCAGAAGCAGCACGACAACGAGGAGTGGAACCGCGAACCTGCGCCTGTCGACTCGTCCACCCATCATCCCGTCTTCCCCGGTGTCTGGACCGGACTGTTCACGGCGTGCCATCGCGAGTCTGTCCACCGAGGTGCAGCGCGGAAACCGAGACGGTCGCGTTCAGTCAGCGATCCTCGGCCGCACACACCTTCACGGGTGCAGTCATCTTGGGTCATCCTTGCTGCCGCCCACTGAATCGCGTTGACCGACCGCACCTGAGTTCCCTCGGGCGACCCCGAGTGGTCCGAGTGCGACTCAGGAGGAGGTCCATCGCAGGGTACGACCGTCACCCGCTTTGTTATGGTTCCACCTTCGACGGTCGGACGGCGGAGTAAGGTCTCGTTAGCCGGGGTTTCGCGCGCACACAGGGCCGTAGGTGTCATCATCTGAGGTCATCGCTTATTTGTCTCTGAGCCGAACCTTATTGCGCCTCGTTCAGGTGTTGATCCCCGCCGGTGAGCGGTCGGGCGTGATCGAAACCCTCGACGAGCAGGGACTCGACTACGCCGTCTTCGACGAGGTCAGCCGGGGTGACTTCGAGGCGATGGTCCAGTTCCCGGTCCCGCCGAGCGGCGTCGAACCGATCATGGAGCGACTGACCGACGTCGGCGTGCGGAAGGACGCCTACACCATCGTCCTCCCCACCGAGACGGTCGTCTCGGAACGGTTGTCGGCCCTCGTAGAGCGGTTCCCGGGGTTGCGTATCTCGCGTGACGAGCTGTACGCACGAGCGCAGGACCTCGCCCCCGCGAACTCGACCTTCTTCGCCTTCCTGCTGTTGAGCACCATCATCGCGACGACCGGCCTGTTGCTCGACTCCGCGGCCACCATCATCGGTGCGATGGTCGTCGCGCCGCTGATGGGGCCGGCCATCTCCGCCAGCGTCGGGACCATCCTCGACGACCAGCAAATGGCGGCGCGTGGCGTCAAACTTCAGGTGGTCGGCCTCATTGCGGCCATCGCGACCGCTGCACTCTTCGGCTGGGTGCTCCAGAAGACGATTCTCCTGCCACCAGGTCTCGACCTGCTGTCCATTCCGCAGGTCGCCGAACGGACGAGTCCGAACGTCCTGTCGCTGTTCCTGGCGCTCGGGTCCGGTATCGCCGGCGCGCTCAGCATCATGCGGGGGTCCGGGTCGACGCTCGTCGGCGTGGCCATCGCCGTCGCGCTCGTGCCACCGGCGGCGACCTCCGGACTGGGCATCGCGTTCGGCCTCCCAGGCGTCGCGCTCGCCGCGGCGATTCTCGTGGTGGTGAATCTGCTCGCGATCAACCTCTCGGCGCTGGTCCTGTTCTATCTGGCGGGCTTCAAGCCCCTGGAGGCGGGGACGTTCGAGAAGACCAGAGCGGCGGTGGTCTCCCGGGTCGTCACCATCGCCATCGGAATCGCGGTCCTCTCCATCGTGCTGGTCCTCGTCACGTATGCGACGTTCCTTACCGCGTCGTTCGAACAGCAGTCGCGGGCGGCAATCCAACAGGAGTTCGACGAGGCCGACGTCGAGGGCGTCGAACTCGTCAGCGTCACGGTGGATTACAAGATCATCGACATCGTCGTGGGGAACGAACCGCGCGTGAACGTCCTCGTGGCGATTCTCCGCGAAGCTCGGGCCCCGCCCGACCTCGCCCAGCGATTCGACGACGACCTCACCGACGAACTCGGACGCGACGTCGTCGTCCGCGTCGGTTTCGTCGAGGCACAAATCAGCGACGCGGAACCTCAGGAGTCACCGCTGGGGTGGCCCTCGGTCTCGAACGAGGCCGTTCGTACAGGTGGCGTGCCAGCCTGAGGAGTGTCGAAACCCCAGCGCGAGAACGAGCCCTCTCAGACACCGGAGGTCCGTGGCCGTTCGCCCTCACCGGCCGCGGCGGCCGTCCGACCGGAGTTGGCGACCAGCATCAGCGACATGCCGGTCGAGAGGAGGCTCGCGCCGAACAGGAGGCCGACGGACCACAGCGCCGAACTCGGCCAGCCCACCCAGAGCAACCCCGCCAGCAGCAGCGAGATGAGGCCGCTCACTATCGGCCAGACCCAGCGCGGGTCCGAGCGCATCTGTAACCCCAGGGCGATCTCGGTGAACCCGGAGAAGATGAAGTACGCGATGAGGAGAATCGTCAGCGTCGCCAGTCCGACGACGGGGTTCGCCATGAGGGAGATCCCAGCCAGAGCGTAGACGATGGCCAGCACGACCTGCCAGAGCGACCCTGCCCATCCGCGGACCGAGAACGCGTTTGCAACGTGGGCGAGACCGCCGACGATCAGGGTGGCTCCGAGCAGAATCGAGATCGTGATACCGGTGAAGAAGGGCGCAACGATAGCGAATATTCCGAGGAACGCGATGAGGGCCCCGGCACCCATCAGATACCGCCAGTCTCGCTGGAGTTCGACGGGCACTGCCGATGGCATCGGCGTCGTTTCGGTACTCATGATTCGGACTGTAATTGATACTCTAGAGACATAACAGTATTTCACCGGTACGTGTCAGTTCGTCAGTCAGTTGTCGCCACAGCGGACGACTTACGTGCGGAATCGTCACCGTGAATCGTCCGGAAGCGTTTCGAACGGAGTGAAGATAGCTCCGCCGGGCATCGAGCGCCCGCCGCGTCGGCCGGTGTCGCTTCGTCGTCCGGGAGCAATGCTTATCGACGTCCATCGATTGTTACCATCTAGCAAGGTCGGCGATAACGGCGTGGTCGCCGCACGGATCTGCAGACATGAGTCAACCACTTCCCGAACCCTGGTTCGTCGAGGACAGCCGCGTGAACGCCATCATCGCCTGGATCATCGCGGCGGCGCTCGCGGTGGCCGCAGTAAGCAATCTCCTGTCCGTCCTGCTCGTCGACGCGTTTCTCGCAGCCGTCGCCGCGCTCGCCGCGGTCGTGCCCGCCATCGCGTCCCGGACCTGGACCCGGACCGTTCCGTGGCCGTTGCTCGTCTTCGCCGCCGTCCCGTTCCTCGTGCGGGCGGTCGAGCCGAGCGCGTTCAGCCTCGTCGTCATCGGAGCCGGTATCGCCGCGCTCGGGATGCTCCTCGTCTCCGCGCTGCAACTGACGACGAGCGTCCGGATGACGCCACGGTTCGCCATCGCGTTCGTCGTCCTCCTGACGCTGGCGTTCGCTGGATTCTGGGCGGTCGGGTCCGCCGCCTCAGCGCGCTATCTCGGGACCGGGTTCGTCGAGACGAACACGGAACTCATGTCCATCTTCACCGCTGCGCTGGTCGGCGGACTCGTCGGCGGCGGCATCTTCAGGTGGTACTTCAGGTGGCAACTCCGCCACGAGAGCCCGCGGGCGAGGGAGGTGGAGACGACGTGAGTCTCCAGCATCGGTTCTCGTTCACGTCGGCCCGACAGTCCCTCCTCGTCCGGCTGCTCCAGGTCGTCATGGTCGTCGTCCTGACAATCGGCCTGTGGACGGCCAACGGCGGCGTCATCGTCAACGCCGCAGTGGGCTTGCTCGTTACGTTGCTCCCGGCGTACTTCGAACGGAACTACCGCTTCACGATGGACACTGGGCTCGTCCTCTGGATAACCGTCGCCATGTTCCTGCACGCGCTCGGGACACTGCCGTTGTCGGGACTCGGCTACATCTCGGCGTACAACTCGTTGTGGTGGTGGGACCACATGACACACGCGCTCTCGTCGTCGCTCGTCGCCGGCAGCGCCTACGCCGTAGTGCGTGCGCTCGACGAGCACACGGAGGCCCTCGTCCTGCCGGACCGCTTCATGTTCGGCTACCTCCTCGTGTTCGTCATGGCGTTCGGCGTGCTCTGGGAGCTCCTGGAGTTCTACATCAGCGTCGTCGCCGTAGTCCTCGGGAGCGACTCCATTCTCGTCCAGTACGGGCTCGACGACTCGGTACTCGATCTGGTGTACAACAGTATCGGCGGACTACTCGTCGCCCTCTTCGGAAGCGCGTACCTCACCGGCGTCGTGAGCGATCTGGCCGCCCGACTGGATCAGCGACGTGGGTAGGACGGCGTTCCTCTGCCACCTCCGACGGTAGGAACAACGTACGGAAAGGGAAATCGGCCCAATAGGCGTTACAAATATATTTGTGTAATTCTGACGGACCAAGTAAGGTGCTGTTATCTCGTCCTCCGGCCACGCTGTGCCGAGTTCGTCCGCACACCCACTGGGAGCCGATCTGGACCCACCCTCGGGCTCGGCGGCGAGAACGACGGGAACAGGGTCTGGTAGCAGGACCTTACGTCGAGGAGACCCGACGCCCACTCGCCGGCACGGTCGGGGGATGTGCCACGGCCGGCGGGTCGCCGTCCGCGAAATCCGGGGCCGACAGTATTGGTCGCGTTCGACCTCAGTCATCCCGTCCGTTAGGACTCAGCGTGCCCGTCCACCGGGACCCTTGGTCCGGTCGTCGACTCCCCCGTCCCCGGACCTTTTTGCTACACGGTACCATTATATAGCCTGCGGGACGCGGCCAGAACAGTCCCACAGTGATTTCACATGACAGCAATCGCACGGCTCGAAGTCATCCCCGTCCACGAGGGGAGCCAGTCGAACGACATCGCGAACGCCATCGACGCGCTGGACGACTACGACGTCGCGTACGAGACGACGGCGACAGACACCGTCGTCGAGGCCGAGACGGTAGACGAACTCTTCGACGCAGTCAAGGCTGCACACAACGCCGTTGGCGGCGACCGCGTCATCACCGAACTGGAGATCGATCACCAGCGAAGCCGGGACCAGCACATCGGCGACCGCGTCGCCGCGGTCGAGACCGCGCTGGGGCGGCCGGCGAGGCGGGAGGACCGGGCGAGTTCGCCGTCGAAATGAGACGGGGTCCCCACAACGCCTATTCCATGGGGATTCGTACCCCAGGACATGGACTCCGACGCGACCGAAGCCGCTGGCGGCGACGAGCCGACACCCGAAGTGTGTCCGGAAATCGACGGCATGCCGAAATTCGGTCTGGGAACCTGGATGCTCGACGACCCCGAGGAGTGCGTCGCCGCCGTGACGAGCGCACTCGACATGGGCTACCGGCACGTCGATACTGCGCAGGCGTACGGGAACGAACAGGACGTGGGCGACGCCATCGATCAGTCGTCGGTAGACCGTGACGAGGTGTTTCTCGCCACGAAGGTGTGGATCGACAATCTGGCCCCCGACGACGTGGTCGCGTCGACAACCGAGAGCCTCGACAAACTCGGCGTCGACGGCGTCGACCTATTGTACGTCCACTGGCCGGCGGGGAACTACGAGCCCGAACTGACCCTCGCGGCGTTCGACGACCTCGTCGACCGCGGTCTGACCGACCGAATCGGCGTCTCGAACTTCCAGCCCGACCAGCTGGCCACCGCCGTCTCCCTCACCGACGCTCCGATCTTCGCCCACCAGTTCGAGTGTCACCCGCTCCTCCCGCAAGACCGCCTGCTGGCGGCGTGTGACGAACACGACGTCAGACCGGTCGCCTACTCGCCGCTCGCACGCGGCCGCGTCTTCGACGTACCCGCGATAACCGAGGTCGCCGAGAAGCACGGCGTCAGCGAGGCGCAGGTGAGTCTGGCCTGGCTTCGCCATCGCGGCCTCACCACCATCCCGAAGGCGTCCAGTCGGGACCACGTCTACGACAACTGGCAATCGCTCTCGCTTCGCCTCGACGACGAGGACGTCGCGAAACTCGACGGCATCGACACCGACGAGCGACTGGTCGACCCCGACTTCGCACCGTGGCAGTGATTCGATCGGGGTGGTGAGCGGCGTCTGACCCTGTTCGTATTGGTTTGTATTACATACCAGTTATTATGACCTGTTTCGTCATTTATTAGACGTCGATGTGGGTTGGAGGCGACAGTGTCGCCCCACAAGTGACGCCAGCCAGTCTGCAGGACCGTTCTCTCGAATCGGCGCGTTCGGGCATTTAATCACCCGTATTCCTTGCAGAAACCCTCGTCGGCAGGACGCCCTCGACGGGATGGCGCCGAACGGCCTGGTAATGCAAGCTGTATATCTAAGTTCGCTAGTACGAATTGTCTAGTGAAATCTATGAGTCATCAACCAACCCAATTCGGTTACCAGTCGACGCAATTTGCACAGCAACCGCAGGGCCAACAGTCGATACAACAGCAGCGAGCACAGTGGCAGTATTCGCGCGACCCGGCGACGGGCCGATTCCTGACTACCGAAGAAGCAACCTACGTCAGCCACCTCGCACAGCAGTATCCGAAGGAAGTCGAGCAGGCCTACGCACAGAACGTCCCCTTCTCTGCTGTCGGTCTGGACGTCCCGCCGAATCTCGGTGACCGCGGCCCCCAGATCGGCGGGCAACAGCAGTCACAGCAGCAACTGTCCCAGCAGAGCTGGCAGCAGCAGCAGCCACAGCAGGTGGGCCAACAGCCCCAGCCGATTCCCCAACAGCAGGTATCACAGCAGCCCCAGCAAGTCAGTCAGCAGATTCCCCAGCAGCCCCAGCAAGTAAGCCATCAGATTCCCCAGCAGCAGGTACCACAACAGCAAGGACCACAGCAAGTGGGGCAGCAGGCTATCTCCAGCCAACAGCCCCAGCAGGCTATCTCCAGCCAACAGCCCCAGCAGGCTATCTCCAGTCAGCAGCAGGGCGTCCAGCCAGCCCCGGCCCAACAGCCCACGAGCCAGACCGGTCCACTCGGCGAGCAGGCCCTCCAGCAGCTCGGGCGAAGCCGCCAGGAGCAGGAGCGGCTGGAGAACCTCCAGGAACAGCGATATCCGACCGAATCGCAGACGCCGGCCTTCCGGGAGGAGATGAGAGTGATCGCGAAGCAGCGGCCCCGAGACCCGCAGACGGGGCAATTCATCCCGCAGAGCCAGCAGTCGGGCCAGCAGCGCTGAGCAGTTCTCCGTCCTGACCTGCACGAGCGGGTCTCGATCCGTTACTCGTCGTCCACCGCTGAAGAAAATCCGGTGCGACGAACTTCGTTCGCTATTCGTTCGCATTCGCCACGGTCATTTTGTCGGTCGCCGACGTAAAACGACGCATGGCCCAGGAGTTCCTCCTGTACGGTTCGTACGGATACACCGGGTCGCTGATTGCACAGCAGGCGGTCGATCGCGATCTGACACCCGTCCTTGCCGGCCGGCACGCAGAAAAGGTCGAAGCGCAGGCGACCGACCTCGGGCTTGCCCATCGGACGTTCAGCCTCGAACAACCCACCGTGGTCACGTCGATGATCGAGCAGTTCGACGCCGTACTGAACTGTGCGGGTCCCTTCTCCAGAACTGCAGATCCGCTGATCGACGCGTGTCTGGCGGCCGGCACCGACTATCTCGACATCACTGGGGAAGTGACCGTGCTCGAAGAGATCGCCGACCGCGACGCTGACGCTACGGATGCGGGGACGACACTCCTTCCGGCCGTCGGCTTCGACGTGGTCCCATCTGACTGTCTCGCCGTCCACCTCGCGTCGCAGGTCGCCGATCCGACGCGACTTCGCCTCGCACTCCACGGGCTGTCGACGTTCTCCCCGGGGACGCTGAAGTCGGTCCTCCAAGGCGCGACAATGCCCGGGGCGATTCGCGAGAACGGCGTGATTCGGACCGTCCCGGCGGCGTGGCAGTCGCGCGCCTTCACGTTCGCCGGGAGCGAGTTGGTCGCCATCACGGTCCCCTGGGGTGACGTTTCGACGGCGTACCATTCGACCGGGATTCCCACTATCCAGACCTACGCCACCGTCCCCGAGTTCGCCCGGTGGGTCCTGAAACGCACGCGCTGGCTGACCCCGGTCGTCCGGGCCGCGCCCGTCCAGCGGGCGCTACACGCGCTCATCGACGCCACCGTCTCGGGCCCGACCGCCGCCGAGCGCGAGCAGAACGTCGTCCGAATCGTCGGCGAGATCGAAACCGAGAGCGGTGACGGTGCGGCCGCGGAACTCCGGACGCCCGACCCGTACGACACGACGGCGATGACCGCCGTGGAATCCGTCCGGCGAGTCCTCGACGATCAGGTCGCAGTCGGGTTCCAGACGCCGGGGCTGGCGTTCGGCCCCGACTTCGTACTCGAGTTTCCCGGCGTCGAGCGACGACTGTTCGACGAACCCGGCAGCGAACGCCCACCAACCGCGGCGAACCCCTGAGCCAGCGCCAGCGATCCGCGGGTGACGAGGGCGACCCGGAACCGGATTAACCAACAGCTCTTTCTCGCTGCGGTATGTTGGTTAACGTACCGCCATGACCGACGCCCCACCCGTCGCTCCCGAGACCGTTCCCGACGACGTCATCGAGATGCTGGGCGATTGGACGCCCGCCCAGCTTCGCGGCCTCGCGGAGTACGCCGACGCGCTCGCCGACTCCCGAGAGGTGGTGGAGACGAAACCGGCAGACGAGAACGACGAGAGTGAGACGAACCAAATCGACGAGCCACAGGACGACCGTCCCGACGACGTCCCGGCGAAGGCCACCATCACGGTCAAGGAGATAAACGAGAACCGCTACTACTACTGGCAATGGAGAGATGGGGACGCGATCCGCTCGAAGTACAAGGGACCGGTGTCCGCCGAGGAATGACCGAACGCGAGCACGGTACTGCCACTGACCACCCACCCCACGTTTCCGACGTCCCCGTCGGACCAATCGTACCCCATGTTTCCGACGTCTCCGTCGGACCAATCGAACCCCACGTTTCCGTCGTAACTTTCGACCCCCCTCGTTTCCGTCGTTTCCGTACGCCCCACCCCGCATTTCCGTCGTCCGAGTTACCCGGTGAGTAGGGGGACGCTACTCGCGAGACCAGTCCTGCATCCGGTTGTCCTCGAAGATCGTCTCGCGAACGACTTGCGGGTCTTCGATGAGGCGGTTCTGAAGATGAATCCCACCTGCACTGCCCTTGTTGATCTTCTCGATCTCGACGACCCCGAGGAACGCCTGTTCTTTGAGAATGTCGCGGAACCGGCGAACCGAGAGGATGTCCATATCGAGGTGGTTGCAGATCCGTTCGTACTGATCGTACACCCGGCTCGTGAGGAAGGCGTCGTCGTCGGAGTTGACGCTCAGTTCGGTCAGTGCGAGGAGCGCGGCCTTCGCCTGTGTGGGCGCGCCGTTCACGAGTTCTCTAAACCGGTCCTTTTCGGCGTGTTGCTGCGCCTGCCGAACGTGTTCTTCCATCACCTGCTCCGCACCGGACTCGTAGGCGACTTCCCCAGCATGACGAAGAATATCGATTGCCTTCCGAGCGTCACCATGTTCCTGCGCGGCGAAGGCAGCCGAAAGCGGGATCACGTCGTCGGAAAGAACGCCGTCTTGGAAGGCGTCCTCCCGATTGAACATGATTTCGCGAAGCTGGTTCGCATCGTACGGTTTGAAGAACAGTTCCTTGTGCTGGAAGCTGCTTTTCACACGCTCGTTGACGTTATCGACGTACTGGATCTTGTTACTGATCGCGATGACGCCCACACTACAGTCGATCTTCCCAGCTTCCTCGGCTCGTGAGAGTTTCATCAGGACGCTATCGTCGTTCATCAGGTCGATCTCGTCCAGGATGATGATCACAGAATCGAATTGTGCGTCGAGCGTCTTCCAGAGAAGTTTGTAATACTTCGACGTGCTGAGACCGGTGTGAGGGACGGAGATTCCAGTCGTAGATTCGTCGTTCAATTTCGCCGCAAGAGAGGAGACGGCCTGGGTCTCGGTATTGTCTTCTGCACAGTCGATATACGCCGTTCCAATCTCGACGCCATCCTGAGCGGCGTTTCGAGCCCGTTGGCAGACGTGCTTCGAAACGAGAGATTTCCCGGTCCCCGTTTTCCCGTAGATCATCACGTTCTCTGGGGAGTACCCGTGGACAGCGCCGTTGAGACGTTTTGCGAGTTTCGAGATCTCCTCGTCGCGACCGACGATTCGTTCGGCATCTGGTACGTGGCCGATCTTCAGGAGGTCCTTGTTCGCGAAGATACGATGCCCGGATTCAAAGAGTGGATCGTCGACGGAATCCGGTGGCGAGTCGGGCGTCATTGATTATCACACGGTGTGAGCGGAAGAAGTATAAATCTAGTGGAGAACACCACCCCACGTTTCCGACGTTCCTTGGTCGATATCAGCAGGAAAATACCGTAAATCGGTGGAATTAGATTGCTGACAATATAGCCGGGTTTCCGACGTGAGATGGGAAACCCGGTGACTGCAGTGTGACCAAGCTCTCGAATACCGCACCCACACACCCCACGTTTCCGTCGTAATCCCGGATCAATGGGGGGAGGGGAGTCGAAGAGGATGTCCATGACGGGAGAACAAGTTCTAGAGCTGTATATCCGTCCAATGATGGCTGTCTACAGGATACGCTGGAATGGGTCGTTTCACCTGAGGGGTGAAGTACTACCGTATTCCACCCCTCATAGCTGAAGTATACTTAATGGACGTTTCTCCCTCATCTCACTTTAATCTATGTGTGACAGCAACTATTCCATCTCTCTAGCATACTATCTCAACATAATTTGTCTGTGTATGCTAGTGCTCGTTATCTCTTCCTGCACTATTGTGGAGAAACGACGGAAACGTGGGGGGTGTGTCTTTCCCCTCATCTCGAACTCACCCCCTCTACACCTCCCAGATACGACGGAAACGTGGGGTGGGTGTGCTTTCCACCATCTCGGACTCACCTCCTCCACCCTCTTTCAGATACGACGGAAACGTGGGGTGGGTGTCTTCCCCCTTCGAGTTTCACTCGTCCGGGTTGACCGGACCTTTGTACTGGAAGCGGCCTTTCTGCCCGTCCCATCACTGCCAGTCGTAGCGATTGTCGTTGATTTCCGTGATCCTTCCCGAAGTCGGCGATGCCTGGAAGTCCGTGGGACCGTTCTGAAATTCCGGCACCCGTTCGTCACTCGTCGTCGTCGACGACGGACGGTTCGGGTGACGACTCGCCTGCGCCAATCCGATAGCAGAAATCCCGCAGGGCCTGGGTGACGAACGTGGGATTGTCGAGGTTCGACGCGTGACCTCCGCTCGGAACGACGTCGACCACGGCGTCGGGTACCTCCCGGCCGAGCTTCGACGCGTGTCGCTTGACGAACCCCGCCTCGTGCTCGCCGTACAGCACGAGCGTCGGCACGGTGATCGCCGAAAGGTCGAACCGCGTCTCGTCGAATCTCGCGAGCGCCCGAACGACCTTCGCGAACTCGTCGGTCTCCATCTTCGGCCCGCTCGCCGGGAGTGTCTGTATCTTCTCGTAGTCGCCGCTGACGCCCTTGGAGATGCGCTCCTGAAGCCACACCATAGCCTGCTCCACTCGCTCGTAGCCGAGGAGTCGAACTGGGGGTATCACGGCTCGCAAGAGAAGCGAGCGTTGCACCCACTCCCAGCGGTCGAAGATCTCCGGTGTGAAGGTGTCCGCGAGGACAAGGACGGCGAGACGGTCGGGATGGTTGGCCGCGTACACCTGTGCGATGCAGCCGCCCATCGAGAGACCACAGAGGATGGGTTGCTCGACGTCCAGGGCCGAGATGAACGCGTCGAGGTCGGCCGCGAACAGTTCGACCGAGTAGCTGTCTACGTCTGATCCACGGGTTCTCCCGTGCCCGCGAACGTCGTAGGCGTACGTCGTGAACTGGTCGCTCAGAGCCGTGACCTGTGGCCACCACTGTGAGTGGTCGACGATAGCGCCGTGGACGAACACGATCGGCGGCCCGGTCCCACGGCGCTCGTAGTACGTCGCCACTCCGTTCGTCTCCACGAATGGCATATGGCACCGTACGATACCTGGGAAAAAATCACGTCACCTCCCCGTGGACGCTGACTCGCCGCTTCCACTGTGACTCGCCGTTGTCGCTGTTTCCCCGTCGCATCGTATCCTCGTCCCCCCAATCTCCATCTTCATCACCATGACCCTTTCCAACTTCATATTCGCCTCCATGTTCCTCTTCGACTTCATCTTCAGTCAGCTGCCGAAGGCGAACCGCGAACCACTCCGAGCACTGATGTCGCCTTTCGCGCTATCCCGACTCCTGACCACGCAGTGGCTCGCTGCGGTCGACCGGATGCACGACGCTCGCGACGATAAGGTGGGCAACGAGCATCACGGCGAGAAACCCCACGTTCCAGAGGGGGTCGTCGTAGTAGATCACGTCCACCGGGAATGGCTCGGTGATGAAGGGCCAGAACGGCTCGATCGGGGTCGAGATGTCCGGGGCCGAGAGCGTGTCGGCGAACACGTGGCTCACTCCTCCGAGGGCGGTGGCGACCGTCACGAAGCCGAAGACGTCCCGGCTGTCGAAGCGGTCCCTGCCGAACCAGTCGTCGAGTACGTTGGTGAAAGCGGCTGCCGTGACCACACCGACGACGAGGCTGGCAGCCACCACGAATACGATTGTGTGGGTCACACCGTGGTGGTGAACCTCCCAGGGGAACCACGTCGCCAGCCAGATGTCTATGTCCGGAACCAGCGCGAACACCGCCGTGAGCGAGACGAACGACGCACTCACTCGTTTCCGCCAGCGGAACCAGGCTGGAATTGCGAACAACAGGCCGAACGCCAGGTGGCCCATAATGTCTACCATTGAATCGGACTGTAGCTGGGTCGTGTGAATAGGCCCTCAGCTTGCAGCTGCAACGTCCGGTGGGGATTTGCCACTTCGTCACAGCCCGCTGAAACGTCGCTCCGGGGTGAGGTCTTGCCCATCACCGTTCCGATGCCGGTAGACCACGAGCGTCAGAGCCGCTCCGAGAACGAACGCTCCGAGCGCCTGTGGCCAGGTGTGAGCGTCGAGGTAGATTCGATTGGGAACCATGACGACCGGAATGGCGAGCAGCGGCCAGAACGTCGCGTCGACGAGCGTTAAGTACAGCAGAGGAACGACCGCGATGATGACGTGCCCCGAAACGTTCCAGAACGGCGAGAGCAGGAGGTACGGAACCATCGCCGCCGTGACCGCTTCGAGCCCGTTCGAAAAGAGTGCTCCCCAGCCAAAGCGGGTCCAGACCGTCCAGAGCGCGGCCATCGCGAGTAGAATCCCACCACCGACGAGCCAGTCGACCTGCCAGACGTTCCCCTTCGTCGTCGCCCGAAGCCCGTTGCCGGTGACGATCATGTAGACGACAGTGGGCGAAAACGCGATGCTACCACTCCCGAGGAGGACGCCGAGTCGTCGCCACAGGGCCGTCCGAGACGCCGATTGGCGACGCCACTCGTAGTACAGCAGGACCAGGAGTCCCAGCCCTAACGTCGTTGCCGGATGGAAGACGTACGGATAAGCCCGCATCAGGGCGTCGAACATCCGTATCAGCGAGTCGGTGACAGTGAGGGGTGTCGTCATCGCTATCGATGATTCGCTGGTCGATCGCCACTGTGGAACAGTCCGGGAATCCGCACCGCTCTCCGTCGGCACTTCGAGACGTGGGCTGTCGTGGAGATATGGCTACGGCTTGCAACGGCCGGGTGGGCGTCGACGAATTGGACCCGAGACTGTCGACGACGTCGCGTCCGTCACTCCCCCGTCGACGAGTGACACCGCATCGTTCCCGCTCCAATCGACGACTGTCGCCGCCGCCGAACGCCCCGGGATACCGGGCTAGTCGAAGTGTGACTGCCGCTCGCGCACCTCGGCGAACGCGACGTTCTCGCGAACGTCGGTGATCTCGATGGTCACGCGCTCACCGACCTCGGTGTCGGGCACGACGACGACGAACCCCCGCTCGACGCGGGCGATACCGTCACCCTGCTCGCCGATGCTGTCGACGTCCACTTCGCGGACGTCGCCCTCGTCGACGGGTGGGCCTTGCGCCGACTTTGCCGGCGTGTCGTCGTCGTTCGACGCCGACTCGCCGTTCGACCCGACGGGAACGAGCGCGACCCGATAGGTCTGGTCGGCGCGGACGGCCCCCAGCGAGACTTCCTGTTTCGGTACTTCGATGCGGTACGAGCCCTCGTCCTCCTCGATTTCGGCGGAAAAGAGACATCGCAATCGGTCAGAAATTTCCATGCTGTTCTCAACAACAGATTGCGGCCATCTTGAATCCACTGGCTGGACGTGAGGACGGATTCTCGCCGGGCCCACCGATCACTGCCGAGTAGCTCGCGCCGAGGACGTCGCCTGCGACCGCCTCAGAGCGCCCGAAACACTCGAATCGTGTCGCGAGAGGTGGGCTCCCGAATCAACTGGGCGAACCCGACGTCCGTGAAGACCCGCTTCCAGTCGCGGTGGTACAGCGGGAACTCGTCGTCGACGTAGCTCACGTCGGCATCGCCGCGTCCGCGTTCGGGGCTGTTCCCCTCGTTCTCGGCGGTCACGAGGAGGTCGCTGGTGATGCGGCCGAGGTCGTCGAACACCCAGGTGTCGTCGGGGTGGACGTGCTGGAGCGTTTCGACGGAGTAGACGACGTCGAAGGCGTCGTCGTCGAACTCGGGAACGAGGTCTTCGAGCGCGCCCTGATGGAACGTCCCCGTGGCTTCGAGTTGCGGATAGTGCTCGTCCATGACCGAGAACGCGTCGTCGTTGATGTCGATGCCGGTGAGGTTCTCGTAGCCCTGTCTGCGGAGGCGTTCGAGGTGTCGCCCGCAACCGAAGCCGACTTCGAGGATGGCGGCGTCGTCGGCGACGTAGTGGTCGAGGACGCTGGCGAGCGTCTCGCTCACCTCGTTCGGGCCGATCTCCGCGTAGTACGACGGTGAGTACTTGCCGGAGCGCTCGGCCCAGTCCTGGCGGACGTCGTCCGGGTTCATACGGTGGTGGACGTCGTCTGCAACTAAATGTCCCCCGGAGTCGATCCGGTCGACCCGTCAGATGAGCGAGCGACGATGGTGCAGCGGACTGGTCGTCCGTCTCACTGAACAGCGAGCGCGCTCGCTGGACGCAGCTCTTCGCTTCGCATCTGCGAGCGTCGCTGCTTTCGTCGAGGAGGTGTGTGCATTGAGAGCTAGCCAGCTTAGCCCTGTTCGTCGTGAGGGCCTGAGCCGTCGAGCCAGACACGTGCAACGACGGCGAGGAGAACCAAGCCACCGAGCAGGAACGTGACGGTGGCGTGCAGGACCCACTCGGTCGCCTGTTCGTGACGGCTCGCGAACGGGACGAATAGCCGTAGATCGGCGGCGACCACCACCACGGCCCCGAGCAGGTCGAAGAAGAGGTCGAGCGTGGTATCCAGCGGGCCGTACTGAACGAGGAGTGGTTCGACACTGTACCGTTCGGCGACCGCCCGCGCGAGGCTCTCCAAAAGTTCCCAGAACACACCCACGAGCAGGACGAGCCAGACGGTCGTCACGCCGACCCACGCTGGCCCGACCGGAATCGGGTTCGAGTGCGGCGTGACGACGACCGCGGCGTACAGTGCCGTCGCGACGAGCCCGGCGGAGATCGTATGTGTGAGGTGGTCCCACCACCAGACCGCCTCGTAGAGGCCGAGCATACCCAGCGAGTGGCCGAACCCGGCAATCACGATCCAGAGCGGGAGGGACGGGTCGAACGAGATCGTCCATCCGAACACCGAGGGGACGACGAGTTCGAGGACGAACGGAAGCACACCGGCACCGAGCGCCACGAGCGCGTTGACGACCGCCGACACGTTCCGGCGGCGGACCCCCTCCAGGAGGGTGCCGACGAGAGCCGTCAGGAACAGCCCCGTTACGAGTTCCAGTGGTCCGGTCATTCGTCGCTGGAGTTCCCACTCGACACCGACTGCACGGTGGACGGGTAGCGCTCGACGAATCGGACTCCGCTCGCTCCCGCACGGCATCCGGAGGCCTCACTGCGCATCGGTGCCGACCGTGCCGGGCTCACGTTCGCTCGCGCGGTAGCGGGCGGGGAGGTACTGCTTTGCGGGTGTTGGAGCGAAGGCGACGAGTGTTTCCGCGAGCGCCGGAAGATGCCGGCGAACGAGGCTGTAGGCCACGGCGACACCCAGCGCAGCCAGCACGAGCGTCCGATGCGGCGTGTCGACGGCCACCAGGAGAGGGACCCCGAGGACCACGGCCAGCAGGAGGTCCTCGGGCGCGCCGTCGTATCGAATCCATCGGGCTGGCGGGAGCCACCGACGGTGGTAGTGGCTGTAGACCGCCCGGTTGGACGTCCCCTCCCATGGCCGAAGCTCCAGCCCGCCGCCGAGCACGTCCGAGCGGCTGTGGGCCGCCGCCGCCAGAAAGAATACTTCGATCCCGACTGCGAGGCTCGTCCCGACGAACAGGACGACCGGTAGTGCCGCGACGGCGAGCACCAAGTAGTACGTCGGATAGTGGAGCGTCTTGCGGTGACCCGCATAGAGGTCGAGATCGGGCCAGACGCCACCTAGTAGGCCAGCGACGAGCGCGACCTCGGCGTGCTCGGGAGCCATGACGACGAGCGGCACCGCGAGCACCATCCCGGCGAGCGCGTGCGTCGGGAGCATCATCGTGACCGACCAGAGGTGACGCGCTCGCAAATGTGTTTGCCCTTGCTAGTCGATTCGCGAGGCGTACGCCACGTTTGCCGACACCCTCCAGTCGTACGCCGAGGAATACAACGTCGACGTCGCCCGCGGCACTGACGACTTCACCGACGGCGACCGTCCACTCTACGTGACGCCGCCCGTGATGCGGTCACACGGCATCGGCGACGTCACGTACGCCATCGAGCTCGGCTTCAAGGCGGACGGTTACCACGACCCACAGGTGTTTGGGCGACTCGTGGGATGAGCACGACAGTGCTCGACTACGGCATGGTGTTCACCACCACGGAACTTGTGGTCATCCGGACCGCGATGGACGAGGCGGCACTTGTCGACGCCCTCGATGACTGCCTCCTGACCGACGCCGAGATGGATGACGACTGGGATGCGACCGTCCGTTCCCGACCGAACAGGGGCTGAGACAGTACTGACGGCACCGTTGCGCGAACGGTAGCTAGCGTGTGCCGTCGGAATCAACGATGGCGTCGAAGCGCAGACAGAACGACGTGCAACGTTGTGGCTATCTTCACGTGCTGGGTCCGCCTCCCGGTACAGTAACGCTGGTCCGGGACTCGCCCGACGTGCTCGACGTGACGCACCTGTGTTTCGTAGCTACTCGAGTTGGGTGACAACCCGCTCGAAGACGGTTCCAGGTAACGAGTTCGACCAAAAGGCCGTGTGGTGTGGATATGGCACCGGCACGAGCCACGCCGGGGTAGGTTGACGCAAACTATCAATCTTGTGGAATTACGTCAACCGGGCTTGTGCGCTCGGTGGACGAGCCATACAACGGCGGATAGCGGGCGATTACTGCGATGTGACTGACCGTCGCTCTGGCATACCTTTTACATTATTGTCAATTCGGAAAGCCTCGACACGGGGGGCTGACCGCAATCGGTCCCTCGCTGACCAGGCCGATCCAGCTACGGACGAGATGCTGTTGCCGCAGCTCGACGACGGCATCACGCTGCTCGACGTCGAGGGGGGCCGCGGCGTCCCGATCCTGCAGTCGCTCGTGCTCGACCATCTCCTCCTGCACGACGGGCCCGCCTTCTGGGTCGACGCAAATGGCCACGCGACAACTACAATACTCGCCCAGATCGCGCCCAGTCAACGGTTGCTCAACCGAATTCACGTGGCACGCGGATTTACCGCCTACCAGCACTACGGCGCCGTCTGTGATCTCCCGTCAGCGGTGAATAAGGTAATCCAGACGTCCACCGCCGATGCCGGGGCGGCCGGCCGAGGGGCGCCAAGTCGTGACGAGAACACGTCGCCCCACACCCCCGCCCTCATCGTCGCGCCGGCCGTCGACGCCCAGTATCGCACCGACGATACCCTCGGCGAGACTCATGCGAAAACCCTTCAGGCTCGAACTCTCGCCCGGTTAGCGACCTACGCCGAGGGGTACGACATCCCGGTGCTCGTTACGCGAAACGAACGAAACGAATTCACCGAGCCAATTGCGACGGTCGCCGACCACCATCTGGAGTGCGAGCAGACCCGAATGGGGCCACGTGTCGTCGGCGAGGACTTCGAGACGCTCGTCTACCCCGTCGACGACGGCGCGTACTACCAGACGACGTTCGCGTACTGGCAGCAGCTGCTCGCGGCACGCGCCACGCAGGTCGGCGTGGAGCCGACGACGCCGGGCCCGTCGACGCCGACCCCGGAGGCCGTCGGGACGGGCGTCACAGCTGACAGTGAGACGGTGGCGGCCACCGCAGACCCCTTGCTCGATGCCTGGACTGCAACCGGGTCAGGAGGACGATAGCGATGGGGCGTACGAACCCAACCTACCGTGATGCACTGCGGGCCATCGAGGAGCGCTGGGCGGACTTTCGGCGTGCACTCCGGCGTCGCGACCAACCCCGGTTCGACCAGCTGTTCGCCTACGCTCGCGAGCACGCCGACGCGAGCGGGCTGTTGAACCACCAGAACCCACTACTGCCGGCGCTCCTCAGCATTGACCTCGAACAGGAGGCCCGGCTCGAATCGCACGAAGACCGCCTCGACGAACTCGAAGCCGCGCTCGAAGCAGAGGGGGGTCGGGAGGCCGGGGAACACGACGAATAGCCATGCCGTTCGCAATCGACTACCTCAACGATGGTCGGGTCCTCGAATGGGAGGCGACTGCCGACGGCGCCGTCGCGACCGAACGTGACGACTACACGCCGCGCTTCTACGTCGCCCCCCGCGCACCCGATGTCGAAATCGACTTCACGCGACTTCGAACCGTGTACGACCGGCACCCGGACGTCGTCGCGACTGATATCGTCGCCCGGCGGCCCGGATTCCGTCGCGACGACGAGGATGTGCTGGCCGTCGACGTCGCCCACATCGACCGTGTCACGTCGCTAGCCCGGCAGGCACGACAGCTGTCCGAGTATCCCGTCGGGGATCTCGCCTGCTTCAACGTCGATCTCTCGCGAGAGTTCCGGTACTGCTTGGAGAACAACGTGGATCCGACGCCAGCGAGCGATCTCTCGACGCTCCGCCTCGACGTCCCAATCACCGAGACGACCGGCGACGCGTACACCGAACTGTCCGTCGCCGGCGAGACGATCACGGGGCCGCCAGCAGATATCCTGACGACAGTCCAAGCTGCGCTCAATGACCACGATCCAGACGTCCTCGTCTGCTCGACGAGCGAGATCATCCCGACCCTGTACGGGATGGCCACGACCGCCGGCGTCGACGATTTCTCGCTGAGTCGGTACACTGGGGTCGATTTCCAGCAGCTCGCAAGCCGCTCAACCTATGCGAGCTACGGCCGCGTTGGGCACTCGCCGGCGCGATACAACGTGCCTGGGAGAGTGATCATCGACCGGTCGAACACGTTCTTCTTCGGCGAGACTAACATCGACGGCGTCCTCGACCTCGTCACGCGGTCGCGCAAGCCGATTCAGGAAACTGCGTGGGCGTCGATCGGTAACATCCTCACGGCCATCCAGGTCTGCGAAGCCCACAAACGAGGCGTCTTGGTACCGTGGCACTCCTGGCGGCACGAGAAATACAAATCGATAGGGGTGCTCCACGATGCCGACCGTGGCGGGTTCATCTTCGCGCCTGAGGTCGGCCTCCACGAGAACGTCCACGAACTCGATTTCTCGAGTCTCTATCCGAATATCATCTGCACCCGGAACGTTTCGCCGGACGTGATTCGGTGTGAGTGCCATCGCGACCGCGAGGACGTCCCGGGACTCGGCTATTCGATCTGTGACGAGCGGGGCTACCTCGTTGACGTCCTCCAGCCGATTATCGATGCTCGCGACGAGATTAAAGCCGCCATCCGTCGCGAACAGCGGCGTGACGAGCCTGATGAGGAACGCCTCGACGAACTCGAAGGGCGGTCAGGTGCGCTGAAATGGATTCTCGTTGCCTGCTTCGGCTATCAAGGCTTCAACAACGCCAAGTACGGAAGAATCGAGTGCCACGAGGCGATCAACGCCTTCGCGCGCGAGATTCTGTTGACGGCGAAGAAACGCCTCGAAGCCGGCGGCTGGCGTGTCGTTCACGGCATCGTCGATTCGATTTGGGTAACGCCGGATCCCGACGTCGACGAGCGCCAGCGCGAGAACCTGGAGGAGCTCGCGACCGAGATCACCGAGGCGGTCGATATCCGTCTCGAGTATGAAGCTCACTACGACTGGGTGACGTTCGTGCCGCAGCGAGAGAGCGACGCCGGCGCGCTAACGAAGTACTTCGGGAAGGTTGCCGGCGCGGACGAGTTCAAAGTCCGTGGGATCGAAGCCCGCCAGCGGTCGACGCCCCGGTTCATCGAGGACGTCCAGCGGGAGTGTCTCGATCGCCTCGATGCGACGCAATCGCCGGAGGCGGTTATTGGCTGCCTCGAACGGGCAATCTCGAACCTTCATGCCGGTGAGGTAGCGGTCGAGCAGCTCCTCGAACGGAATCGCGTCTCCAAACCACTCGACGGCTATACCCAGAACACACAGAACGTCGCAGCGCTGAAACGGGCTCGCGACCAGGACCTCACCGTCCATCCCGGCCAGGATATCGAGTACGTGGTCGTCGACGACGAGAAATCCTCGCGGGACCGCGTCGCCCTCGCCCACGAGGGGGTCGAAACGTACGATCCGTCGTACTACGAGACACAGCTCGTTCGCGCTGTCGAAAGCGTACTCTCACCACTCGGGTGGGATCGAACAGATATTCGTCGGGAACTTGCCGAAACACGGGAGCTAGATCTGACGGCGTTCACAGCAGTTCCGAACGAGTGAATAGCCATTAAGATCCGATGCGCCGTCACTGCTTCCTCCAGAATATCGATGACGCGAACTCTTGGACGGTCGCCTCTATCGATTTGTTGTGTGAACGACCACCACGATCTGTAGACCCACCCCTATCGACTTGTTCGAGGAACAGCCTACTTGTTGAGCTGTGCGTTCACGACGGTACGGAGTTCGTCATCGTGGACGTCGTCTAGCCGCGAATCTTCTCGGAGCGTCTCGATGATGGTCTCCGGATTCTCACCAAACGTGAACTCGAGATAGCTGCCCGAGTGTGGCCCCTGGCTCTTCCGCTCTGTCTCGACCAACGAATATGTCGTGAGTTCCTTCATCTTGTTCACGTACGTCTCCTGGTGGTACTGGTCCGAATCCAGGGTACCCGTCAAGTACTGATACACTCGGTATCCGATCGGGCTTCTCGCTGCACCAGTTCCAGTTTCACTCGCCACAGCTGCAGTCGCGAAAAGACAGAGCTTCTTCTGCGTACTAATCCCACGAGTCACCTCTAACACGCGGTTCTTCTCGACTTTATCTTGGGCCTCTCGAACGTGCTCCTCACGGACTTTGTCTGCACCTGTTTTCTCTGCGATCGACCCCGCTGTTCGCATCAGATCGATCGCCTTCCGCGCGTCCCCATTGGTTTGTGCGGCGAATGCTGCTGCGAGCGGGATGACGTCATCGCTAAGGGCATCCTCGTGGAAGGCATCTTCCCGAGCCCGGAGAATCTCCCGGAGCTGGTTGGCGTCGTAGTCACTGAAGTGAACGTCCTCGGGGGTGAACGAACTGAGAGCGCGACTTCCCACGCTCTCCATCATCTTCGTGTCGTTAGTGATGGCAGTCACGGAGACCTGGGCAGTGATCTCGTCGGTGCTTCCAGCACGAGAGAGCTGATAGAGAAGGCGGGAGAAGGCTGGCTCGTCCTTATCGCGACGACCGACGAGCATGTCGAGTTCATCGAGAATGAACACGACTGTGTCGTAATGGTCGTTGATCAGACGGTAGAGTTCACGCCATTTTTTCTTGTTTGGAACCCCGTGTTCCGGAACGTCGACAGTCGTTCCGATGTCGTTCGCCACCTTTCGCGCAAGTTCGTAGACAGCTGCGCCGAGGGTCCCCACGTTCTGGCAGTTCATCTGGATGACGCCGAACCGGATGTCACGACTTTCGCAGAGTTCGACGATGTTCTGGCAGACGGCGTTGATGATGAGCGATTTCCCGGTCCCGGAGGGGCCATAGAGGAGAAGGTTCGGCGGCCGCTCGTTACTAATCGCGACGCGGAGATGCTGAGTGATATCAGTGAGCTGGGTGTCACGACCGACGATACGTTCTTCGTCGACGATCTCGTTCGGTTCGAGGAGTGACCGGTTTTTGATGAGACTCGCGGCTTCTTCCTGCTCGAGAATGAGATCTTTGATAGAACCCGTGGACTCGGGGGTCTCCTCGGGACCAGGATCCGTGGGCATACCGGACCCCACTCTATCAGGATACTAAAAGATCCCCTGTCGATTTCTTTTCTACCGGTATGACGTTCAGAACCAGGATATCGGAGGGTTACACCGTTGTCCTCCGCGACCTCCGACGATTTGTTAGGAACCCTTCGTCTCAACCGATCCACGAGAACTCTCGAACACCCTCTCACCCCTATCGATTTGTTCTAACCACAAAGGAGGGGAGGGGGTGAGAGAATTCCCGAACGGACTAACGCTGCATCTACGTTACGATTAGCACGGAATCGAGAGCTGCTTTCATCTTCTCTTTCTCTTCTTTCTAGTTCTAGCTACTAGCTAGCTAGTAGAACGCACCTCTATCGATTTGTTCTAACTGCACTCCTGCACTCTATTACCCACCTAATCGAGTTCTTAAATACTGGTCAAGAAATCAGGGGACGAAGAGCGGGCTCAGGGAACATATTGGTACCATGGTGGGGTGTCTTGTTATTCCCTCTGTTTCCCAAGCTACCTACTCTACACCCTCTCCTATCGATTTGTCTCATACCCCTCCCGTATGCCGAATACAGTAGAAATCGAGGTAATAAAGACCGATCCTGCCGAAGGACTTCATCATAGTGTGCAATATCCACGTGAGTTCCGCGTGACCAACTCTCCCCTCCCCACCCTTTCTCGCCAGAACAAATCGATAGGGGTGGGTGTGTGGTCCTGCCGACACGGTCACGATAGATGCAGCCGATCACGTCTATAGCCACCTCTCTACTCAATTTCGGCATTTTCGCTCCATTGGTTCAATACTGGTCTTCCGTGGACGACTTCCCGCTGAACAAATCGATAGAGGTGACCCTCCGCATGCAGGTGGTTTTGTCGAACAAGTCGATAGGGGTGCGTCTCCTTAACCTCTCAATCGAGTTCAGAGATCTCGATATCTGGTCTCTTGGGCCTTGTTTAGACGCGTGAATTCACGGTTGTGAGTGACTGACGTTGAGTTCGATGTTTCTGACGGCGCATTTCAGGACGAGTTCGCGGAACTGACCGAACCACGTTCGAGCTCGAACGATCTCGCCATATTTGCGGCGCAGCGCGAAAAATGTGGATTCGGCGTTCGAGCGTTGATGATAGATCGTATCATCTTGCAAGAGATTATTTGCGACGCCGTGACAGCCGAATTCGCGGTGCTTGATCACCGGTTTGACGCCTTCAGCACGGAGTCTTTGGCGAAGGAGCCACCAGTCGTAGCCCTTGTCGGCGGTGAGAATGTTCAGTTTGTCGATATTGCGTTTGACCATTTGCCAGCCGATCTTCGAATCGTGCGGTTGTTTCATCGAGCAATGTATATCTAGGATCACACCAGTCTTACAATCACTGAGGAGCGTCGTTTTCACCGCCTCGAACGTGTAATTCGTCCGTTTTGCGTAGTGTTGGCTGGCGGCAATCCGATCCATGCCGGTTGCGTCGATCGCCTGAACATCGCCGAGATCGTGCAACTCTGCCGACAGCCGCAGCAAGACGCGCCAGATGTGCATTTCCAGATCCTGCTTGCGCGTACACACGGTCGTGAAATCAGGCAGATCAGCCACCGCTAGGTCGAGTTTGGCAACAATTCCATGCATCTCGTGGAGCACGTCCAGCAACCGCCGATGCGTATGATCCAGGTACTCGCGGAGGCCGTGGATTGCCACGATCACCCAATCTGCGTAGCCGCCGTCACCGTCTTTGAACGCTGGATCTGGCTCACCGACGACGGCTTTTTGAGCAAGCGAGACAACCCGATCAGTGAAGCGGGCGAGCTTGGATGACACAACCGGCTTTTCCCGCTTCACTTCCTAGTAAGTTAGACATTTAGCCGCTCTTACTAGCGTCTAAACACGCCCGGTCTCTTGTATTAGCGGTGCCACCGTACACAGTCAGTCGATTCGGTCAATTCGCTTCTAACCGATGCGTATTTGAGCGAAACGCTTTTTCACGCATTATTCGAATTCTATGGTAATGAGTACCTCCGACCACACGCCCGGCGACCTAGAGTCCGTTCGGGAGCGGCTCAACGTGGTCACCCAGGAGACGCGGTTCTCGCTCCTCCAGGATATCCTCGGGCATCCATCGGAACTGCCGACGCTGAAGGAACTCGATTACGTCAATCCGAGCAAGAGCCAGACGACGATTCGTCAGCACCTCCAGCAGCTCGTCGACGTCGGCATCGTCGAGGAGGTGCTCCTGCCGGAGGACCGCCGGCAGAACGACCTCCCGTACAAGTTCTACGGAGTCAGTGAGAGTGGACGGCAGTTCCTTGAGGAACACAAGCTCCTCCGAGCGCAAGACACGCTCCAAGAGATCTACGACCAGGTCGAGAAGACCGACGATATCAAACGCTACCAGACTGCCCCGCGACCCGAGCGCTGACACTGCCCGTCTTTCACTTCGCAGACGGGGTGTTACCCCGCACAGATCATCCAACCGAACTGTTATTTCGTCTACTCGCCAGGATTGACGGGACCTTTATATTGAGATCGGATTTTTTCTCCATCCCGCCACTGCCAGTAGTAATAGCGGTTGTCGTTGATCTCCTTGATCGTGATCGTCGCTTTCGAGGGGACGTCATCAGGGAGGTCATCGGGACGCTCGTCGATCTCATCTTCATCCTCCACCTCTGCGAGCCGTGCCTCTCGTTCCTTGTACTCAGCGAGTTCGTCGGCGTACCGGGCGACGTGCTGGAGCTTCTCGGGAGAATAGTCGTTGAGTGTGTCGATCAGCTCCGTGGGTAATTCTGATGGGGGCGTTGGTGGCTCGTAGGGCATGGGAGTCAGGTCCGACTGTGTTAACCAACAAAGCTGCCAGAACCATAGTTTTGTTGGTTAAGACAAATCCACTGGCTGAAAATCGATTGCTCAGCAAAACAAATCGATAGGGGCGGGTCTCACCAGGACTCAAGTGGGTATGAAACGCTGTAATCACGCCTACCACAGACGCGGTGACAACAGCAATCCGCTATGTAATTTACTAACGAAGCGGTACGCTAACCGTTCAGCTGGTAAGCCCGATGATCACATCTCCCGGTCGATCTCGAGCTTTCGCATCGCTCGTTCGAACACCTCGGGATGGCGGTGCGAGAGATTCTCGAGATGGTTGCGAATGGACTGGGCAGGATCGACGTCGAGGTCATCCGCATCTTGGAGCTCTCGCCAGAACTGGTGCATCTCTTCACTCACAGAGACCCCGATGGTGTGGTCCTTCACTCCGGTATTGAGCGCGTCATAGTAGGGTTCTGCATCGAAATCCGATGCTGATTGGCGCTCCTCCTGATCTTGCTCTTCGGCTGCCTCGTCCATGGCTTTGCCGAATGGGTTGTCGTTGCTCATATGCCCTCATTCTTAAGCTTAATATTAAAGATATTCGTCTAATGTCTCGTCCGTGATCTCGACGGTGTTCTCACTCGCAAACTGCTGTGCGCCAGCTCGGAAGGCATGATAGCATTTCTGCCGTGTATCGCGGGGTGTCCCATCACTGACGTCGACGACGGTCTCGATGGCGCTCGCCGCGTATGGATCGGACGGATAGCCGGAATCATACTCCTCTTCGCGAGCCCAGGCCAGCCAGCGGGCAATGAGTTCCTCCGTCTCTGCGAACCCGAACCGCTCGAGGGTCCGATCCTTCGCGACGAGACGAGAACTCAGGGTCTCCCGCAGTTCCTCGATCCGATCACCAGCCCGTTCCGTTCCGAACAGGAAGAGAATGAAGACCGGTTCACTGTTACCGAGGTCCCCGACGCTCTGCAATGCCGCTAACAGCTGCTCGAAGGTTCGCGTGTTTCGGGCCGCATCTTCGAGCTGGTCAACTTGGATGATACAAGCCACGTTGAGCTCCTCGAGCTGTTCGGCGACCTCTTCGACGATCTGGCGGACTTCATCTGTGGCGTGGGGATACGACTCCGGAATCTCGAGGTCATCGTACTCACTCAGTTCGTCGAGAAGGCGTGTATAGAATCGACGGGTCGTGATGGATTCGACTTCGCGGATTCGAGCGACCCTAAACTCCTCACTTCGAGGGCCTTCTGAAAGCGCATCATAGACGAGATCACGGAAATGCGATTTTCCAGCTCCTCGCTCGTCGATGATCGAGATGTGGCCAGCCCGATTCAGAATGTGACTTGCGACTTCATTGAGGAGGTCTTGATTCGCGCGCACTGCGATACTTGCGTCGGGAAGTGTTTCGGCTGTAAATGGGATCCGCGCTGGTTTGATGCCGAGCTGATTTGCGTAGGCTTCCTGGGCTTCCTCCGTTTGATCCAGGGCCTCGGTGAATTGATCGCTCATGGTGGCTCCACATACCGAACCAACTTAAATCTAATTTGAAACTTAATCTTAAGATTAACTCCACATTTCTCCTCTTCTCTCCTCGTGATTTCTGGCCTCTACTTGGAATCGGATTAACCAACAACCGAGACATATCACTCAACTATGTTGGTTAACTAGTAGCGACGAGAGAATCCATCCCTCGGTTTTGGATCAGATCCACGAGGAACGACCGTGGTGGTAGCAATCATGAATATAGGTGGCGATAATTTTATGAATAAATGCCTGAGTTGTTCTTGGCGTGCCAGTTACGCGGGCGAAACAACTCGACACGCTCTACGATGACGTCCGCGACTACGATCTCGTCGTCGTTCCTGACGCACCGCTTGCCAGTGGCCTGAATCGACGCCTCGACCGACCGCAGCTTGGCTCATTCGCCATCACGCCACGTCGACTTGCAGCGGGCCGTCGCGAACGCGCCGAGGACCGGAGCGCGTTTCTGGAACTCGTCACCTCCACCGACCTCGACTGGAAGCAGGCATCATACGCGATCGGCAACACCCTCCAGTGCTGGGAACATCAGGGACACGTCGACGCTGTCCTCAATTACGACGCGTACGCCGACGCCGCAACTGAGACCACCGTTGAACAGCTATCCACGCTCGACACGACCTCTCGGCGACTCAGCGAGTACCAGATCGACGACAGAAAAGACGTCGCCGTCGTCGGCCACGACCAACTCACGACCCTCGAACGATCAATCCTCCCGGCGCAGTACGACAGGGTCGATCCGTTCACCGATGCCGCCTTCGACCACCCGCCGTTCCACGTCTTCAACTCGAGTACCGCGATTGTCGACGCCGTGCTCGGTGTGGTCTCCGCCGAAAACGCGGAGGATGTCGCGGTCGTTGCGGATCGCGGCAGCGAGTACTCGACGCTCGTCGAGAGCGCACTCGAGGCAGCCGACATTCCGTTCATCGGTGGCCCCGGATTCGCCGACGACCAGCATCACCGCGGATTCGTCCAGTTCCTTCGCGCCGCCACTTGCGGGACAGATACGCGCGTGAAGACTATTCGGTCTGTCCTCTCCCGCCTCGGGATTGCGGTCGACGTCGAACATAACGACAAACGACTCCAGGATGTCGAAGCCGACAGTCTCCCGTGGTTCCGAGAATTTAGCACGGAGATTGAGGACACCACGTTCGCAGCCGCGCTCACCGCGTACGAACGGCAGGTCGGAACCAGCCTCGATGCGTTCCGCGACGAACTCGAGGCGCTCGGCATCGCGAACGACGACATCACCGAACGAGCCGTCGATCGGCTCGAGTTCTACCTCCAGAGCTACGAGGTGCCCGTCGACCGTGACCACGAGGGGGTCCTCTTGGCCGACGCGAAATCCGCGGCCTACGTTGACCGCCCCGTCGTCTTCTACCTGGGTCTTGACGAGTCGTGGACCCATTCCCCACCTCGTCGCCCGTGGGTCGACCGCGACGCAGAGTTCACCCGGAACCTCACGCAGTTCCAACTCCTGCTCCAGAACGGCGTCGAACAGTACTATCTCGTCCAGGACACGATCGGCGGCTCACCGGCGACACCGTGTCTCTACTTCGAGGACCTCCTTGAGGACGACTTCGAGCGCTTCAGCGACCTCGACACGGTAACGCACGGCCGAACGTTCGGCGCAAGCGGGGACGGCTTCGAGAAAGAACCACTCAATGTCTCGCCGACCCAGATCGACACGGTCAGTCAATCCAGCCTGAGCACCTACGTCAACAGCCCTCGCGACTATCTTTTCAGTCGGCTTGTCGACAGCCCCGATAAGGACTATTTCAAGGAGGGGAATCTCTTCCACGACTTCGCCGAGTTCTACGTCAACCACCCGGACCTGATCGACGCCGAGACTATCGAGGATCTCGTGGACGTAATGCTCGATGAAACGGCGTCGTTCGTGCGGCGTGTCGACCGTCCCACGCGTCGCACCAAGTATCAGGTCGGCCTCGAAACCATCGTTGAGCTGCTCGACGACCGCACTCCGGAGGGCGACGACCTGCTGACCCCGGACAGCGGGTGGGGACGGAACTTCTTCGCCGATCACTTCAACCGGTCCGTCGAGTCGCCGTTCACAGAGCGCTGGTTCGAGAACCAGGATCTCGGCCTGAAGGGGAAGATCGACCTCGTCCATGGCCCTGACCATTTGCTTGACTACAAAAGCGGAAGTCGCAAGCGCGCGTCCAGGGTCGTCAAGAACTCCGCGCTCGATCCACCGAGCGACACGCCGAACTTCCAGGCGCTCCTCTATCTAGCCCACCGGCGCAGCGAACGCCCGAACGAGCGCCTCCAGTTCACGTTCTTCCACTTCCTTGAGACACTCGACGACGTCGTCGCTGGCGAGGCGGACCTGGACGATACGCTGACGACCATCACGTATCATCCGACGCCGTTCGAAGAGCACGCCCGCTCGCGAACGATGTTCGAAGCGTTACGCGATGACGGGGCGAAAAACTGCCAGAAGACCCTCTCGAAGATCGAGTACACCGACTACCGGGTTGCCTTCGAGACGGCGCCGCTGCCGGCGACCCGTGACAGCGACGAACTCATCGACTCCGAGTTCGGGCAGGTGATGGAAACCAATCTCCGGGGATGCGTCGGCGAGTACAAGTATGTCTCGTCGGGCTGCAAACAGCTGCTCCGCCAACTGGCACGCGTTCGCAGCCACAATTACTTCGAAGAGGACCTCGACGCCTTCGAGGAGTTTGTCACCGAGCGCATCGACGAACTGAACCAGCGACGGGAAGGCGAGGAACGCTTCCCCGTTCACGGGCTCGGCGGGGAACCGAACTACCGCCGCGTGGACAACCGCGATCTCCTCCTCGATCATGACTGAGACTGACCCGAATCCACAACAGCAGGAGCTTATCGACAACACCGAGGGACTGTACCTCGTCGACGCCGGCGCGGGTACGGGCAAGACGTTCACTATCACGCGCCGGTACGCGAACATCGTCGACGAGGACGACGTCGCCCCCGAGGACGTACTGCTGGTGACGTTTACGAACAACGCCGCGACCGAGATGAAGGACCGGATCGTCGGTCACTGCGAGTACGGAATGCGGGATCTCGCTGACGCGCCAATCCAGACGTTCCACTCGCTGTGCCACGATCTCCTCCAGGAGCACGGTTACGACGCTCCGACGCACCTCGGGATCGACGACCGCATCACGGGCTCCACGCGCATCATCGAGGACGACCTCGTCGAGGAAGCCCTATTCGGGGAGTTCATCGACCGGTTCAACGACGACCATCCCGAGTACGACGATTACTTCCGCATTGTCTCGGACCCGACCGAACTCCTCGATCTCGTCTCCCAGCTCGCCTCGAAGGGCGTGTTCCCGACGGCCGACGGCTGGTACCGGAACGGGGAGCGCTATCTCGACGGTGATTTAGAGGCGTTTAAATCGCTGTTCGACGAGGTAAACGAGCCGCGGAACGGTGGGAGCAAGCAGTCACGGCTTCGCTCGAAGCTCAATCGCTACGGGAAGGACAAGTGCTATCTGCCGGATGCTCCCGAGAAGACCGAGATTCGTGGGCGGGGAACGAAACGGGTACCGGACGCCGTCGCTCGGATGGTGTTCGACGCCGACCGTGGGGGCCTCAAGGAGTTCGTCCACGACGTCTACTACGAGTACCTTGAATTCGCGCTCGGGCGGAACTACCTGAACTTCGGGTTTCTCCAGTTGTTTGCGTTCGTGTTGCTCTGTGAGGACCACGCGCTCCGCGAGTCGGTGGCGTTCGACTACGCAATGGTCGACGAGTTCCAAGACTCCAGCGAGATCCAGTTCAAGCTGACGCTTCTGCTTGCGGGCACGAACAACCTCTGTGTCGTCGGCGACTGGAAGCAGAGCATCTACGGGTTCCAGTACGCCGAAGTCGAGAACATCACAGCCTTCGAGGACCGTCTTGACCGGTTCGTCGACGAACTCAACGCCGACCACGAACGGGTCAACTTTGACACACGGCCGATCCACACTATCGAACTCGTCGAGAACTACCGCTCCACCCAGGAGATTCTCGACTTCTCCGAACACGGGTTACTCGTCCCGGCAGCGAACCGGGACGATGTCGATGTCGAGGCTGTTCAGGATCGAATCGTCTCGCTCTCGACCAACGCCGAGCACGAGAACACGCAGATCGAAGCGATCGCCAGCCCGGACGAACACAAGTCGGTGGTCGCGAAGATTCAGGAGATCGTCGGCAACGACGCCTACCAGGTTGAGGCCGATGACGGGTCGCTCCGGACGCCCGAGTATCGAGATGTCGCGGTCCTCACACGGACCCGTGAGTTCGGCCGCGATCTGCTGCAGACTGCCGACGAGTATGGGCTCCCGATGGCGTACGAGGGCGGGATCGAGCTGTTCCGCACGCCCCAGGCGAAGCTACTACTGGCGTGGCTCAGGATTCTCGAATCCGACGCCGACCGCGGCTGGGCGGTCGTCCTCGAGGAGGCCGGGTACACGCTCGACGAGATGCAGCACGTCCTGGAGGCCGAGGCGTACCCCGAGAACATGCGTGCGTTCCGTGAGGAACTGGCGGACTTGGAGACGCTCGGCGGGGTAGCAGAGCGCGTCTTCACGCGGTACGGGTACGACAGCGCCACGGCCGACGTCGTCCTCCACACGATCCAGTCAGTGCATACTGCGACGACGCTGACGCGTGGGGACCTCATCCGGTTCATCGAGCGCGGCATCGAGGCCGGGAGTACCCACGAGGTCCACGCGAACGCGGGTGCGAATTCGGTGACGGTCCAGACGATTCACGCGGCGAAGGGGCTCGAACATCCGATCGTCGTGCTCGCGAACATGAACAGTGGGCGGTTCCCGCCGTCGGGCGGGAGCAGTGGAACGATTACGTACCAGGATCCGGTCGGACTCCGGCAGCGGAAACGGTACGCCGAGACCGACGGCCTTCCTCACGTGTACGATGACTGGCGGACTGACATCCTTCGCCGGTGTTTGTCACGGGAGTACGACGAGGAGCGACGGCTACTCTACGTGGCTATTACGCGTGCAGAGAGTCACGTAATCTTCTCATCTGGGGAGGAGCCGAACACGTTCCTCGAAGAACTCCCGGTCGACGTCGAAGCGTGGGACATTGATCCCGATGAAGGCAATGTCGACGACACCGAGCAGACGGAGCTGCTGATCACCGTGCCGACGCCAGACGGACCGGTCGGCCACTCGCCTCACTCACTGATGCGCGAGGACATCTTTGAGGACATCGACGACGGCATGGGGAAGGCGTTCGGTACCGACGTCCATGACTTCGCGGAAGCGTACGCGCGCGGCGAGGATGTCGAACTGGATCGTGACGACCCGGGATGGGACGATAAGCAGCACGTGATGTCGTTCCTCGACGGCCTGTCGGGCGACCTGCTCGTTGAGGAGGACGCCTACCTCCCGCTGGATGTCGACGGGACTCGCGTGATGATATCGGGAATTATCGACCTCGTCCACGTGTTGCCCGACCGCGTCGAGGTAGTCGACTACAAGACAGATCGTGGTCGACACGCGGAAGTCGAGTACCGCAAACAGCTCAGCGTCTACTACCACGTGCTGCGGCAGCTGTATCCCAACCGCGAGATCTTGGCGTCCATCTTCTACACCGCTGACGGAGTTCGTGAAGAGATCGACCCACTTTCACAGGACGAACTGGTCGATGTTGTGAAGATGGTCTCGGAAGTCGAGTCGTTCCAAGCAACTCCATAGATCGGAGCTTTTGTCTCTAGTCGATACTTAGAATCGGTACCATCACCCCTCTTGCAGCGGATTTTTGATGGTTTAATCTTAATATTAAGATTAAGCCCTCTCCAGGTTCAAGCTATGAACGTCCTCGACCTATTAGAGGCTGATAACCCAGTCGGATCAACTGCATGTTTGACTAGGTCGGTAGCTGATCGGCTACGGCGACGGTCAGATGCACTAATACTAATCTCAAGATTAGTCTTAATCTTATCTCGGCTCAGCTACTGCTCCCACTCTGGCCTCGGTGAACCTGGAAGATCGTCGGTGGCCTCGAGCAACTCGTCCTCTGTTGTCCAGGGATAGCATCGTCCGTGGAGTTCGAAGAGCCGGAAGTCGTTCAGGTGCACCCAGCTGTACGAGGGGACCTCGAAATCATCTTCCTCGAGCGTGGTTGTCACCTCATCGACTGAGATGTCGATCCCAGCCTGGTTCGCACGGTTGACAAGCGCGTCGAGTTCCGCAGCTTTGCTCTCATCGTCGATATCGGTGGCAGCCATGAGTTGCGCGGCAGCAGCAATTACATCGCGTTCATCGCTGAGATGACCTTCTGTTTCCCACTGGTAGGCGCGCGGGAGGGCATACGACTTCTCGAAGTACTCGGTTTCGCCAAGCTTGCCGAGTTCGTTGATTTCCCCGCCCGCATCCTGCTCGAACACGGCAGCGACGTAATCACTGAGCGTCGCCGTGATATGGAACTTCACGCGAAACTCCGAGAGTCGAGGAAGGTCGATGTCCGAGAGGTCTCCGATCAGAAACGCGTACGTTCCGTATCGGCGGTTGAGACGGTCGCTGACTGCTCGGACTCGGCGGAGATACGGATCACGGTAACTCCCGAGGACGAGATACGCGGTTTGATCCCGGTCGTAGATCGCCGGCGTCTCACTGTTTGCCCACGAGAGAATTCGGACAGCTTCAGTCGAGCCGACGTCGAGCCCGCGTAAGGCCTGCTGGACGGCTTCCATGATTTCACCCGAGTTCGGCGGAACGGATGGCGCGCTCATAGGGAGGAGCAGTACTGGCTGGGTGATAGACGTTTCTAACTAACTCAGTTCATCGGCGAATCTATTGACTTGTTTAACCCAAACCGTTATGCAGTCGAGCGCGCTACTGTACTGTATGAGCGACACGGCTCCGGAGGGGTTCGAGGATCCCTTTGCAGAGCAGCAGCGGATGCGTGAGCTGCTCTCTCAGGAGACGCGCCATCTCGTCCTGCAGCTGATCCTCGGCCACCCGGCACACCTCACGTCGCTGGCCGAGCTCGACTACATGATCCCGAAGAACGAGGCCGCCATCCTCGACCAGCTCGAGACGCTGCAGGAGGCAGGAATTCTCGACGTCTACGTGCACGAACCCAACGCATCGACGCGAGATCTACCGTCGAAATTTTGGGGGCTGACCGAGCGCGGCGTCGAGATCCTCTACGAGCACAACTTCCTGCGGGGCGTCCCGGTTGCACGCGCGGTCTACGAAGAGACCGAGAAGTCCGAGCGGGTGCGACGCCACGAGGCCGCACCACGGCCGACGCTCCCCGACGCCGTTCGAGAGGCGCTCGAATTCGATGAACCGGATCTGGAAGCGGCTGAGGCTCCCTAGTAGTTCGTAGGCGGTATTCGGGACGATCGGTTTCACGCTGCCTCGGTCGGCTACTGTTCGGAACGCTGGATCCGTACGACTTGTTTGACGCGGTGTCGAATGGCTGTGAGCGCCGGTTCACTGGAGCAGACATCACGATGCCTTCCCAGTTGTTGTACTCTGAGTACCACGGTAGCTTTCAGCTACCATCTCCGTAGCGCCTTGCAGTGGGGATACAGATGGAGAGATGGACTTAATTCTAATCTTAACATTAATGCTTCTTACCAAGCCCACAGTCACGATTATAGAACGCCCCGTCAGAGCATTCTAATACAGACATTCGTTGCCCGTGGGGAAGGATAGCGACGATCGACAGAAGCTCGCCAAGATTAATCTTAGTATTAAGATTAGTGGCTGGGCGGGGACCTCTTCCTTCACATTAACCAACAATCACTATATGAACGAGTTAGTGTTGGTTAATCACTCCGCTCTTGTGTAGAGCTACGGAAAGACCCTGTAGTTACACTGAGCCAGCCATAATTTGGAAGTATGTCTTCTGCTCAGCCAGCGTTCGGAGCGATGTTTCGAGAGCTGATCGAGCTGGGCGTCGTCGAGATCGACACGGAGCCGCTCGATGCCCGCATCGAGCGGCGACTCAAGGAATACTGGAAGAACACATCTTGTCCACGGTGCGGGCACAACGCCGTTCAAGCGTGGCCGAATATCGACCGCGTGTGGTGCCGAGACTGCAACTTCAAGCCGGTCTACACCTACGGAACGCCATTTCACGAGAAGCACCTCACCTGCGGCGAGGGACTTCTCGCGTTCACCCTCTACGCCGATACGTTGCTCAGTATCAACCAGATCGCGCCGTTGCTCGGTCGAGCCTACAAAACCGTTCACACGGCGATTCGGGAGGTGGAAGCCGCGATCCATCGCGGCTTCCCCGTCGTCTGGAAGCTGCTTGACCAGACCATCGATGGCCCGACGCAAGTCGACGAGTCTGGGAGAGTCTGTTCGGGCTACAAAGGTCAAGAGCCGCCCCGGAACAGCCGTTATCGCGGCGGGTCATCCCGGAGAGGGCGCTCACGCTGGCGAGGACGGCATGGTGATCAGCTGACGCTCGTCGCGGCGTGCCGCGACTCGCTTCGCGTGATCCGCGGCCAGTTCGGCATCGACTACGAAGGCGATCTTGAGCCAGTAATTCAGGAGGCTGAAGATCTCTCCCAGCGGCTGGGAGAGGTCTGGACCGACGGCCTCCAAGCCTACCGAGAGATGAATTTTGACCACCGAACGGTCGTGCATAAGGAAAGGTACGTATCGCCCGACAGCATCCATATTAACCAGGCTGAGTGTCTGTTTTCGCTCGTCCAGCCGTGGTTGCGGAAGTTCCGCGGCCTGTCCAAGCAGGGCTTGGAGCAGGCCGCTCACACCTTCGGCATCGTTCGCTCACTCACCCTCTCCGGTGAATCCGTCGAGACAATCATTGACTGTCTCGTTATCGGGGCTTTCCGCAATTCTACATAAGAGCGCAGACTGTTAACCAACAATTGGCTGTCGGGTGTGTCTTTGTTGGTTAAACCGTCTATCATCCAATATTACTCTCGGCCGTCACTCGATTTCAATGATCTCACCTTCGTCGTCATGGAGCAGATCCCGGATTTCGGTCAGTAACTGCTGACCCTCTTCGTGCAGTATGGCGGCCTTGTGGTAGGGAGCTTTCAGGCGCCGTCGTTTCCTTGACCGCCTTCGTCAGTTCCTCTTCGTTCTATTAGCCTTGCCGAACCCCGGCCAGCGACACTTGACGGCCGCGACGCGTCGATGGTACTCGGTTCGAACACGTCGCGCAGGCCTGGGAGGGGCAGGAGATCCTCGAACGGATCGACGACGTCATCGCCGACGACTGCCCCCTCCACGAAGCCGTCGAGGATCGTCGTCGAGAAGCATCGGCCTGACTAGGTGTTTGATTGCTGATTCCTCTACAGGGTTAGACAGCAGCGTGTCAATCCAGTAAACAGAGGCTGGTCAGCCGATCCACGATTACAGAGAGAGCCAGTCCCGTATCGTCAAGTTGTTTCCCACCGGAGATCACCAGCTTCCCCTATCGAAGAGCAGTGCGACGACAGGCGGTTCACCGAGTCTCTAATGTAGCTCCATGTTTCGTCTTATGAGCGCTGGAGTGTCTACGTATGCCGATTTGAATCGGTTAGTCCTCGCTTGAAGCTCACTAGCCCGGTTCTGGGAATTGCTGGGCTTCGTACCCGGCGTTCTCAAAACCTTTGTCGACTATAGTAGCGAACTAACTCGGTATCCTATGGTTGCTCGGTTGTGCTTTTGAGGGATGGTCTTATCAACAGGGCGGACCTCGATTCGTTATCTATGGATCTCTTGAGCACGCTTCGAAAGCTTGTTGAAGGAGATTCGTCGACCCTATGGGAGTGTCGGAACTGTGGACAGAGCCTCTCAGAGGACGCTGACGAGTGCTCGAACTGCGGTGCTGAAGATATCGCCTGCTACAAATTCTGACTACTCTCCAGTAAACGCTCCCAGCGTCTCTTCAGTCACACCCGATCTGGAATGAATCGTAACGAAGTCGCTCTCTTGGATTAGCGTCTGCCCAGTTGGGGTAATGGTTCCCTCATCACGATTGATTCTGACGACCAGCACATCAGAGGGGATCAGTCCCTCTTCGTTTGCTTCTTGGAGCGTTTTCCCGGCGACTGGCGCTTCTTCTCTCACAATAACCTCAATGACATCTGCGTCGCCAGCAAGTCCTGCAACACCAGTGACTGGTGAAGCCAGCTCTTCATCACGGGGACCGAATGGGGCATAGGGGCGGAAATACTCGCGATGTATTAGATCTTCGTCGTCGATCTCGATACCGAGTGATGTAATCCCCTGTGCGATTCGTGTGAGATCGTCGGTGTCCGTCCCGACGACCGTAATCCGGAGATCACCTTTGCCGGACATAATCTCTCGGACGTTTATTACGCCCGGAACATCGAGGACCCGTTGGGCCATCTCCTCGCGGTCACGAGATCCTGTACTGCAGACATAATGGTTTGTGAGCCGTCCACCAACCTTCTGATAATTAATATCGGCATGATACCCTCGGATTACGCCCGCTTCCTCGAGTCGGCGAATTCGATTCCGTACGGTCGGTGCTGAGACGTCGACTTTCTCCGCAATATCGGGTGCAGATGTGTGACGGGCCTCCTGCGACAGATAATACAGAATCCGTTCGTCGACAGTATCGATCTGAAGGGGCATATTTATAACACAAGATTGACTCCGTATAGCCTTTTAAGTTATCGTTAGGCGTCTGATTGACTCACGGCCTGGTTTCCGACTCTGATCAGAATCTTATAGCCCGAATCCTCGCTATAGCCGTAGTAGAGTCCTTGAGACGCGAATAGAACGAATAGAAAACAATCTTCCTGCTGACTACTGAATCGTTCGCAAATACGGTGGATATTTATCTTATCGTGGTTTGGCTACGTATATGGTTTCCCTGTTCACGCTCGCTGCAACGTCAATTGGAACGGGCTCACTGACTAACCAGGAGAGCACAACCGTCCACCGGCTTGCTTCTTTCATCGTGCATATGTCCGAAACGCGTTCATCGCGATTCTCATCTGATTCGCTTCCTGAGCCAGACGAGCACAGTGCCTCTGAAAGATGGTGATGTGAAAATGAGTGACCCAAGTGATGAACCAGAGGCACCGGATACGTTACCCGAGGCGCTGATTCAACGGATCGACTCGTTAGAACTCCCTGAGCTGAAAGCCGTTCTCTCGTACGTCGAGCGTCGTATTGATGCGCTTCGTACCCCCATCGAAGAGGAAATTGAGGCGACCGCAGCTGGGGAGATCCTCCAGATCGAGAACCACGGTGCGTACGCGCTCGTGCGTAAGCATCCGCCGGACCCGGATGGTCCCGGTGCTAACACGGATCTCGTCTCACTGTATCACGTCCGTCGGGAACCGCAGCTGGACGGAACAGAATCACTCCACTGGGCGTATCTCGGAGACGTCCATAACTCCGAGCAAATTCGCTGTGATTCATGTGGAGGCCATCTTGATAAGAATGCGTCTGTCTGCCCTCATTGTGGCAGTGAGAATGTCCACCAGTCTGAGACGGAGGAGTAAGACATGCCAGAGTCACTTACAAACCACCTGGTAGTCCCGGTCGTGGACGAAGAGGATGCACGTGAAACGGCGCGGATACTCGATGACTATGAATACGGGCGCATAACCGTCGTCCACGTCATCGAGAAGGGAGAAGGAGTTCCTGACAAGCTCCCTCTCGAACAGGCTGAACAACGGGCTTCGAATGCATTCGGTGCGTTTCGTGGATTCATTCCGGAGATCGACACCGAAACTGCATACCGTAGAGACGTCGTTGCTGCGATCCTCGACGTCGCAGCGGATGTGGATGCCAGTGCTATCGCGTTTCGTCCTCGCGGTGGGAATCGTCTCGTCCAGTTCTTGTCCGGTGATACGGCGCTCAAGCTGGTCACAGACGCGGATCGGCCGGTCATTGCGCTTCCAGAAGAGACCGAAAACGAATGATGGGAGAGTTGATTTAAATATGCATACACGTAGCGACGCGCACAATGTAGGTGGTGTCGTATGAGTGAGAACGAGCAAGAGCTCGCCCGTGATCTCGGCTTCCTCGAGGCCTACACGATCGGTCTCGGGACGATGATCGGAGCAGGAATATTCGTCCTCCCGAGTATTGCTGCCGAGCAGGCCGGTCCCGCTAGTATGGTCTCGTTCTTCGGTGGAGGGTTGGTGTCGTTGTTAGCGGCTCTTTCCCTTTCGGAATTAGCAACCGGGATGCCGAAGGCGGGGGGAAGTTACTACTACGTCAATCGAGCGCTCGGGCCGTTCTTCGGAAGTATCGTCGGCTGGGGAATGTGGGCTGGACTGACGTTCGCCTCGGCGTTCTACATGATTGGCTTCGGTCAGTATCTCCTCCCAGGACTCGGAGAGTACGTCGGATTCCTCGCTGGCTGGGGACAAATCGGGATTACCGTCGCGGCACTCGTGATGGCAGCGATTTTGACGGGTGTCAACTATTACGGCGTCAAGGAGACTGGCTCGCTCCAGAACGTCATTGTCCTGTCGCTCGTCGGACTCATTCTCGCCTTCCTCGCTCTGGGTATCATCAGTGGGCCGACTCTCGGCGAATTCAACCCTAATGGGTGGCCAGCGGTTGCAGCGACGATCGGGACAGTCTATGTTTCGTTCATCGGCTTCGAGGTCATTGCGACGAGTGCCGAGGAGATCAAGAATCCGAGTCGGAACCTTCCGCTCGCGATGATCGCGGCTGTGGTGACGCCGACGCTGATGTACGTGGGTGTGATGTTCGTCTCGACGGGGACGCTTTCGATTGAGGCCCTCGCGACATCCAAGATTCCAGTCGCTGACGTTGCGACTGAATTCATGGGGACAATCGGAGCGCTGGTGATGATCGTCGGTGCTGTCCTTGCGACGGTTTCGAGTGCGAATGCGAGTATCCTTTCGGCCGCGCGGGTCAACTTCGCAATGGGCCGTGACCGAATCCTTGTCAACTGGCTCAACGAGGTCCACGACCGGTTCCGGACGCCGTACCGGGCGATTACGGTCACGGGAATTATCACTCTCGTCCTGATCGCTGTCGGCGTTGGAGTCGGGACACTCGCCGAGGTAGCGAGTTTCATGTACCTCGTGACGTACGCCCTCGTCCACGTTGCAGTTGTCGTGTTGCGTCGGGCAAATCCAGATGCGTACGAGCCGTCTTTCAAAATCCCGGTGGGTCTGTACCCTATCGTACCGATTCTGGGGTTCGTTTCCTGTCTGGCGATTCTGGTACAGATGAACCTCATCGTTCAGGCCATCGGCACTGTTATCATCGTCTTCGGTGTGCTCTGGTATTTCGGGTATGCACGTGATCGGGCACTCAGTACTAGCCTGGTCGGTGAAGCAATCGCTCCCGAACCAACTGCGATGGCGAACGGCGAAGGACGCTATCGTGTCGTCGTCCCGGTCGCGAATCCGGAGACAGAACGTGATCTCCTTCGGATGGCTGCGGCTAGCGCACACGCTCACGAGGACGAACAAGCTGAGGTGATCGCGGTCAACGTCATCGAGGTTCCGCGTCAAACCTCACTCACCCAGGATCTCACGTTCGAAGAGGAACGAGTCGAACGGCAACAGGAACTGCTTGATTCTGCTCGCGATATTGCCACCGATCTCGATATTGGGCTCCGAACTCGGGCGATAGTCGGTCGCGACGCTGGGTCTATCATCTTGGACGTAATTGAAGAGGAAAACGCAGATCACGTCCTGCTCGGCTGGCAAGGTACCCGAAGCCGGCGTGAACACGTCCTCGGGTCGACGATTGATCCCGTAATTGGGCGTGCACCATGTGACGCGACGCTCGTGAAGCTCGGTCCCGAAGACGGACGCGGGGAAGGAGATATAATTGCGCTTGCTGGTGAGGGCCCACACGCACCGGTTGCGGCCCAGCGTGCGGCCGAATTCGTCTCTGCGGCCGACGATGCCTCGTTGACGCTGCTCAATGTGCAACCCCCAGAGAACGACAGTGACGAGGATCTCTCGCCGACCGAGCGTGGTGAAGCAGTGATTGCCGAGTTAGCTGAACGAGCTGGAATCGAATATATGTCGTACGATACCAAAGTGAAGTTGGCCGAAGATACCGAACAGGCCATTATCGAAGTTGCTCAGGAATACGATACGGTCTGTGTTGGTGCGACACGGTCCGGAGCGATTTCACAGGCTGTATTCGGGTCGCTTCCAGAGAAAATCGGTGCAGAAGTGCCTCAGACCGTTGTTATGGCACGCGGACCGGAGGAATCACCTATGTCGGTTCGTGAAGCAATTATGCGGAGACTGGAGGTGTAACCACTATGTACATCATCATCATCGGCGCCGGCGATATCGGAACACCGCTTATCGACGTTGCGACACGGTCTGGTAACGAGGTCGTTGTCATCGAACGCGATGAAAAACGCGCAAATCGAGCCGCTGATCAGTTTGACTGCTTAGTACTGAACGCCGACGCCACGACGAAAGACACGTTGGACGATGCCGGTGCTGAGCAGGCGGATGCACTCATTTCGACGACGGATCAGGACGCAACGAACGTAATGACATGCCTGCTTGCAAAGGAATTCGAGATCCCCGCCATTCTCTCGGTCGTTCACAACCCAGAACACATGGGGCTGTTCGAGCAGATCGGCGTAAACACGATGGAGAACCCCCAGCAGCTCATCGCCGAGTATCTGTATCGGGCTGTGGCGCGCCCGGCGATTGTTGATTATATGCGGATTGGTGAGGAGGCTGAGGTCTTCGAAATCACAGTCACTGAGGGGGCACCTATCGCAGGAAAAACGCTACAGGAAGCCACACAGGCGGGACTTGTCACTGATGAGATGCTCGTTGTTGCAATCGAACGTGAAGGAAACGATCATCCGATAACTCCCCGCGGGAATACGACAATCAAGAAAGGCGATCTGCTGACGGTGTACTCTGGTGTCGGCGCTGATCCGGAAATTACGGACATCTTTGGGCACTACGAAGACCACGCCCAGTAGGCTGACTATGGTGAATTTCAGAATAATCTCGGCAGCTCTGGTCACGAGTACGGGGAACGCATGAACGGGTCCGTTGCAACTGTTGGCCGAGATATCGGTCGAATCCTAGAGGCGCTTGGCGGGCTAATGCTGGTCTCGCTCGTCATACCCATCCTCTGGGGAGAATACTATACGCTCCCGGCACTGTTGGTCTCCGCTGTCATTCCGTTAGGGATTGGTCGGTTACTCTATCGACGATTCAGCGACGCTGAAGCTCCAGGACGATTCCATGGAATGATCGTTGCTGCTTCGGGATGGTTTTCCGTCGGCATCTTCGGCTCGCTACCGTTCCTGTTGATCGCGTGGAGCGTCCAGCTCGGGGTCCCGGGCGCCACGACACCTGCCCAGACGGCGACGCTCGCAGCGTTCACCGAGCCGCTCAACGCCGTCTTTGAGAGTATGAGTGGATTCACCGGCACGGGCCTCACCATGACCGACAACGAGGAGGTGCTTCCTCGTACGCTCCAGTGGTGGCGGACGTTCAGCGAGTGGATCGGCGGCGTCGGGGTAATCGTTCTGACGACGGCGATTCTCTCACGCCCCGGTAGCGGATCGCTGACGCTCTACGAAAGTGAGGCCCGCTCGGAGAAGATCCATCCGAGTATCGTCTCGACGGTCCGGACGATCTGGTGGATTTTCATCCTGTTTACGTTCGTCTCGATCCTCGCACTGTGGCTGGCAGGAATGCCGATCTGGGGTGCAATCAATCACGGCATGACAGGCCTCGCAACCGGCGGATTCTCGATTACGGACAACTCGATTGCGACCTACGATAGCGCCCTGATTGACTTCGTGTTGATTCCGATAATGCTCTTGGGGAGCATCGCGTTCCCGGTGCATTACCTCATCCTTCAAGGGGATCTCCGGAACTTCTACTCGGATCTCCAAACGCGGTGGGTATTCGGCTATATGGGTATCGGGTCGGCATTGTTGTGGAGTTTCCTGTACTACGCTGGTCCCTACGAGACGCCGTTCGCGGCTCTTCGCTACGGTCTGTTCCAATTCGTCTCGGCTGCCACCTGTACTGGGTTCCAGACGGCTGTCGATTCGACCAATGTTGCACTCGGTCGGTGGCCGTCGTACGCTCAGTTGACGGTCACATTCGGGATGTTCGTCGGTGGTGCAGCAGGATCGACCGCAGGCGGTATCAAACTCATTCGTGGACTGACGCTCGCGAAGGGGATTCGGTATCAAATCGCGGATGTCTTCTACCCCGAAACTGCGGTACGACGACTGAAAATCAACGGCCGGCGACTAAACGAGGAAGAAGCGAGCCGTGAATTCATGGAGGCGGCGATTATCGTTGTTCTCTGGATTACGTTCTTGGTCGTTGGCACCTTCGTACTGTTGCTCACGCTCCCGTCTGGAGAATATTCACTCGCCAACGTAGTGTTCGAGGTGGCCAGCGCCCAGGGGAACGTGGGGCTCTCGTCGGGAATTACGGGCCCTGAGTCACTCCCGGAAATTGGGAAGATTGCGTTCCTCTTCCACATGTGGATTGGACGCCTTGAAATCATCCCCGTACTCGTGATGCTCCGAACGATCTTCAAGCGTGGGGGTCTCTACCAATGAAGCTGCGTAACGTCCCTGTTGTCTCCTACGTGTTTGAGGCTGGGGCGGATGACCGGGTCTTTGATTCGCTCCTGCTCGTTGGCCCGATCGTTATCGGGGTGATCGTTGTGCTTGATCGGTCGCTCTTTACTGAGGCCCTTGCGGTCGCGTATCTCGCTGTGTTCGTAACGTACGTTCTGTACCAAGGAATTCAGGAGTGACTACCTATTACAACCGATGTACACTGAGGGTCCCCCGCGCTCGAATCGAGCTCGCTTAGCTGGATTCCTGGAACGCTGGTTGCGGTGGTCGGCTATCTGGGGAACCCGTGGAATGCTCGTCAGTACTGTCCTCTTTGTTGGGTACGTCGTAATTGGATGGATACTCACAGTACTCGATAGTCCACAGGCTCCGTCTGAATATCTCTCGTTGACGGAAGCCCCCGGATTCGTCCTAACAAGCACTCTCGTATCGCTGTTCGTCTTGCAGGCGACAGCGTCACTTATCCTGTATTATCTCCTCACCGGCTTCGAAGACGAACGATCACAATTTGTTCTCCTGATGAGTTATATTGGGCTCGGTTCTGGCGCGGCCGCATTACGAGTTCTTCTCCCGCATAGTCTTGCATTTCTGTCGAGTTGGCTCTGAATCGAGTAGAGAAGATCTTTCTCCAAAAGAAGGTTCGGAACCTCTTCAGGCCTCCTCAAGTCATTGAACTCACCGAACTTGATCGGCTTCCGTTCTCTGTCTGGCCTCGAGCTCAACCAGCCAACCCTGTAGACATCCAGTACGCAGAGGATTCGATTGACCAGTGGTCTTGGCTTGAGCTATGAGACCACGGTCACCCCTCGCAGAGCGTTTCGATATTAGATGGAACTACTGTACTGGTTACTCGATTTCCAACTGGCCAGTCCGTTCGCTTCCATCCCCACCGTTTTCGTCCCATTCGAGTTCGAACTCGATGCTCAATTCGCCGGGGGCGTCCGTCGGTCCTTCACGTTCGGCTTTGACCTCAAACGTCGGGTGGGCTGGCGGCTCCATACTCACTGACTCGGACCCCGATGTGAGGGTGATTGCATCCCCCTCGTCAAGCTTTCCGGCTATAGTGCGGAGGTACGATGCGATTTCTTCTCGACTCTGGATGCTTTCGGATTTGAACAGCACTTCCTCGGGCATACACCATCTGCTACACGCTCTAGTCAAATAAGCACGACATCTGCCCCACCAGATGTGCGTTCAATGTGAGACTGGTCGGCTCCCCGTATCCTCCCAGCCTCTCCTTGTGATTGAGGTCTACGTTCAGGTAGCGATCCGTCCAGTTCCGAGATAGGATCTATACGAGACAGGGACAGGGGTGAACACAATCTCACTGGGGGTGGCACTGTTCGATCGCGCTGTGAACGGCATCACGTCGCCCGACGAACGTCAGATGATCGCCATGCTGAAGCGTTAGATCGGGTTCTGGAATCTGTGAATTTCCGTCACGGCTGACGAGTGCGATCAATACCCCATCTGGGAGGTACTCGTCAAGCTCTCGGATGGATTTGCCAATTAGCTTATCCGCCGTCACTTCGATCTCTTGGACGTCACCGGTTCGACCGAGCTCGGTCATCCATTCCGAGAGTGCCGGCCGCTCGATCGCGTTGTCCATTTCGTGAGCGATCGCATCGTTCGCCGAGATAGCACGGACTCCGAGCTCTTCGAATGCTTCGACGTTATCCGGTGTGTTCACACGAGCAATGACTGTCTCGACATTGAACTTTGAGTTCGTGAGCTGTGCGATGAGCAAGTTTGCGTCGTCGTTGGCCGTCGCTGCGGCGACGATTTTGGCGTTCTCGATCCCGGCGCTCTGAAGCACACTCGTATCAGTCCCATCACCGTGATGGGCGGTGAATCCAGCACTCCGTGCTGTTTCAACGGCTTGTTGGTCGGTATCGATGATGACGACGTTTTCGCCCCGGTCCTCCAGTCGTTCGGCGAGGCCGCGACCGACGCGGCCAGCGCCAACTATGATGACTCGCATGGGTAGTACGTTGAGTGCTTGTGCGATATGTCGGGCAAAGCCACCTTCGACCACGACTGTCGCGAGGATGACCAGAAAGACCGTCCCGACGAGAACCGTCGCCTGTTGGGGATTCGTCGATTGAAGCTCGAGTGCGAAGAGCGTAGCCACACTCGCGGGGATGATCCCACGCGGCCCGATCGCGCTCATGAACAGCTGTTCGCGGAACGTGAACCGCGTTCCGTAGGTACAGACCAGGACAGCTATCGGTCGAATCAACAGCATGACAGCCACGACGACGACGAGGCCACCCACCCCAAGCGAGGCAAGCTCGTCGAAGGTCAACAGGGTCGCCAGCGAGATGAAGACGAACGAGAGGACGATCAGCGTGATATCGCCCTTGAACGCTTCAATCTCGCTTTCGTACGGGAGATCTGCATTGCCGAGAAGGACACCAGCAGTCGCAACTGCGGCGATTCCTGCTTCTGGTGCGAACGCCTCGGCAATACCAAACGTCGCAATCGCGCCGATCAACACCACCAATCGCGCATTCTGTACCGCATTCGATGGCGACAGGTCGACGTGTTTGAGGAGGTACCAAATTATTGCTGCTGTGACGACGCCGACCAGAATACCAGTCCCGAGTCGGGCAACGAACGACTCAAGGAGTAGTGGGAGGCTCGTGCCACCAGCGACGGCGAGGTCGAAAATGACAACGGCGAGGATTGCAGCCGTCACGTCGTTGACGATCCCTTCTGTTTCGAGTGCGGCACCGACTCGGTCACGAACGGAGATAACGTCCAAGATTGGCGTGATGACTGTTGGGCCGGTTGCGACGAGAAGTGCGCCAATCAGGAAGGACAACGACCACGGGATGTCGAGCGCAAACCGAACGACGGCAGCGGTTCCGACGAATGTGAACAGAGCGCCGAGCGTTACCAGCCGAAAGGCCTCACGCGGAGCCTGACGTAGTTTGTCGAGCTTGAGGTGAAACGCTCCCTCAAAAATGATGATGGCGACGGAGAGTCCAACGATGGCCGAGAGCGATTCGGGGCCGCCGAACGATTGCAGCCCGACGAGGTCTAGCCCTTCTGGGCCGACAGCGACTCCGGCCAGAATCAGAAACAACACGCTCGGTATCTCGAGGCGATCAGACAGAATTTGCGCCACGACACCGAGCCCGAGAATTATTACGACGAGAGAGAGCAGCCCAGTTCCGGCAGTCACAAATCAACCACTCGATTTATGATATAGATGCGGGGTATAAATAGTGGGCGGAGACCTGATGACTTCGTCCATCATTGAGCACTGTTGGTACTCTGCGTCCGCTATGTTTCACTCCTTTTCAAGGCTGGTCGAGAGAGATGTGGATGAAGAATCCAGCCAGTACCAGAAATAGTCCGAGATACCCGATTACA
>JARUKX010000016.1 GCA_029688825.1 Haloarculaceae archaeon H-GB1-1 | reverse complement strand
CGGTGGGAGTTGGGGGTCGGCCGTGGATTCGATGCGGAACACGAAGCGGGCACCGCCGGCGTCGCTCGTCGTGGCGGTGACGTCCAACCCGTGGGTGTCTGCGATTCGGTCGACGATGGAGTGGCCGAATCCGGTCCCGGTGTCTGCGACGTAGAAGCCCCGCGCTGGGTCCGAGGTCGGATGGTCGCGGTCGGACGTGTCGGGTGCGTCGCCGTGTCGGTCGGCCGCGAGGAGGCCGACGGTGATGGTGAGGTCGGCAGTTATGCAGGCGTCGATGTCCGTTTCGGCGGTTCGATCAGCGAGCGAGTCGGTGGGTGTGCGAGACCGACGGCTGGGTACCGTCGAGTGCGCGGAAAAAACGAGGCGGAACGCAGTCTCTCCGAACCGATCTACATGTAGCCGAGGTCGCGCAGGCGCTCCATCAGGTCCTCTTTGTCCTGGGCGCGGCCGGCGCGCTCGGTCGTGTTCTCCATGTCCTGCAGCCAGGCGGGCTCTTCGGCGGACTTGTCGGTCGACACTTCACTGCCGAGCGAGCGGAAGCCGGCGAAGTACTTCGGCGAGACGGGGACGTCGGACTTCTCGATGCCCTCGGGCAGGTCGTCCTGGCCCTGCGGGACGTAGCCCTCGTCGGGGTAGCCCTCGACGGTGTCCGGCACGACGAAGTTCCAGAAGGTCTCCCAGACGTCGGGTTCGGCGAACTGGAGGATCGGCTGGACGCGGTCGTGCGGCGGGTAGATGTCGGGGTCGTGGCGGGGACTGAAGAACGTCTCGTCGGCACGGGCTTCCTGCTCGTCCCAGCGGACGCCGGAGAGGACGGCGTCGACGTCGTTCTCTTCGAGCGTGTTGTTGAGCGCGACGGTCTTCAGGAGGTGGTTGCCGACGTAGGTGTCGAGCAGGAACGGGAAGGTCTCCTCCTCGTATTCGAGGATCTCCCGGATGTGGTGCTGATTGTGGTCGCTCAGGGCGTCGACCGGGATGTCGTCGCCCGGTTCGAGGTCGTTCTCGTCGACGTACTCGCCGACGTCCTCGTTGCGGGCCCAGATGATGTCGAGGTCCCACTCGTCGACCCAGTAGTTACAGAAGTCGATGAGCTCGTCGAAGTGCTGGTAGTGGTCGATGAAGACGACCGGCGGGACTTCGAGGTCGAAGCGGTCGGCCACTTCCTTCACGAAGTAGAGCGTCAGGGTGGAGTCCTTCCCGCCGGTCCACATGACGACGGGGTTCTCGTACTGTTCGAGACCTTCCTTCGTGACCTCGATGGCCTTCTCGATCTTGTCGTTGATACTCGGGTAGTCCGCAGGCGTCTCGCCCTCGCCGTCGGTGTAATCGACGTCGAGATATTCGGGGAAGTTCTCGGCTTGCGACATGGTGTAATGAGATATAATTAGACTAGTCACTAAATGTTTTTTGGACTACTGCTGAAGTGCCAGGAGGTACCACGGAACACGAACCTCCGTCCGCGTCCCCGACCATGAAATAAGAGGGGGCTGAACTCCCGGTCACATGCTGTCCTCCATCGCTGCCCTGCATCGCCGCGCTCGATTTCGCCGTTGGTTCGGCGTTCACCTCGCCGTCGCAGTCGCGGTGTTCGTGGCTGGGGTCCTCCTGGGCGTGGGAATCGTCGAGGCGATTCCGCTGGCGACGCTCGCCGAGTGGGCTGCGGGTGCTGAGTCCCCGCTTCCGGATCGGATCACCTTCTGGACGATATTCACGAACAACGTCCGCGCGATGGCGCTCATGTTCCTGGGGAGCATCACGCTGGGTGTGCTCTCGCTGTTCGGGCTGTTCCTGAACGGCGTCATTCTGGGCTTCGTCGGGAACGCCGCGCTGGCCAGGACGTCGCCGCTCGTCTTTGCCGCGCTCGTCGTCCCCCACGGCATCATCGAGTTGCCTGCACTCTTCGTCGCAGGGGCGCTGGGCCTCCGCGTCGCCCATCGCATCGCCAGATGGCTCCTGGCGTACGACGACCGGCCGCTCACGAGCGTGGAGGCCTACGAACTCGTCGTCCTCCTGACCGTGCTCACCGTGGCCATCGCCGTCGCGGCGTACATCGAGGCGACGTACACGCTCGCGATTGCGGACCGAGTGGGTGACGTCCCTCGTTGATTGCTGGTGCGGAAGACGAACCGATACGAAGAGTATTGTGGGATTACCGTGTACACATTCGCGTGCAGTACCGCCGGATGGTGGTTGTCGTCGCGCTCGTCGGACTCGGACTGGCTGGAGGCATGGCGCTCGGTCCGGGTCTGCCCGCCGACGAACAGCCACCGGCGGCGTCCAAGTTGGTCCAGCCGGACGGCACGGAGAGCTACGTCTGGCCGTACACGAGCAGGAGTCGGTCGGTCGAGGGCCGGACGCTGGCGCTGAACGTCGTCGTCCACGGGCACCCCGAGCGCGTCGAGCGGGCGCTGCGGAACCGCTCGGGCGTCAACTGGACCTCCGTCGAGGACGACACGACCATCGGGACGTCCCCGTGGCAGCCGGCCCGAGGTGCGGCGCGGTACACCTACGTCGCCACCGACAAGAACGGCGACGGACGGTGGGTGAAAGCCCGGTACCACCTGGGAACCGGCTCGTACCTCGGCCACAGGGTCCACGTTCGTGCGTATCCCGGCCCGGCGTCCAACTGGACGGCGCTGCAGGCGCACACGGAGTACTGGGACTGGTTCCGGTTGCGCCACACCGTGACCGGCGTCTCCCGTGGTGCCCGGTTCGTCGAACGGGACCTGCGCGACGAGCCGTTCGTCGACCGCATCTCCCGGGTCTATCACGGCCTGGGCGGTGGTGGGAGCGACGGCTGGCTGACCGCCATCGAACTCTCGGGGGCAGCGGTCCTCGTCGGCGTGGCCGTGCCCATGGGCCGCCGCCGCGTGGACGGAGCGGAGATACTCCTTCCTGTCGGCCTCGCGCTCCTGGTGCTCGGCGTCCGGGCCGCGGGCATCGCTGCGGAGGCGGCGGCTCCCGGTCTCAGCCCGAAGCTCTTCGCGGCGCTCCTCTATCCCGTGTTGGCTGCAGGACCGCCGATACTGGCCGCCCGAGTGGCCCGCGGCCGAGGGGCGAACCGGGTCACCGCGCTCGCCGTTGCGGGGTTCGGTGCCGGAATCGTGCTCGACATGAGTGGGATCGGACTGGCCGTCGTCCCCATCCGGCTGGCGTTACACCGCCTCGTGCTCGTCGGCGCGCTCGGAGTCCTGACCTACGGCGTCGCGAGTGCTGACCGCCGGACGATGTGGCTCGGTGTCGTGGTGTGGGTCCTCTCCCTGTCGGCCCCGCTGTTGGGGTTCATCTGAGCCGATGACGACCGGCGTCGCTACGGGACTGACCGATAGATGACGACGCCGTCGTTCTCGTACGCGCGCTCCCACCGCGGCGAGTGCGCGAACGACCGTTCGAGGACGCCGAACTCGGTCCGGTGGTGGCCCCGGACGGTGTAGAGCCCCCTCGGGACGTAGACGTAGTCCGGTGTTTGGCCGACCGCCGTCGCCTCGGAGATGACGCAGTCGGCTGTCCGGCATTCGGAGGCGTTCACGAACGCGTCGAGCTGATCGTAGTACGGTCCCGAACCCTGCCACTCCACGCCCCACGGGCCGACGAGTATCGTTCGCTCGGTGAGTGCGGGAAACCACTCTGCCGCGTCGCCGAGGACGACGAACGTCGCGTCGTCCCGCGTGTCCGTCGCGGCCCACTCCATCGCATCGACGGCCTCCGCGTCGAGGAACTCGGGCGTCGACGGGTCGTGGGTGAGCGTCATCTCGTGACCGAGGTACGCGCCGCCGGCGACCGTCCCGACGAGCACGAGCAGCGTCGCCGCGACGACGGACGGGTCGACGCGGCTCACTCCGAACTCGGGGACCCCGCCCAGCCGTCCGCCGAGGTCGACCGCCGCGGCGGTGACGACGAACCCGCTGACGGTGTAGGAGAACCGCGGCTGTTGGAACAGCAGTTCGACGGCGACGAGCCAGACCGGGAGCACCAGCCACCGCCTGGCGACCAGCAGATACCCGGCGGCGGCCAGCGGGACCAGCATGTACGGCGAGAGGTGACCATAGAGCGCGTCCACGCCGCCGCCAATGCCGCCGTGGGTGCCGGCTGCGGCGGTGAGGATGCCCGGGCCGTGGGTCGTGACGACCCAGCCGAGCCAGGGGGCCGCGAGGACCGCGCCGCCGAGGCCGACCGCAGCACCGCGCGCGAGACCGCGCGGCGAGCGATCCAGCACCAGCCAGAAGAGCACGTAGCTCGCGACGACGAACGTCGAGTACGTCGGATGCGAGAGCAGCGTCAGCCCGAACGCGAACAGGCCGCCGACAACTGCGACGCGGCTTCGCGACGCGAATACGTGATAGCCGGCGTAGATCGCGGTCACGGCGTACAGGAACGCGAACGCTCGGACGACGCCGCCGGCGGAGACGTGCCATTCGAGTACCTGGGGATTGAGCGCTATCGTCGCGGTCGCGACCGCGCCGGCCGGCCTGGAGTCGAGGAGGTCGCGCCCGAGGAGGTACAGCGGGACCTGCACGGCCACCACCGCGACGGGGGGCAGGAACCGGGCGACTGTGACCGGTGTGACGCCGATATCCAGGAGGACCGCGAACAGGTAGAACTGCAACGGGGGATAGGCGAACGGGACGCCGTCAGTCGTGTAGCCCGGAATCTCCGTCGGCGGCACGTAGCCGTTGCCGAGTATCTCGCCGGCGATCTGGGCGTACAGCCCCGCACCGTAGGCCGGGTACGGGTTCGTGACGAGGTACGCGGTGACGGCGACGAAACCGGGGAGGGTGGCCAGCGCGAGCCAGTATCGGTCGCGCGAGCCGAGGGGGAACGCCCGACGCAGCCGCTGCAACGGGGCCGAGGACCACCCTGTGGGCTGGCGTTCACGTACGGTCATTGGTGTCGAGGTCGACGGGTGATCGCACCGAGACGCGACGGTCCTGCCAGCGGTACTCGAGGATTCCCCAGCCGAGGAGCGACCCGAGGAGGACGACGAGGGCCACCCCTTCGAGGAGGCCGACCCACCGTGGAAGGGCGTAGGATATCGAGTTGACGAGTTTCGGCGGGAGGGCCGCGTCGAGCGGTCCCGCGGAGACGTCGCCGCGGGCTACCGACCGTGAGGAGAGGTCGAGACTGGCCGCACTCTGCCCGCCCGCGCTCTCGTCACCCGTCCCCAGTCGCTCCGATTCGTACGGGAATCCGACGGTCGACTGCCAGACGACGGTCCCGTTCTCGGCGACTTCGAGGACGCGGTCGCCGTTCGAGTCCGTCACCAGCGTGTGCCCGTTCGGGAGCCGATCGGCGTCCCGCGGCCACTGGAGTCGCTGGTCGGTCCACGTCCACGAGCGGTTCCACTCCCCATCGACGCGCTGGTACTCGACGACGCGCCGGCTCTCGGAGTCGGCGACGAGGATGGCCGGCCCCCCGTCTTCTGGGGGGATGTAATCCGGGTTGTGCTGCTCGTAGAGCGTGTCGTGGGCGTCGTCGGCCCCGAGCGTCCAGTTCTCCATCAGCCCGCGTTCGTAGTCGATGAAGGCGACCTGGTCGTGGTTGCGGACGCTCACCATCGCTGCCTCGCGGCCGTCGATCTCGACGTGCTCGACGTCGTTGATGTGGGTCCAGTCCTCGGGGTACGGGCCGCCGCTCGACACGTTGTAGTCGGCCTGGGCGTCCCACTCCCACTGGACGAGTTCCGTGGTTGTGTTGACCACGAAGATGCGGTCCTGTGCGATGTCGGCTACCAGTAGCCGGTGCTCGTCGATTCGGTCCACGTCGTGCCAGCGCGTGGAGTGCTTGCCCGGCGTGATCCGACTGTAGATCTCGGTCCGTTCACCGGTCGTGAGGTTCACCCGCTCGACTCCGTTGCGGGTGCAGACCGATTCGGAGTGACATTCCTCCGCAGTCAGGTGGTCGGCGTAGACGTACTCGACAGTCGTGGCGGTACCGGGAACGGGGTCGACGTCCCAGTACCGCGTGTGGTCGTTCTCGTAGTAGTAGATGCTCCCGTTCGGTGCGAACGCGGCGAGTTCGGCCTGCGCTCGCGGACTGTCGTTCTCGTCGCTGAGGAAGGCGTTCGAGTCGGTCGCGACGACGGTGATGCGGTCGCGAGGAGCGACGACCGGCGAGCGGTCACCGGTTCGGAACGCTCGCTCGACGGCTGGGTCGCCGGTCACCTGATCCCCGCTCCGCTCTGCCTCGACGTATCCGAAGACCAGCGTCGCCGTGGACACGACGACGAGGGCGGCGAACACTCCGCGGAGTGTTCGACGGTGGAGGGACATGGGCAATCATTCAGGCCAGGGTACCAAAAGGGCGGGCCGGAATTTGCGTGGACGGACCCGGACACGTCGTGGGAACCCGATTCGTGCTGGTCGAGTCGTCGGACCAAAGTCCTATCTGAGTCGACACGATACGTGTTACCTGTATGTCATCAGAGCCGCGCGCCGAGTCAGTTCGGCGGCGAGCAGTTCTGGCCTCGCTGGGCGCGGGAGCCACTGCTCTCGGCGGCGGCTGCGTCCGTCGGGTCCGGACGCTGACCGGGTGGTCGGCGGCCAAGCCGGTCCAGATTCGAATCAAGACCGTGCCGGTGGACGCAGACCCCTACGCCCTCCGCGTCGCGCGTTCCATCGCAGCGTGGTTCCGTACCGCCGGCGTCGACGCGCAGGTCGTTCCCATGGCGACGCAGGAACTTTTCCGGCAGGTCCTCCTGCAGAACGACTTCGGCGCGTTCGTCGGCCGGCTTCCCCTCGAATTCCGGTCTCCCGACGCGTTCTATCCGCTCTTGCACTCTCGGTTCGCCGGGGCGTCCGGGTGGCAGAACCCGTTCGGCTACACGAACCTCACCGTCGACGAGCACCTCGAGACCCAGCGGCACAGGTCCGACGGTGCCCGGCGAACGGCCGTCGTCGAACTGCAACAGTCGCTCGCCAGGACGCAGCCGTTCACCGTCCTCGCGTTCCCGGACGACGTGCGAACGGCCCGGGCGGACGCCATGCGCGACTGGAGCCATGCAGACCTGAGCTCCGCCAGCGGATACCTCGACCTCGACGCCGACCCCGGTTCGAGCGTCGCGACCCCGACCGGGGAGACCGGCACGGACCGCACGAGCACGCTTCGCATCGCCGTGACCGACCGCCGGGCGACGGAGAACCTGAACCCGCTCGCCGCCGAGTTCCGGCGGCAGGGCGGGGTCGTCAGTCTCCTGTACGATTCGCTCGGGGTGCCTGCGGGCGAGTCGGTCGAACCGCGGCTGGCAGACTCCTGGGCGTTCACGCACGATGCCGGAGCACCGCGTGCCAGCGTGATTCTCAGGAACGACGCGACGTGGCACGACGGCGAGCCAGTCACTCCCGAGGACGTACGGTTCACCTACGAGTTCCTGAGCGACACGTCCCTCGGGACCGCCGACGACGAGACGACCGACACACCCGACGACCCCGTTCCAGCGCCCCGGTTCCAGGGTCGAAACAGCCTCGTGTCGTCCGTCCGCGTCGTCGACTCCGAGACCGTCGCGTTCGAGTTCGTCGAGTGCACGCCTCACGTCGCGACGCGGGCGTTCACGATTCCGATACTGCCCGAGCACGTCTGGGCTGACCGGACCGGGACGGCGTCGCTCGGCGGCATCGAAGTCGGTCCCGCGACGGAGGCCCTCGTGACGAGCAACGTCCCACCGGTGGGAAGCGGCCCGCTCCAGTTCGTCCGCAACACGCCGCGGGAGGTCCTCGTCCTCGAACCGTTCCCCGACCACTTCCTGACGCGCGATATCGAAGCCAAGTCGGGGCTATCGATGGAGCCGGAAGACGAGACGAAGCAGTCGATGACCGCAGCAAACGAGTCGGAGCAATCGCTGGGACGCTCCGCCGGGCTCGACTTCGACCGGCTCGTCGTCCGGTTCGTCGGGTCGGACGAGACCGCCGTCGAGATGGTCGCAGACGGCGACGCGTCGGTGACCGGGACGCCGGTCGACGCCGCCACCGTCCCTCGGATCGGTCGGGCGAGCGACCTCGAACTGCTCGTCGACCGGTCGAACGCGCCGTACGTCGTTGGATACAACGCCCGCCGACCGCCGCTCACGAACCCGCGATTCCGGCAGACGCTGGCCCGACTGATCGACCAGCCGACCATCGTCGACGACGTCTTCGACGGGTACGCGATGCCCGCCGTCAGCCCGCTGGCTCGAACCGACTGGCTCGCCTCGTCGCTCGAATGGGACGGCTCGAACCCGGTGACCCCGTTCCTGGGCAACGACGGCCGTCTGAACGTCGACCGGGCGAGAGCGGCGTTCCGCGAGGTCGGCTACCAGTACGACGGTGAGGCCCTCGTGGAGGGGAACTGATGGGGCTCCTCGACGTCCTCACGCAGGTCGGTGCGGTCGTCGTGGCGCTGCATCTGGTGGCACTGGTCGTGGTCGTCGGCCCGAAGCAGCTCTGGACGTTACGGTGTGGCCTCCGTACGAAACTTCGGACCATCGGCCCCTCGCTCGGCGTTCTCGTAACCGTCCTGCTGGCGAACGGAGTGGTTCGGAACGTGGGCGTCGAACTCTCCTGGATCATCGGCCTGAACATCACGGGCGGAATCCACGCCGTGGAGGGCCGCTTCGTCGCACATCTACAGTCGCTCGCCACGCCGCCGCTGACGGCGTACTTCGGGTTCGTCTACGTCTTCGGGTACGTATTCTTGCTCACGTTCCCGCTGGTGGCGTATCTCGTTCTGGCGGACACCCGACCGTTGCATACCCTCGTCGTGGCGTACGTCGTGAACTACGGCCTCGGGCTGGTCTGTTACGTCGTCTTCGTGTCCTACGGGCCGCGGAACTTCATGCCGGAGCTCGTCTCGTCGCTCCTGTACAATAGCTGGCCCCAGTCGCAGCTGTTGACGAGCCAGGTGAACGTGAACACGAACGTCTTCCCGTCGCTTCACACGTCGCTGTCGGCGACCGTCGGCTTGCTGGCGTATCGCTACCGAGAACGCTTCCCCCGCTGGCTTCCGCTCGCAGCCGTGCTCTCGATCTCCATCGCTGTCTCCACGATGTACCTCGGAATCCACTGGCTGACCGACGTCGTCGCGGGGGTCGCCCTGGCCGTTCTCAGCGTCGCGGTCGCGATGCGGGTGACGAACGACGCGGATCGCGCGCGCTCTCGGACCGAGGACTCCATCGGCGGGCGCGAGCGGTGGCGTCGGAACGATTGACGCTCGAAACGCGGCTCAGTATCGCCAGTAGTCGACGCTTCCCACGTCGATTCTGACCGGCGTGTTCTCGGACCACGCGTCCTCGTCGGCCCCGTACCGGCGGTTGATTCGGCGGTGTATCGCCTCGCCGTCCTCGCCGTCGACGACGGTCGCCGTGCCGCGGAGAACGACACCCCATCTCGGATGGCCGTCGACGTCCTTCTGGACCGACATCGCGACACGGGCGTTCGCTTCGAGGTTGGCCAGCTTCCGTCCCGTGGTGGTTATCTCGACCGCGTCGTCGTGAAGGACGTACCAGAGCGGGGCGACGTGGGGCCTGCCGTCGCGACAGGTCCCGAGATGGGCGACGAGCGGTTCGCTGGTGAGCAGTGCTACCGCTTCCTCGGGGACGTCTTCCATGTGCTATCGGAGTGCACGGACCGACTTATGGGTACGTGGGGGGCTATCCAACCCAGCGAGAGAGGCTCTCGCCCGAACACGGTCGAGAGTCGACGCTCCGACACGCACGGCTGGGCCGTGTCGGCTGACGGATTCCGAAAATGAATTCCGTGGTCTGGTCCCCCAGTCCGGGACTGGACGACGAACCCCGACCCTCCCTAACGCCGAGGAACCGACGTTAGCTGATGAACTTGTTGTCGCGCCAGTTCACGCCGTTCTCCCCGTCCTCGTCGCGAGGTTCTTCGGCGACGTTGATCGACGCGGGGCGGTCCTCGCCGTCGACGATGCGGATGGCTTCGAGGTCGCCGTCGATGGCGATGATGGCGGTAAGCGTTCCCTTCTCGGCCTCTCGGGCGACGTTACAGAGCACCTCGAACATCGCGTACTGGAGCGTGCTGTTCTGGAGGACGGTCTCCCGGTCGCCCTTGAAGCACGCGTACTCGACGAGTTCGGATTCGGGTTCCTCCTGTTCCTCTTCGAGTGCCCCCCACTGCGGGCCACCGCCGGCGGATGGACCTGGACCCGGACCGTCCATCTCCTCCGGGTCTTCCTCGTACACTCGATTCTCGGTTACGCTGGCTTTTAGTTGCGCAGTCGGCGTGTACTTGCTGATCGTGTCGTCGTCGCTAACGGCACTGATGATGAGCGTGTTGTTGCGCCGGGTGATGTCGATGTCCGTGATCGTCTCGGGAAGATCTGGGTCTTCGAAGTAGTCGTAGACGTCTTCGAGTGGCAGTTCGAGTGTCGAATGAAGTCGGTATACGCGGCTCTTACTTGTCATGTTTGATGAAGGTGGTGGTCGGTCGGCGGCAGTGGCCTGGCGTCAAGTGTGACTCTACGTAGGAACCCCACCCATATATGGTCTACTCTTCGCTCGCCCCGATGAGGACCGAATCGTAAAAAGTCCGTCGTTCGGTCAGTCGTCGGCCGCCGCTGCGTCCGCGCCCGCCTCGTCCTCGATGCTCGGCGGGTACTTCCCGCGGTCGAGGGTGAGGTCCGACTGGGGGCGCGCCATGCACGTCAGGGCGTAGCGCTCGCGCTCCTCGTCGGTGAGGCCGCGGGCGGCGGGCTGGGTCACCTCGCCGTCGAGGATCTCGGCAGAGCAGGCCAGACACATCCCCACGCGGCAGGAGTACTCCTGTGCAATCCCCTCCTCGATGCAGCGACTCAGGATCGTCTCTTTGTCGGAGACGGTGATGGACTCCCCCGTCCCCACGAACTCGACGGTGTACTCGGTCATAGCGGCCGGTACGAAACTCCACGACAAAACTCTTTATCCCGACCGTTCCGCCGGGCCCGACGGTGTCGTAATAAAGAGTTTTCTCCTTCGGGCGACCACGAGCGTTCATGACCACCCACGAGCACGACGTGACCATCGTCGGCGCGGGCACCGCGGGCTGTTACGCCGCGGCGACGATGGCCCACGAAGGGTACGACGTCGTCATCGTCGAGCGCAAAGACGAGGACGAGGCGGGCCACATCGCCTGTGGCGACGCCCTGAAGGGCGCGAGCAACTTCCCCGAGTCGATTCCCCGCTCGCAGATCGAGCCGGCGTTCACCAACACGGACGTCGACCACGGCCGCTTCGAGATTCCGGCCGAGGACACCGTACTGGAGATTCCGATTCCCGGCGAACTGGCCGTCATCGACCGCTGGGAGTACGGCCGTCGCCTCATCGAGGGCGCGACCGACGCCGGTGCCGAACTGCACTACGACACCGTCGTGAAGGACGTCGTGCAGGACGACGACGGCAGAGTGACCGGCCTCACCGCCGTCCGGAAGGGTGACCCCGTCGAATACGAGTCCGAACTCGTCATCGACGCCGCTGGCTCGCTGTCGCTCCTGCAGGACAAGGCGGATCTCGATGACGCGACGTTCGACACGAACGTGCAGTACTCGCAGTTCTGCTCCGCCTACCGAGAGATCGTCGAGGTCGACGAGCCCGTCGAATGGGACGACGCGCTCGTGTTCAAGCCGACCGAGCGGGCCGCCGGCTACCTCTGGTACTTCCCGCGCACGTCGACGGAGATCAACGTCGGCCTCGGCTTCCAGATGAACGAGGAGCCGATGGAACTGGTCGAGTCGCTGAAACGCGACCTCCGAAATCGGCCCGAGTTCGACGGGGCGACGGTCGAGGACAAACTCGGTGCCGCGCTCCCGACGCGCCGTCCTTACGACTCGGCCGTTGCGCCGGGGTTCATGGCGGTCGGCGACGCCGCGGGCCACGTCAACCCCACGACGGGCGGCGGCATCGCAGGCGCTGCCTACGCGGGCCAGTACGCCGGCGAGCAGGCCATCGAGGCCATCGAGGACGACGACGTCAGCGAGTCCAAGCTCTGGCGGTACAACGAGCGCGTGATGGACCACTACGGCTCTCGCTACGCTGCGCTCGACGTCTACAACATCTTCTCGACGGCCTACGACGTCGACGACCTGATGGCCATGCTCGCCGCACTGCCGGTCAAACCGCTCTCTGAGGCGCTGTACTCCGGCTCCGCGGAGGTCGGCCTGCTGCTCAAGCTCAAGACGGCCATCAAGTCCTTCGGTCACTGGGGGACCATCTACGACCTCTACCAGACGAAGAGCCTCGCCGACGAACTCCTCGACCACTACGAGTCCTATCCGTCCTCGCCCGCCCAGTTCGACGCGTGGCGAAAGCGCCGGGACGAACTGATGGACGACATCTACGCCGTGACCGGCGCTGAACCGAAGTACTGAGAACTCGTTTTCGTCGCTCGACCGATTCGCCGTTCAGCGCGTTCGTCTCAGTCTGTGTCGTCTAAGCGTCGGCTACTGTTTGCCTATCGCAAATTAGAACCTGAATAACCTCCGTAATGGAGGCAATACTTAATACCGAAGCAATCTGTATTAATTACACAGCGCAAAGCGTTGATTTAGGTTAGTAGTGGGCGTCGGCCCAGTCGAAGATCTGTCGGACAACAGCGCTGGGGGGAAAACGCATATGATATTTGACGACAATTCACGTGCCGTCTCACCGGTCATCGGTGTCATCTTGATGGTCTCGATAACCGTCCTGTTGGCGGCGACGACAGCATCGTTCGTCTTCGGTCTCGGCGAGCAGGCGAACAAGAAACAGGCTCCACAGGCCGCCATTGGTTTCGACTACGACGTCGAGTCCGGCGGGACCGACGAACTCTCCATCGTCAGCAACGGTGGCGACCCGGTCACGTTCGGTACACTCGAAGTCGTCGTCACCGAAGCAAGCGCGGGCACTGGCGATCCGAACGGCCGCTTCCAGGCGACGACGCTGGCGGACAGCAACCGGAACAGCGAGCTCGTCGCCGGGATGCAGTTCGACATCAGCCCGACGAGCCTCTCGCGCGTGAGCAGCACTGGCGTCACCACCGGAACCTCGCTCGACCTCAGCGAAACGACCGTCCGCGTGGTCTGGGTCGGTCAAGAGGGAGACACGAGCACGAAACTCGCGGTCTGGGACGGCCCCGACGCCTGATAGAGACTGCTGTCCCTTTTCCCGGTCGTTCCACCTGGTCGGCGAACCGACGGGGACGGACGGACAGCAGTCTTTATCGTTACGGCTGTTCGACAGCCAGTTCGAGAATCGAGTCGCTGAGCACGTCGACGCCGATCTCCAGGGACCGCTCGTCCACGTCGAACGTGGCCGTGTGATGGCCGCCGGGGTGGTCGGTTCCGACGCAGACGTACGCCGCCTTCCCGCCGTGTTCCTGCACGCGCCGCATCAGGAAGGTCGCGTCCTCGCTGCCGCCCAGACCCGCGCTGTCGAGTACCGAATCGACGCCCGGCGTCTCGCTGGCGACGCGACCCACGACGCCGCGAATTGCGTCGTCGCTGACGGCGCTCGGTGCTTCGCCTTCCGGCGTGACCTCGACCTCGCAGTCGTGCATCTCGGCGGCGCTCTCCAGGACCGTCCACGCGCGCTCTTTCATGTACTCCATGAGCGGCGTCGTCTCGCCGCGGACTTCGCCGTCGATGAACGCGTGTTCTGGGATGATGTTCGAGGCCGTTCCGCCGCCGACCTTGCCGGCGTTGACGCGCGTGTCGCCGTCCTGGTGACGGGAGATGCCGTAGAGGTTCTGGATGGCCGTCGCCATGGCCTGGATGGCGTTCGAGCCGTCGGCCGGACTCGCCCCGGCGTGGGCGGGCGCGCCGGTGAACTCCGCTCGAAAGTCGCTGACGGCGAGGAACTCGTCGACGCCAGCGACGATCTCACCGGTCGGATGGTCGAGGCCGACGTGGACGGCGAGCAGATAGTCCACGTCGTCGAGGTGGCCGCTCTCGGCCATCGGCTTGCCGCCGCCGACGACCTCCTCCGCAGGCTGGAAGAACACCTTGAACGTCCCCTCGAAATCGCTCTCTTTGATGGCTTCGAGGACGCCGATGCCGAACGTGACGTGGGCGTCGTGCCCGCAGGCGTGCATCGCCTCGTCGTGGACCGACCGGAAGCCCTCGGCGGCCGGGTGGTGGTCCCCGTCCGTCGATTCGGGTTGGGGCAGGCCGTCGATGTCCACGCGAAGCCCGATCGTCGGCCCCTCACCGCGGTCCAGCGTGGCAATCGCGCCCGTATAGCCGCCCGTCATACGCTCGAGAACGTCTTCGCGTGCGCCCGCATCGCGGGCTTGCTCGTACCATTCGTCCAGTTCGGCCTCGTCGGGGACGCTCATCCGGGCCTCGCCGTCGAGTACCTCGGGACCGACGAGGAGGTCGTCGACGCCGATGCGTTCGACCTCGTCGACGATTCGGGCGGTCGTCCAGAACTCCCGCCAGGCGGGTTCCGGGCGACGGTGGAGGTCGCGACGAAGTTCGACGAGGCGGTCTTGACGTGACTGGTGGCTCATACCGCAACTGTGCGCTCGCTCGAATATAAATGGAGGAGCGTCGCGTTCGTCTCAGCGCTGTTCGATCTCGGCGGAAACGTGGACGCCCTGCGGGAACGACCGCCCGGCGATGGAGCGGGCGAACTCGTCGTGCCCGACGACCTCGATGGTCCGGGTGTAGACGGTGTAGTTCCACGGATCGAATCGCGGGCCGTCCGCGTCGAGGTGTTTCATCTGCGGTACCTGATGGTCCGCGGGTGGCTGTGGATGAGGGCCTTTCATCTCCGCGCCCTTCCGCTCGGCGCGGGTCTTGATGTCGTCGACGACGTCGTCGAGCGTGTGACGGTCACCGCTCTGGAGTGTGAGTTTCGTAACGAACGGCATGATCGGTTAGTCGCTGCTCGGACACCGACGATGAAAAACCCACCCTTTGGCGATTGCGCGGCAGTGTCGGAACCCCTCGCTCGTCCGATATTCCTTTAAGCGGTGGTCGAATACTGTCTGTCAATGATACAGGCCACGAGCGCGGGAGCCATCCTCTTTCGCGACACCCGTGGCCGGCGGCAGTACCTGCTGCTTAAGAGCCGTCCCGGGGACTGGGAATTCCCCAAAGGCGGCGTCGAGGGCGAGGAGGAGCTACAACAGACCGCCATACGCGAGGTGCAAGAGGAGGCGGGAATCGCAGATTTCCGGCTCATTGATGGCTTCCGCGAAGATTACGACTACGTGTTCGAAGCGAACGGAAACACCATCCACAAGACGGTGCATCTGTTCATCGCGAAGTCGTTCGAGGCGAGCGCAGAACTGTCGAACGAACACCGCGACCTGCAGTGGCGCGACTACGAGCAAGCGGTCAACACGGTCACACAGGACGGGCCACGCGAGATACTGGAGAAGGCCCACGACTTCCTCGACGAAGAGAACGAGGAGTGACGGCGATGGGCTTTAGACCCAGCCCACCCTCTCAGCGGCCGTGAACGAGCGCGCCCCACGGGAGTTCGTCTTCGAGCTACGCGTCTGCCAGTGGGCCGAGCGCGCGTGGCCGCCGAACGAGACGCGCGAGTGCCCGGTGGTCGTCGCCCGCCAGCTCGGCACCCAGTATCGACGCTGGGATACGGTCGTCGTCGAGTGCGACCCCGAGGGGCTGGAACGCCGGGCCAACTTCGGGCAGCGAGAGCTGGATTCCGACCTCCTGCACGTCGTCCGGAATGCGCCCGCCGAGTGGGCGTGGTACCGGGACGCGCTTCCCTATCCGGGCTATCCCTGGCGATACGTCCGCGAGGCCGTTCACCAGGCCGCGGGCCGGGACCTGGTCGAGACGCGACGGCGGGGCAACCGCATCGAACTCCGACGCAAGTGGGCGTATCCGGACTGGGTCGAGCGCATCGTCGCCATCGAGAACAAGCCGGACCTCGACGCGAGCGCCGCCCGGAGCCTCGCACCGCAGCTCGAACGAGACGTCGCGCTCGCGCTGGCGGACGAGGTGTGGGTGGCCACGCGCCAGACCGGGTCGACGGTCGAGCCTGCCCTCCTCGAAGACGTCCCGATCGAAGCGGGCATCCTGACGGTCTCGCCAGATGGAGCCGGTGCAGACGTCGCGTGGCTGCCCCGCTCGCTCGCCGTCGACGAACCGGGCACGCGGATTCTGGAGCGTCCGGACGGCGGCCCCGCCGACCACTCCGCCGCGCGGTTCGAGTACGTGGACGTGGACTGGCTCGACCGCAAGCGCCTGGAGATCGCGGAGCGAGCATACGGTCGCGGGTGGCGGTCGTACGTCGACTCGATGCGCCCCGATTGCCGGCACTTCCGGCTCCAACCGGAACGAACCGGCGTGCTCCCGTGGTGTGACGCAAAGGAGTGTGCCCAGACCGCCTCGGAGTGCTCGGGAAGATGCGGCGACTTCGAGCCGGAACCGCCGGTCTGGCGGACGCGCGGCTGGCCGATCGAGGGCGGTCCGGGAAAGGCAATCCAGCGATTGCTGGACCGTCGGCGTCGTCGGGTTCGTCCCGGACTGGAGTGAACTGGGGTCGCATCCGACCGTCCAAAGGGTGGACGGCGGACGACCGACCGACCAGTGGAGAACTGTGCCAGTCAGTCGAGGGTAGTGGTGTTGACTCACCGCCAGCATCCCGACGGTGATCGACCGGAGCGTAGTGGCTCGGTCGATCGGTGGAGCGACTCACGCGACTCGGGATGCCGTCTTGGGCGTCTGTTCGTCCGTCGACCGCGATACTCCATTAGACGAAGTAATCGATGGCATCGACCGCGTGATGCGCGAGGTCGGTCTTCTCGACGAAGTTGATGACGTCGTGTGCAATATCTGACCACATTCTTTCTCACCTCCTACATGACATCATCTGGAGGGTTAGGTATTAAATGTATTCTAGAAATCTAGAAAATAAACGCACGTGGGTGGTGTGAGTGGTTGAATGAACACTCATTAATGAGGTTATGAAAGATGACGTCGGACACGTCGTAATTGCTATTCTACATGTTTGAGACGGCGCTCAGCGACGACTTCGAGCAGCGAGAAAAGGTGGCGGTGGACCGAATCGGCAGCGCGATCAGATCTCCTCGATGGTCAGCGCGTCGCGCTCGACGGCGAGCCTGAACGTCGGGACCGTCTTCTTGATGCGTTCGACGACGCCCTTGTCGGAGAGCCGGCGGAGCGCCGAGCGGACGTCGTCGACCTCGGGGTCCAGTCCGGCGTCGCGAACCGCGTGCAGCACGGAGACGACGCTCTGGGGCACCTCGTCGGGACCGGCGATGACGTCGATGATGGCCGACTGCAACGCCGTCGCCTGTACGATCTGGCCGCCCTCGCCGTCGGAGTTGGCCGGTTCCAGCCCGAACAGTTCGGCAGCTTCGGGCGTCGCGCAGATGAGGCTGTTCTCGTTTCGGTAGTAGTAGTCTTTGAGCTCCGATTCGAGATAGCCGTGGACCTCGCTGCCGTTCTCCATCTCCCAGCGCTCCTGCAGCTCCGCGTTCTTGGTCGGCTGCAGTTCGACGACGTCGGCCAGGCGGTCCCGCGCCTCCTTCGAGAGGGTCATCGTACGCCGCTACGCCCAGGGAGGTACTTGCCCCTTCTGGACTTCGGTCGGTTCAGTCGGCGGAGAGCGCGGCCAGCCTGTTCGCCGTCAGTGCGTAGCAGGTCCTGACCTCGCTGTCGAGCATCTCCTTCGACGCCCGAAAGTGGATCGGCGCGCCGGACTCGAATCGCGCATCGTCGGGCACGTGCGTCCGGCCGCGCTCTGTCGCTCGGCCGGTGACGAGGGCTGTAGGAACCTCCCAGACGTATTCGTCGTCGTCCCTCTCGACCGGCGTCTGTGCGATCTCACGGTACTGCTCGTCGTCGAGGACCCCGCTGGCCATGACGACTACGTCGAGGTCTTCGTCGACGTACCAGTAGACCGTGGTGGCGTCCTCGTCGGCTCGTGCGAACAGGGCATCGGGAAGCTTCGGTGTGGCCTCTGCCGTCTCCGTTTCCTGGGGTTCGGGGTCGAGTTCGGCCGCAGACGTTCCGCTCTCGAGTTCGCCCAGCGGCGGATACTTCCAGGCGACCGCGTCGTCTTCCAGAGCCTGGTTCTCGTCCATCACCTTAGTCGACGGTGTCCGACCTCAAAATAGTGCCGTTCAGAGGGTTTCGAGCGTCTCGGCGACGTCCCTCCAGTGGCTCCCCCGCCAGAAGTGTTGTCCGCAGTCGCGACACCGCCAGACGCGTTCCGCACCCGGATCCGGTGCGTACTCGGGCGTCGATTCGGCCCAGGACACGCGTTCGAGCGGTGCGTTGCACGCGCCGCAGTAGCGGGGGCGGTCGGAAAGCGAGAGGTCGTAGCCCGCCGCACGAAGCTCCCGCAGTTGCTCGTGGACGTCCGTCGATTCGATGCGGAGGCCGGCCGCCGCGCGTGCAGCCAGTGATTCGTCTCGCGTCACTAGCGTCCGCCCCTCGGTCACGGCGAGTGCCAGCAGGTCGTCGTCGCCCTCGACGCCCCTGTCGAGCGCGTACGTGGCGTCGTAGCCGCACATCCGGAGGTAGGTGCTGAGCTTCCCGAGCATCACGTCGAGCAGCAGCCCCTCGGTCGGTTCGGCCTCGACACCGCTGGCGCTTCCGTCCACGTTCGCCCCCGTCACGAGATGAACCCCCGTACGTCCGCAGTCGACCAGGTGTTGAGGACGTCCGACGGTTCCGCCCAGCCCCGGCGTGCCGTGTGGACGCCATAGCGGAGTAGCTCGAAGTTCGCCGGCCGGTGGGCGTCGGTGTCGATGGCGATGGTCGCACCGGCGTCGATGGCGGCCCGGATGGCCTCGTCGCCGAGGTCGAGTCGCGCGGGGTTCGCGTTCACCTCCAGTGCCGTCCCGTGGTCGGCGGCGACGGACGCGAGTCGCTCCACGTCGACGTCGAGTCCCGGCCGCCTGTTGAGATAGCGGCCTGTCGGGTGGCCGATGACGTTCACCTCGGGGTGTTTCGCCGCCGTCACGAGTCGCTCGGTCCCGTCGCCGTCGAGCGCGACGTGTGGGGACGCCACGACGAGGTCCAGTTCCTCCAGCACCTCGTCGCGCACGGAGATGCCGCCCTCGGCGTCGACGTTCGCCTCGACGCCGGTGAACACCTCTATCTCCACCTCGGCAGCCACGTCTCTGACCTCCTCGAGCTGGTCGAGCAGTTCGTCGTCGCTGACGCCGACGCCACCGACCATGCCGGGACCGGTCGCGTGGTCGGTGATCGCGACGTACTCGTGACCGAACGCCGCCGCGCCGGCTACCATGTCCGCCACGGAGTCGTTGCCGTCTGACCAGACCGTGTGGGTATGGAGATCTCCCCGGACGTCGGCGAGGCCCAGCAGATCCGGGAGGTCGCCGTTCTCGGCGGCTTCGATCTCGCCACGGTCTTCCCGTAGCTCGGGCGGAATCCACGGGAGGTCGAGCGCGTCGTACATGCTCTCCTCGGTGTCGCCGGCGATCCGTTCGCCCGCTCGCTGGTCGTCGCCGCTGCCGGACTCGGTCGGCCTCCCCGAGGCGGGCTCCGCCTCGCTGCTCACGTCGAACACGCCGTACTCGTTCATCTTCAGGTCGCGGTCGAGCGCGCGGTTGCGGAGCGCGACGTTGTGGTCCTTGCTCCCGGTGAAGTACTGGAGGGCGCTGCCGAACTCCTCGGGCACGACGACGCGGAGGTCCACGCGCACGCCGTCCGAGCGAACGCTGGCCTTGCTCGTTCCAGCCTCGATGTGGACGTCGGCGTCGTCCCAGTTGGTGAACGCGTCCACGACGTCCTCGGGCGCGTCGCTCGCCACCAGCACGTCCACGTCGCCGATGGTCGCGCGCCACCGGCGCAGCGACCCCGCGAGTTCGCACTCGACGACGCCGTCCACGGACTGCAGGTACTCTCGCACGCGCTGGCCCTGTGGGTAGGCGTCACCGAGGAGTTCTCGCTCGCCCGCCTGCCGCGCGAAATCGACGTTGTCGAGGATGTTCTGCTCGGTCTTCGCCCCGAACCCCTTGACCTCCTGAATCTCCCCCGCCTCCGCAGCGGCTTCGAGTTCGTCGAGGGTCGTGATACCCAGCGCCTCGTAGAGCTTGCCGACCGTCTTGGGGCCGACGCCCTCGACGCTCGTCAGGCCCGCCATGTCCACGGGTAGCTCCGCCCGGAGTTCGTCCAGCTCGGCGATCTCGCCGGTCTCGACGTACTCGATGAGCTTGCTGGCGATGGCTTCTCCGACGCCCTCGATGTCGTCGAGCGCGTCCTCGTCGTCCCGCGCCGCGAGGTCCGCGACCGATTCGGGGTAGGCTCGGACGTTCTCCGCGGCACGGCGGTACGCGCGCGGCTTGTACTCGACGCCCGTCGCGTCGAGCAGGTCCGCGAACTCCTCCAGCAGGTCCGCGAGTTGGTCGTTGCTCGTCATGGACCCGGCCCCCGCGTTCGGCTGGCTCCCTGACTGTCGCTCTCGTGGCCCAGCGCCTTCCGGAGGAACGTCATCCACCGCTTCCTGTCCGCGGCCTCCTGAGCCTGCGTCTCGGCTTCGAGGTCGGTCGGCCCGAGGTTCTCCAGCGCGTTGAGCGCCCGGTCGATACCGATGATGGCGTTCGCCAGCTCCTCGCCCTCGGCGACCGAGACCTCGCCCGCTTCGATCCGTTGCTTTCGCTGTAACCGCTCGCGGCGGAGGTTCTTCTTCGCTCGCTCGACCTTCTCCCGCTCGCCGGCCGGCACCGTGTCCCGTCGTTTGATCTCGAAGACGAACTCCTGGAGATCGACCGACTCGCCCTGCACTTCGATGCGCTCGGGAATCGACGCACCGACTGTCGCCCCTTCCCGGTCGATGCGTTCGAGGAGACGCTTGCGCTCGAACTCTTTCACGCGCTGGCTTTCGACGCTCACGTACTTCGCTCCTTCGGCGACCCGGACCCCACCGCTCGCCGAGAACCGACTGACGGGAGCCGCACTGGTGATTCCTTCGACTGCCGCTACCGTGATACATATTTATGGTGGTCTACGATAACAATGTACACATGCGGGCTCAGACAATCGAGTGTCAGACGTGTGGTGGTGGCTGCTCGGACGGCGTGAACGCAGAGGAGAAGAACCCTCCGGGGCAGCTCATACTGATGTGTGACCACAAGACGGTGACGTTCCCGCTGGACGAGTACTCCGTCGAGAACCTCCCGCCCGCCGAAGAGCTTCCCGACGAGTGGAAGTACCTGAGCGAAGAGGAACTCAGGAACGCGTAGACGAGAACCGACAGCCGTGGGCTTTTTTGCGTGACTACAGCGGTGGCTCCGGGACGATACCGTGAGAGCGGTGTCGGGAGGTCGGCGAACGTGAACGACGACGGCTGACCGCTGTCTGACGGCTCTGCTCGCAGTATTCCCACAAACACAACCCCTTTCCACCGCCCGGTCGTAGGGTCGCCAATGTCGAAGTGCGACGCGTGCGGCAAACCCGACAACATGCCGTACCAGTGCCGACACTGCGGTGGGACGTACTGTTCCGAGCACCGGCTCCCGGAGAATCACGACTGTCCGGGGCTGGAGAATTGGGACGACCCAGGGGGCGTCTTCGACAGCGGCTTCGACGACAGCGTGCAGAACAGCGGCGGCCGCTCGGCGAGCCTGCGCGACCGCCTGTCGCTGGGGACCGGGACGGGGAGCGTCTGGGGCTACTTCCGGGGGAACATGACGTACGTCTTCCTCGGCGCGATGTGGGTCACCTTCCTCTTACAGCACGTCGTCGGCCAGCTCGTCGGCTATCGCTCTGCACTGTGGGAATCGTTGTTCGTCCTCTCTCCACAGCATCCTCTCTACGTCTGGACGTGGTTCACCTCCGTCTTCGCCCACCAGCCGTTCTTCTTCTGGCACATCGTCGGCAACAGCATCGTGATATTCTTCTTCGGACGGATCGTCGAGCAGTACGTCGGTTCGAAGCAGTTCACAGCGCTCTTCCTCGCCAGCGGCGCGCTCGCGGGACTCGGGCAGATCGTCATCCAGATGCTCGGGGGCGGCGGGCTCGGCGTCCTCGGAGCCAGCGGTGCCGGGCTGGCCATCATGGGCGTCCTGACCGTTCTCAATCCCGACCTGCGGGTCTACATCTGGTTCATCCTTCCGGTCCCAATCTGGGCGCTGACCGCGTTCTACCTCCTCATCAGCATCGGCGGCGCGTTCGGCATCCAGACCGGATTCGGGATGGGTAACGTCGCCGACGTCGCCCACCTCGTCGGTCTGCTGATCGGGCTTGCGTACGGCAAGCGCGTGAAGGGCAAGCGACGCGCGCCCCAGCAGTTACAGTTCGGTGCGGGACGCGGTCCCGGAGGACCGGGCGGCCCAGGACGCGGGAAGTTCTGATGGAGGTCGTCCACCCGGAGTTCGTTCCCGACCCGACGCTGTCGCGGGCGGAGATGGAGACGCTCCAGACCGACATCGCAGCGGCCGCGGTCTTCGAGGACGACCTCCCCTGTGACCCGGCGCAGGTCTGCGTGGACGCGGACGGTGACGAGGCGCAGACGAGACTGGGCGACGCCGAGCCACCGACGATCGCCGGCGTCGACCAGGCGTTTCTGGACGACGACCGGGCGGTGAGCGCCGTGGTGGTCTTCCGCGACGGCGAGATAATCGAGCGCGTCCACGCCGTGGTCGAGACGGAGATTCCCTACATTCCCGGCCTGTTGAGCTTCCGCGAGGGCGGGGCCATCCTCGCGGCGTTCGAACTGCTGGACTCGACGCCGGACCTCGCGTTCGTCGACGGCAGCGGTCGGATCCACTTCCGCGAGGCGGGCCTCGCGACGCATATCGGCGTCACGCTCGACCTGCCCACAATCGGCGTCGCGAAGCGACTGCTCTGCGGGACGCCGCGAACGCCGATTCCCGAGGACGGCCTCCCGGAGGGCGACCGAATCGCTATCGAGTCCGACGACGACGTGACCGCGCCCGACGGGACCGTCATCGGCTACGCCGTCCAGACCAGACAGTACGACTCCGGCGCGCGCCACGTCAATCCGCTGTACGTCAGTCCCGGCCATCGCGTCAGCGCCGAGACGGCCGCCGACCTCGTCGCGCAGTGCGCCGCCGGCTACAAGCTGCCGGAGCCGACGCGGGTCGCGGACGCGTACGCCGACGAGGCGAAAGGGAGAGTTAACTGACCGGCTTTCGAGGGGTGGCGTATGAAGACGGTTCTCGTCACCGGCTGCTCGTCTGGCATCGGCCGCGCGACGGCGCTGGAGTTCCGCCGCCGCGAGTGGACGGTGTACGCGACGGCACGGGACCCGTACGACCTGACCGACCTCGCCGACGCGGGGTGTGAGACCGACACGCTCGACGTCACCAGTCAGTCCGACGTCGACCGCGTCGTCGACCGCATCGTCGAGTCGGAGGGCCGCATCGACTGCCTCGTCAACAACGCCGGCTACGGACAGTTCGGCCCGATCGAGGACGTGCCAATCAGCCGCGTCCACGCCCAGTTCGACGTGAACGTCTACGGCCCCCACCGGCTCACCCGCGCGGTCCTGCCCCACATGCGCGAGCGCGGGGAGGGGACAATCGTCAACGTCTCCAGCACGGCGGGTCGGCTCGCCTCGCCGATGATGGGCGTCTACGCCGGCTCGAAACACGCGCTCGAAGCGATGAGCGACGCCCTCCGCGCGGAGGTGGACTCCTTCGGCGTCGACGTCGTGCTGGTCGAACCCGGGCCGGTGAAGACGCCGTTCGGCGACAGGGCGATGGAGATGCTCGACGACCTCCCCCGCTCGGACGGCTACGAGGATCTCTATCACATCCAGCGAGACACGAACGTCATGGGCGGGGGCGGCGGCACCTTCGGCGTCCGACCGGACGCGGTCGCGGAGACCATCGTCGACGCCGCGAACGTCGCCGACCCCGCGGCGCGCTATCCCGTCGGCGACATCGCCAAGCTCGGCGTCCTCGGTCGGTACCTCCCCGACCGTATCCGGGACCGCCTGTTCGACCTCGTGCGATGGGTCATGTCGTGATTCGAGACCGGAACGCCCTGGCGACGAGCGACGCACACGCGACGGCGCTGGCGTGCGTCGAAGCGGGGATCGCCGCCGCCGACCCCGAGGCTGCCGTCCGCGAGAGGGTGTCCGTCGAGGATGGGACGCTCTGGCTCGGAGCGAACTCCGTCGACCTCGATTCGTTCGAGTCTGTCATCGTCCTCGGCGGCGGAAAGGCCGCAGCGAGCGTCGCGGCGGGGCTGGAGGCCGTCCTCGGCGACCGCATCGACGACGGCGTCGTCGTGACGAGCGCGCCCGAGGAGACGACCCAGGTCTCGGTCGTCGAAGCGTCGCATCCGGTTCCCGACGAACGCGGTGTCGCGGGCGCTCGCCGGGTCGAGGCGGCGGCACGTGAGGCCGGCGCCGACACGCTCGTCCTCGCCGTCGTCACGGGCGGCGCGAGCGCGCTGCTCCCCGCTCCGGTGGACGGCGTCGACCTCACAGCCCTCCGCGAGACGACGACGGCGCTGCTGGAGAGCGGTGCCCCCATCACCGACGTCAACGCCGTCCGGAAGCACCTCTCCAGGCTGAAAGGCGGCGGCCTCGCCCGCGCCGCCGCGCCGGCACGGGTCGCGACGCTCGTCGTCAGCGACGTGGTGGGTGACGACCTCGGCGTGATAGCCAGCGGCCCCACGGCACCGGACCCGACGACGTTCGCGGACGCGCTGGACGTCCTCGAACGCTTCGAGGTGACCGTCCCCGACGCCGTGCGCTCGCACCTCAATGCCGGCGCGGCCGCCGAGCGCGCGGAGACCCCCGGCCCGGACGACTCGCTCTTCCACCGCGTGAGCTATCACGTCCTCGCGAACGGGCGAACCGCGCTCGACGCCGCGCGGGCTGAAGCCGAAGACCGCGGGTACGACGCGCTCGTCCTCTCCGCGAGCGTCCGGGGTGAAGCCCGAGAGCAGGGGCTCGCGCACCTCGCGATTGCCGAGGAGATCGTCACCCGCGGGGACCCGATCTCACCGCCTGCCGTCGTCCTGTCCGGCGGCGAGACCACGGTCACCGTCCATGGCGACGGCGAGGGCGGTCCGAATCAGGAGTTCGCGCTCCGTGCCGCGCTCGAACTCCCGGCGGAGTGCGTCCTGACGGCGGTGGATACCGACGGCGTGGACGGCGGGACGGACGCCGCAGGAGCGCTCGTCGACGGTCGGACGGTGACCGACCCGGAGACTGCCCGCGAGGCGCTCGACGCGAACGACGCCTACGGCTATCTCGAGGATCGAAACGCGCTCCTCAGAACGGGACCGACCGGGACGAACGTGAACGACCTCCGCGTCCTCGTGGTCGACTAGCGCTCCAGACAGGCCGCGACGACGCGCAGTAACTTCTCGCCGCGAACCTCGTCGGCGAACAGCGGGACGCGGCGGACTTCGTGGCCGCGGAAGACGCTCTGGGACCGTTTGATCGCCTCCTGTTGGACCTTCCAGCGGCGCTCACAGAACTCGCAGTGGTCGACGTTCGGCGAGACGAACCAGTCAGCGTCGACGTCGGCCACGTCAGTCAGGTCCTCCATCACGCGATTGACGACGACGGTGCCGACGGGCACGCCGAACTCCTCGAGCCGGTCTAGCAGGCGCTCGGACTCGACGACGCTGAGTTCCTCGGGCACCATCACGACGCGGAAGTCGGTCTTCGACGGGTCCCGGAGGACGGCGCGCAGGCGCTCGATACGTTCGCGTAGGACTTCGAGATCCTCCAGGTCGCCGAGGTCCTCCTGCTGGTCGTCGCCCCCGAACATCCCGGTGAAGCTATCGACCATCCCGCCGATGCGCTCGCGGAAGGTCAGCAGCCGGCCGACCATCGAGTCCATCAGCTCGGGGAGTTCGAGCAGGCGCAGCGTGTGGCCGGTCGGCGCGGTGTCGACGACCACGCGGTCGAATCTGGGATCGTCCATGTACTCCAGGAGCAGCCGCATCGCGGCCGCCTCGTCGGCACCCGGCATCGACCCGCCCAGCGGGTCGGCCACGTCGTCCCCGAGCATCTCTTCGAGCCCGCCGAGGCCGCTGTCGACGCCGAGCGGTCCGTCGCCCATCGCGGCCTCGGGGTCGATCTCCGCGGCGTAGAGCGGAACGTCGTCGCGAATCCGCGCCGGTTCGGCGGGGATGTCCGTTTCGAGCGTGTCCGAGAGGGAGTGTGCGGGGTCCGTCGAGACGACGAGCGTCGCCGTCCCGTCGCGGGCGCTGGCCAGTCCGGTCGCCGCCGCCATCGTCGTCTTCCCGACGCCACCTTTCCCGCCGTAGAGGACGTATTCCGGGGCGTCGACGCCCTCGGGAACGGCCTCCTCGCCGATGTCCTCGACGGCCTCGACGTCGATCTCTGTCATGCTGGGGCGTCCTCGCTCCGGGAGTGTATACCCGTCGGTCGCGGGTCGGCACGCAAAAAATGGGACCAGTCAGGGCGTGGTGCGGTTACGACCGCGACGAACGGGCCTCGCGAACGTCTGCACCGTCACGGAGTTTGTCTTCGCAGTATGGACAGACTCGCGGGCCGGTATGCCCTTCTGGCGTGAACACTCGCACGTACGCTTCTGTCACGAACGAACCGCAATTTTGACACTCCGGCATCCATTGTAATGGTGGTGTAAAACGGTAAATAGTTTTTGAATTCCTGAGTGAATTGCCGGCTTCAGCCGCCGTTCCTGCCGTTCCAGAAGGATTGCTGTTGGTCGTCGAGGAACTCCGGCGTCATCTGGACCACCTCGTCGCGGAGGTATTCGGGTAGGTACTCCCAGACGCTGTGGCGCGCGTTGGGGGTGTACCGCCGCCCGACGAGCGCGCGGACGCCGACCTCGTCCGTCCCGCGGATGACGCGACCGAGCGCCTGTCGCGCGCGACGGACCGCGGGCACCGTGAGGGCGTACTCGAAGGCCACGTCCTCACCGAACGCGTCGGCGTAGGCTCGGCGGACGGCCCGGACGCGCGGCGACCCGACGTTCACCAGCGGGATGCCGACGACCGCCGCAGCCGAGAGCTTGTCGCCGTCGTAGTCGACGCCCTCCGTGAGCGTCCCGCGGGCGCTGGTGACGAGCACCTTCCCCGCTCCGCGGAAGAACTCGCGCTTGCGCTGCTCGGTCGCCTCGTTGCTCGAACTCTCGTCGACGAGGACCGCCTTGTCCACGGTCTCGGCGAGGTACGCACCCGCCCACTCGGCTTCGCGATAGTTCGGCATGGCTATCAGGACGTTGCCGTGGTTGCGCGCGAGCGAGCGGAGCGCGTGGGCGTACTCGTCACGAACGGGGTTCCAGCCGTCCCCGAGCGGCCGCATCTCGGCGGGGTCGCCGCGGTTGCGCGCCGTGAACGGCGTCGCGTCGACGACCCAGCTCGCCCGGTTCTCCCTCGGGAACGACAGGCCGTAGCTCCGGGAGACGACGGGCTTGCCGTCCTGGTCGCCGACCTCCTCTTGCAGCTTCTCCAGACCGACGACCTCCGAGAACACGTCGAGCGGAGCGAGGGTCGCACTCATGAGGACGCCGCCGCCGAGGTCGGAGAAGATGCGCTCCAGCGCCTCGCCGGGCATGCAGTTGTAGAGGACGAGCCCGGCGTTGTAGGCGGTCTCGTACGGTGCGTCTGCGGCGCGTTCGTCCTTCGGCGCGTCTTCGAGTTCGATCTCACGGAGGTACCGAGCGTGGTCGCGCTCCCACCAGCGGCGCATGATGGCCCCGGTCGCCGCGACCACCGGCGTCCGGGTCAGTCCGAGGTCGTCGATGGTCGTCTCGACGGCCGTCCCGATCTTCCCGAGCGAGCGCCACAGGCCGCCGTCGTAGTCCGCGTCCTGCGCCCACTCGGTCAGGCCGTCCGGTTCGACGGTCTCGGGGTCGCGAAGCGGGACCTCCATGGTTCGCTCGGGGAGGACGGACGCGTCCGCGCGCCACTCCCGGCCCACCTCCTCGTCGAGGTGGCGCTCGACGCGGTCGTCGAGCCACTCGACCACGTCGTCGTAGAACTCGCCCGCGCTGTCGATAGCTTCCAGCGGCACGTCGTGGCTCGCGAGGTGATTCCTGACCTGCTGTTCGTGGTCGTTCGACTGCCGGGCGCGGGCGAGCAACTGCCCGCAGTCGTTGCGAGCACGCTTGAGCGTGTCCCGGCCGACCCTGTCCGAGAGCAGGTCGCGGACGCGCTCCTCCAGCCGGTGGGCCTCGTCGACGATGACGAACGTCCGTGAGTCGAGGATATCCTCGAGGAGCGGTCGGGAGTTGGGGTCGAACAGGTGGTTGTAGTTGCCGACGACGACGTCGGCCGCTTCGAGCAAGACGCCCATCACGCGGTGGGGACAGGTCCCGCGCTCGACCGAGCGCGGCAGGTAGTCCTCCGGCGTGACGACGAAGTTCTCACCGGCGTCGAAGCCCACGGGCGACCCCTTGTTGCGCGCGTACCAGTCGGCCTCGAACGGACAGAACAGCGGCGGATCGCCGCTGTCGGCCATGGCCTCCGGCGCGGTGGGTTGCTGGCGGGGGTACGGGGACTCCGCTCCGGCGGTCTCCAGCGCGTCGGAGAAGGTCCGGTAGGTGTCGGCGTCCTGTCGCGCCTCGCGGACGAGGTCGCTGCCGCGGGCGGGGTCCCACCACTGATCCTCGTCGGCCTCGCCGCCGATGCGGGCTTCCGCGACGGCTTCCGACCCGCCGGCACCTTCGGCCTCGACGAGTCGCGCGGTGTCCTCCCGGAGGTCTTCACAGCGATCGTGGACGCTGGCGTCCTCGGGGAACACGTCCTCGCGGCCGTAGGGACAGAGGTCGCGCTTGCCGGTCAACGAGATGCCGGCCAGCGGTTCTTCCAGCCGTTCGTTCATCGCGCGCAGGTCCTCGACGAACTGCTGGCGCTGCTGTTTGACCGGCGTGACGACGACGACGTTCTCGTACTGGGTCGTGCGGCGGAGCAGCGTCGCGGCGGCGGTGAGCGCGGCCATGGTCTTGCCCGTCCCGCAGGGGCCTTCCATGGCGAGGTACCCCTTGCCGCGGCCGACCTGGATGGCGGACTCGATGGCGTCGGCCTGCTTCTCGTAGGGTTCGTCGAAGGCGAAGTACTCGCGCCACTCCGCAGCGGTCTCGCCCTCGCTCGCGCGCTCACCAGTCATCTACAACGGGGTAACTCGGCATGGGATTTGAACCCCCGGAATCCCGCTTCCCTACTCGCCCCGTCTTCGGTTCTGGACCGACCGCCGTGCGACGTCGCCCATTGCTTCCACGGTGCGGCGGCGTCGCGTGCGGAACGAGAGGACGAGCAGTCCCGAGAGCGGGATCGTCGCGGCGGCGACGACGAGCGCGACCGTCTCCACGCCGACGGCGTAGAGCAGGCTCGCCAGCGGAATCGCGGCGGCGAGGCCGACCCCGAGGACCAGTCGCCACGCGAGCGTCGCCAGCAGCCCCGTCTCGTCGTGGAACTGCGCCTGCACGGACCCGTCGCCCTCCGACAGGACCGACAACCCGCGGTCGAGTTTCGTGGGGACCCGTATCGCCGAACTCGCACTCTCTCGTGCGCGCTCGGCGAGTCGCCGGGCCACCTGCTCGGTCACTGCTTCCTCCTCTCCTCCGACGTCGCGGCGCGACCGCACGTAGTCCGTGATGACGTCGATGAAGTCGAACTCCGGGTCGAGCGTCCGACAGACGCCTTCGAGGACGCTCGTGACTCGGACGACGTGTGCGAGGTCCTGTGGTAGTCGCATCGGGAAATCGTACAGCTCGGACTGGAACTCGCCGAACAGCTCCTCGACGCGGTACTGCTCGACGTCCTGGCCGCGGAAGCTGTCGAGGACGAGCGAGAACACCTGCCGCATCATCGTCCGGTCGGCGTCGGGGTCGAGCGCACCCATCGCGACGAACGCGTCGAGTGCGGCGTCGACGTCGTCGGTCGCGACGGCGACGTAGAAGTCCAGCATGTTCGACCGGGTGCTCGGTCCCACGCGCCCGGTCATCCCGAAATCGTAGAAGACGATGGTGCCGTCGGACTGGACGGCGAGGTTCCCCGGGTGCGGGTCGGCGTGGAAGACGCCGTCCTCGACGATCATCTGGATGTAGGCCTCTTCGAGCCGCTGGACGAGGTCCTCGCGGTCGATTCCCATCGCGTCGATGGCGTCGACGTCGGTGATCTTCGTCCCCTCCACGTACGTCATCGTCAGGATGCGGTCCGTGGAGTGGGTGGCAACCACCTCCGGGATCGTCACGCCGGGGTCGTCGTCGAAGTTCTTGCCGATCTCTTCGAGCATGGCGGCCTCGTGGCCGTAGTCCATCTCCTCGCGGATGGTCACGGCGAACTCCTCGGCGAGGTTCTCCAGCGTGAACGATTGGCTCTCTGGAGCGAACCTGACGAGGACGGGCAACAGCGTGGCGATGACGCGGACGTCCGCTTCGACGAGCCCCCGGATGTTCGGTCGCAGTACCTTCACGGCTACGTCCCGGCCGCTCACGCTCGCGGTGTAGACCTGTCCGAGACTCGCGCCGCTGATGGGCTCGGTGTCGAAGTCGTCGAATCGGTCCGCGACGGGGCCGAGTTCGCGCTCGATCACCGGCTCGATCTCCGACCAGTCCTCCGGTGGGACCTCGTCCTGTAGCTCGGACAGGACTTCCACGTATGCTTCGGGAATCGCGTCGGGCCGCGTCGACAGCATCTGGCCGAACTTGATGAACGTCGGCCCCAGGTCGACGAGCGTCGAGAGGAGGTAGCGTGCGCGCTTGCGCCGCTCGGCATCGGTCACGCTTCGTGACCTGCCGAAAAGCACGAAGCGACGACGGTCGCGCAGCCACGTGACCGCCAGCGGGAACAGACTGGTCACCACGACGACGAACCGCCACAGTGCCCGAAGACGAACTCTCGGTCCGGTCGGAACCGTCGAGAGCGATCGCCGGTCGGTGGACGGGGGCGGCGAACCCGGGGGTCCGGTGTCCCTGTCGGCCATCGACTGTGTCTAGCGCCCTCGGCGGCAATATACTGTGGGCCGTGCCTGCCCGCTTCGGAGTTTCCGCAACGCTTAGAAGGCGGCCAGTCCGACCCACACACATGGGATTCTTTCGCTCGGGCGAGATTCTCGGCATCGCCGAGGAGACGCTCGAGTTCGTCCTCGAAGCCGCCGCGGACACGCATCCCAACGAGTACATGGGGCTGTTGCGCGCGACGGACGCCAGCGACCTGGGACTCGACGAGGAGGGACGCGTCCTCACGGAGGTCCTCGTGGTTCCGGGCACCGAGTCGAACCCGGTCAGCGCGACGGTCAAGACGAGCATGATACCGAACGACCTCCGCGCGGCGGGCTCCGTTCACTCCCACCCGAACGGGGTCTTGCAGCCGAGCGACGCCGACCTGGCGACGTTCGGAAAGGGCGACGTCCACATCATCCTCGGCGCGCCGTACGGTCGCCGCGACTGGCGTGCGTTCGACACCGACGGCGAACGCACGTCCCTCCGCGTGCTGGACGTCGAGGTGGAGGACGCAGACGAGAGGTTTTTCGACTTCACGCAGGAAGACATCGACAAGGAACTGGACAGATGAAGCGAGTCGTCGCGCAGGGCACCTTCGATATTCTCCATCCTGGGCACCTGCACTACCTCAGAGAGGCCGCATCGTTCGGCGACGAACTACACGTCATCGTCGCGCGACGAGAGAACGTCACGCACAAAGCGCCACCGGTGCTCTCCAACGAGCAACGGAGAGAGATGGTCGGCGGACTCGACCCAGTCGACGAGGCGCGACTGGGCCACCCGGACGACATCTTCGTCCCGATCGAGGAGATCGACCCCGCCGTCATCGTCCTCGGGCACGACCAGCACCACGACGAGTCGGGCATTCGGGAGGCGCTCGACGCCCGCGGAATCGACTGCTCGGTCCGGCGGGCCTCCGCTCGCGAACCGGAGTACGAGGACGAACTCCTCTCGACGGGTGACATCGTCGACCGAATCCTTGCCGAGCGGTCGTCGAACGCGGACTGCACCGACGACCGAGCATAGCGTTTTTATCCCGACTCGGTTATGTAGGAGTAGATGCATCGCCGCCTTGCGGTTGGATTGGCCGTTCTCGCTCTCCTGGGAGTGGCCGTTCCGTACGGCGTGGTCGCCGCCGGTAGCACCCCGCAAGCGGCCGTCGAGGAGCCGCCGGAGTTCGAGAGCACGTCCTTCGAGATCACAGTGTACCAGAATGGGTCGGCACGCTGGGCGTTCGAGCACAGCCGACCGCTAGCGAACGAGAGCGAACGCAAGGACTACGAGGCGTTCGCCGAGCAGTTCAACTCCGAGGAGGGGCCGCTGTACCGGAACTTCCAGACTCGCACGCATCGGCTCCTCGACGCCGGTCGAAACGCAACGGGTCGCGAGATGAAGGCCCGGAACTTCTCGCGCGAGGCGTCGGTCAGCGAACTCGGAAATCGAGGCGTCCTTCGAATGTCGTTCATCTGGGAGGGCTTCGCGCCGGTGGAGGGTGACCGCGTCATGGTCGGCGACGTGTTCGAAGGTGGGCTGTACGTCGCGCCCGACCAGCGGCTCGTCATCGTGGCCGGGCCGAACCTCTCGTTCGACCTCGTGGGTCCCGAACCGGACGCCATGGCTTCCGAGTCGCTCCGCAAAAGCGACTCCGTGACCTGGAAGGGCGAACGGGAGTTCACGGACAAGCATCCCAGAATCGAGTTCGTCCCGACGTCGTCCATCGCGACCGAGACCGCGGAGGGGACCGCCAACGTCTCTGACGCGATCACTGCTTCGCCGTCGGGGACGACCAACCAGTCCGCGGGCGGGAACGGGGCGATGGGGATGCTCATGGTCGGCCTGCTCGTCATCGCAATCGGGCTCGGCGGGGCAGCCATATGGCACTCCGGAGGCTTCTCGCGGCCGTCGCTCGACTCGAACGGCGGCGAGAACGGAGGGGCAGCAGCGACGTCTCCGGCCGAGTCCGAATCGACGACCCCCTCGCCCGAAGCCGCTTCCAGGTCCGAACCCGCGGTCAGCGACGTCGAGTTACTCTCGGACACCGACCGCGTCGTCCGCATGCTCGAAGACAACGGCGGCCGCATGAAACAGGTCGACATCGTCGACGGCACCGACTGGTCGAAGTCCAAAGTGAGCATGCTCCTCTCGGACATGGAGGAGGAGGGAGTCATCAGCAAACTCCGCGTCGGCCGCGAGAACATCATCAGTCTGAAAGGATTCGAGCCCGAAGCCGCGGGGTCACCCTTCGAGGAAGAGGACTGACGCCGAACGGGACTGACAGGCCATTCTTCTCCGATCCGCCACGATACGCGACCACTGATCAGTCGCTAGCACGGCATCGATGCCGTGTGGTCGGCTGGTATGCCAGTATCTCCCGAAACCAGCGCAAAGCGCAATGGTTATACATCAATCCCAATTACCGTGAAATGGACGCGCCGACACGCTCCGATAGTGTAGTCCGGCCAATCATATTGCCCTCTCACGGCAATGACCGGGGTTCGAATCCCCGTCGGAGCATTTCTGTCGCTCGCAAATTCCCGAGCGACGAATGTAACTCCGGGATTCGAAGTAGAGAAGACGCAGCCGCGAGTGGAGCGAGCGGACCGTCTTCGCGTGGTTCGAATCCCCGTCGGAGCATTTTGCTGCGAACAACCCGTGAGCAGTGACTTCGACACCGGGGATTCGAGCAGGGAAGTCACAGCCCGCGCAGCGAAGCGAGCAGGAATGTCTTCACGCGTTCGAATCCCCGTCGGAGCATTTCTGTCGCTCGCAAATTCCCGAGCGACGAATGTAACACCGGGATTGGAACACGCGAGACGAGTCGCCGCTTCATTTCGACGCACCAGCCCGTATTCACGTCGGCTTCCGGATTGGGACAGGGAGTGGTGAGCTCCGGTCACGTCGGCTACGTCTCGATCAGTTCTCGGGTAGTCGACGCCAGAGACGCGTAGAACGTCGACGTAGTCTCCGCTTCGACGCGCGCAGTGAGTTGCTCGCTCCAAACGCGCAGGTGTTCGTCCAGGAACTGTTCGAGTCGGTCGTCGTGGCCTTCGGTAGCGAGGTACGCCGCGAATTCGAGTTCGGTCGCGATGTGGTCCGGGAGGTCGGCGTTGTCTCCTGCCAACTCGATTCCGAACGACCGGTACCAGCGTGCGACGGCGGCGGTCGCCGGTCCTCGAACCGGACCGAGTTCGTCACCGTCCCCGTCCCGAAAGACGCTCTCGTAGGGCGGACACGGTGGTCCCGCCGGGCCGATGAACAGTCGCGCATACTCGGTGCGGAGGTCCCGGAGGTCGGCCCCGTCAGAGGGACCGACGATGTCGGCCAGTGCGCCGCTCTTCAGTGCGTGTACCACTTCTTCGGTGGGTTCTCGCCAGCACTGTGCGAGGACCGCGAACGTGGCAGCGACGTCGGACTCGAACGGGTTGGTGGCCGCGTGCTGTCGTTCGGATAGCGTCCCGTCGGCGTCGTGGTTGGGTTGCTCGGACATGGCTAGCTCCGTTATCGGTCGCCCCGCTCGCCGCCGTCGGTCGCGTGGACGGGTTGCCCCTCGGTGCGCTGGAGGGGGACGTACCGTAACCCCAGCGTCACGATGAGCGCCCCGATGGCGACGATGCCCAGCGTGATTGCGACTTCGACGAGCGTCGGCGTGTACGACCCGGTAGTCGCCCAGATGTCGGTGGTGATTCCACCGTACTCGCCGCCGACTGAGATGCCGGGTGGCAGGTCGATATTGGCGACGTTGTAGCCGGTGAATACCAGTCGGATTCCCTCGAACATCGTCCCGAAGACCGCCAGGAGGCCGGCGGTGAAGATCACCGACGGCCGCTTGCGCAGTGACGGAACCGCTAGCATGAACAGGGGGACCGCACCTCCGAGAACCGTCCACAGCCAGAAGTACGCCGATTCCCCGACGAGGAAGGTCCCTGTGATGGCCCAGAACTCGAAATGGCTGGCCCAGGCGTGTGGGAGTCGTTCCGCTGCGAGGAGGTAGACGACGTGGAACGCGAGGAAGATGCCGAGGATTTTTCCGAGACTGGCCAGCTCCTCGCGGTCGACGCGGAAACCCGTGAAGCGGTCGGCCAGGAGCGAGACCACCAACAGCAAGCCGAGGCCAGAGACGAGTGCCTTCGCGATGAAGACGGGTGCGACGAGCGGGCTGAACCAGTCTCCGCGGCCGATCTGCGTGGCAAATATCCACCCGGTCACCGAGTGGAGCGCAACGGCGGTCGGCAGCGCGAGCGACGCCGTCCAGAACAGCAACGTTCGGTCGCGCTTGCGGCCGCCATCGGTGTCCTCGACGCCGAAAGCCAACCTGGACCCGCGTGCGGCGAGGTCACGACGCGTCAGCAGCCACAGGTACCAGGTGTTCAGCACGCCATAGAGGACGACGATACCGAAGTCCCACACCATCGGAGACCGGAAGTCCGGCGTGGTGAAGAACTGGTACAGTCGCTCCGGACGGCCGATGTCCGGGAGGATGAGCAATCCGGCGACGGTGATACAACCTAGACTCACCAGCACACCGAGACGAGCGAAGCCCTCGTAGCGGTCCGAGTGGAAGAACTTCGGGGCGCTTGAGATGATCAGGCCGCCCGCGGACAGCCCGACGAAGAGGACGAACATCATGATGTACAGTCCCCACGAGAACACGTTTCGCATTCCCGTCACCACGAGGCCCGTCGTGAGCTGGTAGCCCCAGGCGACTACTCCGGCGACGACCAGCGCGGCCAACAGGCCGATCCAGGCCTTGCCTCTGGGACCGAATTCGGAAATCACGACCCGTCCAGAGGTCGGTTGGTCCGTCATCAGTCGTCACCTCCTTGCTTGACGGCCGGCACGTGGGGCATCGGGTCACCGTCGAGCGAGTGACTGGCCCCGCTGTCGCCGTAGCCGCCCTCGTCACCGCCGGAGTCGGCGTCGTCGTCCGAGTTGGACGCAGACGGACGCTCGTCAAGTTCGCTCTCCAGTTTCTCCGACCTCTGCGGTCGACCGGGGCTCATCTCCCCGCTGATGTAGTACGTCTTGGGGTCGGTCCCGCGGTCCTCCAGCAACCGGTCGGTCTCGTACCGGTCGATGTACTTCGTGACGGTGCTGGTCTCGTCGTCGAGGTCACCGAAGATACGTGCGTCTGCGGGACAGTTGACGACGCAGGCGGGGTCGAGTCCCTCCTCGACGCGATGGCTGCAGAAGGTACACTTCTCGACGACGCCCTGGGGGCGGGCCGGCACGTCACCGGTTCCTTCCTCGGGCATCTGCTCCGGTTCGTCCCAGTTGAACACCCGTGCGTTGTAGGGACATGCGGCCATGCAGTACCGACAGCCGATGCATTTGTCGTAGTCGATCTCGACGATTCCGTCATCGCGGGTGTACGTTGCGTTGACCGGGCAGACCTTCACACAGGGGGCGTTCTCGCAGTGCTGGCACGCGGTCGGCTGATACGCCATGTCGAGAGTGCTGGCTTCCCCGGGGTCCGGGAACGTCCCGGACGGCGTATCTATGTGGTCGCCACCTTCCGTGAGCACTCGGTTCCAGAACTGCCCCATCGGGACGTTGTTCTCTTGTTTACAGGTCACTGCACATGCGTGACAGCCGATGCACCGTTCCTGATCGATAACGAGTCCATACTTCGTCATACTCAGTCACCTCCCGTCTTCTCGGCGTTCGCACCGACCGGGTTCCCCCCAGTGTAGTTGCTGGTGTCGACGTCGTCCGGTGCGAGTTCGACCTCGACGCGCGTGTCGTAGAAGGCGAACGTTCGCCCGACTTCGGCGACTTCGGAGTCCGTGAGGTCGTTGTGATGTCCCCTGACGTAGTCGCGATCCCACCAACCCTGGTCGGTGTTGATGAGGCCCGGTTTGATGCCGTCGTTGTACTTCGCCTTCACGACCATCTCACCCTTGTCGTTGTGGACGCGAACGTAGTCTCCGTCGTCGATTCCCCGGGTCTTAGCGTCCTTCGGGTTGATGTCGAGCTGGGGTTCGGTGTTCACCTCTCGGACCCAGCTGTTCATCTCGTACTGGGAGTGGATCCTGAACACCCCGTGTTTCTGCATGAACACCAGCGGATACTTGTCCGATTTCTCGTAGTCGTCGTCAGTTCGGGCTTCGAGTGGTTTCGGGAGTTCGAGCGACACTTCCTCGTCCAGTCCCGGACCTGACTCAACGGGGGGAGCGTCGTCGTACAGTTCGAGCCGTCCCGTCTCCGTTCCGAACTCGTCCTGGTACATGATGGTCTGATAGTCCATCTCGACCGTCCCCTCCTCGTAGAGTTCCTCGAAGTCCAACCGGTCGTCCCGGTCGACGAGCATCCGCAGCTCCTCGTGTTTGTCCCCGAGGAATGCATCCTCGTGGCCGAGGTGCGCCGCGAGCTTGTCCATGATCCAGTAGTCGGATTTCGCCTCCCACAGCGGGTCGTGAACCTTGTGTCGGTAGGTGATGTGCGGGTGTGAGTAGGACGGGACGATGTCCTCCTTCTCGAACCAGTGCGCGGCCGGCAGGATGAGGTCGGCATGCTGGACCGACGGCGTGTGGTGCATGTCCGCCCAGGCGATCAGATCGACGTTTTTCAGCGATTCTATCCACCGCTTGCGGTCCGGGAACTGGTTGACGAGCATGTTCGACTCCATCGCGTAGATGACGTCGAATTGTCCGTCTTCGATGGCGCTGATGACGTCCTTGTACCCGACGCCGGTCGTCGGACTGGCGGACACGCTCTCGGATTCGGTCCCGGGCGAGGTGTAGTCGCCGACCTGTAGCGCCTGGTTTCCGCCCCAGAGGTTCCCGTGCTGATTGTGGATGTTCCCGCTGTTTCCGTAGTCGCCGGTGAGTGCCATCAGGATGGCGTACGCCTGTCCGAAGACGTGCCCGTAGATGTACCGACCGACGCCGTAACTCGGGAGGATGCCGCCGGGGCCTCTGGTGGCGAGCCACCGGGCCGCAGTCCGGACGTCGTCCGGATTCAGATCGGCGACGTCGGCGACGTCCTCCGGGGTGTATCCGTCGACGTGTTCTTTGAGCACGGTCAACGAGGTCTTCGTCTCGATGCCGTCCACAGTGTACTCGCCGAGGAGTGCGTAGGACCCGTCGGTTTCGGGAGCGAGCGCCTCGACGTCGTTCGTCTCGGAGTTCATCGCTACGACGCTCTCGTCGTCCCCGGCGGCCGACACGTCGCTCGCGCGGAGGAGTTCCCCAGTGTCCGTTCGGACGAGCGCAGGCGCGGTGGTGCGTGCTCGGAGGAACTCCTCGTCGTGGAGTCCCTCGTCGAGGACGACCTGCATCATCGCCAGCGCCAGGTAGGCGTCCTTCCCGGGTTCGATAGGCAGCCAGAGGTCTGCCTTCGCGGCGGTCGTGGTGTACATGGGGTCGACCACGACGAGCTTCGCCCCGTTGCGGAGTGCTTCGAGGAAGTGCTCGGAGTCCATCTGGAACTGGCTCCGCAGGATGTCCGAGCCCCACGCGATGATCGTCCGGCAGTTCTTCCAGTCGGTCGGGGCGTTCGTGGGTGGGAGGAACGCTCCCCAGAGGTTTCCGGCGACGCGGTGGAACCCCTGGCCGACGTTGGTGTCGATGCCGTAGAAGAAGCCGTCGGTGGTCCCGCCGAACAGCGACGCGAGTCTGCTCTTTGCCATCGAACCGACACCGTCACCGCCCGAGCCGGCGTGCCACAGCACGCTCTATGCACCGTGCTGTTCCTTGGTCGTTTTCATCTTCGAGGCCAGAAGCGAGAGCGCGTCGTCCCACGAGATGCGCTCGAACTCCGCGTCGAACCCCCGTCCGTCCGGATTCGGCTCGTCCAGCGACCAGTCGGTCCGCTTCATCGGGTACTTGAGCCGGGTGGGGTCGTAGATTCGCTGCGTGTGTGATAGTCCGAGGACGCAGCCACGCTTGTACCGCTCGTCTGCGGGAACGTGCGGTTGAATCTTCTTGATTCGGCCGTCTCGTTTGTACACGTCGAGCGGACACTTCCCCCGACAGTTGGGGGCACAGATGGTCTGGACGACTTCGTCCTGGCCGACGAAACTCTCGACGCCGGGTGTGCCCTTCGAGGCCACATCGTCCCGCTGAGTGAGCGACTCCATGAAGCCCCCGCCACCGATGCCGAGCGCCGCGGCTGCCCCTCCGGCCTTCAGGACCGTCCGTCGCTCGACGCCGTCGTCGTCAGTCATCCTCGAACCCCTCTGGTTTCGTCGGTCGGTCGTCCTGCCCGAACTCTTCCAGCACTTCCTCGTGATACTTCTCGTGGAATTCCGCGTCGGTCATCTCCCCGTTGGAAACGCGGATCGCGTCTCTCGCCATTCGTTTCCCCAGATCAGCGTCGTATTCGACGCCGTCCAGAATCGCATCTGCTTCCGCGTCCCACTCTGGGAGTGGCGTCAATTTCGGCTGCTGTGGGCCAGTCATAGCTACAGTGTACGATGCACATCGAGCGGCGTACCACGTCCGCAGGATATTGAAGCTCTTTTAGTGGGGTCGGATTTCACACGCGACGTACCTGACAACGACGACCGACGACCACGCTACCACAAGCGGTGTCGGGGTTCGTGAGTGTAGTCCGGGAGTTCAAAACAAGTTGCTCCACGAGAGAGGACACTGGTATCGGGGGACCCATCGAAAACGCAATCGACTACCGCTCGAACACGGCGCTCGCTAACTTGGCCTCGACGGCGTTCAATCGTTGTGAGAGGGCCGATTTCGAGATGTCGAGCTCCTCGGACAGTGCGTCGAGGTCCGTCCGCCGAGGCGTCTCGTAGTACCCCTCTCTCACTGCAATCGTCGCTGCCTCACGTTGCTTCGCTGTTAGCGAAGCGAGGTCGACTGTCGCTGGACTGGATTCCATCGAACCGTCTTCACCCCGGGAAATCAGGCGTTTCAGACTGACGCGTTCGGTCACCGAGTTGAGTTCACTGATAAGCTCGCTGACGTCGGTTCTGTCCTGGAGGTACGTTTCGACGACGACGTTGGGACCGTCGGCGTATCGGATTCGTGGGATGGCTTCGACCTTACCGAACGCGACGCAGAGACACGTTGCATCGACTTGATTGGTCGTGTGAGACACCCGTCCGCCGTTGCGTTCGTCCTCCAATCGCACTTCCGCACGACAGACGCCGTCTACGATCTGGTTGTGAACGTCCTGCACTGCCGAATCCGGCTTCGACAGAGGACACGGACAGCTCTCGGGGAGCTCCAGGCCGAGAACTACCTGCAGGCCCCAGTCATGATCTTCGTCAGCGAGGCTGTCGGTTTTCGAACGTTCGGGTCGGCTCATGCCGCGAATCTTTGATATCGTAGTTATTATACGCGCCGTGGATTTCCAGCCGGTCAGAAACATTACCAGACAGTCTTTCACGCTGTAGTCGGTGTAGGAGAGAAACCGCCACCGGATGTGGCTCTATAGACGTAGGCACACGGGTTCGAACTCAACACTTGTGTGAGACGATAGCAATGATGTCGCCGTCCACGACGGACATTCGTTCAGCGAGATAGGGTCGGTAGTCCATCGCGTCCCAAGTGGTATCGTTCCGGACTGTCCACTCGGAGCCGTGACTCCGCTTCTCGGTAGTTACTGGAGGAGTCGCTCGGAACGTCGCTGCTTTGAGCCGGCGACACCGGACGACGAGTGTCCACTGAACGCCATACTGTCACGATGGTGGGGGATGCAGTGCGGAACCGGGACCGGTGTCAGTGAGATGATGACATCTGGTTGCTGGGTCGCGCCGACGATGATGACCGCCAACGCGAGCACTGCTCCGATAGCGACGGGCATCTGAGCCTCGCTGAACTGGCTGAATACGTAGATACCGAGCGGCATTCCGACGCCAGGGCCGCTGACAGGGCCGATCCACTTCTGCCAGCCGAACGCGTCGCGGACGCTCCACCAGACGCGAGCGTTGCTCTCTTCGAACAACTGCGCGGCGGGCATGGCGGCCTACCACGACACCCTTGAGCGGCCGTTCTCCTCCGAGAGGTGCCCAGTTTGCTCCGGACCTCGTCTTGGAAGGGCCGCCGTGTAACGTCAGTTCACTCCACGCCGAGTTCGGAGAGACACTCTGTGCGGAACTCTGGGATCGTTACGGAGGCGTCGGGTTCGAGCTTGATGACCACGCCGCGACTGTCGTCGACGTAGACGTGGACCGCGGTCGCTCGCTCGTGCTCGATGACGAGGGAGTTGGCGTCGCCGAGGTGGAAGTAGACGTCCTCGACGTGGCGTCGATTGAAGACTGCCATGGACCGGTGGACGATGGTGTCGAAGTCGAAGTTGCTCAGATCGGTCTTCAGGTCGTCGCGGATCCACCGGACGTTGTAGGTGTAGCTGTCGCTATCGAACGACGCGACCCAGCGAAGGGAGTCGCCGAAACGGTCCGCCAGGAACGATTTCAGGTCGTCGTACCGAGGCTTCGCCATGGTCTCCATATCGAGGGCGACGGCATTAAATCGGCCAGTAAGGTCATATAATCAACACGAAGAGGAGGGCGACGAGACTGAGGACGACGAGCAGGACGCCTGCGCCCACGTCGTCGGCCAATCCGTCCCACCCCATCCAGCCTGTCCCGTCGGGCGACGAAAGTCGGACGACGTTGGCCGCGACGTCGTCGACGAGGGTGTCGAGCCAGCGGCCGAGTCCGCCGATGGCTCCGGTACTCGTCCACAGGAGCCACCGACCGAGGGGGTGGTACACGGCGTCGAGGTCGGGCACGCCGGAGACGCGGCTTAGGGACCGTTTGAGCAGGACGAACGCAACCGACCCTGCACCGAGGATGGCCGCGGCCTTCGCGAACTGGCTCGGAGCGAACGGCTTCGCCGCGGCCGTCGAACCGGGGAGGACGGCGAACTGCAGACCGGGCGCGAGGCCGAACGCGAGACAGGGGATGGCGAGCGCCACGAGCCCGATGGACTCGCTTCGGCCGGCGTCGGCGACGTCGCGTTCTGGGCCCTGGCGAACGAACGCGTAGTAGCCGAACTTCGCGAACGAGACCACGGTGCCCACGCTGCCGACGACGAGCAGCCACCAGAGGAGGTCGAAGCCTGCGGCCTCGGCTGCGTCGAACACCATCCCCTTGCTCACGAACCCGTTGAAGCCAGGGACGCCGGTGATGCCGAGCGCGGCGACCAGGAAGGCCCCGAAGGTCCCCGGCATGGGACGTGCGAGTCCTCCCAGGTGCTTGAGGTTCGACTCGCCTGTCCGGACGATGATGACGCCCGCGACCATGAACAGGAGGCTCTTGTACAACACGTTGTTCACCAGGTGGGCGATGGCACCGGCGACGCCGAGGGACGTCCCGACGCCGATCCCGGCGACCATGATGCCCACCTGGGAGACGATGTGGTACGAGAGGAGCCGTCGGAGATCTGTCTGGAGTATCGCGTACGTGACGCCGACGACGAGCATCGCACCGCCGAGGGAGGCGACCACCACCGAGCCGTCGGGGACGGCCCTGGCGAGGGCGTAGACGCCGACCTTCGTCGTGCACGCCGCGAGGACGACGCTCGCGGCGACGTGGGGCCGCGGATAGCTGTCGACGATCCACGGATGCAGCCCGATGAACCCGACGTTGAGGCCGATGCCGAGCAGGCCAAGCGTGGTCGCGAGCCCGGCGTGTAATCCCCCATCGAAGACGAGCGTCCCGGTCTGGTCGAGGTGGACGAGAACGGCGGCCAGGAGGACCAGCCCCCCGAGTTCGTGGTAGATGGCGTACCGGAGTCCGGCACGAGTGGCCGCCGCGTCGCTGTTCATCCACAGAAGCGCGGTCGCTCCCACTGCGAGCGCCTCCCAGGCGAGGACGAGCGTGAGCCAGTCGCCGGCGAACGCGGCGAGGAGCCCGGTCCCGAGGTACGCGAGCGAGAGCGCGAGCTGGCGGGTCGACGCCCCGGTCCCGTGTCCGTAGGCGACGGTGGCGGCAGCCAGGAACGCCAGTATCGCGCCGACGGTCCGCGAGAGCGGGTCGACGTGCAACAGCACGACGTCGAAGCCGAACAGGTCTCCCTGGAGGTACGTCCCGGCCGGGAGGAGCGTAATCCACACCGTCACCGCGGCGGCGACTGCGACTCCGAGGACGGTACCGAGACGCCGGTCCACGAGCGCGACGACGACCGCCGCAGCGACGAGCACCGCACCGGGCGGGACGAGCGCGAGCGGCTCAGCCACTCCGGAACACCTCCGCGACGACCGCTCGGGCGAGGTCCCAGAACGGCGTCGCGTCCGGGACGACCCCGAGGACGACCGCCCCACCCGCAGTGACGAGCAAGGGCCCGAGCAGCAGCCAGGTGGCCTCGGTCGTCGGCGTTCGGCGTTCCCAGCCATCCGCCTGGCCGCCGTCGTGGGCCGCTTCCCGATCTCCACCGCCGGTCGCGGCAATCGGACTGAATCCGTCGAGGGCGTCGCCCCCGCCGGCCGCGGTCGACAGCACGGGCCAGAAGTACAGCAGCTTCAGGAGTCCGGCGAGGAGGAACACCGCCGCGAACGGTGCGGCGTCGGCCTCCAGTGCCCCGAGGACGAGATACCACTTGCTGACGAACCCCGCGATGGCCGGGAGTCCCACGAGTCCGGCGCTCCCGACGGCGAATGCGACCATCGTCCCCGGGAGCCGTCGCCAGAGTCCGTCCATCCGGCTGACGTACTCGACGTGGGTTTCGACGTACACCACGCCCGCGCAGAAGAACAGCGTGATCTTCATGAACGCGTGGGCGACGAGGTGCAACAGCGCGCCGAACGCGGCCGTCGGCGACAGGAGCGCGATGCCGAGCACGATGTAGGAAAGCTGGCTGACGGTGGAGTAAGCGAGGCCGCGTTTCAGCTTGTCCTGCCGGAGCGCGAGGACGCCCGCGATGAGCATCGTCGCCGCTGCGGCGAGGGCGAGCGGCGCGGCGAGTCCCAACGACCGGAGCGCGTCGACGCCGAAGACGAACAGCACGACGCGGGCCAGTCCGAAGACGCCGCTCTTGACGACCGCGACGGCGTGTAACAGCCCGGAGACGGGGGTCGGCGCGACCATCGCGCCCGGCAGCCACCCGTGGAGGGGCACGAGCGCGGCTTTCACGCCGAACCCGACGACGAGCAGTGCGTACCCAACGGTGGCGAGTGTCGGGTCCGCCGCCAGCCCGCCCACGCCGCCGGGGGAGAAATCCACCGACCCGGTCACCGCATACACGAGCGCGATGCCGGCCAGAATCGCCACGCCGCCGGTGAGCGTGTACGCCAGGTACGTCCGCCCCGAGCGACGGGCAGTCGCAGTCTCGTAGTGGGTGACCAGCGGGTACGTCGCCAGGGTGAGCAGTTCGTAGAAGACGAACAGCGTGAGGAGGTTCGCCGCGAGAGCGACGCCCATCGTCGTGGCGATGCTCGCAGCGAAGGCCGCGAAGTACCGGGTCTGGTGGCGCTCGTCGAGTTCGCGGACGTACCCGACGCTGTAGACGCTGGCCACGAGCCACAGGACCGCTGCGAGCAACGCGAACAGCGCCCCGAAGGCGTCGATCCGGAGCGCGAACGGGACGCCCGTGACGACGTGGCCGAGCCCGACTTCGACGACCTCGCCGTCGAGCACGGTCGTCGTCGCTTGGACGGCGAGTCCGAGAACCGACACGCTCGCGAGGAACGTCCACGCCTCGCGGAGGTTCGGACGCGCTCGCGAGAGGCCGATCGGGACGACGGCAGACAGGGGAACGCCGACGAGCAGGACGGGGACGAGCGACGACGTACTCACGGTCCCACCCCCGAGAGCGACGGTCGCAGCAGCTCGACGAGCTCCGCCGACGCGAGGCCGAGGCCGAGTGCGACCAGCGCGGCGACGACGGCGGTGGCGACCATGCCAGCGCTCACAGCCCCGTAGCGTGTGTCGGCCGGTCGCGACCCCGATTCGAGGTACAGTCGCTGGACGAGTCGCCCGAAGTACGACAGCGAGAGGAGCGTGCTCGCGAGGACGGCCGCCGCGACGATCCAGGCACCGCTCCTGACCGCACTGAGGACGATGTACCACTTCCCGAAGAAGCCGACGAGCGGGGGGATGCCGACGAGTCCGAACGAGAGCGCGGCGAGGGCTCCGCTCGTGACCGGGACGTCGGTAGCGAGGCCCGCGAACTCGTCGACGGTCCGCGCGCCCGTGGCGGCCTCGACCACGCCCACGGCCGCGAACGCGCCGCTCTTCATGACGGCGTGGCCGAGGAGGTGGACGACCCCGCCGGCCAGTCCCAGTGGCGTCGCGAGCGCGAACCCGGCCACTGCGACGCCGAACTGCGAGACGCTGGAGTACGCCAGCATCCGGCGGACGTCCCGTTGCCTGACCGCAAGGACCGCCCCCGCGCCGACGCTGAGGACGGCCGCGGCCCGCAGGGAAGCGCCGAGAAGCGGATTCACCCCGAACAGCGTCGCGGTGAACACGGACAGCAAGAGCCGCAGGAACGCGTAGCCGGCGACCGTCGAGACCAGCGCGGCCAGTAGTGCCGCGATGCCGGCCGGAGCCGCCCGGTAGGCGTCCGGTTTCCAGGTGTGGACGGGGAACAGCGCCATCTTCACGCCGAGGCCGACGGTGACGAACGCGAAAGCGGCGACGACGAGTCGGCCGTCGTGTCCCACGGCCACGAGTTCGGCGGCCATCGCGCTCATGTTCAGCGTCCCCGTCGCCACGTAGAGGTAGCCGATACCGAGCAGGTACAGGGACGCGCCGACGGTCCCGACGAGCAGGTACCGTAGGGCCGCGGGTGCAGCGTCGCGGCCGTCGCCGAGCGCGACCAGCGCGTACCCGGCGAGGCCGCTGATCTCCAGGAAGACGTAGAGGTTGAACACGTCACGCGTGATGCAGAGCCCGCTCAGGCCCGCGAGCAACGCCAGATAGAGCGCGTAGGAAAGGTTCGACCGCGGCCCGCCGCGTCGAGTGTAGGCCAGGACCCAGAGACCGACGAGCGAGACGAGCAGGAGGAAACTCGCCGAGAGCGCGTCGGCGGCGAGTTCGATGCCCAGTCGTGCAGGGAGACCGCCAACGACGAATCGCGTGGGTCCGTCGACCGCCACCGTCCACGCGGTCCAGGTCGCGAGTGCGGTGTGAACGGTCGCGGTGATCGCAGCGACGGGCCACCCGACGCGGTCGAATCGGAACGCCAGGATCGGCAAGGAGGCGAGGGGGACGACCGGGGCCACCACCAGCCACGGGAGGACCTCACTCACGGTCGCGCACCTCCCCTGCCCCGTCTCGAAGCTCGTCCGCCCGCACGGTCGCACGCTCGGCGTGGATTCGAGCGACGAGGGCCGCCGCGAGCGCGGTGACGCTTACCCCGACGACGATGGCGGTCAGGATGAGGACGTGGGGCAGCGGATTGACGTAGGGGCCGCCGCCCTCGACGACGAGCGGCGACCGACCGCCCGCTCGGACCGCCGCAGCGACGTAGACCAGGAAGATACCGGTCTGAAAGACGTTCAGCCCGAGGATCTTCTTCAGGAGGTTGGGGTCGTCGATGAGTACGAACAGACCGAGTCCCAGCAGGACGACGGCGACCAGGAAGGCGGCACGGGACGCGAGGAGGGCGGTCACGCGTCGTCACCGCCCGCGAGTTCCAGAAACAGTAGCAGGACCGTCGCGGCGACGGTCGTCGCGATGCCCAGCTCGACGAGTTCGATGCCGTAGACGACGGCCTTCGGGAAGGGATAGGCCGAGAGGTCGAAGAACGTCCCTCCGAACGCCAGCGGTCCCGCGGCGACGGCGACGATCGCTATCACGCCCGCCGTCGCGAGGGCGACCATCGCGGGTCGGTCGAGCCAGTCGCGGGTCTTCGTCACGCCGAAGGCGAACGCGAGGAGGATCAGTCCCGCGGCGACGACCACGCCGCCCTGGAACCCGCCGCCAACGGAGCTGGTGCCGTGGAACGCCGTGTACAGCCCGAACGTGAGGACGAGCGGGACCAGCAGCCGGACGGGCTCCGTGATGACCGGACTATCCGGCGGCCGCGTGTCGCCCGACCCCGAACGAACGCCGTCAGTTCCGCGCTGGTCGCTCACGCGCTCACCTCCCGCCGGAAGACGGCCAGTACCGCGACCCCGGCCACGAACACGACGACGACCTCCCCGAACGTGTCGAACCCGCGGAAGAAGACCAGTACGGCCGTGACGACGTTCGCGACGCCGAGGTCGGGCGTCCGAGCGAGATACGCCGGGGCGACCCGCTGGAAGGCCGGAGCGCTCGGGTCACCGACCGCCGGGAGGGCCGGGACGGTCCACGCCGCAAGCGCGACGAACGCACCGACGACGAGGAGCGACCGGCCGCGAACCGTCGAACGGGACCGGACCGTCTCGGCCGACCGCCCGCTCGTCCGCGCGATGACGACCAGGAACAATGCCGTGGTCACGCCGGCCCCGACCGCTGCCTCGGTCAGCGCGACGTCCGGCGCGCGGAAGACGCTCCAGAGCATCGCCAGCGCCAGGCTGTAGATGCCGAAGGCGACGACGGCTGCGAGTGGGTCGCGGAACAGGGCGACGGCGACGCCCGCGGCGAGGAGCAGGACCAGGAGCAGGGACACGAGCGTCGGCGTCACGGATCCTCGGCCTCCGGTGGCGAGGGACGGTCCGCGTCGGTCGAGTCGGCCCGGACGATGGCGTGGGTCGCCGTTGGCGTGGTCGCGAAGACGAACGCCACGAGGAAGGTCAACTTGGCGATCTCCGATATGCTCGCGCCGGCGAGGCCGACGGCGACGACCGCGAACAGCGTTCCCAGTGTGTCGCCCTTCGAGACCGCGTGGGCGCGGGCGTAGAAGTCCGGGAGGCGGAACAGGCCGACGGTCGCGAGCCCGAACATCGCGACCGCACCGAGCGCGCACAGCAGCACGGCCGCTTCGCGTGGAGTCACCCGACGCCCTCCCCGCGGCCGTACCGTGCCAGCCCGAGCGAGAGAAGGAAGTTCAACAGGCCGTAGACGAGTGCGACGTCGAGGAGGCCCGACTCGTCCAGGGCCGCCGAGAGCAACGTCAGCACGACGACCGTCGCCGTCCCGATTCCGTTGACCGCGACGACGCGGTCGGCGAACGTCGGTCCGAGGGCGACGCGGTACAGCGCGGCCAGTGCGAGGCCCACGACCGCGACCGCCGCCCACAGCAGGACGGCGGCGCTCGGACCCCCGCTCATCGGTCGACTGCCCTCGCGTCCGTCTCACGCCCACGGAAGACGAACCCGACCGCGCGTTGCAGTCGCCCCTCCCTGAGCCCCTTGCGAGACCCCGCAGTGAGCGTATGCACGACGAGCGTGGAGTCACTGGCGTCGACCGTGACCGTCCCCGGGGTCAACGTGATGGCGTTGGCGAGGACGGCCGTCTCCAGGGCCGACTGCGCGTCGATTGCGACGGTCTCGAAGCCGGGGTCGATGGGCAGTCGCGGGTCCACGAGCACGACCGCCAGTGCGGCGTTCGCTGCGAGAACCTCCCAGAGGAGGTACGGGACGAACGCGACGCCTCGGAGCACGCGCGGGAGGGTCCGCCGAAGACGCGGGGGCTCGACGAACGCGACCCGCGACAGCACCGCTGCGACGACCAGCCCACTGGCGGCTCCCGTGAGGACGTCGAACGTACTCACCTCGCCGAGGAGCAGGTAGAATCCCGCCGCCAGCCCGAAGGTCGTCGCTCCTCGTCTGAGACCACCGCCCTGCACCAATCGGATGCGGGTCGGGTCGGGGTCGGACTCGTCCGCAGTCATCACCTTCGACAACACCGACCACGGCCATTACTGTTGGGGAGAATGAAATTCAGACTCGTAGTAACGAAAGCTCCCAGCGGTCGGCCTCGGGGCCGCCCTTACCTCCCTGACACGGGGTTGCGCAGCCGCCAGCTGTCGCGCTCGGGGTCGAGGCGGTGGGGTTCCGCGCCGCGCTCTGCGAGGATGCCCGCGTGGTAGCACATCGCCTTGAGCTGGAAGACCGTCGGCGAGTGGAAGACCGCGCCGTCGGCGAGTTCGGCGACCTGCAGCTCCCCGTCGGCGTCGAGGACGCGCCGTCGCACCGCGTCTGTTCCGCGGAGGAACAGCTCGACGGTGAACGTGGGGTGGTGGACGTGGAGCCACTCGACGAGCTGGACGAGCGAGGGATCGGTGATTCCGTCATCGTGCATGGTCTGCAGTTCCTCGACGAGCAGTTTCGTCGCCGGGTAGGCCCAGACGACGCGGCGGGTCAGCTGACCCCACTCCGGTGCGAGGTCGCAGAACCGTTTTCGAGAGCGTCGCCAGTCGTCGAACTCCTCGAGGGCGGCGTCGACGGAACCGCACCTGTCGAGCGCGAACCGCACGACCTCCTCGCCGAGCGGCGTGAGGACGGTCCGGTCGGGTCGCTCCTCGACGAGATCCAGAAACGCCGCTCCGCGCCTGGCGTCGGCGGTGGCTCCCACGACCCGCTCGGTGAGCACCGCGTCGGTCTCCTCGGGATGGGCGAGCGCGAGCGGGACGCCGAGGTAGTTCTTCGGGTGGTTCAGGCCGAACGACGCGTCGGCGACGCCCTGCGCGGTCGCCTGAAAGCGGATGGCGGTCGCGTCGTCCGACGTCCGGTTGCCGACCACCCGCGGGACCTCGAACGGCTCGACGTTGCCGCCAGCGCCGACGCCGAGGACGCCGACGTTGAGTTCGCGGGCGAGCGTGCGAGCCGATCACGAGATGGCGTCTGCGGGCGCGGCGACGTACGCGGCGTTGGCCTCGTGCAGTCGGTCGTACGCCTGCACGACGCCGCGCTCGACGTCGACCGCTTCGGAGCCGGTGTACCCTTTCGCCTCGACGGCGACGAGCGGTGGGTCGTCCCCGAATCGGTCGACGGCGAGCAGGTCCGATTCGAGGCGGCGGACGCCGACGAGGTCGGGATATCCGGACCCGACGCGGACGTGGTTGAACGGCGCGAGCGTCTCGCGGACCGCTGGCGGGATGGGCCGACCGGGAAGCCACTCGTCCATCGCGAACTGCGTGTCGGCGACGGCGTACGAGCGGTCGTCGTCGGCGTCGGGAAAGAGCCGGCGCTTCGCGTGTGCGAGCACTGCCGGCTCCGAGAGCGACGCCGCGCTGGCCATACACGAATCTTCCCAGCAGGTCCCTTCAAGGTTCGGTGCTGGGAGGGGTCGGCACCGAAGAAACGGAGTCGAGGCTCAGTCGTCGCTCTCGACGGTGCCGGGGTCGTCGCCCTCGACCGCCGTCGACCCGAGCAGTTCCTCGCGGTGTTCGTCCAGCAGCGGTGCCCGACTGCCGGGCGTGGGCGGCGTCTCTGTCATCTTGATGGGTGAGCCGGCGATGGTCACGGACTGCTCGGCTCCCGGCTGCTCGACGTCGACCAGCATCTCCCTGGCGTGGACGTGTGGGTCCTCGAAGATGTCCGCGGTGTTCTGGACGGGCGCGACCGGCACCGAGCCGGTGAGGTCCTCGACGACGGCGTCGGTCTCCCGTTCGAGGAGCCAATCGGCGATCTCAGCGCGGAGGTGCTCGCGGTTCGCGAGGCGGCTCTCGGCGTCGGGGTAGTCGGCCGCGAGGTCGGGTCGGTCCATCTTCTCACAGAGGGTGCGCCAGTGGTTGGTGCCGAACGCCGCGAGCACGACGTAGCCGTCGGCGGTCTCGAAGGCGTTGTAGGGGAACAATGTCGGGTGGGCGTTGCCCCGCCGAGACGGCGACTCGCCGGTGTAGGAGTACTGGTACACGGTGCGTTCGCACATGGAGATCATGGCGTCGTACATCGCGGTGTCGACGTACTGACCCTCGCCGGTGCGTTCGCGGTGGTGGACGGCCCCGAGGATGCCCACGGCGTTCAGGACCGCCGTGAACAGGTCGCCGATGCCCGGCCCGACCTTCGTCGGCGGGCCGTCCTCCTGTCCCGTGATCTCCATGACGCCGCCGAGGGCCTGCGCGACGAGATCGAAGGAGGGCTGGCCCTGCCGGTCGGTCTCGCCCGTCCGGGGGTCGCCGAAGCCGCGGATCGAGGAGTAGATCAGCTGTGGGTTCCGCTCGCGGAGCGTCTCGTAGCCGAGATCGAACTTCTCCATCGTCCCGGCCCGGTAGTTCTCGACGACCACGTCCGCGCGCTCGACGAGCGAGAGGAAGCTCTCGCGATCGCTGGGGTCGTCCAGCGCCAGTTGTATCGAGCGCTTGCCGCGGTTGACGCTTTGGAAGTAGCCGCCGTAGGCTTCCTCGTCGGCGTCGTCGACGAACGGCGGATTGGGGCGGATGAGGTCGCCGCCGGGGCGTTCGACCTTTACCACGTCCGCGCCCATGTCCGCGAGTAGCATCGTACAGTACGGGCCGGCCAGAACCTGGGTCAGATCGAGCACCCGGAGGTCCGATAACGCTCCCATGGACGAATCGACAGACCAGCCACCGAAAAAACCTTCCTATTAATCATTATAATGTGATTGTTTCACATGGGCTGTCCTCGGTCCTTGGTGTCCCTTGGCGTGGTAACTGAATACATATTAGGTGTATTATCATGAAAAATCATTAGGTTTATGACCGACACCATTGTGCCTCGAAGTACGATGGGTAGGACAGTCATCCTCGGCGTGATCGGTTCCGACGCACACGTGGTCGGCATCACCATTCTCGAACACGCACTCTCCGCGGCCGGGTTCGACGTCGTCAATCTTGGCGTCAAGAGCTCGCAGGACGAGTTCGTCGCCGCCGCGACGGAGCACGAGGCCGAGGCTGTACTGGTCTCCTCCATGTACGGCCACGCGCGGCAGGACTGTGAGGGCCTGCACGAGCGCATCTCCGACGCGGGCCTCGACGTCGTGACGTACGTCGGCGGGAACCTCGCTGTCGGGCAGGACGACTTCGATCAGACGCGCGCCACGTTCGAGGCGATGGGCTTCGACCGGGTCTTCGACGCGGAGACGGACCCGAGCGAGGCCATCGCGGCGCTCGAACGCGATCTGCAACTCACGTCGGGCGAGTCCGAGACGGTTCGAGTCAACACGTAGATGATACGAGACAGACGGCTTTCGACGGACGAACTGAGACGCATCGACGCCGAACTACGAGCGGACTGGCCGACCGCCGAGGCGGTCGACTTCGACGAGGCCGTCGCCTACCACGAGTCGCTGCCGCCCGGCAAGCAGTTCGCCAGCGTCCTCGAAGGGGCCGACCAGCCGTTGTTGCAGCCACGCGCCGGCGTACCGCGGCTCGACGACCAGATCGAACTGCTCCAGTATCTGGAACGGGACGGTGGCGCGGACCTTCTCCCCGTGACAATCGACTCCTACACGCGTGACAACGAGTACGAGAAGGCACAGACAGGGTTGGAGGAGACCCGAGAGACCGGCACGGACGAACTGAACGGGTTCCCCGCGGTGAACCACGGCGTCGATGGGTGTCGCGAACTCGTCGAGGCAGTCGACGCTCCCGTGGAGGTTCGCCACGGCACGCCCGATGCGCGCCTGCTCGCCATGGTCACGTTCGCGGGCGGCTTCCAGAGCTTCGAGGGCGGTCCCATCTCCTACAACATCCCGTACACGAAGGAGCACGACCTCGAAGAGACCATCGAGCACTGGCAGTTCGTCGACCGGCTTGCGGGCGCGTACACCGAGTGCGGCGTCACGATCAACCGCGAGCCGTTCGGGCCGCTCACCGGCACGCTCGTCCCGCCCTCCATCGCCATCGCGGTGATGCTGCTGGAGGGAAAACTCGCCGCCACGCAGGGCGTGCGGTCGCTGACCCTGGGATACGGTCAGGTCGGCAACGTCGTGCAGGACGTGGCCGCGCTGTGTGCCCTGCGGGACCTCGGCGAGGACTATCTCTCCGACGAGGTGACGGTCACGACGGTCTTCCACGAGTGGATGGGCGGCTTCCCGCCCGACGAAGCGCGGGCGAACGGGGTCATCGGCCTCGGCGCGGCGACGGCCGCCATCGCCCGGCCGGACAAGGTCATCACGAAGTCTCCACAGGAGTTCCAGGGCGTCCCGACCAAGGAGGCCAACGCGGCCGGCCTGCGGACGACGAGACAGCTGATGGACATGGTCATCGAGCAGGACATCGACATCGACGGCATCGCCAGGGAACGACAGCTCATCCTGCGGGAGGTCCGCTGTCTGCTGGACCGCGTCGAGGAACTGGGCGACGGCGACGTGGCACGCGGGACGATCCGGGCGTTCGAGTCCGGCGAACTCGACGTGCCCTTCGCGCCGAGCGACAGCGCGCGCGGCGACGTCCTCCCGGCCCGCGACGACGACGGGCGAGTGCGAATCTTCGAGTTCGGAAACCTCGCGCTCGACGAAGAGATCCGGGAGATACACGTCGCGCGACTCGACAGCCGGGCCGAGACGGAGGGCCGCGACCGGACGTTCCGGATGGTCGCGGACGACGTGGACGCCATCAGCGACGGGCACCTCATCGGTCGGCCATCACACGAGGCCGACGCGGACCCCAACCGAGGTGAGAGCGATGCGGATTGAGAGCGTCCGCGCGATTCCCGGCGTCTCCGGGTTCTTCTTCGACGACCAGCGCGCCATCAAGGCGGGTGCCGAGGCGGACGGCTTCGCCTACCGTGGCGACCCCGTCACCGACGGCTTCGACCGCATCCGCGAGGCCGGCGAGTCGCTCATGGTCGAACTCGAACTCGCAGACGGGACCATCGCGACCGGCGACTGCGCGGCCGTGCAGTACTCGGGCGCGGGCGGCCGCGACCCGCTGTTCCGCGCCGCGGACTACCGCTCGCTCGTCGAGGGGCCGCTCGCGGACTCGCTCGTCGGCCGTGACGCACGCGCGTTCGGAGCGAACGCGGCCTTCCTCGAGGAGACGTCGATCGACGGGGAGCGGCTCCACACGGCCGTCCGCTACGGCGTCTCCCAGGCGCTGTTGAACGCCGCCGCGAAGGCGAGACGCTCACGGAGCACCAGCCCCCGCATCACGCCGACCGACGTGCTCGCGGACGCGCTGGACACGACGCCGGCGACCGAACCAGTACCAGTCTTCGGCCAGTCCGGCGACGAGCGACGGACCAACGCCGAGAAGATGCTCGTCAAGGGCGTTCCGGTCCTGCCCCACGGTCTGTTCAACAGCGTCGAGAAGGTCGGTGCGGATGGCGAGCGCCTCCGCGAGTACATTGCGTGGCTCGCCGACCGGGCCGACGACCTCGGGCCGGCCGAGTACGACCCGCGGTTCCACGTCGACGTCTACGGTATCCTCGGCGAGGTTTTCGGACCGCCCTACGACCGGGACGAGGTGACCGACTACTTCGCGTCCCTCCGCCGCGCGGCCGACCCATATCCGCTCCAGGTCGAGGGGCCGATGGACGTTGGCGGCCGGGAGGAACAGATTCACGCGATGGCCGAACTGCGCGAGGGGCTGGCAGACGCCGGCGTCGACGTCGACATCGTCGCCGACGAGTGGTGCAACACCTTCGAGGACGTGCAGGCGTTCGTCGACGCGGGCGCGGCCGACGTCGTGCAGGTGAAGACGCCCGACCTGGGCGGCATCCAGCGCAGCGGCGAGGCCGTCCGGTACTGCCGCGGGACCGACACCCGCGCGTACCTGGGCGGTACCTGCAACGAGACGGACACCTCCGCCCGCGCGACGGCGCACGTCGCGCTCGCCACCGACGCCGCGCAGGTGCTCGCCAAGCCCGGCATGGGCTTCGACGAGGGGTACATGCTCGTCGAGAACGAGATGCGCCGGACGCTGGCTCGGCGGGAGCGGGCCGACCCGGAGGTGGCCGCCGATGACTGACTGGACCGACCCGGAGACGTTCGCACGCGCGCTCGACCGCGCCGAGACCCGGGAGAAGGGCCACTGCTTCGAGGACTTCACCGAGGGGCAGACGCTCGACCACGCGCCGGGGCTGCGACTCTCGCGGGCGGGCAACGAACAGTGGATGAGCCAGACGCTCAATCACGACCCGGCCTTCTGGCGCTCCGACGTCGCGCGGGACCGCGGGTATCAGGAGCCGCCCATCCACCCCGACTACCTGCTCGCCGCCGTGATGGGGCCGACGGTCGAGGACCTCAGCGAGAAGGGCGGGTACTTCCTCGGGCGCGACGACGTGCAGTACCACGCCGACGCGGTCTATCCCGACACCGAACTTCGCGTCGAGTCGGAGGTCGTCGCCAAACGCTCGTCGAGCTCCCGACCCGCCTACGGCATCGTGACGTGGGAGACCCGCGGTCGCGACGCCGCCGGCGAGTTGCTGGTGTCCTACGAGCGGACGAACATGATCCCGCGACGCGAGCCACTGGAGACCGACGGCGGCGAGAGCGCCGGGCAGTCCGCGGACGGTGCGGGGGATGCGGGCCAGCAGGACTCCCTCCCCGACGACCTGCTCGCCCCCGACGGCGAGTACTTCGAGGACTTCCGTGACGCGCTCGACCGCGCCGAGGGCTCGGAGGCCGCCGTCGCCTACCGCCACGAACGCGGTCGGACAATGGACGACCTGACCGTCGCCGCGCTCCCCCTGGCGACGCTCAACACCGCGAAGCAACACCACAACGCCGACGTGATGGCCGACTCCCCGTCCGAGGACATCGTCACCTACGGCGACGTCACCCGCTCGGTCGCGCTGGGCCACGCTCGCTCGGACGAGCGGACCTACCGCGAACGACGGTTCGAAGACGAACGCTTCCACACCTTCGTCACACCGGGCGACACCGTCTACGGCTTCACGCGGGTGCTCGACGCGGACCCCGACTCCGGCCCGCCCATGGCCGGCGAGGTTACCTTCGAGCACGTCGCGTTCAATCAGGACCGCACGCCAGTCTATTCGGGCCGGCGAACCGCACTCGTTCGGAGACGCTGACGAAATCTGATCGATACAATGACGCAACTCTGTCGCACCTTCCAGACCGCACCGGCCGCCGTCCCCAAAGACAACACGGCGAAGTACCTCGAATCCGGCCTCACCGCCGACGGCTTCCAGGCTCCCGACTGGCTCGTCCCCGACATCGAGGACGGCACCGCGCCGTCGATGAAGGACGAGGCCGTCGAGAACGTCATCGACCTGCTGCCCAAGTACGCGCCCGACTTCGGCGGCGAGATCTGGCCTCGCGTCGAGTGGGCCAACGACGACGAACGGTTCCGCGAGCGCGGCCGCGAGCAGATACACCGCCTCGTCGCGGAGGTCGGCGACCACGTCGACGGCTTCGTCGCGCCGAAGGTCGGCCGCCTCGACGACGTGCAGGAGGCGGCCGGCGTCGTCGCCGAGGCCGAACGCGAGTACGGCTACGACGACGGGTCGCTCGGCCTGAGCGTCATCGTCGAGACGCCCCAGGCTCGCTCCGACCTGCGGGAACTCGCGTTGTTCGGCGCGGACTCTCGACTGGAGGGGCTGGTCTTCGGCCCCGTCGACTACACCGCCGAACTCGGCGGCCGCGAGATCGACGGCGAGCGACCCAGATGGGACGGCCTCCTCGAAACAATGTCGAACGAGGCCAGCGCCGGCGGGCTGGTCGCCATCGGCGGCCCCTTCGACCAGCTCTACGCCGAGCGGGCGGGGGTCACCTACTACGACGCCCCCGCGTACGCCGACCAGGTCGAATTCGAGGCGCAGTTCGGACTCGACGGCAGCTGGTCGCTCCACCCCAAACAGACCGTGCAGGCCAACCGCATCCACATGCCGACGCCCGAGGAACTGGAACGCGACGTCCACAAGATAGAGTCGTTCAACGACGCGAAATCATCGGGGACCGGCGCAGTGATGGTCGACGGCCAGATGATCGACGAGGCGACCTACCGTAACTTCGCCAACACCGTCGAGACGGTGCGGTCGATTCACGAGGCCCATCCTACGCAGACGGCCGAGTTCTACGACGAGGAATTACTCGGGCGCGCACGAGACGTCGAACTGGCGTTCAGGTGATAGGGCACGCGTGCGTGCCGACCGGCACCGTCTTTTCGCCGGCAGTCGTTGTCCCCGTGCATGACCGAGAGCCTGTTCGAAACGACGTTCCGCGTCGCCGAAATCGTCGACGCCGAGGACTTTCCCGAGACGAACAAACCGCAGATGGCGAAGCTGTGGGTCGACCTCGGCGACGCGGACGCCGACGACGGTGCGACCGGGACCGTCCAGTCCGCCGCACAGACTGGCTACAACTACGACCTCGACGAACTGGTGGGGCGACAGGTGCTCTGCGCGACGGACCTCGGAACCGTCCGTATCGCCGGGTTCGTCTCCGAGGTACTCGTCGTCGGCGTTCCCGACGCGGACGGCCACCCCGTGCTCGTCGACCCCGATGACGAGGTTCCAGTTGGCGGTCGGCTGTACTGACCTACGCGAAGTACTCGGCCAGCCGTTCGGCAGCGACGTCAGCCCGCGGCGTCACCATCGCGAATCGTATCCAGTCGGCCTTCGACTGGCCGAACGCCTCACCGGGCATCCCCGCGACGCCCGCCTCGTCGATGAGTTTCTCGACGTTCTCGAAGGTCCCCGGGAAGTCCTCGAAGCGGGCCATGACGTAGAAGGCTCCCTGCGGACTCGTGTACTCCGCGCCCGCGCCGTCGAGCGCCGCGGTGAAGTCCGCGATGCGCTCATCGAGCAGTTCGCGGTTCGCCTCGTAGTACTCGGGCGGCGTCTCGCGTAGCGCCTCGTAGACGGCCTTCTGGGACGGTCGTGCCCCGGTCACGTTCGTCAGCATGTGCCGCGTTCGGGCACCGTCGAGGATGTCGCCGAGTGGTCCCGCCGCCTCGGGGTCTGGGAAGACGCCGTACCCGACGCGGAACCCCGTGATGGCCATCGACTTCGAGAAGCCGTTCGTGACGACGACGTGGTCGGAGTCGAACGACAGCGCGCTCGTGAACCGCCCGGAGTGGTCGAAGTGGTCGTACACTTCGTCGCTGACCAGCACGGCGTCGTGGTCCTCGACGAGGTCCACCAACGTCGCGATGGTCGCCTCGGGATACACCGCCCCCGTAGGGTTGTTCGGCGAGTTCACGACGACGACGCTCGTCTCGTCGGACACTGCCTCTTTCGCCCGCTCCGGCTGGAGTTGTCCGTCGGCGTCGGCGGGAACGAACCGTCGCGACGCGCCGATGAGGTTCGACCGCCCGGCGTAGTAGGGATAGACGGGGTCGGTGAGGACGATCTCCTCGCCGGGCATCGACTCGTACCCGCCCGTCATCGCGAGGTGGTTCGCCTCGCCGGTCCCGTTCGTAATCACGACGCGCTCCCGTGCGACGCCTCGTCGCTGAGCGATCTCCTCGCGAAGCTCCGTCAACCCGACGCTCGGCGGATACTGGAAGTCGTCGGCGTCGGCGTCGGCGTACTCGTGCAGGGCCTCGCGCAGGGCCGTCGGCGGCTCCCAGTCGGGGTTCCCGCTCACCATGTCGACGACGTCCCTGTCTGCCTCGGCGGCGTACTTCATGAACCGGAAGAACTGCGGCCGCTCGTAGTCCATACCCCCTCTGGAACGCCCGCCGACGTGTGCCTTTCCCTGTTGGCTTTTGGTCGTGGCCGCCGAGCGTCCGACCATGCGACAGTTCGCTTCCGATCCACCGGTCGAAGAACGCGTCGGCGAGGCCCTCCGAGAGACCGACGCCACGGTCGCCACCGCCGAGTCAGCGACCGGCGGCCTCGTCGGCTCGCTCCTGACCGACGTCCCCGGCTCCAGCGACTACTTCGACCGCTCGCTCGTCGCCTACTCCTACGACGCGAAGCGGAATCTGCTGGCCGTCGACCGAGAGATACTCGACCGCGAGGGCGCTGTCAGCCGGCCGGTCGCCCGCCAGCTGGCCCAAGCCGCCCGCGACACGGCCGATACGACCTGGGGCGTCGCCACCACGGGCATCGCCGGGCCGTCCGGCGGCACCGACGGCAAACCCGTCGGCACGGTCTACGTCGGCGTCGCCTACGCAGGCGAGTGGGGGAGTGGAACCTCGCAGACGACCGTCGAGCGGTACGAATTCGACGGTACGCGGCTCGAGTGCAAGGAGCGATTCGCACGCCAGGCGCTGGCCGACCTCCGCGCCGAAATCGAGACACGGCGGTGAGAAGGAAAGCCTTGTGAGTGGCGGCCCCCTCTCCTCGGCCAGATGAACAAGCGCGGGCACGTGCTGAACGCCATCCTCCTGAGCATCGGCCTGGGCTACGTCTTCGAGCCCTCCGGCGGCGTCGAGACGTTCCGGACCATCGCCGAAGTGTCGATTCCCATCGTCCTCGGTGCCCTCTTTCCCGACGTCGACACGGCGTTCGGTCGCCACCGGAAGACCCTCCACAATCTGCTCGTGCTCGGCGTCGTCGCGGCCTACCCCATCTACTTCGACAACCTCCAGTTCGTCTGGATGGGCGTCCTCACCCACTACGTCCTCGACGTGATGGGGTCGCGCCGGGGTATCGCGCTGTTCTATCCCGTCCTCGACACGGAGTACAACCTCCCGTTCGGGGTTCCCGTCAGCAGCAGGAAAGCAGATACGGTCACGGTCGTCGTGACCGCCGTCGAACTCGCCGTCGCCGCCATCGTCGTCTTCGAGGTCCCCCAGCAGCTCGCCCGGATGGGCCTCGCCGCCGTCGGCGTCTCGCTGTAGCCTGGGACGTCTCGACGGTGACGTGACCGGGGCGCGTCAGTAGCAGCTCACGTCGTCGAACCGCCCGTCGTACGCCGGCTGGTCGGGATGCGTCGGCTCCATGCCCGACAGGACGAGTCGGTCGAACTTCGACCAGCTGTTCTCGTACCCCAGGTGGGCGAACTCCAGCGCGCATCGCAACCGATGTCCTGTCCCCGGTCGGTGGCGAACGCGTCGCGGCGCACCGTCGCGCAGGGCCGCCACGAGGTCGGCCGCCTCCTCGACTCGACGGTCGAACTCGGTCCAGGCCTCGCCGACCGTCGAGTGCAGGTGCGCGTACGAGGAGGTGAACGCCGGCGTGTCGGTCTCCGCAGCGATCGCTCGCGCACGTCGATTGTGGTGAGGCCAGTGCTTCGGATTGTACGTCTCGACGGCGTCGACGACGTCACCGAACTCCCGCATCGTCTGCTCGTCGACGCTCACGTTCAGAAACTCCGGATGCGGAACCAGGACGGCAGCGCCCTGGCGCTCGAATTCCGCCATCGCCGCCTCGAGCGTGATGAAGTCGGGCACCGGCTCGTCGAGACCGATGGCCAGCACGTGCCGTCGCGACCGCCAGTCGCCCGTGAACACCTCTCGTGCGGGCACCACCACCAGCTCCTCGTCGGAGTACCGCCGCGCCTCCCGCTGGATCCGTGGCAACCGCTCGAAGTGGGGGGCGTACACCAGCACGTCGAGGCCACGCCGCTTGGCCCGGTCGACCACACGCTCGTCGAGTATCTTCACGTGCAGGTCGACCCGGGCTGGCTCGGCGACTTTCCCTCCGCTCACAGATGGCCTTCGAGCACTCCCGAATTATGAATTCCGTTCTCGGTCGCCGGAATCGCCCCGTGACGACCACGAACGCTTTTTACCCCCGGCGGTTAGAACTCTATTAACATGCCCCGCTGGGAGTGTGCCATCAACGGGTGCGGTCACGAGTACGACCAGGTGGAGGACCTCATCGTTCACCAGTCCGCCGAACACGACCGCGCCGAATGCAAGGTCTGTGGGGCCGTGCTGCCGGACGGCTACTTCGCCGTTCGCCACGCCTTCGACGAACACACTCGCGCAGAGTACGTCCGCGCCTACAACGCCAGCGCCGCCGAGGTCCGTCAGCGCGAGAACATCAAAGAGACCATCGAGGAGACCGCCGACATCCGCGCCGTCGTCGACCGCCTCGAAGGCGGCACCGACCGCTTGTAAACCACTTTTTACAAGAGGGGGTGCAGCTGGCACCCCCTCTTCCAAAAACTTGGGGAAAAACGACCTTCACGCGCGGCGTGGCCGCGCGTGAAGTGAACCGCCTCGCTACGCTCGGCGGATGCGAGACCACCTTTTTCCCGTCGGGTCGCCGATGGCGACCGCTCCGGCAAAAACGTGGGTGAAAAAGCCGCTCGCTACGCTCGCGGTCGGACCGACTACCGCTCTTCGGAATCCAGCACTCGGATCTGGTCGCCGCGGACCGTCACCGGAATCGGGACCGTCGCTTCGTAGAGTTCGACCGTCACCTGGTCCTTGCCCTCGTCGATACGCTGGACCTGGGCCTTCTCGCCCTTGAACGGCCCGGCGATGAGTTCGACGATGTCGCCCTCGGCGATCCCTTCGACGTCGGGTTTCGGCGAGAGGAAGTGTTCGACCTCGGTGATGGAGCTTTTGCCCTGGACGACGCCCCGTGCGTGGGGAATCTCGTCGAGGATGCGCTCGAAGACGCTGGCGTCGTCGGCCTCGACCATGACGTACGAGGTCAGCGAGTCGGGGGCCAGCGCGGCGTGGATGGTCGGCTCCTCGCGGTTGATGATCATGTCTGCGACGGTGCGTTCCTGGCTCGCCGTGGTCTTGACTGCGAAGATACCCATCTTACGGCCCTCCGGGGACGAAATTCATCATGACGAAGATTGCGAACCCGATGATACCCACCAGCAGGATACCCGCGCCCGCGATTTTCGCGATCTGGGAGAACTCGTTCCACGACGGCGTACTCGCGAGTTTGAGCACGCGGACGTACGAGTTCAGGTCGAACGGCACTTGCATACCGTGGGGTTGCCACTGAGGGTTTTTCTATCTATTGCTCTTGAAGTCGGGTTCGCCGCCAAAAAGTGGTGTGTCGGGGCGGGCGGGGCGACCGGACTACTCGACGTAGTCGATGTCGTCGCCGACCTGCTTGGCCGTCTGCTCGGCCTTCGCCTCGCTCTTGCCGTAGATCTGTGGGCTCTCGACGCCGGTGACCACGATCATGGTCTCCATCTTGCCCTGGGCCTCGCCGTCGACGGACGCGCCCCAGATGATGCGGGCGTCTGGGTCGATGCGGTCGTAGATCTCCTCGACGACGCCCTCCGCTTCCTCGATGGACATGTCGGGACCGCCGACGACGTTGACGAGCGCGGAGTTCGCGCCGTCGAACTCGACGTCGAGCAGGGGCGAGCGGAGTGCCGAGCGGATGGAGTCCTGTGCTTTGTTCTCGCTGTCGGACTCGCCGAGTCCGATCATCGCGACGCCGCCGTTCTCCATGATGGTGCGAACGTCGGCGAAGTCGACGTTGACCAGTCCGGGCTTCGTGATGAGTTCGGTCATGCCCTTGACCGAGCGCATGAGGACGCGGTCGCAGATCTTGAACGCGTCCTGCAGCGGCATGGAGGGCGCGTAGTCGAGCAGGCGGTCGTTGGGGACGACGATGACGGTGTCGGAGACGGCGCGGAGTCGTTCGAGACCGGCGTCGGCGTTGGCGCGACGCCGCTCACCCTCCGCGGTGAAGGGGATGGTCACGATGGAGATGGTCAGCGCACCGGCTTCCTGGGCGGCCTGCGCGACGACCGGGGCGGCACCCGTTCCGGTCCCGCCGCCGAGACCGGCCGTGACGAACACCATGTCGGAGCCGTCGATGGACTGCTGGATGTCCTCGATGTTCTCCTGGGCGGCCTCCTCACCGATCTTCGGGATGGAACCGGCACCGCGGCCGCCGGTCCGCTTCTTTCCGATGAGGATCTTCGTGTCGGCGTGTACCTCGTCCGCGAGGTGCTGTGCGTCCGTGTTCGCGGCGACGAGTTTCGCCCCGTGGATGCCCTCCTGAGTCATCCGCGTGACCGTGTTGCCGCCGGCACCGCCACAGCCCACGACCGTGATCTTCGTCTCCAGGTCCTTGACGACGCTCGCAAGTTCCTCGTCGTTCATCGTTCCCGAGGTGGACATCTCCTCGGCCGACGCTCCGTTGGAGGTGCCCTCTGCGCCGTTGCTCGACGCCTGGGATTGCTCTTCTTCGGCCTCATCCATGGCGTCGTCGATAATCGAGTCCATATTTAAATGTTCGGTAGTGGTTCAGCGTTAATTATCTTTCCCCTCGTGTCTGACGCCTGTCAGACGCTTGGAGCGTGGTAGCACGCATCAAAGTTCTATCTCACGGCGTTCGTCGGCGTGCACTTCCTCGGGGTTGACAGTCTCGTCGCCGACCGTGACCGAGTGGCCCGCCGAGAGCTTGCCGAACTTCGGGCCTTCGGGGACGCCCCGTCGACTGGCAAGTTCTGGATCGAAGGCCGTTTCGTGGAGCACGACGGCGTCGTCTCGGCGCTCGACCTCGTCGTACTTCCTCCGGAGCACGTCGACGACCGCGTCCACCACACGCTCGCGGTCGGACTCCGCGGGGACGGCGATTCGAGTTCCCGCTCGGGTGCCGCTCTGGGTGGTCTCGTAGGCCAGCGCCGTCTCGTCCAGTGCGGCGAGCGTCGCGTCCGCGTCGACGCCGTCGGCCTCGGCCAGGAGTTCTTCGGGGAGCGAGGCGGTCGTCCAGGACTCGTCGTAGCCCGTTGCCGGCTCGCCGAATCGGGTTCCCTCGCTCACCTCACCGAGTTCGGCCTCTACAGCTTCGGCGAACGACAGCGGGACGCCGTCTACTTCCCGCACCCAGGTCTCGGAGACGACGCGATAGCCCTCCTCCTCGACGACGGCTTCGAGTTTCGGGTGGTCACCCTCGATGACGGCGCGTGACGCGTCGCTCCGCTCGAACGCGGCCGACACCACGTCACGCCGGCGGTCCGGCAGCCCCATCTCGTCGAGACACCAGTCGGCTGCGACGTGCCCGACGGCCCAGTCCGTCTCGCGGACGATCCGCTCGTACCGTGGGACGTAATGGCCGCCGCCGAACCCGACGACGGTGCGGTCGGTCGTCGCCTCGACGCCACCGAGGTCGAGGATGGCCCGTGCGGCCGCCCGCGCAGCGGCGGGGTCGTCCCACTGGGGCTCGGCGCTGCCGATTTCGACGAACATCGACGGCGCGCCGACCGAGGTGGGCCCGTGGTGGGTACACTCCATGCCGACCTCGTACGCCTCCGGTGCGTACTCTCGAAGCGCTTGTTCGACTCGTCGGTGGGCGTTCGGACACGCCTGCGCGAGCGCGTGGTCGTCGCCACCGTACTCTGCGGGGCCGAAGTTCCCGGTGAAGTGAGCGGTCAGGAGTTCGTCCGTCTCGCCCGCGTGGCGCGACGGGAACACGAGTAGCTCCGGCGTGTCCGAGAACGCGTCCGCGACGTCGGTCAAGTGGAGGTGCCACTCGTCGAACTCTCGGAGTTCGATTCCGTCGGTCCGATAGACGGTTCCGCCGCCGTCGGCGTCCGGGAGCGACTCGTCTTCACTGCGGTCCCACTCTCGCAGTTCGCGAAGGAAGTCTCCGATGTGCACCGACGCCGAATCGGCGCGGGAGACGGCGATGGCTAGCATTGCTCGCCGTTTTCGGCCTGGTCACCTTAGTCTGCGTGTTCCGGCGGCGGGTGTTCGGGACTGATTGCCGCCCGTGCCGTCGATCTGGTCAAGCGGAGTATCTCACCGAGCGCTCGCCGCCGGCGGACGAACAGTGCGGTGCCGAGTACGACGTAGATTCCCGTGAACACGAGCAGCATGCCGTGACTGCTGATCGGGAAGGACGGAATCACCTTGAGCAGCAGGAACTCGATGACGACCTGCGAGAGGAACAGGACGAGCAACGTCAACGCCTCACGAACGGAGATCTCGAAGTTGACGAGGATCGAGAGCGCGAAGAACGACTGTGCTGCAGTCAACCAGATCTCGGCCTCCTGTTTGGCGTCGAACGGAAGCGGTGCGTACGCCCCCAGTGCGATGCTGTAGACGACCGCGAGCGTCCCGATGAGCAGCGTCCACTGGTTCAGCTTCGAGGAGATGAGGGCGTTGAACCCCGCCGTCGAGCGCGCCTTGTTCACGAGGTACACGACGACGATGAGTTCCGGCGATTCGCTGGCCAGTGGTGCGATCCACTGGATCATGAAGAACGACGGGATTCCCAGCTGGAGGCCGAGGTCCTCCAGCCCGTGTGCGAACGGCTCGACGGCCGTGAAGATCATCGCGGCAGAGTACGCGAACAACCCGAGGACGACCATGGTCCGATAGGGCTGTCCGTACTGCTGGAAGTACGCGGGGACCCCGACGTGTTGCTCGTCGGTCTCCGCCCCGGCGCGGACGATGATGAGGATGTACGTCGCGTAGATGCCGACGAGCACGATCGTGTCGATGGCGTCGATGCCGCCCCCGAACGGGACGAAGAACGCCCAGGCAGTCGCGAAGAAGAGGAAGGCGATCTCCGTTGCGATGCCGCGGTCGAGGACGACAGAGTCGGCCATCAAGCCCTCGCGGTCTGCGACTGCTGGGTCCTTGTTCGCGGAGTTCGCGACGCGGTAGACGGTGAACAGCGCGATGCCGGACCACCCGAGGCCGATGAGGATTCGGTTGGCTCCCGTCATGTTGGCGATCGCGAGATTCGCTGCCTCCTGTCCGGCCGGCGTTCCGGCGTTGATGCCGGCGTTCCAGGCGTAGAACGCGTCGACGGCGTACTCCGGAGCGACGGCGAGCACCGCGAGGACCGCGAGCGCGAACGCGCGCGGCACGTCCTCCTCGGCCGTCTCCGCGGCCCAGGCGAGCAGGAACGACGCGCCGAGCACCGCCAGTCCGGTGAGCAGTACCGTGGTCGTCGTCCCGGGGTGCTCACCGAGCAGTTCGACGCCGACCCACGGTATCGTCAACAACAGCGCACCGGCGACAGCGACGAGGGGGTGGCGGAGGTCTAACACTACGTAGACGCTCGACGCTCCGATTTGAATGTCTTGCGAATACCTTCAACGCTCCCCACGTTGTCGTCTTGGCCCTGGAGGGGCCGAGGAATCAAATCGCAATCCCTTGGGCTCTCAGTTTGCAACGCAAACTGCGACCGTCGAGGAATCAAATCGCAATTCCTCGTGCTCCATTTTTCGCGTTGCGAAAAAGTGGACCGCCGAGGAATCAAACCGCAATCCCTTGGGCTCTCAGTTTGCAACGCAAACTGCGACCGCCGAGACTATATCTCCGGGTTCGGTTTCCCGGACCATGGACGTGTTCGGACTCATCGGCAATCCGGTGGGACACTCGCTGTCGCCGCCGATGCACGAAGCAGCCTACGAGGAACTCGGGCTGGACGCCCGCTACGTGACGTTCGAGCCCGACGAAGACGGCGCTGCCGCCGCCGTTCGCGGTGCGGACGCGCTCGGCGTCGCCGGGCTGAACGTGACGATTCCGTTCAAACAGGACGTGCTCGACGCCGTCGAACCCGACGACCTCGCGGAACGCATCGGCGCGGTCAACACCGTCGACTTCTCCGGCGAAACGCCGACGGGACACAACACGGACGCCATCGGTGCCGTTCGGGCGCTCCGTGACCACGGCGTCGCGCTGGACGGGACGGCGGTCGTCGTCGGCGCAGGTGGTGCTGGCCGGGCCGTTTCGTTCGGACTGGCCGACGAAGGGATGACGGTCCGCATCGCGAACCGGACGGTATCGAAGGCGACCGCGCTCGCCGAAGACGTCCCGGACGCGAGCGGCCACGGCCTCGAGGACCTCGAAGCGCTGCTGTCCGACGCGGACGTTCTCGTCAACGCCACGTCGGTCGGGATGGACGAGGACGAGACCCCAGTGGCTGCGGACGCCCTGCACGGCGATCTCGCCGTCCTCGACGCGGTCTACAGCCCACTGGAGACGCGGTTGTTGCGCGATGCGGCCGCCGAGGGCGCGACGACCGTCGACGGCGCGTGGATGCTGCTGTATCAGGGAGTCGAGGCGTTCGAGCGATGGACGGGTCGAGACGCTCCCGTCGACGTGATGAACGACGCCCTCCGTGCCCGTCTCTGAACGCTCTCGGGAAACGGCGGCTCGGTCGGGCAAACCGGTGTAACTCGACCCACAAGACGTTAAGTGACGTGGTCGATTACGAGTAGTCATGGGGTTGATTGAACGTCTGAAATCTGCGCTCGGGCTCGGTTCCGCTTCGTCGCGTGATGGGTCTCGTTCCGAGCGGAGCGACGCTTCGACGGTCGGCGTCCGCGTCGAACACGAACCGGACACCGAACCCGATACCGCCTCCGAAGACGCGGTAAAAGGGACCGAAACGAGCGACACCGACACCACGGACCGCGAACGTGACGCGGGTGACGCCGAATCCGACCGAGTCGTCTCGGCGTCGGCACCCGAGTCCGGAGGCGGAGCCGTCGCCGAAACTGAATCGTCGTCTTCGGACGACTCGGAATCGGCCACAGCGGAACCGACATCGGCTACGGACGACTCGGACACGGCTACGAAACCCGACGACAGTGAAGAGACGGGCTCGGATGCCGAACCCGAGGAGACGGAGCCGACCGGCGAACACGACACGACCGAGGGGTCGGCAGCTGCCGCGGACGGTACACCGACCGATTCGATCAAGGGCATCGGCCCGACGTACGCCGACCGACTGGCCGAACTCGGAATCGACACCGTCCAGGACCTCGCCGAGGCCGACCCGGAGCGCATCGCGTCCGAGGGCGACATCGCCGAGAAGCGCGTCCTGAACTGGGTCGAGCGCGCGAGGAACCGGTGAGGGCCACTCTCCCGAGGCGGTAGCGCTAGCATGCAGTACCACGTCGATGGAACGCTGGTCCCCGCGTCCGATGCGACGGTGAGCGTCCGCGACCGCGGGTTCATGTACGGAGACGCAGCCTTCGAGACGCTTCGCGCGTACGGTGGTGAGGTGTTCGAATGGGAGGCCCACAGAGAACGTCTCCAGCGGACCGCAGACACGCTCGGCTTCGGCGACGCCGTCCCGGACGACCTGCACGACCGCGTGCGCGAAACGCTCGCGGCCAACGACCTCGACGAGGCCTACGTCAAACTGTCGGTCACTCGCGGCGTTCAGCCGGGCAAACTGACTCCCGCAGAGGAAGTGGACCCGACGGTGGTGGTCATCGTGAAGGAACTCCCCCGCGGTGGCACCGTCGGCCAGTCGGTCTGGAGTGGTCCGGCGACCGTCCAGACGGTCCGTACACGCCGCATCCCCGACGAGTCGATGCCAGCCGACGCGAAGACGCACAACTACCTCGACGGCATCCTCGCCCGGTTGGAACTCCGACGTGCGCGGACCGACGACTACCAGGCCGACGAGTGTCTCGTCCGGGACGTGGAGGGGAACGTGACGGAGGGGGCGACGAGCAACGTCTTCTTCGTCGACGACGGCGTCCTCAAGACCCCGAGTACCGACCTGCCGCTGTTGCCCGGAATCACCCGTTCGGTCGTGTTCGACCTCGCCCGCGAGGAGGGATTCCCGGTCGAGACGGGCGAGTACGACGTCGCCGACGTTCGCGCTGCTGACGAGGCGTTTCTCACGAACTCCACGTGGGAGATCCGCCCGGTCGAATCCGTCGATGGAACGGAACTCGACCGGGGGCCGATGACGAAACTGCTCGCACGGCTGTACGACGAACTCGTCGAGCGACGCCACTACGGGTAGCAGCGACCGCGAGACGGAGACGTATCGGGCCGGCCCGGACCGCATCCTTCAAACTGCTGGCGTCCCACTGTCGGCTATGGACGAGGACAGTCGTATCGTCGCGCTGTCGGAGGTGCCGACGGACGGAACGCTGTTGTTCACCGTTCGCGACGGCTTCGACAAGAGCGAAGCCATCCTCACCCGACTCGTGGACGGCGTCGTCGCCTGGAAGAACTACTGTCCGCACTGGACGGACGTCCGACTCGACAAGGGGAGCGGGGCGCTCGTCCGGGACGGTGAGATCGTCTGCCAGAAACACGGCGCGACGTTCCAGACGGACGATGGGTTCTGCACGCACGGTCCGTGCGAGGGAGCCTATCTGGACGAGGTCGAGGTCACCGTCGAGGACGACGTGGTCTATCTGACCGACGACCGGTACGAGTTCGCGAACGTCGGGCCGTCGGGCGAACACGACCTCTCCTCGCGCGGTCGCATCGATTTCTCCGGCTCCTGAGTCGCTCACTCGATCTTGAACGCCGGCTCGGAGACGGCTTCGCTCTTGCACTCCGGACACCGACTCGGACGATTGACCAGGTCGTCGAACTCGGTGAACCCACAGTCCTCGCATTCGGGCGGCGCGACGAGCAACTCCTCGTCGCCCGAATCGAGCGAGCGAGCGACGTGCTCGACGTGAGTGAGTGCGGTGTTCGCCGTCACCTCGAACTCCCGCGCCAGAGAACTCGCGGTCTTCACTTCCTCGCGAAGCCGGTCAGCGAGTCGCTGCCTGGTGGTCCGACTTGCTTCCCGCATACCATCCGTAGGTGGACGACCTACTAATCTCTATTGCTGGTGACAGACCTGCAATCAATCGTAACAAAAGGGACTTATCCGTCGGTGCGGTTCGCTTCGAGTATGCAAGCCGTCGTCCTCGCCGGAGGGTACGCGACGCGACTGTGGCCGGTGACCAAAGATCGACCGAAGATGATGTTGCCGGTCGGTGATTCGACGGTCATCGATCGCGTCTTGACCGAGCTGGAGACCGACGATCGCATCGATGAGGTCTACGTCAGTACGAACGACCGCTTCGCCGACGATTTCGAGGCGCACCTCGCCGAGAGCGACTACGAGAAGCCCGAACTGACCATCGAAGACACGACCGAGGAGTCCGAGAAGTTCGGGGTCGTGGGCGCGCTGGCGCAGCTGGTCGACCGCGAGGACCTCGGCGACGAGGACCTGCTCGTCGTCGCCGGCGACAATCTCCTGAGTTTCGACATCTCCGACTTTCTGGACTACTTCGAGGCGAAGGCCGAACCGACGCTGGCCGCCTACGACGTCGGATCGCGCGAGAAGGCCAAATCGTACGGGCTGGTCGAACTGGAGGGCGACCGCATCGTCGACTTCCAGGAGAAGCCCGAGGAACCGCACAGCACGCTGGTCTCCATCGCCTGCTACGCGTTCACCGAGGAGACCATCCTGTTCGAGGAGTACCTCGACGGCGGGAACAACCCCGACGAGCCGGGGTGGTTCATCCAGTGGCTGCAGGCCCGCGAAGACGTCTTCGCGTTCACGTTCGACGGCGCGTGGTTCGACATCGGCACCCCCGAGAGCTTCCTCGACGCCGTCTCCTGGGAACTCGACGGCGGGCACCGGATCGCCGAGTCCGCGACCGTCGAGGGGTCGACTATCGGCGAGAACGTCCACGTCCTCGACGGCGCTGAAGTGGTGAACTCGACGCTCGACCGCGCGGTCATCTTCCCCGACGCGACGATCCGTGACAGCGAGATCCGCGGGACGATCATCGACCGCGAGACCCACATCGAGAACCTCGACCTCGCCGGCGCGCTCATCGGGGCGCACACCCACATCGCCAACGGCGGGTAGCAAAACCGCCTCGCTTTTTCCTTTCGGCACCGTCGTCAGCGACGATGAGCGACGACCTCGACGAAGCAGTCACGACGTTCCTCGAACAGGCTGACAAGGCGTACAGCGAGTACGAGCAGGGCTACGCGGACGCCGACGCAACGCTCAGGGTTCTCGAACGGCACGTCGCGGACCTCCGCGACGTTGCGGACGAAGACGTGGAGTGACCGCGACCAAACAGGGATAGTCCCTCGCGGTGAATTGTCTGTTGTAATAACATGACTGACGTCGTACTCGTCGACGGCGCACGTACTGCTCACGGAGCCCTCCTCGGTGCGCTCTCGGACGCCTCGGCCGTCGACCTCGGAACCGCGGCGGTCCAGGGACTGCTCGACAGGACCGGCGTGGACACGGTCGACTGGGTCGGGCTCGGAAATGCCGTTCAGGCCGGCGTCGGCCAGGTTCCCGCGCGACAGGTCGTCGTCGAATCGGATCTGCCCAACGACGTTGCGGCGACGACGCTCAACGAAGCGTCGGGTTCGGGGCTACGCGCCATTACGACCGCAGTCGACCGAATCCAGGCCGGCCGCGCCGAGGTCGCCATCGCCGGTGGGATGGAGTCCATGTCGAACGCGCCGTATCTCGTCCGGGAGATGCGCAAAGGCCGGCGCCACGGCGACACGACGCTCACGGATTCGATGATCCACGACGCGCTGTGGGACGGCAACGTCGACGCGCACATGGGCGAACTGACCGAGGCGCTCGTCGACCGTTTCGACATCTCTCGGGAGGCTCAGGACGAGTACGCCCTGCGGAGCAATCGGCGTGCCGCGGCGAGCGTCACTGAGGGGGCGTTCAGCGAGGAGATCACGCCGGTCGAGGTGGGCAACCACCTCGTGACCGAAGACGAGGGACCGCGCGCAGACACGTCTATGGAAGACCTCGCACGGCTACGACCGGCGTTCGCGGACGAGGGGACCATCACGCCCGGGAACGCCTCGAAGCTGAGCGACGGTGCGGGCTGCGTCCTGATCGCTTCCGCGGAGGCAGCGGAGGCGGCCGGGCTCGGGCCGATGGCGCACGTCGAGGACTACGCCGTCGTCTACAACGACCCCGAGTGGTGGTCCATCTCCGTCGGCGACGCCGTCGAGCAGTTGCTGGAGCGCAACGGCCTGGCCGTCGACGACGTCGACCACTATGAACTCAACGAGGCGTTCGCGGCGCAGATGGTCTACGTCCGCGACCGCCTCGACATCCCCGAGGAACGACTCAACCCCCGCGGCGGCGCCGTCGCGCTCGGCCACCCCATCGGGGCGAGCGGCGGCATAATCACGACGACGCTCGCGTACGCGATGGAGCACGACGACGCCGAGTACGGCGTGGTTGGGATGAGTATCGGTGGCGGCGGCGCGATAATGATGCTGCTTCGGCGTTGACGAACCGGACGAGGAGAGGGCCGCTAGCCGTCGCGAATGAGGTCGAGGACGCGCTCCTGGTGACGGCCGAACGCGTCGTCCGTCCGCGAGCGGGGCCGGTCGAGGTCTACCGGGACGATCTCGTTCACCGTTCCCGGCCCGTTCGTGAGCACGACGATTCGGTCGGCGAGCGTCACCGCCTCCTCGACGTCGTGCGTGACGAAGAGGATGGTCTTCTCCGTCTTCGCCCAGATACGAAGCAGTTCGTCGTGGAGCATGTCCCTCGTCTGCGCGTCGACGCTCCCGAACGGTTCGTCCATCAGTAATACTTCGGGGTCGACCGCCAGCGCACGTGCGATACCGACCCGCTGTTTCATTCCCCCGGACAGCTCGGACGGGTAGGCGTCTTCGAAACCGTCGAGGCCGACGAGGTCGATCATCTCCTGAGCGCGTCGCGCCCGCTCGCGCTCGTCGGCGTCGGTCTGCTCGAGGCCGAATTCGACGTTCCCCCGGGCCGTCCGCCAGGGGAACAGGCCGTACTCCTGAAAGACCATGCCCCGGTCCATGTCCGGTTCGGTGACCGCGTCGCCGTCGAGTCGAACGGTCCCGCTCGTCGGGGTCTCGAGACCGGCGATGATCCGAAACAGCGTCGTCTTCCCGCAGCCCGACGGGCCAACGATGCAGACGAACTCTCCCTCATCAACGGCGAAATCGACGTTCGAGAGGGCCTGAACGCGGTCGCCGCTCCCGGAGTCGAACGCCTTTCCGACCCCGTCGACCTCGATTCGTGCGAGCTGCTCGCTCAGTTCCGCCACGCGAGCAACCTCCCTTCGACCGTTCGAAACAGCGCATCGCTCACGAGGAACACGGCGCTGATGACGAGCATGTACACGACGCTCACGTCCATCGCGAGGTTCTGCGCGGCGTTGATTATCTGGTAGCCGACGCCGGGCGCGCCGAAAAGTTCGGCGGCGACGACGATCATCCAGCACTGTCCGATAGACGTGCGAACTCCGGTCAGTATCTCCGGCGTCGCACTGGGGAGCACGACTTTCCGAATCATCCGAAGGTCGTCGTGGATGCCCAGACTGGCCGCGACGTCCTGAAGGTCCTCCGGGACGCTCTCGACGCCGCTGTAGGCGTTGTAGAAGTTGATCCAGAAGGCACCGATGGCGACGATGAACGTCGCACCCCCGTGACCGATTCCGATCCAGACGATCGCGAACGCGATCCATGCGAGCGGTGGAATCGGGCGCAGGACCCGAGTGACCGGCGTCAGGGCGCTATCGAGCGTCTCGCTCCACCCCATACCGACTCCAACGGCGATGCCGAGCCCGGTGCCGACGACGAGCCCGGGGACGTAGTGGAACAGGCTCTGAGCGAGCTTCGCCAGCATCCGTCCGGACGCCAACTCGGAGACGAACGCCGAGGCGACGGCGAACGGAGACGGCAACAGGAAGGGTTTGGCGATGGCCATCGCCCCGGCCTGCCAGGCCAGCAGGAAGCCGACGGTCCCGAGCAGGCCGAGGAGGTGTCGCCGGAGGGCGGCTCCGCTCACTCTTACCCTCGTCCCCGGTGTGGCGTCGGACTCCCTCTCGGTGGCCGATTCGATACTCATAGCTCGTCGTAGATGCCGAAGTCGAACATCGCAGACTTCGAGAGCTGTTGCTCCGTCTTTCCGAGTCGCGACGCGTACTCGCTGAACGTGACGGCCTGCTCCGCTATCTCGTGTGGGTCCGTGACGAACGCGCTCGCTCGTGAGTCCATCGCCGTCCGCGCAGTCTTTACCGGGAGCGCCTCCTCGCCGATGACCGTACTGGCGTGCGCTGCCGCCTCGTCTGGGGAGGTCCGTGCGAACTCGGTCGCTCGACGATGCTGGCGGACGAACTCGGTAGCGACCGCTCGATGGTCCGACCGAAGCCGGTCGTGCAGCAGCGTGACAGCTGCGGGTTGGCCGGGCATGAACGACCCCGCCCACGCTATCGGCTGGTACGGTGCGTCCTTCGCCTCGATGATCGTCGGTATCGGCTCCATTATCGACGTGCCGTCTATCTTGCCAGACAGCAGGGCCTGTCTGACCGGGCCGGCACCGGCGAGGCCCGTGATGTTCACGTCAGTCTCCGGGTCCAGTCCGAGGTCTTCCTCCAGCCAGTACCGGAGCAGGATGTCCGGGACCGACCCCGGCGGGAACGTCCCGAACCTGAACTTCCGGCCGTTCTGCTCCTCGAACTTCGCGAAGGCGTCCGCACCGTGTTCCTCGAACAGCCCCGCGAACTCGTCGGTCGCGAGAATCTGCATCGCGTCCTTGATGTTCGACGCGGCAATTTTCGAGGAGACACCCTTGTCCATGACGATCATCGCGGGGACGATGCCGAACATCATAACGTCGAACTCCCCCTTCGCGGAGGCCTGGACGATGCTCGGCCCGTCGGAGAAGACCGTGCCGTTCACCGGGACAGACAGGTTGTCGAAGTACCCCTCCTCCCGCATAACGAAGTACTGCATGTCCGGGTAGATAGGCATGTACGCGACGCGAAGTTCGTCGAGCGACGACCCGCTACCGGTAACCGCTGAGCACCCCGCGAGCGCAGCGCTACCGCCGACTGTTAGACCGCTCACTCCTCTCAGATACGACCGCCGAGTTACGTTGGTCCTGCCGTCGAAATCCATGTGTCTCTTGGTTCAGGATAGGTATCGGTGGCATAACTGCGGAATGGTAGACGAAAGTACGTCCGTTACGCGGTTCGGGGATTAGTCTACAATACCGGGGTTTTCACCGTCTTCGGACGCTGGAAGACGCTTACAGTCTCTCGTCGCACGACTCAGATTTCGGCAAGAAAGGCCGACACCTTCGAGACGATACCGGAACGGGTACGTACGGAATCGGGGCCTTCCGCAGGACCATGAAGAGTTATCGGTTCGGCACTCGCTGGATAGGGTATGACAGGGTTCTCACGCCGCGTCGAGCAGGTGTCGATCAGCGGAATCCGCGAAGTGTTCGAGGCCGCCGGCGAGGACGCGATAAACCTCGGTATCGGCCAGCCTGACTTCCCGACGCCCGAGCACGTCCGCGAGCGCGCGGTCGAGGCCATCCAGGCGGGCGACGTCGACGCCTACACGTCGAACAAGGGCATCCGCGAACTCCGCGAAGCTATCAGCGAGAAGCACGCGCGGGACAACGGCTTCGAGGTCGACCCGGAGCATCTCATCGCGACGTCGGGCGGCAGCGAGGCGCTGCATCTCGTCCTCGAAGCCCACGTGGATGACGGCGAGGAAGTCATCTTCCCCGACCCCGGGTTCGTCTCCTACGAGGCGCTGACGAACCTCGCCGGCGGGACGCCGAAACCGGTTGGGCTCCGGGACGACCTGACGCTCGACCCCGCAGCCGTCGAGGACGCCATCACCGACGACACCGCGGTGTTCGTCGTCAACAGCCCCGCGAACCCGACGGGTGCGGTCCAGTCGACCGAGGACATGCGGGAGTTCGCCCGCATCGCCGACGAGCACGACGTGCTGTGTCTCTCCGACGAGGTGTACGAGCACATCATCTTCGAGGGCGAACACCGCTCGCCAATGGAGTTCGCAGAGACCGACAACGTCGTCGTCGTCAACGCCTGCTCGAAGGCCTACTCGATGACGGGCTGGCGGCTGGGGTGGGTCGCCGCGTCGAACCGACGCATCGAGCGGATGCTCCGCGTCCACCAGTACGCCCAGGCCTGCGCCAGCGCGCCGGCCCAGTTCGCCGCCGAAGCCGCGCTGACCGGCCCACAGGACGCCGTCGACGAGATGGTCGCTGCCTTCGAGGAGCGGCGGAACGTCCTGCTCGACGGTCTCGAAGACATCGGGCTGGAGACCCCCACGCCGAAGGGTGCGTTCTACGCCATGCCGAAGGTCCCAGACGGTTGGGTGGACGAAGTGCTCGCTCGTGACGTCATCGTCGTTCCCGGCGACGCGTTCGGCGCGCATGGCGAGGGCTACGCCCGCATCTCCTACGCGACCGGTATCGAGGACATCAAAACGGCGCTGGAGGTCATGCGGGACGCGACGCAGCAGGTGGCCTGACTCGAACGGTCGCCTGACGGGCTCGGGAAGTCGGCCTGTCTGTGGGGGTGGTTCACACGTGCGTGGCCTTTTCACACACGACCGATACGCGTTAACCGGTCCGGCACGTGGGTAGTGTATGGACCACCTCGCGCCGTCGAACGTCCCCGTCTATTCGACGCGATCCGAGGCCACGGCGCTGTGGAGCCGATGTGCTGACCGCGGTCAGCCGGTCCTGGCCGTGCGGGACGCGCGTCGTGGGTTCATCGTTCACTACGACCTCCAGCACCTGGGCAAGCAGCTCAAACCGCGGTCCGTACAGCGGCTTCGCGAGCGCATCCGCAATCGTCGACCGTACCCGACCGAAACGGACCCGGTCTCCGAGGCGGAGGCCGTCGGCGGTGAGGCGGGTGCCATCTCCGGCGAACTCCACGCCCCCACGGAGCGGGACGCTCGACAACTCGCCTCCCACCTCTCGGTGTTCGTCCTCGACGACCGCCACCTGCGCGACGCGGCGTAACTTTTCACTGCGGGAACACTATGGTAGCGTATGCCCGTTTCGCGTCACGGAACCGGACCGCGAGCCGCCACCCGCGCGTTCGTCTCGCAGATCCACCCCGTGTTCATGCTGCCGCCTATCGCAACCGCCTGGTTCGGGGCCGCGCTCGCCGAGTCGTTGTCGGTGACGGTGTTGCTCGTCCACTCCGTCGCCGTGTTCGCCGGGCTTTACACGGCCCACGTCAAGGACGGCTACGTCGACTTCTACGGCCGCGGTGAGGACGACGACCACCCGCTGACTGCGCGCGGGTGTCGAATCGCACTGGCAGGATCGACCGCCGTCTTCGTGGTGGCGACAGCCGTCGTCGGACTCCTCGTCGACGTCGTGGCCGTCGCGTTGATGCTTCCCGGCTGGGTCATCGGCTTCCTTCACGCCCCGCAACTCGACACGAACCCCGTGACGGCCACGACCGGCTATCCGCTGGGAATCGCGTTCGCCCTCCTCGGCGGCTACTACGTGCAGGCGCGGACGCTGTCCCCGCTCGTCGTCTCCCTCGCGGCGATATTCCTGCTCGTCCTCTCGGGGATCAAGGCCATCGACGATGCGACCGACTACGACTACGACAGATCCATCGACAAGCGTACTGCTGCCGTCGTCCTCGGTCCCGCCGGGGCGCGGCGGGTCGCCTACGGCCTCATGGCAGTCGGAATGCTCGCCGTTCTCGTCCTCGCGTTCGGCGTACCGGCGATGCCGACCAGCGCAGCGTTCGCACCGGTCGTCTTCGCGGCCGTCGCCGCAATCGCGTACCGAGCCGACGCCGAACTCGCGACGATGCTGTTGATCCGCGGGTCTTATCTGTTCCTTGCCGTCCTCGTGGTGGCGGTCGGCTTCCGGCCACTGGGCTGAGGCGTTTCGGGCGTCGTGGGGGAACTCGCCGCTCCCTCTGTGGACGGTTCGGAACATGATATCTGTACCGTCCGTCGGAGCGAGACCTCGAAATCGGTCCCGGTCGCGTCGAGGGAGACGACGACTCTCCCCGACGAGCCAGGTCGACAGACGACGTCAGCCTCGACCGCCGTCGATGCGCCGGGTCCGAGCGACGTGGCTGCGGAGACATCTCCGTCGGGCGATATCTTCGGCGGACCGGTGGTTTCGTCGGTGACCGTCACCTGTAAGGTTTCCACCGGTGACTGGAAGTGATTTTGCACCTTGAGGAGCGTCACGTCGCGATTCCGTCCGGGCGTCAGTGTCGGGGACGCCGTCTCGATTCCCAGGAGGGCCTCGTCGTCGGGTGCGATCCCGACGGACACCTCCCGGTTGGCAGTGACCGAACCGTACCCACCGGTGGACGTGACCACCAGCACCGCGGTGACGGCCAGTGCGACGAGACGAACGCTCGTCACGCCACTCACCCCTCGGCTACTTCTGGCGGGCGCTCGTCCAGTCCCAGTTGGTTTTGCGTGTATCCGGTGTAGGTCTGGACCGCCCCGGAGATGCCGAGCGTCACGATGAAGAAGGCCATCCACGCCGTGTCGGAGACAGGCGAGAACGGGTACACGCCGGCCGTCGCGGCGGCGAAGACGGCACCGAACAGCCCAGTGAGCCCCAGGTAGTACCATCCCCAGGGCAGGTCCTTCTTCGGGACCACGTCGAGGTAGATGTCCAGTTCCTCGACCGGCGCAGCAAGTGAGACCGTCTTCCGGTCCGGTTCGTACTCGATGAGTCCATCCTCGTCCATCTTCGGGAGGTGGAACTGCTGGAGTGCGCTCCGGACCCGCTTGCGCTCCGCGGCCGTCGTCTCGCCGACGGGCTTGTCGTTCTCCCAGGCCCCGATTCGATCGACGAGTTCCGCGAGGTGGGCCTCCCGCTCGCTGTACTTCAGGTAATGGAGCAGGAACCGACGCCGTCGATTTCCCAGGGCCTCGTAGACCACGTCACGAGGCAGTCGTTCGTCCTTCCCGTCCGCAGAAACTACTTTTGACATAAGTTTTCCTGCTGACACCTCTCCCGGTCTTCTGTAAATTCATCAACCACTTAGTTACTAGGTATAATCTCGTCACTTGCAAGACTCTAAGAAAGTCTGTCGGCATTCAGGTACGTTCTCAAGACGTGGGGATAGTCTGCAAAGACTCTCTTCAGCGCTCGAGAGGCTCTCTTTCGAGAGTAAACTCCGCTATCGAAGAGGCAACGACACCTGCGAATAACTGAATGATTCTACACGCAATTGGCCAGACTGTAACAATATGGGCCCGTGTCGTGGCATCGAGTGTGCGTCGGCGGGTCATCGGGACACGCGTCCGGTGGACCAGACCGGCGGCTACTGGAGAAACTATGCAACGACGCAAATTCCTCGTCGGAATGGGATCGCTCGCCGCTGGCGGAGCGGCTGCAATGGGTACTGGTGCGTACGATGGTGTTGCCGCGAAGCGAACCGTGAGCGTCGACCTCAAGGGAGACGCCGCTGCGAACCTCGTGCTCGACCCGACCAGTGAGCAGGCGTTCTACAACAACGGTCAGCTCGAACTGGCGTTCGACGACCTCAACGCCAACGCGCGCAATCGGTTCCACGACGTCTTCACGATCGAGAACACGAAGAGCGAACCAGTCGGAATCTTCATCGACAACGGGAACC
>JARUKX010000015.1 GCA_029688825.1 Haloarculaceae archaeon H-GB1-1 | reverse complement strand
CCGTGGCCGATTCGGCGTCGCGGACGACCGCCTCGATGGCGTCGGGGCGTGCGGCGGAGACGACCCACCGGCCACCTGCTCCGTCGAGTACCTCGGCGGTCGGGTCGGCGACGACGACCCGGATAGCGCCGTACATGCTTCCGCTCGATGCCGTCGACACATTATTACAGACCGGATAAGGCCCGACGACTCGCCGTCGTCAGGAGGAGATCATCTGAACGGCACCGACGAGCCCGAACAACGTGACGGTGAGCGTCCCCGCAGCCACCGATGAGGTTTGACCGACGGCGACGGACGCAAAGAGGACCACGGCGAGTGCAGTCGTCAGCGTGTAGCGGCGACGCCACACCTTGGGTCGCGGCGCGTCACCGTCGGATTCGACGGCCACCGAGAGGGGCGAGGAAACGATTTGCCCCTCACGGGTGAGATCGACGAGGCCGCGCTTCCGGTCGAAGTGTATCATGCCACCGCTGTCGAGCGCGGGGAAGTCGACCTCGTGAAGTTGCTGATGCACGGTCGCCCAGTCGGCGTGCGGTTCGATCGACGGTTCCGAGGCCGCGAAGTAATCGGCGAGTCGGTCGACGGTGACCGGTCCGTCGAAGGACGCGAGCGTCCTGAGCAGTCGCTGTCGGTACGGCGGTATGGTGTCGCCCTCTGAGTGCGTTTGTGTGCTCATCTTGCTTGTCGGGTGCTGAGTGGAGGGCCTGACGCCGAGGATCGGAATCGACGACCGAAGCGGTGTCGTATGGAGGTTTTCACGTCGAGACGGACAATTAAATCCGAGGTTCGTTCAGCCGATACCGGCTTCCTGTGTCTCGTTAGCGGGTTAGTAATTCGGGAACGGTGGCGGATGGGGGCGTTGTCGCGGTCGGCAGAAGCGTAATCGAGTCCATCGCGCACGGACTAACGATGTGATAATAAAGGCGGTCGGTCGTCTTCGGGCAGTCGTATGGCGACGCCTACTCCGTGGGGCGGGTATCCGCGACCACAGATGCTCGTCGCCGTCGCGTGTCTCGTGGTCGCTGGTTGCGTCGGGGTCTCCCCGGCGGACGGCCACGGCGGCGAACCGACGGTGGACGAATCAGCGGCGGGGACGACGACTGGCGAACAGCGGCCAGTCGACGGGACGGCCCCGACTCCGGGCAGTGACACTTCGAACCACGTGGAGGAGGGGGAACGAGAACGTCTGACCGGGACCATCCGAATCGCTGTGGACGGGTCGGAAGTCGAACTACCGACCCGTGACCGTCCCGGTGACGCGTTCGACGTCGCCACCCCGTACAACTGGACGGCGAGCGAGCGCCTGACTCTCTCGGCGGCGCTCTCCCGGCTGGGTATCTCGGTCACGCCGACGTCGTTCGAAGTCGACGGAGAGCGATACGACGAGGCAGAAACCGGCACGCGGCTTTCCTACCGCGTCGACGGCCGTCCAGTCGACCCCGAGTCGTACGCGCTATCGTCGGGAGACACGGTCTGGATCACCGTCGAACCACCGTCGACGCAGGCGGAAACGCCCGACGAGCACCTTCCGGAGAGCCGACAACACCTCCACGGAACCATCGACGTCGTCGTCGACGGGTCGGCGCTTGATTTCGGTCAGGACCGGTACCAGCGCGCCGACCGCCACTTTCACTTCGAAGACGGAATGGGGACGGTCTGGCACGCCCATTCCTGGCACATCACGCTGCAATACGCGCTTTCCTCGCTGCCAAACGTCACTGTCGACGACGGCGTGGTGACCGTCGACGGCCGACGCTATCGGGCAAGCGACGACGGAACGACGGTGACCATCACTGTCAACGGCAACACGGTCGATCCTGCACAGTACTATCTGAAAGATGGCGACCACGTCGAAGTCGTCCTCGAAACTGACGATGCATCGTAGACAGTACGTGGACGCGTCGGTCGGGGCCGTCGATCCGTAACCGTGTCCAGCGCCAGCACCGCTGCCGACCCGACGAGCGTCGTGGTTGTCGGCGACCCGGCAGTCGCCAGAGCTGTTCGGGCCGCAGCCGAGGAGGCACCAATCTCGGCCTCCGTTCTGCTGAAGACGGACCACGACGTCGTCGTGCAGCACCTGTGCGACCGGGAGCCGGGAATCGACTGCGTCTTCGCGTCGGTTCGAGCGGGTGGACTGACGCTGCTCGATGCGCTTCGGGACGCCGGCAGCGACGTGTCGTACGTCCTCGTCGCCGACGACCTCGCGCCCGATGGCCGTCGGCAGGCGCTCGAGGCTAGCGTTATGGACGTGCTCCGCCACCCCGACGACGACCGTCGTGACCTGTTCGTCCGTCGAGCAGCGAACGTCCTCGAACTCGTCAGCCGACGAAGCGCGAGCGAGCGACGCGGTCCGACCGTGGCTCCGCGGTGGCTCGTGTCGGTCGTGACGACGGTCGTCGATGCGATCTGCGGAGCCGAGACGCGCCAGGACCTCGAAGTGCGATTGTGTGATGGACTCGTGGCCATCGACTCGATCGGACTCGCAGTACTCGGTCGGCTGGACGCCGCCGGAGAGACGTTCGAGTTCAGGGCCGTCTCCGGAACCCCCGACGGCTATCCCGCGTCCGACCCGTGGCAGTCCGTCTCGACGACCGACGAGCCGACCGTGGTCGCCGCGCGTGACCGGAGACTCGTCGTCGAATCGCTCGGGACCCCCGAACGGACCGACGACTCCTGGCGCGGCCGTGCTACAGCGTGCGGGTTCGAGACCGTCGTCGGAATCCCCCTCATCCACGGCGAGCAGCTGTTCGGCGTCCTCGGGCTCTACGGGCGGGAAATTAGGCGAGGAAGCGAACTCGAATCGTTCTTCGAGCGCATCGGCCACGTGATCGCGTACGGGTTCGCATCGATCGAGCATCGGCGGGCGCTGCTCTCCGACGAAGTCGTCGAACTGACCGTACAGATACCCACTCGCGACGTCCTCTCCGACCTCGCTGCCAGATGTGGGGCCGTCGTCGTCCAGCGCGTGTTGCGCCGATCCGGCGCGTCCGACATCGTGTTCTTGTCCGTATCGTCGACGTTCGCAACTGCGGCCGAATCGCTCTTCGATGGCCACCGAACGATCGAATCGTATACGACGACCGGTACCTACGACGGTCGGACGGGTCTCAAGATCGCGGTAGCCGCCCCGTTGCTCGTCCTCGACTGCGCGACCAGCGGCGGCTATCCGCGACGCATCGAGGGCAGGGAAACCGGAACGGTCCTGATCGTCGACGTTCCGACCGACCGCGACGTCCGTCGGTTCCTCTCGGAACTGTCGAACGTACACCCCGGGACGAGCCTGCAGGCACGACGCGTGCGAGAAACCGGGCTGGAGCCGACGGCATCGTTCCGGACCGTGCTGGAACGACGGTTGACCGACAAACAGCGCGAGAGCCTGGAGACGGCGTACTTCGGGGGGTACTTCGAGTGGCCGCGAGACAACTCCAGCGAGGACATCGCAGCCATGCTGGGCGTCTCCCAACCGACGTTCACCCGACATCTCCGGACTGCAGAACGACACCTGCTGGAGTTACTGTTCGAGGACGATTGCGAGACCGCGTGAGGTCAGTGCAGCCGGTGAATCTATAGGTATAGCAGGAATTCTTACCCGTTCTAATTCGAACGGTGACAGTATGGCACGGACCGAGCGGAGTCGGTTCAACGAGCGCACGTTCGACGGGGACGAAACGACAGTCGATAGTAGAAATTCCGGGGGGAGGGAAGGACAGACCGAGACGACCGAACCACCCCGAAATCCGATGCTGGTGGACGTGACAGTCAACCACTCCGACATGTTCCTCGTGCCGACGATTCGGCAGGTCAGTGGTGTCGAACTGACCCTGGACACGCGTCGGTACGAGTACGATGGGTGTCCATTCCGTTTTCTCACCGCCTCCGACGACCGAGGGGGGATTTCCCCTGAATTGGTTCGTGAGGACCCGACGGTGTCGGACGCCATCGCGTACGACGAGATGGGAGACGGATGCGTCTACAAGGTGGGGGTCGCGTCGGGGTTGCCGATCCTCGACGACGCGATCTCGACGCTGGGAATCCGAGTGCGCTCCGTCGTGAGCCGTGACGATGGCTGGGGGTTGCAACTGCAGGTACCGGACCGTGCCGCACTGGTCCGCTATCGCAAGTCGTGTGTCGACGCGGGCGTCACGTTCGACGTCGACAGATTGAGTCGGGACGCCGCCGACGAGCGGCCTCGCTGCTCGGTGCTAACACCGGAGCAACTTGAGACGGTCCGACTTGCACACGAGATGGGGTACTTCGACGTGCCACGAACGACTTCCCAGCAGGAACTCGCCACCGTTCTCGGGGTCTCGCCATCGGCCGTCTCCGAACGGCTCCGGCGCTCGCTCGGGACGCTCGTCGAGACGGAACTCAGGTGACGGTCGACGGCCATTTTCAGAGAAGATAATACTTCCCTGAGAGTAGGACCATAAACTCCGTTACGTACCATGTCCCAGCGGGAAGAAACATAAAGTCCGTCCAAATACAGCATTTGATTATTGGTTGGTTACCTCGATACCCGAGTCGGTCAGAGGCAATGGATGCATCCGAATCGACGAACGGAGACGACGAATCCGGCTCGGGGACGCGAACGACACGCCGACTGTTTCTCCAGGGGGTCGCAACAGCGTCGGTTGTCAGCTCGCAGATGGGAACCGCCACAGCGGCGAGCGACCGGTACACCGAGTATCGCTCGGAGTTCGACACCGTGGTCGACGTCACCGACCTCGGTGCCGATCCGACCGGGACCGACTCGGTGTCCGAAGTAATCGACGACGCGCTCGCGGACGACACACTGCTCGAGTTTCCGGAGGGGCGGTACTACATGGACGAGCAAGTCCGCCACACGGGGTTCGAGAAGGTGGGCCTCGTCGGTCCGGAGGCGACGCTCGTCCCCGCGAACTACTTCGACTTCGACGGCCCACAGTACAGATTGTTCCGCCTCGGCGTGCGCGACGACTCGGGGACGGACCTCGTCTTCGACGGCTTCGACGTCGACCAGACCGCGCCGGACACCGGCATCAGGGTCATCGAAGCCGTCGTCGACGACGGCCTGGAAGTCCGGGATATCACCGTCGACGGCTTCCACGACAGTGGCACGTGGGGGCCGGCCCGCGTCGTCGTCCAGTCACCGACCGGTTCCGGGCTCGTCGAGCGCTTCACCGCGACCGAGGGCGGGGAGTGGGTGAGCGAGACGCCCAACGCCGGCGACCTGTGGCGCGGCCCCACGGGTCTCATCGCCAACGATAACCGTGGGACGCTCACGTTGCGCGACGTCGAGCTTGGGCCGTTCCCGGACAACGGTCTCTACGCCGCCGGAAGCACCGGCCCAGTCGTCGTCGAAGGAGGGACGTTCCGTAACAGCAACGCCGCGAACGTCCGCATCGGCGGCGACGGAAGCGTCGTTCGCGACGCGACCATCGTGGTCGACCAGATTCGACCGCAGGACGAAGCCCACCGCGGGGTCCGCATCGAGAACACCAGCGACCTCCGCGTCGAGAACGTCACCGTTCGGAACACTGCCCCACTACCGACGAGCCCGGCAGTGTACGTGATGAACTCCACGTCGAACGTCGTGCTGCAGGACCTGGACGTCGAGATCTCCGGCTCCAGCGTCGACTACGGCGTCGATATCGCACCGGAGGCCGGGGAAACGACCGTCCACGAATCGACGATCGCGATGTCGACGCCCGGCGGGAACGGCATCAGAATCCAGGGCGGCGACGACCCCGGCAGCGTGCTCGTCGAGGAGGTCACCATCACGGGCGACGTCGGGGAGGAATCGACGCGCTCCGGCATCTGGTGTGACCGCGACAACTGCCGGTTCGGCGTGGTGACCGTGGACGTGACGAGCGACGAACGACGCTACGGCATCGTCAATCACGGCGACGGCGTGACGATGTATCGCGGGACCTACAGGGCGTCCAGATACCCCGTCGTCAACACCGGGGACGGCTTCCACGTCGAGGAGGTCTACGGCGAATCCCGAACCGACCACGAGGCGGTCTGCCTCTACGACACCAGCGACGACGTCTATCTAAAGCACAACACCCTTCCCGGCGGCATCCGCGACCTCGGCGCGACGAACCTCCGGCTGGTGGGCAACGAGTTCTGATCAGCCCATCGACGGCTGCGTCGCCTCGGCAGGTGGCTTAGCGGACATCTAATAACGACACTGGGATCTGAAGCTCGCGTATCGACCGGTCCGTTCGAGGCCATGAAACAGAAACCGTGATATTCGAGCACCAGTTCGACCTGGAGATACCGGTGCGCGACCGGACCATCCCTCTCTGTAGTGCGCTGAAAGTCGAGGAACACGTCGGACACCGGGGCCAGCGAAGCCGAACTCCCGACGCAGGATCGAACCGACGCGCACTGGATCGACCGTCTCGCCTGTCCGAACACATCGCCGTTCGGACGACGGGTACCGCGCACCGACCAGCCAGCGGGGGGCGGAGTCGGGATGACTGACGGGCGGTCCCCGAGCCGTCGGGGCTTTCTGTGTGCCGTCGGCGCGACCGCACTCTCGGGCGCGATCATCAGCCGACGTGGCGATGACGGCATCGAGGCCGACTACAGGACCGTCGTCGACGTCGTCGAGGAGGGTGCAGACCCCTCCGGTGAGGAGTCCGTCTCCCCGGTCGTCGACTCGCTGCTCGCCGACGACACCCTGCTACGCTTCCCCGAGGGTCGCTACTACATGGACGAGCAGGTCCGACACACCGGATTCGAGACGGTCGGGCTCGTCGGTGACGACGGGGCGACGTTCGTCCCGGCACCCGTGACGGATTACGAGGGACCGACGTACAGGCTGTTCCGACTCGGCGTCCGCGACGACCCCGGCCGTGACCTCCACGTCGAGAACTTCGAGATCGACCAGCGGGCGGAATCGACTGGCATCCGGGCGTTCGAGGCCTCCGTGGCCGACGGACTCGTCGTCAGAGACGTCGACGTCGCGGGGTATCACGACAGCGGGACGTTCGGCCCGGGACTGTTCCGAATCACCGATAGCTCCGGGAGTGGGCTCGTCGAGCGGTTCCACGCCCCATCCGGTGCCGCCTCGTCAGACACCGTCAGCACGGACCTCTGGCGTGGACCGACCGGAATCCTCGGGAACCTCAATCACGGCACGCTCCGGTTCAAAGACTGCGTCCTCGGCCCCTATCCCGACAACGGTCTCTACGCCTCCGAGGGGACGGGAACGATCGTCGTCGACGGTGGAACCTTCGCCAACAGCGGAGCAGGCAGCGTCCGTCTCGGGGCCGGCACCTGTATCGTCGACGGCGCGACCGTCGTCGTCGACGACTATGCGGAGCACTTCCCGCGCCAGCAGGGTATCCGCATCGACGAAGCGGACGACGCGCAGATCAGAAACACGACCGTCGAGATGACTGCGTCGACGGGTCGCGCGATCAGCCTCCACGACGTGACCTCGGCGTGGATCAGCAACGTCGGCGTCACGATGGGGCCGAAGCCGGCACCGGCGATCATCGTCGGCCCCGAAACCGGGTCGACCGACATCGTGAACTCCAGCGTGACCATCGACGCGGATGCGAACGCCCTTCGATTGCTCGGTGACGACCCCGGCCGCGTCGTGGTCGAAGGCTGTCGAATCGACGGCGACGCCATCGGGGAGACGTTCCGCCACGCCGTCCGCGCGGAGCGAGACCGCTGTGAGTTCAGGCAGGTGGAGATCGATCAATTCAACGGCACTCGTCGGTGCGCGCTGGGACTACTGGGGGCTGACTACACCGTCTACGACTGCACGTTCCGGACGACCGGCCCGCCGTTGATGGTGTACGGCAGCGACGTGTGGGTTGAGTCGACCTACGCCGACGCGCTCGAAGCAGCGGACGCGATGTATCTCGATGCAGACGCCGACTCCATCCGTGTGAAAGACTGTGAGATCCTCGACGGCATCGAGGACGACGGAGCCACGAATCTCCTCGTGACGGGCACTTAACGGCCGTATAATAATGCGTCGAGGACAGGTCTCCGTTTCCATGCCCACCGTCAGCGTCGTCATTCCGACGTACAATCGCGCCGGAATGCTTCCACGAGCCATCGACAGCGTCCTCACACAGACGTACGAGGACCTCGAACTGCTGGTGGTCGACGACTGTTCGACCGACGAGACCGACGCAGTGCTCGCCGAGTACACCGCCGATCCGCGGGTCCGCGTCGTTCGCCACGAGACGAACCAGGGGGCCAGTGCCGCACGCAACACCGGAATCCATGAAGCGAGAGGCACGTACGTCGCGTTCCTCGATTCCGACGACGAGTGGGCCCCCTCGAAACTCGAACGCCAACTTCGACGGCTCGAACACGCGCCGGACGACTACGCAGGCGTCTACTGTGACTTCGAGTTCGCCTCCGACGGACTGCTGGGTCGCGCCGTCACCGCCGTCGGGTCCCTGCTCGCGACGTTCGACGAGGAGCCGCAGATGGCCGGCGGTCGGGAACTCGCGGGCGACATCCTCGCTGACAACCTCTACTCGGGTGCCGGCTCGACCCTCGTGGTCGAGACCGACCTCGCCAGGGAGATCGGTGGCTTCGACGAGGAACTGGCGTGGTTCACCGACCCCGACTTTCTCCTTCGGGTCGTTCTGGAAGCACCGGTCGCCTACGTCGAAGACTCCCTCGTGACGCGGTACATGACCGGCTCTCCCTCCCCGGAGCGCATCGAGCGGGCGAAGGACACGTTCCTGGAGAAGCACGCCGACCTCGTCGCCGAGGCCGAAGCCGACGGCCTCTCCATTCGGGGGAGTCACGCACTGATCGGCGCCAAACAGTTCATCCAAACGGGACAGTTCCGAACCGGGTACCGCTATCTCGCCGATGCAGACGTCCGCCCACGGCACCTTCCGTCGCTCGGGTGGTGTACGCTCACGGGACTGCGCACGCGAACGCGGACGGCACCGCTGATCGCCGCCATGCTGGTCGGACTCGGGCTCGCGTTCAGGCGACGGAGTTCGGAGCCTTAATCGGACTATAATAAGGGGCGTGAGGAGGGAACTGGCCAGTAATGACGGCTGGTGACGACGTCTTGCAGTTGGACGACGACGAGTCCAGCGGCCTCGAGGAGTGGCATCGCGACGGTGATCCGTCGTCGGTCGCGGCGCAACTGATGCAGGTCTGGCCGCTCGATCTCGGTCTCGCGGTCGTCCTGACCTTGGCGGCCGTCGGAGCCGTCTTCCTCGATCCAGCGGAGTGGATTCGGTTCGCGCTGGTCGTGCCGCTCCTGACGTTTCTCCCCGGGTACGTCGCCATCAGCGTCCTCTATCCCGGCCGTGGGAGTGCCGTCTCGGAAGCGTTCGACGAGGGGACCACGGGACTCATATCGGTCCCGCCAACCAAGGACGGAATCACCCTCGTGGAGCGGATCGCCTTCGCGACGATAGCGAGCATCGTGATCGTCCCGCTCGTCACGTGGGCGACCTCGTTCTCGCCCTGGGGCATCACCGTCGAACCGATAGCAATCAGTCTCGGGGTGCTGGTCCTGTCCGGAGCGGCTGCGGCCCACGTTCGTCGCCAGCAACTGCCAGCGGTCGACCGGTTCGGGCCGACGCTAGCGATGGTCGGTTCGGTCCTCTACACCGCGCCGCTCGGGTCGCTGCACGTGAAGACCGGGTGGCGAAGGGTCACTCGTAGCGACCGCCGAACGACCCTGTTCAACGGCTTGTTGGTCTGTACCGTCGTCGTCCTCGTGGCCAGTCTCGGATTCGCGGCCGCACAGCCGCCGTCGACGACCCCCAGTACGCAGTTCTACGTCGTGACCAACGACGTGACCGGCGACACTCAGTCGCTGTACGAAACCCGATACGACGCCGGTGAAACGCGGAGCCTGACGTTCGGCGTCGAGAACGAGGGTGCCACGGCAGAGGAGTACACGGTCGTGGTCCAGCTACAGACCGTCGCCGGAAACGGGAGCGACGCGCGCGTGCTGCATCGAGAGCCGGTGACCACGCGCCAGTTGTCCGTCGAGTCAGGTGACCGGGCGCAGATGGACGTCTCCGTCACCCCGTCCCACACGTCGGCCGGTGACCAGCGCATCGTCGCGCTTCTATACGACGGACCTGAGCCGGAGGACCCGACGCTCTCGTCGGCCCATCGACGTCTCAGACTCCCGATTACCGTCGAGCCGTCGACCCCGACGAACGAAAGGGGGACGGGTTCCTGAGGATGTGGCCGTGGGAACACCTCTCGGTCGGCTACCTCGCGTACAGTACCCTGTGCCGTATGCGCGGCACCGCGCCTCCCTCCGGCCCTGCCGCACTCGCGGTGGCAGCCGGAACACAGTTTCCCGACTTCGTGGACAAACCGCTCGCGTGGTCGCTGAGCATCCTTCCCAGCGGGTCGTCGTTGGCTCACTCCGTCTTCACCGGAGTCGTCCTCTCCGTCCTCGGCGTCCAGCTCGCGAGCCGCTTTGGACACCGTGACGTCGGCGTCGGGTTCGCCGTGGGCTATCTCGCTCACCTTCCGGCAGACGCTATCTATCCCGCGCTGCTGGGCGGAGAGGTGAAGGTCCGGGCGTTCCTCTGGCCGCTGGTGACGCCGCCGGCACCGGTCCAGACCGGATTCACCGACAACGTCCTCTACTTCGTCGTCCGGTTCCTGTTCTTCCTGGCCACGCCTGTCGGGCTGGTCTTCCTCGCCGCCGAGATACTGCTCGTCGGCAGTGCCGTCGTGCGCTGGTCGCGTGACGGCTATCCAGGAATTCCGCACTCGGGCTGAGCGAACGACGGGCGGAGTCCGCGAGAAGAGTCAGTTGCTCGGTGCCGGCGCTTCGGCACAGAGCGCGACGTCACGATTGCTGTAGACGACCGCCTGTCCGGGGCGACAGACACGTTCGCGCGGAACGTTCTTGATTCGGCCACGTTCGGAGCTGTCGAGGAAGTACGTCGCTTCCGCCGTTTGTCGCTGTCGATACAGCGTCAGGTCGTGTGGTGTCCGTTCGCTGTCGTTGAGGGTCGCGACAGCCGTCGGATACGCCCCAGTTCGTCGGAGTACCGTCGCGTACGGATGGTCGGTGTAGATGACCTGGTCGGGGCGAATGTTCATCGAGTCCGGCGAGCCAGTCAACCGACCAACCGCCTCGACGGCCGCCAGCTCGTCGGCCGTGTAGGCCAGTTGCTCCTGTTGCTCCTCGAACACCGGATTGTCCAGCGTCCCGTGCGCCGATCCGATCATCACGCTCGGGAAGACCAGGAGGAACGGCAGCAAGCAGGCGACGAGCACGCCCCGACCCACGCGCAGGGTGAGCGCGCGGATGCCGACGGCGGCGAGAATCGTCATGGGGACGTAGAGGAACGCGAACCATCGCTGCGGGATGAAGTTCCGAATCCCGAACAGCGGTAAGATCATGACGAAGACGAGCATGAACGCGGTCGCGAGCACGAGCGTCAGGACGGACTGTCGTGCCCAGCCGCGATGGAGGAGGTAGAGCGAACCCAGGAACGTCGCGCCGAGCAGCAACAGGAAGCCTGCCGTGTCGAGTGCGACCGCGAGTTGGGCCGCCAGGTCGGGGCCTTGGGCTGCGGCGGCACCGCCAGCCGTCCCGCCACCGCTTGCTCCACCGCCGCCACTGGACCCACCGGCGAGCTTCAGCACGCCGACGCTGGAGGTGAACGTCTCCTGGAAGTACCTCGTAACCGTGCGGAGAAAGGAGTCTCCGTCGTAGGGCGTGAACGACCAGAGGAAGCCGATGAACACAACGTCGAACACCAACAGGCTGCCGACGTCGAGGACGCTGTTCTCGCCCGGAATCTCGCGCTGATCCGCCGAGAACCGAGACAGTGCGACGATGACGACGTACGCTGCCACGCCGGCCGCGATGGTCACCAGCATGATGAACGACGAGACCTGATGGGTCAGCGCCAGGAATATCGTCGTCGCGGTCAGGATGACGAACGCCTGCATCCCGCTGTCGGTCCGCATCACGCGGACCAGCCAGTAGCAGACGGCGATGAACAGCAGGAGGCCCATGCTCGTCGGAATGATGTGGATTCCCCACTCGATGACGTAGTCGGAAACGGCGTACATAGCGGCCGCCAGGAGCGCCCACCGTTGTTCGAGGACGAGCATCGCGGTCGCGTAGATCAGGCAGACGGAGACCGGCATCACGATTCCCAGCGAGAGGTAGAGCCCGTTGCGGAGCGAGGTCTCCAGCAGGAGCGACGACGCGACGACGAGCAGGTGATACAGGGGCGTCGTGTAGTGTTTGTTCGTGTCGATCGCGGAGAGCGATTCCGCCGCTCGGACGTCGTGTGCGAGCTGTGTGATGTGCGTCCAGCTATCGATGCCGATCAGGCCCGGCGTGGTGTACAGCGCCATGAAGCGCACGACGGCCGCAAGGGCGACGATCTGGACGAGGATCAGGCCGGCAGCGACGTCGTCGTCTCGCCCGAAGAGGATCTGTGCGAGGAGGATGGAACCCACGATTCCCGCCAGTGCGTAGAACCCCACCGTCCGCTGTCCGGCTCGGATCGCGACGGCGACCAGTCCGGAGAGGCCGAGGAACACGACAGGTGGCAGCGACCTGGCGAGCCAGCGTGGGAGCTTCGGGAGCGACGTCGGAAGCCGGCCACCGCGACGCGTCAGCAGATAGCCCAGACACGCCAGGCCGAGGACGCCGGGAATCGTATCGATGTACACCTGCGACGCCACGAACCGCAACGGGAACAGCCCGAGCGCGATGACGAATCCGAGAATCGCGCCGATTCGGTCGAGATTCGGGTCCGGAATCCTGCCGTCGAACGCCGTCGGTTTCATTCATCGACACCTCCCAGGAGGTCGGTGTACACCGCTTCGAGCTGTTCGCCCAATGAGTCGGGGTCGAGTCCGGAGAGGACTTCGCGGCCGTTCGGTCGGTCGTTCATCCGGAGCACCTGCGCCAGCGCGTCGGCCAGCTCCGCGTCAGTCCGGCAGACCGCCGAGCAGGAGACGGGCTCCAGCGTCTCCCGAACGAACCCGACGTCGGTCGACACGACGGGGACGTTGCAGGCGACCGCCTCTTTGACCACCATCGGACCGCTTTCGCGCCTGGAGGTCACGAGGACCGCGTCGCTCGCGTTCATGTACAGTGGGACGTCGGCGTGGTCGACGCCCGAGATAGCCCGGAGGTCGACGTCGGCGTCCAGCCGGTCCACGACGCGTCGGGCACGTGGGTAATCCTTCTCCGGCCGCTCGGTGTCGTAGGGGAACAAGACGATGGGCCGGTCCTGCGACCAGCCGACCTCGCGGCGAGCCCGGGCCTTCGGAATGGGCCGGAACGTTTCGACGTCGACGCCGAAGGGAATCCGGTCGTAGTCCCGCTGGAGGTACTCGCCCATCGCGCTACTCGGGAGGACGACCCGGTCGACGAATCTCGCACACGCGTTGCCGAGTCGTCGCAGCCACGGGCTGCCCATCAGGTCGGTTCCCCAGAAGGTGACGACGACGGGCCGCGTCGGTTGGGCCAGCGCGAACGGCGCGACGAGGCCGTAGTTCGCGTGGACGACGTCGAAATCGTCGAGGGAACGGCCGAGGACCGACCGCAGATAGCGGGCGTAATCGCTCGGGGTCCGCGGCGCATCCGCATCGTGCGTTCCGGGAACTTCGAGGACGGTGCAGTCGATACCGCGGGCTCGCAGGCTCTCGACCTGTTGCTGGAAAAACGAGCGCTCGGCAGTGGTGACGAGTTGGAGGGTGCGCATGCGCTTCAGCCTCCGGCCCTGGTGATCTGTGCGACCGCGAAGTCGGTGACGTCCACGGTCCGCTCGAGGACGCGAGCGCGTCGTCGGTCCCAGTCCACGTCCTCGCCCGCTTCGAGAATCTCGACTCCGGAGCGAATCGCGCGTCGCTGCCGGTTCGGTCCATTGCAGCTCACGACGAGGTCGTAGCTGGCGAGTTCGTCGAGGTAGCCCAGCGAGAGGCTGTTGACGTACACCGCGGGCGTGCCGAGGACGGCCGCTTCCGCCGCCGTGGTCGCACCTTCGCCGACGTAGCAGTCTGCGAGGGCGAGGAGGTCGTGAAAGCGTTCCGGCGGGAGGTCGAACTCCCGGTCGGCGAGAGCGGGTGGGACCGCTCCCTCCGCCGTGAGTAGGACCTCGGCACCCGTCGCTTCGAGTCGCTCGATGACCTCGTGCGGGTCACCGAAGCCACTCTCGCCGACGTCGTGGGAGGCACTCCAATCGCCGAGTCGCACCACTGCGATCCGGTCATCACGTGACGCTCCGACGGCCTCGAGAACGGAGTCGTCCGGCGTGAACCGTTCGGGATGGAGATACGCTAGTTCGTGATAGCCCGGATAGCGACGGTGCGTCCCGAGCACCGACGCGTCGAAGCTGTCGGGCGTACAGACCGTATCGGCGAACGGGAACGCGAGGTGGCGGATGAGCGACGCGTGTTCCGTGTCGTAGAACACCACGCTTTCGGCGTCGACGAGCTTGGCGACGTGAGAGACTGCGACGCCGCCGATGGCGGTCATGACGTCGGGGTCGAACCGCCGGGCCCGCCTGAACAGCCGCGCCTCGTAGGTGAGTTGCGTCCGCGCGAGCGAGCCCACCGATTCGGAGCTGTCTGCCAGTTTCTCGTACGGCATGTCGTAGCGGTCGAGAAGGGCGACCGCACTCGCGTTCTCCCGACAGAAGACGCGGACGTCGTGCTCGCTGGCGGTCAGCTCGGCGACGATTGGGCGGAAGAAGTGGACGTGGCCCGGGTGTTGGATCGTCACGACGACGTTCACTCGCTGATCACCCTCGGTCCAGCGTCGCGCCACTCCGTCACCGCTGTGGCCCCCAGCAGAACAGTCGCACCGACGAGCGTGAGCAAGCCGCGCTGAACGAACGCAGGTGGGAGCGTCTCCGCGAGGAGTCCGGCCGTGGTCAGCGCGAGTCCGCCACACAGCGTGGCGATTCCCGCGAGCGACGCCACTCGCGTTCCGCGGTCGACGTTGCAGACGTACCGTCGATACAGTCGCCAGCAGAACGCGCGCAGCAGTGTCCAGGACGTCTGCACGACGTAGGTGTCGAGATCGATCGTGCTCTCCTCCTGGCCGTACTGTGCGGGCATTGAGACGTCCGCGATGCAGATATCGGCGGCGTTCAGGCGAGCCAACAGGTCGTTCAGGTAGCCCCACCGGTCGGGAATCGCATCGATATCGATCGTCTGGAGTGCTCCGGCGGAGATGGCCGTATAGCCGTTCTGCGGGTCCCGGATGCTCCAGTATCCGCTGGACCACTTCGTGAGCGCCGTCAACAGCCAGTTCCCGAATGCACGAAATCGGGGCATCTCAGCGTAGGACTCGGCGTCTGTGAGGCGGTTTCCTTTGGCGAAGTCGGCGTCGCCACGTGCGATCGGGTCCAGCAGCCGGTCCATCGAATCGGTGTCCATCTGGCCGTCGGCGTCGATCGTGACTACGACGTCGGACCCACCGCGGAGGGCGTGTTCGTACCCAGTCTTCACCGCAGCACCGGCACCACGGTTCTGTTCGTGCTGAATGGCCACGACGGCAGGAATCGACCGTCCACCGTCTGTTGGCGTCGCAGGCACCGGTTCGGGGCGTTCCGCTGCGACGTACGACTGGATCACGTCCCACGTCCCGTCCGTCGAGCAGTCGTCGACGGCATAGACCGTATCGACGAGTGGGGGGAGGGACTCGATGACGTCACCGATGTGGGCAACCTCGTTGTAGGCCGGAATGACGACGCCGACGGTTAACCCCGCATACATCTCAGAGCCTCCGATAGGCGGCCGAATCGGGAACATCTGCCCGGTCGAACACGGCATCGACGTCCACGATTGCGGCGGTATCGTTCAGCTCCGTACAGATCGACTGCGGGCTGAGCGTCGTGAACGCTTCGTGCGGCGTCGCCAAGAGAACCCCATCGAAGTTCTCGAGCGTGAGCGTGTCCTGGAGTTCGACGCCGAACTCCTCCTGTGCGACGTCAGCCGGTGCGTACGGGTCGTAGGCCTCGAACTCGATGTCGTACTCTGAAAGCTCGTCGAGGACGTCACCGATCTTCGAGGAGCGGACGTCCGCCACGTCGGGCTTGTAGGTCAGACCGAGGACGAGGATCCGGCTGTTGCTCGGTGCCGTTCCGCTCTCGTTGAGGGCCTGTACCACGAGGTCCGCGACGTGGTCGGCAATCGACTCGTTCACTTCTCGACCGACGCGAATCAGGTCGGGTGCGTAGCCCGAGCGTCGCGCCTGATAGGTCAAGAAGTACGGGTCGACGGGGATGCAATGGCCACTGACGAGGCCGGGCTCGTACTCGTGGAAGTTCCACTTCGTGCCCGCCGCCTCGATGACTTCTCGTGTGTCGAGGCCGATCTCGTCGAAGACCATCGCCAGTTCGTTGACCAGGGCGATGTTGACGTCACGCTGGACGTTCTCGACGACTTTCCCAGCCTCGGCGACCTCCATACTCGGGGCACGGTGAACGCCCGCGTCGATGACGTTGTCGTACAGTTCGGCGACCGTATCGAGGACCTCGTCGTTCTGACCGCTGACGATCTTGACGACGTTCTGGAGGCCGTGATGGTCGTCCCCCGGAACGGCACGTTCTGGCGAGTAGCCGACGAAGAACTCTTCACCGTTCTCCAGCCCGGACCCGCGTTCGAGGGCCGGAATGAGTGCCTCGCGCGTCGCCCCCGGGTACACCGTCGATTCGAGGACGACCGTCGTTCCCTCGGACATGTGTTCGCCGACCGTTTCACCGGCAGCTTCGACGAAGTGCATCGACGGTGTCTGGTCGTCGGCGACCGGGGTCGGAACGGTGATCAGCACGAAATCGGCGTCACCGATCACCGACTCTCGCGTCGTGAACTCGACCTCGCTCTCGGTGATAGCGTCGTCTCCGAGGTCGCCTGTCGTATCGACCCCATCGCGAAGCGTCTCGACGATCTGCTCGTCGATGTCGTAGCCGATGACGTCGTAGTCGGCGTCGTCGAAACCGACCGCGAGCGGCAGTCCGACGTAGCCGAGTCCGACGACGCAGACCGTCGTTTCGGCCGCAGCAACGTCCTGTGGGGGTGTTTCCGGTTCGATGCGTTCGAGCGTCCCGTTCGGTTGGGCATTCATGGGAACCACCGTAACTGATCCGGCTCCCCCGGACGCCACTCGCAGATCGTGTCGCTAGCGTGGGAGAGACCGAACTCGTTCAGGGGTAGACCCCTTGCCACCTTTCTTATAGAGCATTTAAGCACTCTCCCGAGAACGCGACCGGGTCACGCGTGGCGCGACCGAGTACATCGACGGTCGGATCATCGCGTCAAATAATGTCATAATACATAATTATTAGTTGTCGAACCGAATTTGTGGGGCCCCAAACAGACGTCGAAATCATGCCCATTTATTGCATAATAAAATACTAAAAACTATCTAGCAGAGATAGTTCAAATCGGCTTATAGACCGCATAAACAGCAGTTTCAAACGCTGAAACAGCCATGGTTTGGGGCTGTATTTGATGCAGTTACTGGACGATAAAATAATATGCAAAATCTACTAGTTTAATAATGTCCTCCCACCTGGTACGTCCTATGAGTCTCCGCGATGCGGACGCGAACGAATCAGCCCCCTCTACCGACGAATCGGCGAACGAACAGGATCGTGAAGACGGCGACACCGAGACCGACCACACACCGACCCTCGAGCGCGATCAGATCTTCCACCTCCTCCAGAACCAGCGACGGCGACTGGTCCTTCGCTATCTCCAGGACGAGAGCGGCGAGGTGAAGATGCGAGACGTCGCAGAGCAGGTGGCTGCATGGGAACACGATACGACGGTCCAGGCACTCACCTCCGAAGAACGCCAACGCGTGTACATCCCGTTGTACCAGAACCACCTGCCGAAATTAGCCGACGAGGGAATCATCGAGTACAACCAGAGCCGTGGAATCGTGAGGCGGTTGTCGCTCGCCGACGAACTCGATCCGTATCTCCAGTACGACGAGGACGAGACGGAAGGAGAAACGGAGGCGGAACCCGCCTCCTGGAGCACATACTACGTCGCCACGTCGGTCGTCGGCGCCGTCGTGCTCGCTGGCATGTCCTTTCGATTCCCGTTCTTCGAGCCAATCTCCGGCTTCATGGCGGGAACGCTGATTCTACTGGCGTTCTCGGTACTCACTGCCGCGCAGTACCTGCGCCCGAAACTCGTCTAAGCACGGAACGGACTTCGCTGCCGTCTCGAGGGCATCCCTGACCGCCAGCAACCGTTGGTTTCCGTCTCCTTCGGTTACGTCCACTGTCGACGAGCAAGAGCACCGTCGACTATCGGTGAGTTACGACGGCAACGCACTCCCCTTCCATTCGGCCGCCCGAGCCCGTCGCGAACCACTTATTCGCATGGTAAGCCGTAGTGGAGTCCTTCTCGACCGCTGCACGTTCGTCGGTGATGCAGGGCATCGACGATTGCAGTCGACGATACGAACGGCGCGGCTGCTTAATCGGTCCATAGTAATGGAGTACCGGTTCGTGTGTTTCGCTGTCCGAATCCGCCCTCCAGGACAATCGTATGACTATGCCCATCCAATACCCTCTCACACTTGGACGCGACCGCTCGCCGAGTAGCGCCTCACCCCATCACCAGAGAGTAGGGGTGTATCGTTGATGTGTGGGATCATCGGCCGCGTCGGCCGCGGTGATGCCGTCGAAGAACTCATCCACGGACTCGAAAGTCTGGAGTACAGGGGGTACGACTCCGCCGGCCTCGCAGTCGGAACCGAGAGCGGTGTGACGGTATGCAAAACGGCAGGCGAAGTGTCCCAGTTGACGGCCGAACTCGAATCCGGAACGACGAGCGGACCCGTCGGCATCGGTCACACTCGCTGGAGTACGCATGGCCCTCCCACGGACGCGAACGCCCACCCACACACTGGTGAATCGGGCACCGTCGCCGTCGTACACAACGGCGTTGTCGAGAACTACCAGGAGGTCAAAGGCGGGTTGGTCGCCGATGGCCGGGAGTTCACGAGCGAGACCGATACGGAAGTGATCCCGCACCTCGTCGAGAAGTACCTGGAGACGCACTCGACGCGCGGGGCCGTGCAGCGAGCCGTCGCCGACCTCGAAGGCAGTTACGCCATCGCGGTTCTCGTCGAAGGCGAAGATCGCATCTACGCCGCACGAAAGGGGTCGCCACTGGTGCTCGGCATCAGCGACGACGCGTACTTCCTCGCGAGCGACGTCCCTGCATTTCTCGAGTACACGCAAGAAGTGGTCTATCTGCAGGACGACGATATGGCAGTCATCGCGCCGGACGGCGTCGACCTCTCGACGGTCGACGGCGAGGACGTCGAGCGTGCGTCTCAGTCCGTCGAGTGGGACCCCGAAGACGCGGGGAAAGGGACCTACGACCACTACATGCTCAAGGAGATTCACACGCAACCGAACGCGATCTCGAACACCATTCAGGGACGCGTCGAAGACGGCCGCATCCGCTTCGACGAGATCGACCCCGAAATTTTCGAGGGGGTCACGAACGTTCACTTCGTCGCGTGTGGCACCTCCTATCACGCTGCGCTCTACGGGGCGAACTTGCTCAACGACGCAGGCATCAACGCGCGACCGTTCCGGGCGAGCGAATACGTCCGCACTGCAGGTCCGATCAACGGCCGAACGCTCGTCGTCGCGGTCACACAGAGCGGCGAGACGGCGGACACGCTTCGAGCGCTCGAACAGGCAGACGAGCGCGGAGCTCCGACGCTGGGCGTGACGAACGTCATGGGCTCGACGGTCTCTCGCAAAGCGGACGAGACGACGTATATCCGTGCCGGGCCCGAGATCGGCGTCGCGGCGACGAAGACCTTCTCGTCGCAGGCAGTCACGCTCACCCTGCTCTCCCAGTACGTCGCCGAGCACCTGCCGCAGGGAACCGTGCGCGACGATCTCCCCGAGCTACTAGACTCCCTCTCGAAGCTTCCCGGGGAGTTCGAGAGCGTCATCTCCGAAAGCGACGCGCAGGCGCTCGCCGTCGAACTCGTCGATGAGGACGCGTACTTCTTCATCGGTCGGGGCATGGGACACCCAGTGGCCCAGGAAGGGGCGCTGAAGTTCAAGGAGATTACCTACAGGCACGCTGAGGGGTTCGCGGCCGGCGAACTGAAACACGGCCCGCTCGCGCTCGTCACCGACGAGACGCCGGTCTTCGCCGTCCTCGCCGGCTCGGATACCGAGAAGACGGTCATGAACGCCGAGGAGGCGAAGGCCCGAGGTGCCGACATCGTCGCCGTCGGCCCGGCTGACCACCGAGGGGCCGACGTCGCCGACTACCAGCTCACCGTGGCGGACACCCATCCCATCTGGGAGACGTTGCTCGCGAACATCCAGCTTCAGCTGATCTCCTATCACACGGCCGAGAAGCTGGGACGGGCGATCGACAAGCCACGCAACCTCGCGAAGAGTGTCACCGTCGAATAACGAGGTCGACGCGTCCCTCCTGTGCCCATGAACAAGGAACTGTTCGGCGTGTTCGGCGACCGAGACGCCCTCCAGCGGTTCCGTTCCCCGGAGCAATTCGACGTGATCGTCGAGGGGCCGACGATGGCCGTCGGCGTCAGGGACAGTGCACTCGGGACGCCCGGCCGGTCGACCGTCCACGAAACTGCACGCGGGATGGCCGTGGTCTGGGGAGAGGCGTTCGTCGACGGGACGACGTACGAGGACCCAGCACGGCTGTTGGTCGAAACGGCGGGTGCTGGGGGCCGTGGCGTGTTCGACCGCCTCAACGGGTCGTTCCTGGCCGTCGTGGACCTCGTCGACGGTCCGCAGGTGGTCGTGAACGATCCCATCAGAAGCAGGGAGTGCTTCTACACCGACGAGCCGGGGGTTCGGGTGTTCGGCACCGATCCGGCCACGGTCGCCTCGGTGGTAGACGATCCTGAGGTTCGGAGCGAACCGCTCATGGAGTTTCTCATTATGGGCGTCGTGCTGGGTGACCGGACCATCCTGCACGGCGTCGACCGGGTTCCCTTCGACGCCGTGGTCACGGCGGAGGCGACCGACTCGCTCGCCAGATTCGTCTACGACCCTCGCAAGGGAAACCACGCGACGGAACTGGGCGAACGGCTCTCGCGGGCTCTCGAACGCCGGGCGGGCTACGCCGGGAAGAAGGGGCTACTGCTCAGCAGTGGCTGTGACTCTCGGACCGTCCTCGCCGGTGCACCCGACATCGACGTGTGCTACACCATCGGAACGGGGACGGGCGACGACATCGACGGTGCGAAGAAGATCGCCACGCAGTACGACACGCCACACGAGACCCTCACTGTCGACGACAGGTACCTGAACACCTGCGCAGACGTCGTCCAGTACAGTAGCGCGATCTGGGAATCCGTCCACATCCATCACGCAGGCTACGTCGATCAGATGGACGTCGACGTCATCTATCACGGCGGCCTCGGTGATTCGCTCTTCCGCGGCCACTTTCAGCCGCTCGACGGCATTCGCCTCGGTGGTTGCAGATGCCCGCCGTACAGCGTCGCCGAGAACCCGAACCTGAGCGACTACGTCTCCCAGACGTTCGGCTACATCCCCATCGAGGAACACCTCTCCGTCCTCGACGACGACTGCAGCGAGCGATTCGCCTGTCGGCGGATTCGAGAGCGACTCTCGGACCTCTCCTGGCGCTACGATGGTAGCCAGAACGGTCTCGCCGCAGTCGGTCTCGAGAACACGCCGACGCTGTCGTTTCGGGCACACCTCGCCGACACGTTCGTCGAATCGCTCGTCATGGCGGATGCGGAACTCCTGCAGTGGCATCTGCAGACGCCGCCCTCGGCGCGGTCGGACGAGACGTACGTCCGCGCGCTCCGGACGCTCGACGCCGATATCCTCCGTCACCGCCCGCCGAACCTCCGCTTCGACTCGTTCACGCTCAGCCAACTCGATGCGTTCCTCAGACAGAAGCTGCCCCTGACGAAGGCCTACGAGGGACCCTGGCCGGACAGGGAGGTACTATACGAAAAGCAGGACCTCGACAACAAACTCCTCGCCGGGTTTCCGCAGGTACACGACCTCCCGTGGCGGCTGAAGCTCCGTATCAACGACCTCGCGACGTGGCTCGAACACGCGACCGGAGAGATCGGGCTGACGCCCACGGAGATGCTCCAGGTCGACGACCGTACAGCCGGTTGTAACGGATCGCTCTCTCCGCAGTAGTCCTCGCCCGACGTGGAGCCGATTAGCGACTGTGTAACTATATTACGTGCCCAATCAAAGAAAATAATGCCTGACAGGTCACGCCGGTCGTTCCTCAGAGCGATGGGGTCAGCGACGCTCTGTGCGACCGGTGTCGGACGCGGAGTTGCGGCTGGAAAGACGCGGTCGAAGTCGAACGGAGCGGCCAGAGATTGGCCCACGTTCGCCGGGGACGCGGCGAATACGGGCCAGCATCCGACCGGCCCCGGACCGGTCGGTGACACGTCCGTCACCTGGGACCTCTCGACCCCCGCCGAAATCGCGTCTGCACCAACCGTCGCCGACGGCATCCTCTACGCTGCCGAGTACACCACCCGAGGGACCGAAGCCGGAATCGGAGCCTACGACGTCGCGACTCGGAGCGAGCAATGGCGACACACCCTCGACAGAGGAGCCGCCGATTGTGCGCCGACCGTCGTCGACGGGTCCGTCCTCGTCGCGACGACCGACCGGCCGGCCCTGTTGCGCTCGCTATCCGTCGACGATGGGGCCATCGAGTGGGAGACGAAGATCGAGGGGCAGGTCCTCTCGTCGACGACAGTTGGGAACGAGACGGTCTTCGTCGAGAGCACCGTCAGAGAAGTCGTCTGTGGCTACCGCGTACTCACGAAGCGACTCGTCGCCCTCGACGTGGTGACCGGTGAACGAAAATGGAGGCAGTCGGTGACGGGACACGCGAGTAACCCCTACCTCGCCCCAGCCGTCGCGGACGGCCTCGTGGTCCACAACACCGACGGCGGCATCTACGTCCACGACGCGACGGACGGAACGCACGTCCGCACCATCGCCCCCACGCTGAACTTCGTCGGGGCTCCGACTGTCCTCGGGGGCGTCGTGTACGGCGTCTCGTTCAGCGGCAACCTCGTCGCAGCGGACCTGGACTCCGGCGATACCCTGTGGCGGAGAGAGATCGATCAGTCGTTCAACTCCGGGTTCTCGTCCCGAAGCGGCGACCTCGTCGTCGCGACGCGGAACGGAGACGTCTGGTCGCTGTCGGCCGACGACGGGAGCACGAACTGGACGACGTCGGTCGGTCCCGCCGATTACCGACCGGTAACCACGCCAGCGCGCATCTTCGTCTCGACCGGTAAGCGAGTCATTGCGCTGTCCGCGACGACGGGGTCCGAGAAGTGGGCGCTCGAACTCGACGCCGAGATAACTGCCCCGGCAGCGCTCGACGACAGATCACTCTACGTCCCGACGCGCGAGGGCGTGGCAGTCGTCGGCAACTAAGTCTCCGTTCCGAGTTCTACAGCCACAATGGATAAGAGAGCGGCCGGACTAGGCCAGTGCGAAGGAGCTACATGGAGGCCCCAGCCGGTCGCGATGCACGGAACCAGGAGGGGGTTCCGGGGGACACAGCCAGCAGTGCGACCGGCAAACGCGCCCAGACGACGCTGGACTTCGCCGTCGGCATCAGCATCTTCTTGTTGTTGGTCGGCTTCGTCTTCGTGTTCGCGCCCGGCTTTCTCGATCCCTTCACCACCGGCCCGGTGGAGGAGACGGTCGCGGTCAACCGCGTCGCAGACGAGCTCACCCTCGACCTGCTTGGCGGGCCGGCGGAAGGGTACGTGCTCGAAGACGACTGCACCGCGGCGTTCTTCGACGACCGATCGCCGGGCCACTGTCGCTTCTCGGGGGCGACGCTGAACGAACGCGTCGGCCTCGCGCCGCGGCACAACGTGAACGTGACCGTCTCGGGGAACGTCACCGAACCACCGAGCGGCAATCGCATCCTCTGCTGGGACGACGGGGCCGACGAACTGTTCGAGGTCGGGAGCGGAAGCTGTGGGTCGGCCGTGACCCTCGCGGCCGGTCCGAATCCGGTCGACGAGGCCGAGACCGTGACGGCTCATCGGACGGTCGCGCTCGACGGCACCGACGTGACGCTGGAGGTGGAGATGTGGTGACGCGCGGGCAGGCACACACGATGGAGGGCATCGTCGCCGGACTGTTGCTGCTGTCGGCGATGGTGTTCGCGCTGCAGATGACCGCCGTGACGCCGCTGACGGCGAGTACGTCCAGTCAGCACATCGAGAATCAGCAGCAGGCCGCCGCGGAGGGAGTGCTGGCGACGGCTGGGGAGACGGGCGCGCTCAGACGCGCGGTGCTGTACTGGAACGACACCGACGGTGCGTTCCACGGGGCCGAGAACCTGAGCTACTACACGAACGGGCCGCCGCCGAACGAATTCGGGGAGATACTCGACCGGACGTTCGAGCGTCGCGGCGTCGCGTACAACGTCTACGTCACGTTCCTCGGCGTCGGAGACGACTACCGAGACCGGCGGATGGTCTATCAGGGCGTCCCGAGCGACAACGCCGTGCAGGCGTCGTACACGGTGACCCTCGCCGACGACGCGTCCATCTACGACGACGACGAGACGAAGAACGCGACGCTCACGGTGAGCAACGCCACGTCGTTCTACGCTCAGGATACAGGGGCGGACAGCAGTCTGTTCAACGTCGTCCGGGTCGAGGTGATCGCATGGCGCATCTGAACCGCCGCGACCGGGGACAGCTCATCCTCGTCGCCGGATTCGCCCTCGCGGTCGCGTTCGTCGCGCTCGCTCTCGTCCTCAACGCGGCCATCTTCACCGGAAGCCTGGCGACCCGCGGCGAGAACACGGGAGCGAACGACGCGCTGGCGTACAGGCAGACGGTCGAGACCGACGTCGGTGAGCTACTGCAGTACGCGAACGAGGTGAACGCCTCGGACAGCTACGGCGACCTCGAAACGAACGTAACGGTGGGGGTGAACGAAATGTCGAACCTGAGCGCCCGCCTGCAGGTCCGAACCGGGACCGTGAGCAACGTCTCCCTGCAGTCGTCGGTCTCGGGAACCCGAATCCTCCAGAACGACACGACGGCGCGGCGGTTCACCAACGAGAGCGGCGATAGCGACTGGACGATGGCCGAAGGCGTCCAGCAGACGCGTGCGTTCACCATCGAGATCGACAACGACACGGGGGATCCGGTGGCGTCGCTCGCCGACGATGGCACCGGGAACGAGTTCAACCTCACCGTCGACGACGAGGACAGCGTCGACGACTGGGAACTGTTGCTCTCGCGGAACAGCACCTCGCCCGATCAGGTCAACGTGACCGTCACGAACGGGACGGGAACCTTCTCCTGTCACGAAACGGTCGGCGCGAGCGTCTTCTGGGTGAACGTGACCGACGGCACGGTCGCAGGGACGGAGTGCGAGGCGCTCTCGTTCGCCGAGAACGTCGAGGGCGACTACACGCTGAACGTCACCAACGGCGCGAACGCGAAGGGGAACTACTCGATGGTCGTCGATCGGACGAGCGTCCCGTCCCAGCACTACGACGGCCCCCAGCCCATCGCCGACGCAGCGCTGTACTCGGTGACGGTCGAACTCGTGTTCGAGACGGACCAACTTCACTATCGGACGGACGTCCGGGTCGCACCGGGTGAGTCCGATGCGTGACCGAGACCGCTCGGGGAGCCGAGCGGCGTCGCACGACGACCGGGCAGTCACGTCGTCGCTCGATTACGCGCTCTCGCTCGGCCTCGCGACCCTCGTTCTCACTGGCTTGCTCACAGCAGGTGCCGGATTCGTCGACGACCGACGCGACCGCGTGGTCGAGACGCAGTTACGGGTCATCGGCCAGCAGATAGCGGAGGACGTGACCCGTGCGGACCGGCTGGTCGAAGCTGGCACCAGCGTCGGCGCGCTCGAACTCCACACGAGCTATCCCGAGCGAATCGCCGGCGCGCGGTACACCGTCGAGGTCGACGGAGTCGACGACGAGCTTCGGCTTCGGTCGCAGTCCAGCAACGTCTCGGCACGCGTCGAACTCGTCGTACACACGGACCTCGCCGATACCAGCTTCAGCGGCGGGAGCGTGGTCGTCTCGTACGACCCCTCGGCGGCCGAGCTGGAGGTGGGTTCGGATGTCTGAGCGGGCCGTGAGCGAGGTCGTCGGGTTCGCGCTCGTGTTCTCCATGATCGTCGCCATGGTGGCCATCGTCACCCTCGGCGGGATGGGGCAACTCCAGTCCGCCCGTGACTTCGAACAGGCGAACAACGCCGAGCGGGCGTTCGAGGTCCTGGCCGACAACCTCGCGGACGTCCATCAGCGAGGCGCACCCAGTCGGGCGACGGAGATCGACCTCGAACACGCCCAACTGTTCGTCGGCGACCCGGTCACGATAAACGTCTCCGGCGAGGACACGAGCGGAGCGGCCCCCCATCCAGATTTCGTCGAGGAGTACGAGACGGTCCCACTCGTCTACCGAACGGCCGACGGAACGAGACTCGTCTACGAAGCCGGCTCGGTCTTTCGGATGCAGGACGATGCCGGTGCGGTCGTCCAGTCCGCACCGCTCGTACTCGGCACCGACCGGACCTCGATTCCGTTACTCGTGTATCGTGGCCCGTCGGGGCGAAGCGTCGGCGGCACGACGGTCCTCATCCGAGCGCGACACAACCAGACCGTGCTTCGGCAGGCCAACACGACGGGTGACTGGGACGTGCTCCGGTACAACGTCACGTCACCGCGGTATCGACAGTGGCACGACTCGCTGACCGACCGTTCGGGCGTCGACAGCTGCGAGCTTCATCCGGGCGAGGAGCGAGTGTCTTGCACGCTCGACGCCCCGCCGACCCGGCTGTACGTCACCACGGTGGAGATACAGCTCCGGCTGGAAAAATGAACGCGGCCCTCCACTGAAACGTCTCCCAGTCACCCGGTGACGTTGACCTTGTTGACCGTCACGTGCATGTACGTCAGGCGGACGATCTTCTTCTGGTCGGGAATCGCCCGCTTGTTCCGCAACGCGGTGTCGTAGTGGACGGCGCTGCCCTGCTTGAGCGTCACCGAGCTGACGGCGACGCTGCCGTACCACTCGCTCTGTTTCATCGTGAGCTCCCCGCCACCGGTCGGCCCGCCTGGTGCGTAGATGACGCCCTCGCCCGTCGAGTCCTTGATGCTCGCATTGAAGTACTTCTTGCCGTAGATCCACAGTTGCGTCGAGTTCTGGTGATTGGCGATGTCGACGGTCCCGTCTTTCAGATGCATGAAGTACTTCTCGTTGCCCGTGACGTAGCGGTTCTCGCCGGCGACGTAGAATCGGACCACGCCGTCCCCCTCGACGTTGATGGTGCCACCGTCGAGCCGGATGTAATCGTCGACGGCGACGACCACTTCCTGTCCGTTGGTGTTGACAGTGAGCGTCTCGCCCGTCGTGAGATAGATCCGATCGACGGAGTAGTTGCCGGGCCAGAGGTCCCCGCTGGACGTGATCGACCCACCTGCCGCGGCGGTCCCCGAGTTGTTGTTCTGCGAGTCGTACGCGTCGGTCTCCTCGTCGACGACCGAGTCTATCGCGTTGTCTCCGTCGACGCCGTCGATGCGAAACCAATCCCCGGTGACCGTGCCACCGCGATCGTCGCTTCCGGTGTAGTAGACGTTGCCGTCGACGGTCGCTGACCCCTGGACGTTCGCATTCCCGCCCGTCCGCACGTTTCCGACCACGTCGGCGTTCCCGGTTATCTCGAAGTCACCGGCCGTCGAGATGTTCCCCTCACCGTGCGGGTCGCCCGTGTACCCGTCGCCGTCTGCAGAGCTGTAGCTGTCCGTCCGTGCACCGTTCCCGGGTATCTTCAGGCCGCCCGCCGCCGCCGTCGCGGCGACGGCGGTGCGAACGATTCTGGGTTTCGCCGGCACGACCAGCGTGAGCGTCACCCGCTCGTTCGCGTGGTCGTACTGGACCGACCCCTCTGTCCGCTGCTCGAAGTACGTCCCCCACGCCTCGTAGTACTCGCTCTGGACGGTCACGTTCACCTTCCCGTGTCCGAGGGGGTTCGTCCAGTTCTTGTTCGCCGTCGGGTTGGGGAACTCGTCAGTGCTCGACCCGTTCTTCTCGATGGTCACGGCGTCCGACACGCTGGCGTTCCCGCTTCCGCGCATGCTGATCAGCGGAAGCGTCAACGTCGCATTCCGGTAGTGGAACTCCGGCGGTGAGACCATCACGCTCCCGTCTTCCTCCGCTCGCCAGACGCCGCCGCCCTGGTACGCTAGCTCGGTCCCCTCCGACTCGTAGACGAGCGAACCCAACGTCTCGTTGACGATGGTGTTCGGCTTGTCCCCAGGGTCCGACGTGTTCGTGACGTTGACCCGCATCCAGCCCCGACGGTCGTGGACCGAGTACGCCTCCTGCTCGTCGAGCGGAAGGACGATACGCTGGCGGTTCGTGTCTCCAAGCGCGACCATCGCCGCCTTCGAGTCCACCTGCGTGAGCGTCTTCGCCGCACGCTGGCTGCCGAGCTGTGACTTCGTGTCGGTGATCGCCGTCCCGCCGAGCGAAACCACCAGGACCATGCCGGTCAAGACGATTCCGAGCAGCAACACGAGGGAGATGGGACCAGTCTGTCCGCGACCGACATCAGGCATCGGTGAACGTTAGAGAGCGCACGGCATAAGGTATCTGGCCGCGTGTTCGGCGGCGGAGAGATAGTAACTGTTTAGGTGCCGAGGGAGAACTCACAGGTGGGAACGCACGACCGCAAATCTGACTCGTCGCACGCTTGTGCGACTTGGGATTGCGGTGGTGTCCGGCGGTGACCCCGCCGACAGGACTGCGTAGCGGATCGTGCTGTTCCAACCACACAACTATGGCACGAATGCACACGCGACGCCGCGGCTCGTCCAGTTCGGACAAGCCGGTCGCAGACGAACCACCGGAGTGGAGCGAGGTTGACGAAGACGCAATCGAAGAGCGAGTCGTCGAACTCGCCGAACAGGGCCACACGCCGAGCGAGATCGGCCTGAAGCTCCGCGACGAGGGCGTCCAGGGAACGCCGATCCCGAACGTCTCGCTCGCGACGGGCAAGAAGGTCACGGAGATTCTCGAAGACAACGACGCCGAACCGGACTTCCCGGAAGACCTCCGGAACCTGTTCGAGCGCGCCGTTCGCCTGCGCGACCACATGAACGAGAACCCGGGCGACCACCAGAACAAGCGCGCGCTCCAGAACACGGAGTCGAAGATCCGCCGTCTGGTGAACTACTACCGCGGCGACGAACTCGACGAGGACTTCACGTACTCCTACGACACCGCGAAGGAGCACCTGTAAGGGATGGCAGCGACCGGTCGCCAGAACGGCTCGCCCACTGCGGCCAGCGACGTCGCCGCACGCCTGCGCGAGGCCGGCTTCGTCCGCCTCGTCGCGGCACCCGACGGCGACGCACTCGCAGCGACCGGTCTGCTCGCACGCACGCTCGACGCACTCGATACGCCGTTCCAGGCCAGCGTCACCGACTTCGACGCGGCCGACCGCTCGACCGACGCCGACCTGACCGTCGCCGTCGGACTGGCGGACGCGACGGCCGACCTCGCACTTTCGACGCCACCCGTCAGCGCGACGGCCTTCGACGTCGTCCAGGAGTGTGACGGCTCACCCGTCGTCGCGCTCGCGATGGCCGGGCTCGTCGCCGCCGACGAAGTCGGCGGCCCGGTCGCTGACGCGGTTACCGCGAGCGGATTCGAACGTCATCCCGGCGTCGCCGTTCCGACCGTCGACCCGGCAGACGGGCTCGCACACTCCACGCTAGTGTGTGCGCCGTTCTCCGGGGACGAGGACGCGACGCGGGAGTTCGTCTCCGACCTCGACCTGCCGGAACAACTCGGTCCCGACGACCGTCGGCGGCTCGCCTCGCGAGTTGCACTCGCCGTCGTCGGCCACGCCGACGCGACCGACCGCGCGAGCGCCGCGCTCGAACGCGCGCTCAGACCGTACCACGGTGGCCCGTTCGAGACGATAGCCGGATACGCCGACGTCCTCGACTGTGTGGCTCGCGAAGCGCCCGGGGTCGCCGTGGCGCTCGCACTCGGTCACGACGTCCGGGCGGACGCACTTGGCGCGTGGCGCGACCACGCTCGCCGGGCACACGACGGCCTTCGAGCGGCCACGACCGGCCGCTACGACGGGCTGTTCGTCGTCCGCGGCGAGACCGACCGACTCCCCGTCGAGACGGTCGCCCGGCTCGCCCGGGACTTCCGCTCGCCGGAACCGGCCGTCCTCGCACTGACGGAGGGCCGCGCCGCCGCGACGACGCTGGACGACACCCGGGTCGGCCCGGCCGTCCGCGACGCCGCCGCGGCGCTCGACGGCACCGCCGAGGTCACCGGACAGGGCGCACGCGCCACCTTCGCGGCCGACACCGCGTCGTTCATCACCGCGTTCAGGGAGGCGCTATGAGACGCGCGACCGTCCGGACGACCCACGGTGACGCCGAGACCGCTCGCGCGGTCGCCGCCGCCGTTCGCCCGGACAACACCGACGAGATGGACACGAGCGTCGACGACGCGGCGGTCGTCACGACCGTCGAGCGTGACACCACGGGTGGCCTCGCAGCCACCCTCGACGACTACGTCGTCAACCTTCGCCTCGCAGCACAGCTTTCGACCGACGCAGACACCAACGATACACAATGAGCGACCGATCAGTCTCACGACGCAAGCAGCAGAAACAGTGGTACACCGTCCTCGCTCCCGAGCAGTTCGACCGGGAGGAGCTCGGTGAGACCCCTGCAGACGAACCGGAGAAGGTCCTCGGACGGACCATCGAGACCACGCTGGGCGACCTGAAGAACGACGCCAGCGAGAACAACACCAAACTCACGTTCAAGATCAACGAGGTAGCCTCCGACTCCGCGTACACCGAGTTCGTCAAGCACGAACTCACGCGGGACTACCTCCGCAGCCTGACCCGCCGCGGCTCCTCGAAGATCGCCGCGTACATCACGGTGCTCACCTCGGACGACTACCGCGTCCAGATCCAGCCCGTGGCGTACACGACGATGAGCGCGGACGCGAGCCAGGAGAAGGCGATCCGCCGCGAAATGATCGACCTCGTCCGCGAGACCGCCAGCGAGCGCACCTTCAAGGACCTCATCGACGGCGTCGTCGAGGGTCGACTCTCCAGCGCCATCTACAACGAGGCCAAAGAGATCTACCCGATTCGCCGCGTCGAAGTCCAGAAGGCAACGCTGGAAGCACACCCCGAAGAAGTCGCCGCCGAAGAGGAGACGAGCGTCGACGTCGACGCCGACGAAGTCGCCGTCGAAGACATCGAAGACGAAGCCTGAACGGGCCGTCTTTCGGATTGCGGTGTTTTTCGAACGCAAACGCGAACGCGAATCGGACAGCGACGGCGCTGCTACTCGGTGACAGTTACGGTTCCGACCATCCGGCTCGCTTCGTGTGGAATGCAGAAGTAGACGTACTCGCCGGGGACCTCGAAGGTGTGCTCGTAGACGTCACCGCTGTAGAGCGCACCGCCAGCGCCGTCGAACCAGCCCTGCTGGGCTGCAGTCTGGTTCTCGAACCCGCCGGACGCGAAGTAGTCCGCCCCGTCCGGGAGGCTGTCGTCGTACGCGGTGACCGTGTGGGCGTGCGAACTGGTGTTCCGCCAGACGACCGTCGACCCCGCGCTGACCTCGATTTCCGCGGGTTTGAACTCCCGCGTACTCATGCCGACGTCGTAGTCGGTCGTCTCGGTGCCGGCGGTGTTACCCGAGGACCGGCCGAGACAGCCCGCCGTGGCAGCCGTCAACCCGGTCGCCGCTGCCAGAAACTCGCGTCGCTCCATACCTCTGGGTCCGGACCTCGTGGCTATATGCCCCACGATTCGCCTTGGTGACGGCTCAGTCGCGCTGGGCGGCCGCCAGGCCGAGCGGCGAGATGATGTCCAGTTGTTGGACCATTCCGAGCGTGTCCCAGTACGACCAGATCTCGGCGATCCGGCCGTCCTCGAAGCGGAACACGTTCAGGCCCTCGTCATGGAAGTCCTCGCCGCTCCCCTCGATGCCGAACAGGTCGTCCTCCTGGGTCCCCTCGGCCGTCCAGTGGGCACAGAGACGGTCGCCCTCCCCGAACACGATGTCGACCTCGTATCTGAAATCGGGGAACGTCTCGTGGTACTTTTTGACGTACCGTTTGATGTCTTTGGGCGTCTTCGCCGCTCTGGGGCTCACGCTCTCCGGCCCGTGATAGGAGATATCGTCCGCGAGAATCTCGTCGGCCGCCTCGAGGTCGCCCTCACTGAACAGGTCGACGAACCATCGGTCGATGAGTACGCGTTCGTCACTCATGGCTCGCTCTAGAACTTCACGCTCCGATGTCATAATAGTGCAGTCGGAAGCGTCTGAAGCGGGTGTCCTCCCACCGGGCGCGTATCCGAAGGGAAACGCTCTTAGCCTGAACGGACGCAGACCCGTTCATGAGCAACGGGGACGAGGAGTCTGCGGACGAATCCGAGGCACCGGCCGACGCCGAGGAAGAACCTGCCGTGGACGATGCCGAGCCCGAGCAATCGCCCGAGGCGTTCGACGAGCGGCTCTCGGCGGCCGCCGACGACCTCGAAGGGGCCGACACCGAGGACGACCTGGACGCCGTCGAGGCGACCCTCGATGAGATAGAGGGCGACCTCGAAGCGGCCGACCTCCCTGAACCGGACGAGGAGGAGGAAGACGCCGAGGACCCGCGCGAGGAACTGGAGTCCCGACTCTCCGACCTTCGCGACGACCTCGAAGCGCAACGTGGCCCGTACATCGAGGACGTGGCCGAGCTGGTCCGCGAGGCCGAATCGACGGTCCGTGACACCCGCTGGACAGACGACGGCGCGCCACAGATGGCCGAGGCGGTCGGGTCGTATCTCGACGACGCCGGGAGCACGCTCGTCGCAACGTTCGAGGCCGAGGACGACGATCCGGAGTCGCTGGCGGACGCGCTCGCCGAGGTCGCGTCGGTCATGGACGACACCGACCTCAACGCCGACGACGACGCCGAGACCATCGCGACGCTCCAGGAGCGGACCGAACAGCTCCAGGCCGACCTCGACGACGCCGAGGAGTGGGACGACCTCTCCATCCGGGAGCAGCTCGAGCACGAGGGCTTCTACGACGTGCTGGACCCGAAGAAGCAGAAGGACTACCCCGTGGAGTGGAGCGCGCTCAAGGTCCACGAGCAGGAGGGGAACGTCGAGCAGGTCCTGCTGGCCTACGACCGCCTCGACTCGGAGTTCTTCGACGAGTACGTCTTCGACGTGCTCAAACGGATGGCTCCGGCGGAGGCCTACGAACCCGTACAGGCCCAGGCGAAGCGCCGCAACCACAAGGCCATCGAGATCCTCGGAAAGATCGGTGACGACCGCGCGCTCGACACGCTCGAAGGCTTCCTCGACGGGGGCAACACCGCTCTCGAACAGGTGAGTCTGCGCGCGATGGGTGAGATCGGCAGCGAGGAGTCCGTCCAGCTCGTCGCCGACCGACTCGTCGCCGAGGACCCGAACGTCCGCTCCAGCGCAGCGCGCGCGCTCGGTCTCATCGGTGATGCACGCGCGATCTCCCCGCTGTCCGACGTACTCGAAGACGACGACGTCGACGAGGTCCGTGCAAGTGCAGCGTGGGCGCTCGTCCAGATCGGCACGGAAGACGCGCTCGACGCGGCCGGCGAGTACACCGACGACCAGTCGTATCTCGTCCAGTCCGAGGCGGAGAAGGCCCGCGACGCGCTGGCCATCTGAGCTTCGGTCTCCCAGACCTTTTTATTCGATACCGCGACCAGACGCCCCGTGTCACGACCACGGGCGGCATTTGCGGTCATCGTGCTCCTCTCCGTAGCTGTGGGTCCGAGCGGTGTAACTGCCGCGACGAGCTCGTCGGACGCAGCCGCCGAATCGACGCCACGAATCGTCGGTGCCTACCCCAATCCGGTCGCCGACGAGGACGCGACGGAGTTCGTCGTCCTCGACGTGCCGTCGCCGACCGGCCTCGACGCGTATTCCCTCTCCGACGGGGACCGCGCCGTCGAACTGCCGAATACGACGGTGAGCGGACGGGTCGTCCTCACTCATGCACCGGAACGGGTGCGGGAGCTGACAGACGACCGCGTCCTCGGAGTCGATTCGTCGCTCGGCCTCGCGAACGGCGGTGAGACGCTGACCCTCCGACGGAACGGAACCACCGTCGACACTGCGGTCTACCGCGAGGCACCGACGGGAAAGCTGGCGAACTGGTCGGCGACCGACCGCGGGCTCCGCTGGGAGACGCCGGGAACGACCAGCCACCCTATCGTCGAAGCCCGAAACACGACTGTCCGCACCTTCGTGTTGCCCGACGGAAGTGACGTGGTTCCCGCCGAAGTCGCAGCCGCCGACGAGCGCATCCTGCTCGCGGGCTACACGTTCGGCTCCGAGCGACTCACCGACCGACTCGCAGCGGCGGCCAGACGCGGCGTGACCGTTCGCGTCCTGCTGGAGGGAGACCCCGTTGGCGGCCTGACGACGCGCGAGGCGAGACTGCTCGACGGACTCGTCGCCGCGGGCGTCGACGTTCGCCTCCTCGGTGGCCCCTACGCGCGCTACGACTTCCATCACGCGAAGTACGCGGTCGTCGACGACAGCGCCCTCGTGCTGACCGAGAACTTCAAGCCCGCCGGAACCGGCGGACGGTCCAGCCGCGGCTGGGGCGTCGTCCTGTCCGACCCGCAGATCGTCGGTGGCCTCGCCGAGACGTTCCGCGCCGACGCCGATTGGAGAGCCGCTCGCCCGTGGTCGAAGTTCCGCCGCGGACGGACGTTCGAGCAATCGCACGCCGCGAACGGGTCCTACCCGACGCAGGTAGCTCCCGAGATGCGCCACGCGGAGCGCGTCGAACTGCTGGTGACGCCCGACAACGCCGAGTCCCGACTCGTGTCGCTCATCGACGCGGCGAACGAGTCGGTTCGCGTGATACAGGTCTCCGTCGACGACCGTCGGGGACCGTTTGTCACGGCTGCGCTCCGTGCCGCCCGCCGCGGCGTCGACGTCCGCCTCCTGCTGTCCAGTGCGTGGTACGTCCGCGAGGACAACCGCCGGCTCGCCGACGCTCTGAACGAGCGTGCCGACGACGAGGACCTGCCACTCACCGTGAAACTGGCGGACCCACGGGGGCGCTACGAGAAGATTCACGCCAAGGGCGTCGTCGTCGACGATCACACAGTGGTCCTCGGCAGTCTGAACTGGAACCGGGAGTCGGCGCGGAACAATCGCGAGGTACTCGCCGTCCTCCACGGGGAATCCGTCGCCGAGTACTACGGACGCGTCTTCGACGCGGACTGGGGAGACCGGGGAACGCCGCTCCCGGTCGGACTGCTCGGTGGCGTGGCTGGCTGTCTCGTCGTCGCCGGACTGGTGGTCCGCAGAATCGAGTTCGATCGGTAGTCGCTCGCAGCAGCGTTCGGCTGGCGCTTACTCGCCGTCGGGCAGCGCCATCGAACTCTGGAGTTCCTCGTCGATCTCGGCGTCGGCCATCTTCTCGACCAGGGCGTCGAGGACCTGCTCGCGCATGCCCTTGACGAACTTGATGGACCCGACGACGAGGTGGCCGCCGCCGCTGACGCCGCCGCCGTCGACCTCCTCGATGAGTTCGACGACCATCTCGGGGATGTCGAGGCGGACGCCGTCGGAGCGGAGGACGGCGAAGTCCGGGCCGTAGCCGATCGTGATGACGGGATCGCCCGTCTCCTGGACCTTGCGGTCGTGGATCTTGCCCGTGGTCTTCCCCGGTGCCGGATAGGTGAAGCGGTGGCAGTGGTTCTCGACGTCGATGCGATAGAGGTGCGCGCCGTTGTCCAGCGCCTCGTGTTCGACGTGGCTCATCGCGGCGTCGAGCTGCTCGTCGACGTCGCGCTCGGCGCGTGTTGCAAGGAAGTCGACGAGTTCTTCGTGACGCTCGCGGTCGTCGCAGGCGACGTTGAGGACGTCGTTGACGAACTCGCGGCCGTCGTCGTACTTCAGCCAGAAGGTGGCGTAGTCGAGGGCTTCGCCGATGTCGCGGAGGTCGTCCTCGTCGTACCCTTCTTCGTTCGCGAGTTCGACGTAGTCGGGCATCGCCTCGCCCTCCGAGCGGTCGGAGATGCCGGCGACGGCGGGGACGTGTCGGACCTGGTCGGTCACGTCGGGGTAGATCATCCGCGCCAGTTCGACGCACATCATGCCGGTCGTGATGCGGTAGTCCTCGTCGTGCAGGTAGGGGTTGACGTGCTCCTCGACCAGCCCCTCGACGGCTTCGGGGTCGGGGTGGTGGTGGTCGACGACGACGATGGGGACGTCGTAGTGAGCGAGGTTCCGATAGGCGGGGGTGTCCTCCTCGGTACTGCCGTTGTCGAGCATCAGCAGGAGCGGAAGCTTCTGGCCGTGGCGTTCGCGGTCCTCGAGCGCGAAGTTGAGGTCGCGAGTGACGTCTTCCATCTCGTAGAACGGTGCCTTGCTCGGCAGGCGCTTGAGGAGGTGTCGCGGCGCATCGGGGTCCTCGTAGGTCTCGGCGATGAACTGACGGAGTGCGTACTGTAGCGGGACGCTCGCACAGAGACCGTCGCCGTCGGCGTGGTGTCGCATCCGAATGGGGCGGCCCTCGAGGACCGTCCGGCGGAGACGACGCGCGACGGTTTCCAGGTCGTCGTGGAGCTTCTCGAACGCGGGCCACTCGACGAGTGGGTCGACGTCGTGGGGTGCTGCTGCCGCTTCGAGCGCGGCGTCGAGTCGCTGTTCGACGGCGTCTGCGTCCTCGCCGTCGAGCGCGTCCAGTGAGTCGACCTCGACCTGGAGGGCACCGTCCCGGGTCTCGACGACGCCGGTCAGCCGAACGATGTCGTCGAGTTCGACGTCGGGATAGGCACGGACGCCCGCCTGCTCGAACGCGGCACAGGGAACGACGCCGGTGTCGTCGCGGACCTGGAAGATGGTCGGGCCGCCCGTCTGTTTCACCTGGACGACGGTGCCTTCGAGTGAGACGTTGTCGCCGAGGGCATCGTCGAGTTCGTCGACGGTGGTGAGGTCGTCCCGATCGACCGTCTCGACCGCGTAGTCGGCAAGTTGTACTTCGCGGAAGCTGAGATCACCGTTCTCCCGGACCTCGCCGAGTTCGACGATGAACTCGTCGCCGACGTCGTAGCTGCCGACGAGGTTGGAGTCGTGGACGAGACCCGACACCTGCTCGGAGAGGTCGACGAAGACGCCGTATTCGACGACACCGTTGACGGTCGCGAGATACAGTTCGTCCTCGGAGACGGCGTCGAGCGAACACTCCGCTGCGAGATCGTAGACGACGGCCCCGTCGTGGGGGGCCTCGGTGCCGGAATCCTCGGCACCATGCGATGGAGACATTTGCTCGTTGTTCGGCGTCGTCCGGGTTTTAAGCTTTGGATAGCCACCGGAACGTCTCGTGCTGCGCCGGATATCAGCAGGGGTCGGGGAGTTCTTATCTGATGGGAACGGCCTACGAGCTTTAATCCCCTACCTGCGTATCGGAAAGTGTGGTGCCTGCACTGTTCAGGGGAGTGACGTCCGCACGAGCGAATGACACCGATGCCAGTCAGTCTCAGGACAGTGCAGGCCAGCAGGGAAACTATGGATATACAAAATCTCGTTTCGAAAGACTACGTATCGGTCTCCGCGGATACTCCCGTCTCGAAGCTCGTCGGCGAGTTCGAGGACCCCGAGGTGAAGGGAATCGTCGTCGACGACGCCGACGGATTCGCGGGTGTCGTCACGCGCAGACAGCTCGCCGCCTCTCATCAGAAACCCAACGAGAAGGCGCGTTCGCTCGTCTGGCACGTCCCGACGGTCAGCCCCCGTACTGACGTCCGCGAAGCCGCTCGGCTGATGGTCGACGGTGACACCCGCCTGCTCCCGGTTTACGAGGGCAAGCAGATGGTCGGCGTCGTCACCGGCAGCGACATCCTCGACGCCGTGCAGCCGTTCCTCGACGCAGCGACGGTCGGCGAGGTGGCGAGCACGGACCTCGTCACCGTCGACCCGACGACGACCTTCGGCGAGGCGTTACACCACCTCCGTGAGAACCGCATCACCCACCTGCCCGTCGTCGACGCGGACGAAGCGGTCGGTATCCTCAGCCTCTACGACGTCGTGGATTACACCGCCCGCACGGTCACGAAGAGTCAGGGCGGAAACGGTCAGGCGCGCGACCACGGTGGCTTCGGCGGCCGAGAAGGAGAGCGGGCGCGGCTGCTCGATCTCCCGGTGCGTGACATGATGGTTTCACCGGTCCGGACGATTCGACCGAGCCAGGGCCTCGACGAGGCCGTCGAGGAGATGGCCGCCGTCGGTGGGTCCTCGCTCGTCGTCGTCGACGACGACGGGAGCGCGACGGGGATAGTCACGACGACGGACATACTCGACGCACTCACCTGGGAGGCAGAGGGCAACCGTGCCGTCCAGGTGTCCGGTGTCGACCACCTCGACGACGCGAGCTACAGCGACGTCGTGGCGATGGTCGAGGACCTCGAACGCGTCGCTGGGAAACTGAACGTCTTCGACGCGAAGGTCCACCTTCACCAGCACGACGAGAAGCTCCGTGGCACCCGACTCGTCATGGCGAACATGCGGCTGTACACGGACAAGGGGACGTTCCTCGCGTCCGGCGAGGGCTACGGAGCAAAAGCCGCGCTCAACGAGGCGAAAGACATCATGGAGCGTCGGATTCGCGACGACAACACCTACGGTCGAAGCAAGAAGCACCCGGACGAGGAGTACTGGGAGAAGCGCTTCGGCTGGTGGCTCGAAGAGTAGTCGACGCGACCGAATCGCTCGTGCACGATCCGTTCACGGGACCCACTCCCTTTTGTGCTGGCCGCCGATACGAGTGACATGGACACCTCCGAGCGCGAAGAGATCACGGTGTACTCCGATTACGTGTGCCCGTTCTGCTATCTGGGACGGCAGTCGCTCGCTCAGTATCAGGAGCGTCGCGAGTCGGAGCTGGTCGTCGACTGGCGACCGTTCGACCTGCGGAGTCACAAACGAGGGCCCGACGGTGAGATCGACCGCACCGTCGACGACGGGAAGGACGAGGACTACTACGAGCAGGCCAGAGAAGGCGTCCGACGCCTCCAGGAGAAGTACGACGTCGAGATGACGCTGGATATCGCCGAGGACGTGGACTCGCTTGACGCCCAGGTCGCGTCGTTCTCCGTGCGCGAACAGTACGACTACGAGACGTGGCTCGCCTTCGACGTCGCTATCTTCGAGGCGCTCTGGACGGAGGGGCGAGACGTTGGCGAGGAAGCCGTGTTGGTCGAGTTGGCCGAGGACGTCGGTATCGACGGCGAGGACGTCCGGGCTGCGCTCGACGACGAGACGGTTCGGACGGCGGTCACCGAGCAGTTCGAGCGCGCGCAGCGAGCGGGAATCACCGGGGTCCCGACGTTCGCCTACGATGGACATGCCGCCCGGGGTGCGGTGCCGCCGGAACAATTGGAGCGACTGGTCGAAGGCGTCTGACGTCTCCATATCGGCGCGTTCGTAGTTAGTCTATTCTGGTCTAAATCTCCAGTTTGTTAGTTCGTGGTGGCAGAAGGTATATAAGTGACAGACGCTAACCCCAGGTGAAGGATACACGAACACAATGCAAGGCAACTCACAGCAGCAGGCCTACGACCGGGGAATTACCATCTTCTCTCCGGACGGTCGCCTCTACCAGGTGGAGTACGCGCGCGAAGCGGTCAAGCGCGGGACCGCGAGCGTCGGCGTTCGAACCCCGGACGGCGTCGTCTTCGCGGCGAGTCGGTCGGTCCGCTCGCCGCTGATGGAGCGCGACTCCGTCGAGAAGATCCACAAAGCCGACGGACACGTCGGCATCGCGAGCGCCGGGCACGTCGCCGACGCCCGCAAGCTCATCGACGTCGCCCGCCAGCGTGCGCAGGTCGAACACCTCCGCTACGACCAGCCGGTCAGCGTCGAGACGCTGACGAAGGCCGTTACCGACCACATCCAGGAGTACACGCAGACCGGGGGTGCGCGACCGTTCGGCGTCGCGCTGCTCGTCGGCGGCGTGGACGAAGACGGGCAGCCGCGCCTGTTCGAGACCGACCCCTCGGGGACGCCCTACGAGTGGCAAGCGGTCGCCATCGGCGGCAAGCGCGGGGACATCCAGTCCTACCTCGAAGAGCACTACCGCGAGGAACTGGACCTCGACGGCGGCGTCGACCTCGCGATTCGAGCGCTCGCGTCCGTTTCGGACGACCCGATTACGGCCGACGACGTCGACGTCGCCACCGTCGACGTCGAGAGCGGCCAGTACCGCTCGGTACCGAAAGAGGAACGCGAGCGGCACGTCGCCGAGATCGACGAGGAGGAGACCGATGAGTGAGCCGCTCGACGCTCCCTACGACCCCGAACTGGGGTCGCTGGAGGCCCACTACGACGCCGAGGACGAGGCCGTGAACAAGACCGGGACGACGACGGTCGGCATCACCGCCGAGGACGGCGTCGTCATCGCGACGGACATGCGCGCCAGCCTCGGCGGCCGGTTCGTCTCGAACAAGAACGTCCAGAAGGTCGAGCAGATCCACCCGACCGCCGCCCTGACGCTCGTCGGATCGGTCGGCGGTGCCCAGTCGTTCATCCGCTCGCTCCGGGCAGAAGCACAGCTCTACGAGACCCGTCGCGGCGAGACCATGAACATCCCTGCACTGGCGACGCTCGCCGGGAATTTCGCCCGCGGCGGCCCGTTCTTCGCCATCAACCCCATCCTCGGTGGCGTCGACGAGGAGGGGTCGCACGTCTACAGTATCGACCCCGCAGGCGGCGTCATGGAAGACGACTACACCGTCACCGGCAGCGGGATGGCCCTCGCACACGGCGCGCTCGAAGCCGAGTGGGAGGAGGGACTTTCGATGGACGAGGCCCGGACGCTGGCTGCGCGGGCCGTCAAGAGCGCAGTCGAGCGCGACACGGGCTCGGGCAACGGCGTGTACATCGCCGAGGTCACGGCCGACGGCGTCGATATCCAGGGCTACAAGGACTTCGACGACGTTCTGTAGCCGACACTCGCTGTTTTCTCCCCTCTCGGACGCTTTCGAGTGCGCATCATCGACGTACCGTGGCGTGGTTTAGACGGATATGCACGGACATATCCATGATTTCCCAATAGTTTCGATTTTGTGCCACGATTCCTGAAACTCCCCGCGATCGATTTTCTGTTCGGGTGGTGCCGCTTACGGTGCATGGACGACTCCACTGAATCGACAGCCCGCACCGCTCCGGACGCCAGACTCGTCACGAAGACGTGGCATCTGAGGTGGTCCTCCAGAATACGTCCCTCTACGTCGGCGGCGAGTTCGTCGTGGCCGAGCAGGGAGGCGCGCTCGAGACCATGAACCCGACGACGGGAGCGACGCTCGCGTCCGTGACTCGCGGAACAGCGGCGGACGTGAATCGTGCAGTCGACGTGGCGTGGTCAGCGTTCGACGATACCTGGTCCAGCTACTCGGCGGCCCGTCGGCAGCGAGTGCTCACCGACGTCGCAGACGCAATCGAAGCACACACCGACGAACTCGCGCGACTGGAGACGCTCGACAACGGAAAACCGATCTCGGAGTCGAGGCGATGCCGCTCCTCACGTCGTCCGGTCGAACGCCGCCATCGAAACCGTGGTCTCACAGAGGATGCACCCGTCTTCGAGGAGGAGGTCCCGCATCCCCTCGTCGACGATAGTCGTGGCCTGACAGTGGGGGCAATCGAACGTGAAGCGGGTCGTCATGAGAGTGTGACACAGACACACAGAGCGTCGCCGACGTGGAATAACGCCAGCCCTCGTTCTGTGGGTCTTGACGGTCAGGTTTCGACGACGTTGCCGAGGACCTTCGATTGGGCCGTCGAAAGATGCTCGACGAACGTCGAGCGTGCGATACCGAGCGCGTCCGCGACGTCGCCGGCGTTCGCCGTCTTCGGGTACTCGAAATAGCCCATCTCGTAGGCCGTTTCGAGAATCTCGTGCTGTCTGGACGTGAGCGACGACCAGTCGACGAAGACCGGACGTTCGCCCTCGGTCTCACCGGACCGCGAGAGGCTCTGCATCGAGAGCGACCCGTACTCGTCTCGGAGATCGCGCATGATCTCCCGGAGCGTCTCGATGTCGGCCGCGAAGAACGTCACGACGAGTGCGCCGTCCTCCGCGTAGATGTCCTGGACCGAGCAGTCGTAGCTCTCGACGTGGTCGCACACGCACCCGTTCCCGAGTTCGCGCGTGAACCGATAGACGTCGCCGTCTTCGTAACTGAACACGCGGGTCATATCGCCCTCGACGTCGGCGTCGATGGTGGTCTCGCGGTCGACTGTGAACTCCTCGGCGACCATGCCGTCGCCGTTCGGGTTCGTGGCCCGGGAGATGGAGTCGACGCGCTCACCCGTTTGTGACACGGTAGCGACAGGACACCCCTCCAGTCCGTCGAACTTTACCGCCGCTCGAATCCCAGTACTCATCGATCCGAACTAGCTCACGGTACAGCCGAGAGCGTTGCTCCGAAGATGTTCGGCAAGAGCGTCTCTCGCCCGTAAAAAGCGTATTGCCGAACACGTCCGTCGTCGTTCTCAGGCTTATAAAATGACGTTCGGTTGTACTTAAAGACCCGCCGTTTGTTGGATGGCAAACTACCGGAGTGGACGGTCCAGTTTTCCCTGTAACGATGGGACAGCGAGCGGCCTGCGAGCCGCCGATCGAGCTACCGAACGACACATGACAACCAAAATATGAGACGGGAAACGCTCGTGATCGCCACGGTCGTGGCGCTGGTCTTGCTCCCGATGTGGTTCGTCGCCATCCAGGGCGAACCGCCGTCGGAGGAGATCGAGATCGACCAGTCCGTGACCGAGATGCGACCACTGCAGAGCATCGTGGACACGCCGAACAAGCTCTCGCCGAGCCAGGTCGGCGTCGTCGTCTGGGTGGCGCTGTTCGCGCTCCTGGGCGCGCTCACGGCAGTCCACAGATTCATGAATCGCGCCGTCCGCCCGGACGAGCCGGCGGACGCGAACGTCGGCGACGACCCCGGCGGTGCGTCGTGGTTCACCACCGACTTCCGGTGGCTGGCGGAGTACCACGACTCCACGGACGCCATCGAGGGCATCGTCGTCATGGGCGCACTGACCGTCCTCGCCATCGTCTTCGCCGCGCTGTTCACCGGCGAGTACCTGACGCTGGCGCGGACGCAGTACTTCGGCACCTACGCTGCGGGGATGTTCCTCTCGCTGGCCGGGTCGACCGTCGCGTACTACGCGTGGTTCCTCCCGCACGTCGAAGTCGTGGAGGAACGGGGGCACTGAGACATGAGCAACGACGACTGTGACGGACATTGTGACAGTTGTGGATCGCACGACACCTGTGATGGGGACGGGGCGTACCAGCCATCCATCTACACCGACGCGCGCGCCGAGATGGAGCGGCGGGACTATGCGAAGATGCTGGCGACCATCGGCGGACTCACCGCCGCCGGGAGCCTCGCGGCACCGCTCGCCGGCCTGACCAGGGTCTTCGAGCGGAGCTACACGGGTCCCGTCTACGGCGACGGCATCAACCTCGTCGACGGCGACGGGAACCGAATCACCGAGAACAGCCTGAATTTCGGCGAGCAAACGACGGTGTTCCCCGAACCTCGGCCCGGCATCGAGCAGGCACCGACGATCCTCGTCCGCTTCAAGGAGAGCAAGTACGGGGCCGGAACGAACCTCGCACACACCGTCTCGGGCTACGCGGCGTACTCGAAGGTGTGCACGCACGCCGGGTGTATGGTCTCCAACGAGGAGGGCAGTACCCTCGTGTGCCCGTGTCACTTCGGGAAGTTCGACCCGACCAAAGGCGCGAAGGTCGTCGGCGGGCCGCCGCCGCGACCGCTGCCCCAGTTGCCGCTCACGCTGACGAGCGAGGGCGAACTCATCGCGACCGGAGACTTCGAAGGGCCGATCGGCCCGGGGGGTGAGTGATGTCCCGCGTCGACCGCATCGTCGGCTTCGTCGAGGACCGACTGAGCCTCGACGACGACCGGGACATGCTCGGCAAGGCCTTCCCCGCAGAGGACTCGTTCCTCCTCGGGGAGGTCGCGCTGTTTTGCTTCCTGACGCTCGTCCTGACGGGGATGTTCCTCGGGATGTTCTTCGAGCCGTCGACGAGCGACGTCACGTACGAGGGCAGCGTCGAGCGCTTCCAGGGCGAGGACATGCCAGAAGCGTTCGTGAGCGTCCTGCACATCACCTACGACATCCCGTTCGGGATGTTCATCCGCCGGCTCCACCACTGGGCGGCCCACCTGTTCGTGGCCTCCATCGGGTTGCACATGCTCCGGGTGTTCTTCACCGGGGCGTACCGCAACCCGCGCGAGCTGAACTGGGTCGTCGGGACCGGCCTCGCGGCGCTGGCGATGGGGGCGGCCTACACCGGTTACGCGCTGCCGTTCGACGAGTTCGCCAGCACCGCGACCGGCATCGGGTACAACCTCGCGAAGTCCATCCCGATACTCGGGGGCGTGGTATCCAAAGTGGTCTTCGGGGGTGAGTTCCCGTCCAGCGCGACCATTCCCAGGCTGTACTTCCTGCACGTGCTGGTCATCCCCGTCCTCATCGGGGTGCTCATCGCGGTCCACATGGGCATCCTCATGCGCCAGAAGCACACCGAGGCTCAGCGGGAGGGCGACGTCGACACCCAGCGGGGCATCGTCGACAGCGATGACGACAGTCGCGTCATCGGCCTGCCCGCGTTCCCGAACCAGACGGCGGTCAGCGCCGTGGTGTTCTTCCTGACGCTGGCGACGCTCTCGACGCTGGCCGGCTTCCTGCCTGTCCACAACGTCGCCGAGTACGGGCCGAACAACCCCGCGGGAACCCCGGAACTCATCATGCCGGACTGGTTCCTGATGTGGGTCTACGGCTTCCTGAAGCTCCTCCCGTCGTGGATGAGCTTCACCGTCGCCGGCATCCACGTCAACACCGAGTTCATCGGCGGCATCGTCCTGCCGACGCTCGTGTTCGCGGCCATCCTCGCGTGGCCGTTCGTCGACTTCCGCGAGGACCCCATCCACTTCACCGCCAACCCACTGAAGCGGCCCTGGCAGACGGCCGTCGGCGTCGCCGCCGTCGTGTTCATCATGATCGCGTCCATCGCTGGCATGAACAACATCGCCGCGAAGGTGCTGGGGACCGAGACCGGCCCCATCAACGCACTGCTCACCGTGGCGGTGTTCCTGGGACCGCTGGCGGCGGCCGCCGTCACGTACCTCGTCCTTCGAGGGAACCGCCCGGCCAGGGCCGACCGCTCGGCCGAGGAGGTGGCGTCCGATGATTGAGCGGACCCTGCCAGCCACGACCTACCGCCGCGTCGACCACGCCAGCAAGCTCGCCGGCGTCGCGCTCGTCGCGGCGGGCATGGAGGCCGGCGGCGGGACGCCGGAGGGAATCGCACTCGCACTGCTCGGAGCCGTGCTCGCAACGTGTACCGTCTTCATCCAGACCGACCAATGAGCGAATCTACAGACAGCAGAGACGAACCGAATCGTGCGCAAAGCGACGCGGACGTCGCCCGCCGGGACTTCCTGAAGGGAGCCGGCATGGCGACCGTGCTGGGGGTCACGGGCCTCGGTGCGGCCGACGACGGGGCCATGGACGGCCTCAAGGTCGTCGACGACCCGATCGGGAACTACCCCTACCGGGAGTGGGAGGACCTCTACCGCGAGCAGTGGGACTGGGACTCCATCTCCCGGTCGACCCACAGCGTCAACTGCACGGGCAGTTGCTCGTGGGACGTCTACGTGAAGAACGGGCAGGTCTGGCGTGAGGAGCAGGCCGCCGACTACCCGGAGTTCGACGAGGACCTACCGGACCCCAATCCGCGGGGCTGCAACAAGGGGGCCTGCTACACGGACTACGTCAACGCCGACCAGCGCGTCCTGCACCCGCTCAAGCGGACCGGCGAGCGGGGCGAGGGCAAGTGGAAGCAGATCAGCTGGGACGAGGCGCTGACGGAGATCGCCGAGCACGTCGTCGACGAGGTCGAGGCGGGTCGCTACGACGCCATCAGCGGCTTCACGCCGATTCCGGCCATGAGCCCGGTGAGCTTCGCCAGCGGCTCCCGGCTCATCAACCTCCTCGGCGGCGTCTCCCACAGCTTCTACGACTGGTACTCCGACCTGCCCCCGGGCCAACCCATCACCTGGGGCCACCAGACGGACAACGCCGAGAGCGCCGACTGGTACAACTCGGACTACATCATCGCTTGGGGGTCGAACATCAACGTCACGCGCATCCCCGACGCGAAGTACTTCCTGGAAGCGGGGTACAACGGCACGAAGCGCGTCGGCGTCTTCAGCGACTACTCCCAGACGGCCATCCACACCGACGAGTGGATCGGCCCGGACCCAGGTACCGACCCCGCGCTCGCGCTGGGCATGGCCCGGACCATCGTCGACGAGGGCCTCTACGACGAGGCCCACCTGAAAGAGCAGTCCGACATGCCGCTGTTGACCCGCGAGGATACCGGGAAGTTCCTCACCGTCGCTGACGTCGACGCCATCGACGGCAGCGGCTTCGAGGAACCCGCGAAGGTGCAGGTGATGCTCGACGACGCGGGGACCCTCCGCGCCGCGCCAGGCGCGCTGGGTGACCGCGAGGCGAAGTACGACGACAGCAAGAGCATCGAACTGCCCTTCGACCCGCAACTCGACGTGGACCGCGAGGTCGAGGGTATCCCAGTCCGGTCGGTCTGGAACCGACTGAACGAGGAGCTGGCCAACTACACGCCGGAGTACGTCTACGAGGAGACGGGCGTCGGCGAGGAGACCCACCAGCGCATCGCCCGCGAGTTCGCGAAGGCCGACCGCGGGAAGATCATCCACGGCAAGGGGATCAACGACTGGTACCACAACGACCTCGGCAACCGCGCGATCCAGCTGCTCGTCACGCTGACCGGCCACATCGGCCGGCAGGGGACGGGACTGGACCACTACGTCGGCCAGGAGAAGATCTGGACCGTCCACGGCTGGAAGAAGCTCACCTTCCCGACCGGGAAAGTTCGTGGCGTCCCGACCACGCTCTGGACGTACTACCACGCCGGCATCATGGACAACGCCGACCAGGAGACCGTCGACCGCATCGAGGAATCCCTGGAGAAGGGCTGGATGCCCCTCTACCCCGAGGAGCGCGACGACGGCACGCGCCCCGACCCCTCGACGATGTTCGTCTGGCGCGGAAACTACTTCAATCAGGCCAAGGGCAACATCGCCGTCGAGGAGACGCTCTGGCCGAAACTCGACCTCGTCGTCGACATCAACTTCCGGATGGACTCGACGGCGCTGTACAGCGACATCGTCCTCCCGTCGGCGAGCCACTACGAGAAGCACGACCTCTCGATGACGGACATGCACAGCTACGTGCACCCATTCACGCCCGCGGTCGAACCGCTCGGCGAGTCGAAGACCGACTGGGAGATCTTCCGCCTGCTGGCGAAGAAGATCCAGGAGGTCGCCACCGAGCGCGGCGTCGGGCCGATTCAGGACCGGAAGTTCGACCGCGAGATCGACCTCCAGTCCATCTACGACGACTACGTCCGCGACTGGCTGTCCGGCGAGGAGGGCGCGCTGGAGGACGACCGCGCCGCCGCGGAGTTCATCCTCGAACACTCCGAGGAGTCGAATCCCTCGGACAGCGACGAGCAGATCACCTTCGCAGACATCGAGGACCAGCCCCAGCGGTTCGAGGCCGCCGGCGACCACTGGACCTCCGACATCGAAGACGGCGAGGCGTACACGCCGTGGAAGGACTTCGTGCAGGACAAGGAGCCGTGGCCGACGCTCACCGGCCGCCAGCAGTACTACATCGACCACGACTGGTTCCTCGACCTCGGCGAGGAACTGCCGACGCACAAGTCCGCGGTCGACGAACAGGACAGCACCGACTACCCGCTCCGGTACAACACGCCCCACGGCCGGTGGTCCATCCACTCGACGTGGCGTGACAACACGCACATGCTCCGGCTGCAGCGCGGTGAGCCCGTCGTCTACCTCAATCCCGACGACGCCGAGCGTCGCGGCATCGACGACGGCGACACCGTCAAGGTGTACAACGACGTCGGCGAGATCGAAGTGTCGGCGAAGATCTACCCCTCCGGCGAGGAGGGCACCGCGCGGCACTACTTCGCCTGGGAGAAGTTCCAGTACCCGGACAGGAACAACTTCAACAGCCTCGTGCCGATGTACATGAAGCCGACTCAGTTGGTGCAGTACCCCGAGGACAGCGGCGAACACCTGCACTTCTTCCCCAACTTCTGGGGGCCGACCGGAGTGAACAGCGACGTCCGCGTCGAGATCGAGAAAGTGGGAGGTGATGAGTGATGAGTTCCGACGCGAACGCCTACGACGCCGGGTCCGGTGAGGACCAGCAGCGACTCGACCTCGCCGACGGTATCGACCACCAGGTCGCGATGGTGATGGACCTGAACCAGTGCGTCGGCTGTCAGACCTGCTCCATCGCCTGCAAGACGCTGTGGACCTCCGGCAGCGGCCAGGAGTACATGTACTGGAACAACGTCGAGACGAAGCCCGGCGAGGGCTACCCCCGCGGCTGGGAGGAGTCCGGCGGCGGCTGGAAGTCCGACGCGAACGACGAGCGCGAACCGGGCGAGATTCCGAGCAAGGAGGATTACGGGGACGCCTGGGAGTTCAACCACTCCGAGATCATGTACGAGGGCGACGACACGCCGCTCCGCCCGAAGGGCGGCGACCCCGAGTACGGCCCCAACTGGGAGGAAGACCAGGGAGCCGGGGAGTACCCCAACTCCTACTACTTCTACCTCCCGCGCATCTGCAACCACTGTACGCATCCCTCCTGCGTGGAAGCCTGTCCGCGCTCGGCGCTGTACAAGCGCGAGGAGGACGGCATCGTCCTCGTCGACCAGGAGCGCTGTCGCGGCTACCGCTACTGCGTCGAGGGCTGTCCGTACAAGAAGGTGTACTACAACGAGGTGAAGAAGACCTCCGAGAAGTGCATCTTCTGCTACCCGCGCATCGAGGGTGAGGGTCCCGACGGCGAGGTGAAGCCCACGGCGTGCGCCAGCGAGTGCCCGCCGCAGCTTCGCTACGTCGGCTTCCTCGACGACCAGCAGGGACCAATCTACAAGCTCGTCGAGCGCTACGGCGTGGCCCTCCCCCTGCATCCCGAGTACCAGACCCAACCGAACGTCTACTACATCCCGCCGTTCGCGCCGCCTCAGCAGGACACCGAGGGCGAGACGCTGGAGGTGGACCGCATCCCGCCGGAGTACCTCGAAGAGCTGTTCGGCGAGGAGGTCCACGACGCGCTGGAGACCATCCAGCGCGAGCGCGAGAAGGTCGAGCGCGGCGGCTCCAGCGAACTCATGGACATCCTGACGACAGTGAACAACGAGGACCAGTACCGCCTGGAGGTGTTCGACGATGCGTAACGACGAACTCGGACGACTGGCGCTCGCGGCGCTCATCGTGCTCGGCATGGCCGTCGTGCCCGTGCTCGTGAGCGCCCGCCCGGCGAACGAGATCCCGGTCGAATCGGTCGAAGGTAACGCCCAGCTGAGCGCAGCGGACGCCGCAGAGTGGGACGACGTGCCCGCCGCCGAGGTCCCGCTGTCGAGCGCCCCGAGCGGGCTGCCCGACGCCTCCGACACGAGCATCTCGGCCGTCGAGGTGCAGGCCGCACAGGACGGCGAGAAGCTGTACATCCGGATGCACTGGCGCGACCCCACCGCGGACCGGAACGTGACCGGCCCGCGCGGGTTCGCCGACGCGGCAGCCGTCCAGATACCCGTGAACACCAGCACGCACCCGGCAATCGCGATGGGCAGCACGCGCACGCCCGTCAACGTCTGGTACTGGAGCGCGGAGAAGGGGACCGAGGAACTGGCCGCAGGCGGCCCGAGCACGACGACGAGCTTCGAACAGCCCGCCGTCGAGACGGACGTGACGCGCCACAACGGCACGTACACGCTCGTCTACAGCCGGCCGCTCGCCAGTGACGCGGACAACCGCACCGCCATCACGATGGAGAACAACGTCGACGTCGCCTTCGCCGTCTGGAACGGCTCCAACGCGGAGCGCTCCGGCCGGAAGGCCGTCAGCGAGTGGTACCACTTCCCGCTCGGGCCGCAGCCGTCCGGGCCGCAACACCAGGGGCTGCTCTGGGCCATCGCTGGAATCGCCATCGTCGTCGTGGTTGCCGCGACCGGCTTCGCAATCAAACGGACCTGACCATGAGCACTGACACACCACCATCTGACCCCGACTGGGACCGGTTCGCCGGCGAGATCGACCGCGACGCGGCGGCTCGCGCAGCCGTGTACGACCTGCTCGCCCGAGCGATGGACGAACCCTCGGCCGAACTCGCCGAGGCGATGGCCGCCGGCGAGTTCGAGGCCGAACTCCGTGCGCTCGTCGAACAGACGTCGCTCGACGTCGCGGTCCCGACGATTGCCACGGAGGACGACCACGAAACGCTCTGTGCGCGGTTCAACGACCTGTTCAGGCTGGGCCACGCCCAGTACACCGACCGCACGGATGGCAGTCTCGACGCCTCGGGACCGCCGGTCCCGCTGTACGAGTCGAGCTACCGCGACCAGGTGTCGTGGAACGACGTCAATCTCGACCTCGCTCGCGCGTACGACTACTTCGGGGTTGAGGTCGACCAGACAAACCGCCAGCACCACGACCACGCGCGGCTCGAACTCCAGTTCGCGAGCTACCTCTGCCGGCGGGAGGCGGCCGTCGACGCGAGTGCCGCGAACGCGCGGCTCGACTTCCACGACCGCCACCTCGGCGTCCTCGCGTCGGGGATGAACGCCGCCATCGCGGACGAACCGGGAACGGACGTCTACGGTCCGTTGCTGGCCTTCTTCGAGGCCTTCGTGGACGCCGACGTCGAGGACATAGACCGGAGGGACGAGCCGTGACGCGCGGCGCGACCGCACGGGCGGACGACGGCGGGTCGTCGAGCGGAACGGTCGGCAGCGAGTGGACACCCGACGAACTGGCGAACAACGTCCGCGTCCTCGCTGGGGCGTTCGCACTGCTCGCCGTCGCGAGCGTCACGCTCGTCCGACTCGCCGTGAACGCTCCGATGGGGTCGCGTCTCGTGCCACCCGGCGTGCCCGCACTGGCGATGACCGCGGCGCACGTCGTTCCTGCGGTCGGGGCCCTCGCTGTCGCCCTCACCGCGGCATCGACGCACGAGCGCATCGGCCTGCTCGCCGTCGGCGTGTTCCCGCTGCTCTCGTTGGCCGACGGGGCGGCCGCCGTTCCCGCAGCGGGTGCGCTCGTCGCGGGCGGGGCGCTCGTCGTCCTGCCGCGATTCGAGTGGAACAACGACTGGCACGCGGTGCGCCGCGGACTCGTCGCGGCGGTGGTGCTGGCGTCTGTCGGGCTCTCACTCGTGGGTGCGATGGGCGTCGCGCCCGCGTTCACACGACCTGTCGGCTCGGAGCTGTTCCTGCTGGCACTCGCGGCGACGGTCGTCTACGCTCGACCCGGCGTCGGCGGGTGGTTCGCGGGCGCGCTCGTCGCGCTCGGCATCGTGTTCGTCGGTTCGAACGCGCCGTTCGTCACGGGCGCAGCCGTTCTGGTCACGAGCGCGGTCGTGCGGACGTCGCTGTTCGTTCTCGCGCTCGGACTCGGCGGTGCGGTCGCGGCGACCGCTGGCCTCGCCCGTGACGGACGTGTGACGGCCGCGCTCGGAATCGCGACCGTCGCGCTCGCGGGCGTTCCGGCGACGGTTCCGCGAGCGACGGCGGTCGTCCTCGGACTCGTGCTGACAGTACTCGCAGTGACGGAGCGGCAATCGGAGGAGACGACACATGGATGACGAACAGAAGCGGGCGATAGAGGAAGCGATACAGGAGGACCCGGACCCGCAGCTCGACCCCGCGGCGAGTCCGGGCTTCGGCGAGGAGTTCGACGGCCTGGAGACCATCGACGTCGGCCGCGACGTCACGCTCGGCGAGGCCACGCACGAGGAGATGATGGCCGCCGACACGACGCCGGTCGTCGGCGACGCCACGGAGTCCGTCGTGGAGGACCTGCTCGCAGGGGACGTCCCCGAGCGACGGCGGGCCGCACTGGCGCTGAGCGAGCGCCCGAATCCAGACGAAGACGTGCTCCACGCGCTCTCGAGCGCGGCATTGCAGGACTGCGACGCCGACGTTCGGCAGTTCGCGGTCGAGTCGCTGGGGAAACTCGGCGGCGAGCTCGCGCGCGAGACGGCGCTCGAAGTGACCGACGACCCGGACCCGTGGGCGCGCTCGGAGGCGTACGTCACGCTCGACAGGCTCGACCGCGAGGCGTTCGCCGAGGAACTGACGGCCGCGCTCGACGACGACCACCACGCAGTCAGGCGAAACGCCGCCATCTCGATGTTCAAGCTCCACGGCGAGGACGCCGAAGACCAACTACTCGACATGGTCGACGACCCGAGCGGCCGCGTCCGCGAGTGGGTCGCTCATCTGCTGAGCGGCATCGAGAACGACCGCGTGTCCGAGACGCTGCACGAACTCGCCCGCGAGGACGAGGTGGAGGTCGTCCGTCGGACCGCACAGCGGGCGCTCGAGGCCGACGCCGGTCGCTTCCGCAGGCAGTTCCGCGGCGTGCTCGAGGGTGGACGCCAACAGGCGTCGATGGACGACTCCCTCAATCGGAGGCCGGACCTGTGAGCCGGACTGTCGATACCGACGAGCAGGCGGCGCTCTGCGAAGCGGTCGAGGATGCGCTCCGGAACGTCGAGGACCCCGACGCTGGCGTGAACGCGCTCACTGCGGGCCTCGTCGACGACATCGACGTGGACGACGACCGCCGCGTGACGGTCGAGATGTCACTCGGTGGCTTCGACGGCCGTGAAGCGGACGCGGTGATGAAAACCGTCGCCCGCGCCGTCCGGTCCGTCGACGGCGTCGCGAACGCGCAGATCCAGCCGGTCCAGGCGGAGACCGTCGACGAGACCGACCGGTCGCTCGGCGTCGCCGGCTTCGACCACGTCGTCGCCGTGGCCAGCACGAAGGGAGGCGTCGGCAAGAGTACGGTCGCCGTCAACCTCGCGTGCAGTCTCGCCGGACGCGCCGACGTGAGCATCTTCGACGCCGACATCTACGGCCCGAACGTGCCGGCCCTGCTCGGCGTCGAGGGACCGATCTACTCGACGGAGGAGGGATACCCGAAACCCGTCCAGACGGACGGCATGGAGGTCATGAGCGTCGGGCTGATGGGCGACGGCCAGCCGCTCGCCTGGCGCGGGGCGATGGCCCACGACGCGCTGACCGAACTGTTCGAGGAGACGGCGTGGGCGAACGACGACGTGCTCGTCATCGACATGCCGCCGGGGACGGGCGACACGGTGCTGACGACGCTCCAGGAGGTACCCGTCGACGGCGTCGTCTTCGTGACCACGCCCTTCCACACGAGCGTCGCGGACACGAAGCGCAGCCTCCAGTTGTTCGGCGAGAACGACGTGCCCGTCCTCGGCGTCGTGCGGAACATGCAGTCGTTCACCTGCCCGTCCTGCGGCGACGAGCACGCCATGTTCCCCGACGAGGACGGTGCAGAGGACATCGACGTACCCGTCGTTGCTGAACTTCCTTTCACGCCGGAGTTACAGCGAACCGCCGCGCCCGGAGACGTGGACCCAGCAGTCGAACAGTTGGGCGAGACGGTGCTCGAACGAGTCGAAGACGTCTGGACCGCCGAGATCCCCGAAGACGCGGTCGATCTCCGTGACGTCCACCCGGACGACCGTCACGAGGCGGTCAGGGAGGCGTTCGAGGCGGTCGACGAGGGAGAGCCGTTCAGGCTGGTCAGCGACCGCGACCCGTCCCCGGTCCGGACCTTCCTCGCCGACCTCGCCGACGCGAATCCGGACGCGCTGACTCCGTTCGAGGTCGAACGCGCGACGCCGGAGACGTGGGTCCTCGAAACAGTCAGACCATGACCCTCAGCGTCGCGTCGAGAATCGTCGGGAAAGCGGTTTCACGCTTCGTACAGGTCCGTCGAGAGGTATCGCTCGCCGGTATCCGGAAGCACGGTGACGACGGTCTCGAACTCGTCGCGGGCCGCGACGTCGATGGCGGCACGAACCGCGGCACCCGAGGAGATGCCGGCGAGGATGCCCTCCTCGCTGGCGAGCCTGCGGGCCGTTTCGACCGACTCCTCTCTGGTGACCGTCAGTACCTCGTCGAGCAGGTCCTCGCGAAGGACCTCGGGAACGAACCCGGCACCGATGCCCTGGATGCCGTGACTGCCGGCGTCGCCGCCGGAGAGGACCGCCGAGTCGGCGGGCTCGACGGGGAATATCTGGACGTCCGCCTCCTGTTCCTCTTTCAGGTACTCCGCGACGCCGGTGATGGTGCCGCCGGTGCCGACGCCGGCGACGATTGCGTCGACGTCGCCGTCGGTCGCCTCCCATATCTCGGGGCCGGTCGTCTGCCGATGGACGGCGGGGTTCGCCTCGTTCTCGAACTGCTGCAGGACGATGGCGTCGTCGCGGCCGTCCGCGATATCGAACGCGCGCTGGACCGCGCCGTCCATCCCGCCGTCGGCGGGCGTGAGTTCGAGGTCGGCACCGTAGGCCCGCAGGAGCGCGCGGCGTTCCTCGCTCATCGATTCGGGCATGACCAGCAGGAGGTCGTATCCCCGAGCGGCGCAGACGGCCGCGAGTCCGATGCCGGTGTTCCCGCTCGTCGGTTCGACGACCGTCGTGTCGGCGTCGAGCGCTCCAGCGGCCGCCGCTCGTTCGAGCATCGACAGCGCGATGCGGTCTTTGACCGACCCACCAGGGTTCGACCGTTCGACCTTCGCCAGCACGTTCGGGTGCAACGAAGCGAGTCGTACGAGCGGTGTCTCTCCAATCAGTTCCGTCACGTCCTCGACGACGTTCATGGTCGAGGCGTAGGACCCGGACTCCGTTCAGTTCACCCCCCTCGTTCGACGGGCCTTGAAGGAGGCCGACCACGCAGTGGCCCCTCGTACCGCCGTGGACGGGATTCCTCGTCCGCGAGAACACGCAAACGGCTTTTCACCTGTGGCATCGAAATCCACGCAGAACGCGACCCGTGCCGCCGACTGCGAGTCGACGCACGACGGCACAACGTCGCCGGAACACAGCGTACGAAACTATGACACCGAATAACGAACGCGTCGAGCAGTCCGTCGTCGTCGAGGGAGCGACCCCGGTGACGATACCCAGTTCGCTGGCGGCCGCCGGCGAAGTGTCGTCGGTCCAGGTGCGGTCGCGCAGGATCGGCTTCGAGTGCGCGTCCGGGGACTGGATCGAAGACGACTGGACCGGCGTCCCGTTGGCCGACCTCGTCGACGCGGCGTCGATGCCGGAGACGACGACGCACGTACGCGTCGAGTCCGCCGACGGATACTGTGCCTGCATCCCGATGGTCGACTTGATGGGGTCGCTCGTGGCGCTCGACGCCGTCGAGCGACCGGCGAGCGACTTCCCGCGGTTCGTCTCGTCGTCCGTGGGCGGACCGCGAGCACTGAAGCACGTGGTCGCGGTCGAACCGCTCGCGCTCGACGCCGGGGAGAACCGCGAGGACTACGAGGAACTGTGGTTCGAGGAGGACTGAGATGAACCGGGGGGTGTCCAGACGGACGGTCCTGCGAGGCGTAGGGGGACTCGCAGCGACCGGACTCGCCGGCTGTCTCGGCAGTGGGACCGAGCAGCCGGTACGGGTCCTCTCGGCGGGGAGTCTGCACAAATCGTTCACCCAGGGCCTTGCGGACGCGGCCCCGCCGGAGCTCACCGTCGAGTCCCACGGCTCCCGAAAGGCCGCGCAGATGGTCGCAGAGCAGCAGCGCGACCCCGACGTTCTCGCACTCGCAGACACAGACCTGTTCAGTTCGATACTCTCGACGCCGTGGCACGCGACGTTCGCGAGCAACGCCGTCGTGCTGGCGTACGATCCGGACTCCGACCGCGGCGCTCGCGTCGCCGATGCCGAGCGGTGGTACGAGCCATTGCTCGAGTCGGCGTTCGCGCTGGGGCGAACGGACCCGAATCTCGACCCGCTCGGGTACCGCTCGTTGTTCGCGCTCTCGCTAGCGAGCGACCACTACGACGTGGCGAACCTCCGCGAGCGCGTCGTCTCGCCGGAGCAGATCTATCCCGAGACGCAACTGCTCGCGCAGTTCGAGACCGGCGGCCTGGACGCGGCGTTCGTCTATCGGAACATGGCCGTCGAGCGGGACTACCCGTTCGTCGACCTTCCGACGGCGCTCGACCTGAGCGATCCGGCTCTGGCGGACCACTACGCATCCGCCTCTGTCGAACTGCCCGACGGGACGACCGTCACGGGCGCGCCAATCCAGTACGGCGCGACGCTCCGCAGCGACGGCGAGCGGGCAGCGAGCGTCTTCGAGACGCTGGTGGAATCGGCGACCGACTACCTCGAACCGTACGGGTTCGCGGTCCGTGACGCACACCCGACCTACGAAGGCGATGTTCCAGACAGATTCAACGACTGAGACGTTCGAGAGCCGGACCGACTGGTACCGCGTCGGCCTGACACTGGGAGCGCTGTTGCTCCTGTACTACCTCGTCCCGCTCGCGTCGCTGCTGCTCTCACAGTCGCCCGGCGCGGTCGTCGAGCGACTCGGCGACGGCTACGTCATCGCCGCTACACGGAACTCCCTCGTGACTGCGACGGCGAGCACGCTCCTCTCGGCGACGTTCGGGCTGCCGCTGGCGTACTGGCTCGCCCGGACGAACTTCGGCGGGAAGAACGCCATCCTCACGCTCGTGCTCCTCCCACTCGTCTTCCCGCCCATCGTGAGCGGGATGTTGCTCCTCCAGGTGTTCGGCCCGGCCGGACTGGGTGGGCTCCTGTCGGTCGAGGTCACGCGCTCGCTCGTCGGCATCGTCCTGGCCCAGACCTTCGTCGCCTCGCCCTTTTTCGTCGTCACGGCGAAGGCCGCCTTCGAGAGCGTCGACCGACGGCTGGAGTACGCCTCCCGGTCGCTCGGCAAGGACGGCGAGACGACCTTCCGGAAGGTGACATTGCCGCTGGCGAAGCCGGGTATCGTCGCCGGCCTGACGCTCACCTTCGCCCGCGCGATGGGCGAGTTCGGGGCGACGCTGATGCTGGCGTACTACCCGCGGACGCTGCCCGTCCAGATCTGGCAGTCGTTCCTCACCGACGGGCTGGACGCGGCGTTCCCCGTCGCGGTCGTCCTCGTCGGCGTCGCCGTCGTCTCGCTGCTGGTCATCAACGCGCTCGGTCGGAACCCGTGGCGGGGTGAGTCCGAATGACGCTCGAAATCTCGGGCCTGAAGGCCGCGAACGACGCGTTCACGCTCGGGCCGATCGACCTCACCGTCGACGAGGAGATCCTCTCCGTCCTCGGGCCGTCCGGTTGTGGCAAGACGACGTTGCTGTCGCTCGTCGCCGGCATCCTCGACGCCGATGCCGGGACGGTTCACCTGAACGGGACCGACCTCACTGGCCTCCCGCCGGAGGACAGGGGCACGGCGTACGTCTTCCAGGACGGCGCGCTCTTCCCGCACATGACCGTTCGCGAGAACGTCACCTACGCCGCCGACTCCGCGGCGGTCGTCGACGAACTCACCGAGACGCTGGCGGTGGCCGACCTCATGGACCGGACCGTCGGCACGCTCTCTGGCGGGGAGCGCCAACGTGTCGCCCTCGCGCGAGCCCTCGCGGCGCGACCTGACGCGCTCTTGCTGGACGAACCGCTCGCGAACCTCGACGCGCCCATCAAACGGCGACTCCGGTTCGAGCTACGGGACTTCCTCTCCCAACTGGACATCCCCGTCGTCTACGTCACCCACGACCAGCGCCAGGCGACGACGATGGGCGACCGCATCGCGGTGATGCGGGACGGGACCGTCCGCCAGGCCGGCACCGCCGAGGAGATATTCGAGCGGCCGGCCACGAGGTTCGTCGCCGAGTTCACGGGCAGCGTCAATCTGTTCACCGCCGACGTCCTCGACCGAGACGACGACGGGCTTTGCCTCGCCTGGGGTGACACGGTGCTCGACGCACCCGCCTACGGCGTCGAATCCGACACCGTCTGGTTCTGCATCCGTCCGGAGTACGTGATGCTGTTGCGGGAGGACCGGCCCGTCGACGAGCGCGACAACGTCCTTCGCGGCCGGATTCGACGCAGGGTGTACCAGGGCGACGACTACGTGGTCGAGTTCCAGCCCGACGCCGTCGCCGACCCGATAGAGATACGACTGCCGACGCCGGTGTACGAGCGGCTGTCGCTCGACGACCGCGACCGCGTCCGCGTCTCGCTGAAGAAGCGCGCCATACACGTCGTCGACGACGCGGGGGTGCGTTCGGAATGACGGGGCCGTGGGCTGATCACGGGAACCCGCTCGGAGTGACGGGACCGCGGCCGAACACGTTCGGAGCGAGACCCAGTGCCGTCGGGGACGAAGGGGGAGACGAGCAATGAGAGTCGGCATCGTCGGCGCGGGACTCAGTGGACTGACGCTCGGCTATCGACTCCGGAACGCGGGCGTCGAGACAGTGACGTTCGAAGCGGCGGGCGAGCCCGGCGGCGTGATTCGGAGTCGCCACGACGCGGACGGGCGCATTCTGGAACGCGGTCCGCAACGGACGCGGCTGACGCCCGCCGTCTCGGACGTCGTCTCGTCGCTGGGGCTCGAGGGAGAACTGATCGAGGCGGCGGACCCGCCGCTGTACGTCTACCGCGACGGAGAGCTACGGCGCGCACCGCTATCCATCCGGAGCGCGCTGACGACGTCGCTGTTCTCCTGGCGCGGCAAGCTCCGTGCGCTCGGGGAACCACTGGCGGAGCCACCGCGCGACGACGAGACCGTCGCAGAGTTCTTCTCGCGGTCGTTCGGTCCGGAGGTTGCCGAGAACTTCCTCGGACCGCTGTACGCCGGCCTCTACGGGTCGAAGCCCGACGAGATGCCCGTCCAGCACTCCGCGGCGAAGGCGATGACGAAGTCCGGCCCGACCGACAGCGTCCTGTTGAACGTCCTCCGGGCGAAACTTCGTGGGAAAGAGCCGCCGGCTATCGGGTCGTTCCGCGACGGTCTCCAGACGCTCCCGAACGCGCTGTACGAGGAGCAAGCGGAGTCGGTCCACCTCGACGAGCCCGTGCGAGCGATTCGGGAGGCCGAGGACGGGTACCGCCTGGAGAGCACCGACCGCGACGTCCGCGTCGACCGCGTCGTGCTGACGACGCCCGCCGAGGCGACGGCGAGTCTGCTCGCCGGCGTCGCACCGGAGGCTGCTCGGCGCATCGGACAATTGACGTTCAATCGGCTCGCCGTCGTCCATCTGCACTCGGAGGGCGACCTCCACGGCAGCGGCTTTCAGGTCCCCCACGACGAGCCGCTGGCGACGCTCGGAACGACGTGGAACGCCAGCCTGCTCGACCGCGACGGCGTCTACACGAGCTACCTCGGCGGGTCGAAGAACCCCGACCTCCTGAACTGGGCCGACGACCGCATCGCCGAAACCGCGTGCCGGGAGTTCGAGGCCGTGACCGGCTGTGCGGCGACGCCGCTCGGCGTGAGTCGCCTCGAACCAGGCATGCCCGCGTACGACCACAGCTGGGACGCGCTGGACGGACTCGAACTGCCGGACGGAATCGACCTCTGTACGAACTACGTAGCCCGCGCCGGCATCCCCGGCCGGGTTCGGGCGGCGACGACTCTGGCCGACGAGCTACAGCAGGCGACCGACGATGCGGAGAGCGTCGTGGCCGAACCGCCGAGCGGCTGAACCTGACCGCAACCGTGACTGGCTGGGCTTGTGGAAACGACTACACTGTGATGGGTTTCAGCAGGTGTGCTGGAAGCTTGGTTCGAGTGTTGACGCCGATTTGCCCACGTAGCGGGCGAAGAAAATCGGTCGAAGAGTTAGCGTGAGCAGTTACCAGCAATCCACGACGGATCGGAAGTTAACAGATATATCCGACAATCGTGTGTTCCTACTCCATATGCAATTCTGTGACGAGTGTGGTTCGATGATGCACACGGAGGGGGACACGTGGGTGTGTCGCTCCTGTGAGAACGAGGAGCCGCGCGATTCGCAAGCGGAAGCGGCAATGGCGGTTCAGGATGGACAGCGAGACGACGGAACACCCGACGTGGCCGACGCGACCCAGGACTCTACCGAGACGATGCAAGAGCCCTGTCCGGCGGACGATTGCGACAGCGACCGGGCCTACTACGAGATGATGCCGAAGCCGGGCGGCTCCTACGAGGTTCGGTTGTTCACCTGCGTCGAGTGTGGCAACAAGTGGCGCGACTCCTGACTTCCCGGTAGCCCAAACCACTCAATTCCAGGCTCAACGAACGGGTGGCTCAGTCGATCCACCGCGAACCAAGCGAACCTGGCCTGCTGAACTCATCCTCTGTGTCGGTCGCCCCGGTATTGACAGATACTGTGTCCATCGAGAAGCCACTGCTGAATACAGCGCACGTATACATAGCACTCTCTTCTAAACGTCGGGGTTCACTCGATTACTCGTAACAGATCCTCGCCGTCAAAATGTTACCAATTCACATGGTTACGTCGTCTAGCCGAGGATGGTCGTAAATCAATGAGAGTAGCTAAAGAGAACATCCACGCTGAAATCGATAGCCAAGCCGCCGTCGCTCGCCACCAACCGGACTTCGGTGATGCAACCGGCTATGAAGACCTCGCCGCAGAATATTTCTCTCTCAAAAAGGGGACAGACATCACAGGACTCCTCGAAGGACTGGAAAACGACCTCTGCCAGTCGCCTCACTGGGGATACGTGATCAGCGGCCAGCTAACCGTCACATATACCGACGGCAGTGAAGAAGTAGACGAGGGCGGCGACATGTACTACTGGCCGCCGGGGCATACGGTCCAGGCCGACGAGGACACCGAGGTTGTAATGTTCAGTCCACAACACGAACACGGAGAGGTCATCGATCACATGCGGAACAAAATGGAGGAGAGTGCGTAGATGCTGTTCCACGTCCGCTTAACCCATAGTCCCGAGAACTGCTGGGCGCGTGACGAACACGAGGGAAAGCCGAGCGAGCTGGTCGCGCGGATCGAAGATACCAATGAATCGTCTGGTGTGAGTGTCCGGAGCGCCGCTCTCGCGCCGAACGAGCACACGTTTTTCCTGATGGTCGAGGCGGACACCGTCGAGAGCCTGACCGCGCTTCTCGGGCCGCCGATCCTGCAAGACCACGAGGCCGACGTCGTCCCCGTGACGACGATCGGAAACGCGTTGGACACGCTTGACCTCGGGTGAGAAAACACCATTCCAGTTAGGCTCGCCCCCGCACATGATGGCTGATTCAGACGTTCAGCTCTGATTTGACCGCGTCCATCGCACTGAATCGAGTCTCTCTATGCAGCACGCAATTCCCATCAAGCTCGGAGGGTTTCAACAGAGCCGAAAATCATTGATTAGAGCAGGGGCCACCGGTCGGCACGCCTGAGGTGTTAACCATATACACGATGGAATATTTCTGTATATATACCTTCTCGGTGTGACCGATATGCGCTGTGTATCCTCCACGATTTCACTGAACTAGGTGCTGTTAGAAATAGACGGCGCAAAGGGCGATCGTGTCGATACCACCCGTGGAAGGAAGCGGGGAGACGAAAATGTGACCAGGTCAGTTTCTCGGTGGTTGACGGACGATGCTGTGGCCGTCGGTCACTCTATCGCCTCCTCGTCGCCGCTGTTGCCCATCTCGCCTCCGTCTTCCTCTTCGGCAACGGAGATGATCGGGCAGTTTACCGCCGCGTTCGCTGCTCGAATATTTCCGAGGAGCGTGTTGGTCGGTCCGTCGCCCGCGCTAACGAGCTCTCCTTCCAGCACCAGGTCGATGATATCCTCGTGATCCGCCACCCGGCGACGGTTCCCCGCTTCAATCGCCGTCTCGGTCCAGACGACCGGGTGGACGTCCCATAGTGGACTGTAGAACAGCGAGCACTCGGTCGGGTCTCGGGGGTCGTGGCACACCTGCTCGGAGCGGGTCACGTTGAGCGGGCCGCCCTCACCCGCGACTGCCGACCGGAGTCCCTGGCGCTCTGGATTGTCCTCACCCATCGGTCCGTTCACGATTGGGAAGATCGGCTCGCGGGCGGAGCTTTCGAGGTCGCGGTCGCCTGCCGCGGGTGCCGAGCTGAGGTTCGGCACGTGGGTCGCACCCTCCAAGGCTGCCACATCGGCTGGATACGCGTCGGTGCTGATGTAGAGGGTCTGACGATCCTCGTAAAACCCGTCGACGAGTTGGAGGGTGGCGGTCATCGCCTCCATGTCGGTTTCTATCAGGCTGTCGTGTGTGCCGGTGGAGTTCGCGACGTGGGGCGCATTGAACACGACGCGTTGGTCTGGTGGCGAAACGAATGGACTGTACGCCTCGTCGCCGACTGATCCTGCCTGGGTGGTCTCGGCGTCGAGCGGGAAACCGTCCGGGCCCGGTGCGACGGTTCGCTCCGGTCCGAAATCGACTGTCCCCTCGAAGGTCGGCTGGGAACTCCGTGGATTGAACCGGCTGGAGCCACCTGTCTTCACTTCCTGGACTGCGGGTGTTCCGAGCGCGTTCTTGAGTTTCGGCGCCCAGTTGAGGCCGAATCTGTGGGCGGATTGAATTTGGGAGGACTCCGTGAGCACGTAGTAGACTTCCCCGTTGTCGGGCCCTCGGCCGCGAAAGAGCGGGAGCGTGACAGTCAGGTTCTCGACGTCTATCTCGACGGTGCTGGGGACCTCTGCTGGGATGCCGTCTGGACTGTCTGATGTACTGTTGGCCGACGTGGCGCCGGAACGCCCCGTCAGTCCGACGAGAGCGAAGGTTGCTCCGAGAGCCCCGAGGAATGCTCGACGATTGGTTCGTGGGATGTTTTGCAGCGATTGGTTCTGTCGCATCTGTTTACTCCGAATCGAACGGTGAAACGAGGGGGTACGTACCTCGAACACACGCTGATTCAATCGAACAAATTTCGCGTGAGGTATTGGACATTTTTCAACATCTTGGCCGAATTGGCACAATCTTCAATCACACTCTCCCCCCATTCCCACCCAATTCTGCGTTACTATGAGCAATACTGGTGCGGAGCACCCAACACGTACGGTCGATTGACTAGATACAACTGGCAACTATTTTCTTCTCCCGGCAACTTCGTGGTCGGTGTCTCTAAGAAGTACCCGCAAGTGAGGTTACGTCACCGTGGTACCGAACGCTACTCCTGGCGAGTCTGTCACGTCTCTCTGCGGCGAAGAACGCGCTCGGTGATCTCTCCGCCGTGATAGTGCTGGGGGTGTGGTCGTGTTGGTGACGGTGTATCAGTATCCGGACACAGGACCAAACTACCAGCTCTACGCGACCACCCCCGGTATGCTCAGCCAGGTGATAGTGACTACAACGGTCTACGCGTTCTTGGCTCCCTTTGCTGGGCGCGTGAGCGGCTGGCTCAAGGACTACTGGCGGTTTCGACGGACGACTCCCGAGGGCGCATCCTCGGGGATGGAAACAGCAGTTAGAGGTATTAGGCTCTGTTGAAACCTCAGTCGCTGATAGTTTATTGAGGCCGTGCTGAATACAGAGCGCATATCGGCCACATGATTGGACGGGGGATTCTTCATAGTCTTGGCCGTTCCAAATTACGCCACGGGCCTGGCGTACTCCAATACATGAGAATCAGTAAAACGATACTAAAGAAATGTATAACCGATATATAACTAAGATGTCAACTACTGTCACACCAATCGGGTGTGTCCATTCATGACAACGGAAAACGACCCCAAGATGTCAAGGCGAAATGTTCTGCGAGCAGGCGCGACTACGGGGGCCCTCCTGACGGTACCTGCAAGCGCGGCCGCCAGCCAATCTCAACCCTACACTGATATTCAAGGAGATTCAGGCCCTGGCGAGGTTACGCTCACGTTCATCAATAACACCGATTTCAAGTATGTGTTCGATCACCGTGCAGACAATGAAAGCCCCACTGGCACATTCTCCTTCAGCGACGACACGATTAGCGAAGGGCCATGCAAAGGGCGCAAGTGGGGCCCTTACTATAACCTTACCAGTGTCTCACCCAACTCGACGAAGCAAGTGACGGTGGAAGCCACGGACAAAGTCGAGGCGCAGGCAGTCCTTGGACCAGAGCAGAACTACTACACCTGCTGGAAGACATTCTACCCGGAGCAACCTGAAACTCGCAGCGATTGCAAAAAAGGCGGATGGGAAGATTATCACTTCAAAAACCAGGGACAGTGTATCAGGTACGTCAACACGGGTAAGGACAGCCGATAGTTCGGTCCCAATTCCCGGACTAAATCCATCATCGGATACAACTCATCCAGTATAGGTTGGAAAAATCGACGGTTCAACTCGGCACTGAGGTAACCACGCACAAACGTCCTAACGGATAGTTCTGGAACCTTTGGTGAAATAAACGAACTCCCGCTTACTGCATAGAACCTCTGTATCTCGCACACCCATACTAGCGGTTTACCATTGATTCGGCGAGATCGGACTGTATACACAGCGCGAGCCGGTGGACGTGTCAGCGATGATTCTTGAGACACATATTCTTCAGCACGTCATACCCAGCGTATCGATGACCCACACGGAACGTGACGAACACTGCAACACACCGATGGACTACGACGCGGACAGCGAGACAGATGAAGTCTACGGGCGGAGCAGGTCGAGTGCCTCGGGGCTTGACCCCGAGGCGGTTCACGCAGATAGTATCCTGTAACTGCTCCTTGCGGAGATACTCGACAGCCAGCCCGCACCATCCATCGCCATCCGAGTGTCCAGCAGAGCCGACTGGATGACCGAGCGTAGCACTTTGTGGCCTCACTGCACGACGGGCGACGCGGACGGTTCGGCCGACTCCTCGACGAACGATTTGACGATCTTCTCCTCGGCGCGGTGGAGCGTCTCCGAGCAGGTCGACTTCGCGATGTCCAGTTCCGCGGCGAGGTCGGTCAGCGAGCATCCCCGCGGGGTGTCGTAGTAGCCCTGGTCCACCGCGGCGCGGACGAGCGACTGCTGGCGCTCGGTGAGGAGTTGGTCCATCTCGACGCGTTGCTGAACGCTGTCGACGTGGAAGCGGATTCCGAGTTGGTCGAGTTGGGTTCCGAGTCGGGACAGCCGGTCACGTGACGCGGTCACCTCCCAGCTTGCCTCGCCGTCGACGATGTCGAACGGGAGCTTCATCGGCGCACCGGAGTCCTGCACGGGCGAGAGCAAGAGCGGGAGGTCGGTCTCGAACTGCACCAGCGCGCGCTCGTCGTCGAACTGGAGCGGGGCGCATTCGAGAACGGCGTCGGCGTCGTCGATTGCGGTCACGACCTTCGAGAGGGCCGGCCCGGTGATCTCGGCGAGCCCAACGCCGGCGTCCTCGCCGGCGAACGCCGAGAGAATGCGGAACCGAGTCTCGGGGTGCTCACGCGACACGTCGCCGATCCAGACGCCCTCGGGAATGTCGATTCGGAGGTTTGCACACGGCATGGTCCTACCTGAAACGTGGACCTCGACATGCCCAACGAGTTCCCCGAACATGTTCGAATACACGTGTGTGTCGCTTGTTCGACCAGCCGTGTGTACCGTCCGTTCGACCGGCCGTGTGTACCGTGATGGGCCGGCCTACGCTGGTTCGCCGGCCGCGACCCGCTCGAGGTAGTCGAACTGCGCGTTCAGTTCCTTCCGACGTTGGCGCTTGATCACGGTCGCGTCGAGCAGTTCGCCGACGAGGCTGACGTCGACGGCGAAGTCCGTCGTCGCTGTGATCGTCGCACCGTTTGGAGTTGGTTCGAGGTGATAGCTGGTACGCATCTCGCGGAAGATGCCGTCCTCCTGTACGTATTCGAGGTCGCCGTCGCCGTCGACGATTCGGAGGTCCAGTTGCAGGGTCGCGATGCCGACGCGGTTCTCCAGATGGATCGCGTCGTCTTCGACCGTGACCACGTCGAAGCCGGCCGCGAGCATGAACGCCTCGACGTCCGCCATCGCGTCGCGAACGGCGTCGGCGTCACCGTCGAGGTCCCGTTCGACCGATACGGTCTGCATATCTCGGCCGTTCGGTCGGCGGGCCGATACCGTTGTTGGTCCCCTCGTCATCTCGGCGCGAACGTGTTCGGACGGGAGCGACGAGAAAGGTATTTCACCGGGTCTCGCCTGTCCTCTACCGTGCGAATCGAGAACAGTTTCATCCCCGTCTCGGGCGTCGGCGAAACGACCGAGCGACGGCTCTGGGCGGACGGCGTGACCCACTGGGACGACTTCGAGCCGTCGGCCGTCGGGCCGAAGACGGCTGACCGGATCGAGGAGTTCATCGAACAGGCGGCGGTGCATCTCGACGACGGCAACGCAGCGTACTTCGACCGGGCGTTTCCGTCCGGGAGCCACTGGCGACTGTACGAGAACTTCCGCGAGGACGCCTGCTTCCTGGACATCGAGACCACGGGCCTCGACCAGTATCGCAACGACGTGACCGTCGTCAGCCTCCATCGCGGCGGCGAGACGAAGACGTTCGTCAACGGTCGGGACCTGAGCGCCGAGCGTCTCAGCGCCGAGTTGGCCGATAGCCAGTTACTGGTGACGTTCAACGGCAAGCGCTTCGACGTGCCGTTCCTCGAAACGGCGTTCGACCTCGACGTCTCGCTCCCGCACGTCGACCTCATGTACCCCTGCAAGCGGATCGGTCTCTCGGGCGGTCTCAAGACCATCGAGAAGGACGTGGGCCTCGAACGCGACCGACCCGACCTCTCCGGTGAGGACGCCGTTCGCCTGTGGCGGGAGTACGAAGCCGGCGACGAATCGGCGCTGGAGACGCTCGTCTCCTACAACCGCGACGACACCGTCAATCTCCAGTGGTTGATGGATCACGTGACCGAGCGACTTCACGACGACGTATTCGAGGCGGCGCGAGCGGACTCGGTGTGACTTCCTGTTCTAGGTCCTTAAGGAATATCGAGTCGTTCCTGGACAAGATATAAATGATAAACCATTATAGACTCGTGTATGGAGCAAACGACGCAGTTCCACCGATTCGAACAGTGCCCAGATTGTGAGACGTGGTGGCGACGGACCGGCCGACGAACGGTCGGGTTCTTCACCGAGCCAAAGCAACCCTCGTGTCCGGATTGTCAGGCCATGTGAGGACGGGTCGCGGCCGCGATTCCGGGGTATTGCAGGGTCGTGAGAATACGCGCTTCGATTTTTGGTGGTCAGACACCCAGTATCGAGTGTCGGCAGTGACCGAGATGCTAGCTCCCATCTCCGTCGGGGGACGAACGTGACCCTGCCAGATCCGAACGCGACGACGTCACCGTGGCTCCGGACCGTCGTCGTGATGCCCCACCTGCCGACGTTGCACCGTGCGACGACGAACGCTACCATCAGCGTCCGGCCGTCCGGAACGGCCGGGACACTAGCCCAGTAGTCGACGCTACTGTCCACTGGCGGGACGGCGTGGCCCCGCCGTCCCACCCGTGGACGGTTCGTCCATTTCCTGCCGAGTCATTCGCGCGCCGACTGGAAGGTCAGTTCGAACACCGCTCCGGTCGGGTCGTTGTCCCAGACCTCGATGGCCCCACCGTATCGCGAGACGAGCGTGTTGACGAAGTAGAGTCCGAACCCGTGAGCGGCCGAGTCCAGCGGGACGTCGGTCGGTTCGAACAGTTCGGATTTCTTCTCGTCCGGAACGCCCGGCCCGTCGTCTGCGATGGCGACCGTCGTCGTCGCGCCATCGCTCGTGACGGTGACGTCGACTGAGGGATTCGCCGCGTCGTTGTGCTGGACGGCGTTCTGGAGGACGTTGTCCAGCGCGTCACCCAGGAACTCGTCGGCGAGCACGGGTTCCGGTTCTGAGACGTCGAGAGAGACGTTTGCTTCCGGATACACGGACTGGAGGTACGCGACGCGGTGTGAGAGAACCTCGCCGATGTCGACGACAGACAGTTCGAAGTCCTCCGCAGTCAGGCGGTCGAGCACCTCGCGCACGTTCTGGACCACGTCGACGATGTCGTTGCTCCGACTCCGAATCACTTCGATCATCGGTGGGCGCTCGTCGTCCGGCCACTCCGACGCGAGACGGTCCGCGTTCCCGAGGATGACGCTCATCCCGTTCAGCACCTCGTGACGGAGGAGGTCGTTGAAGAACTCGAACTGGTCGCTGCGTTCCTCCAGCAGGTCGTTTTGCTCCTGGAGCTGCCGTTCGAACTCTTTGCGCTGTGTGACGTCCGTCAGCGCCCCGTCGAAGTACGCCGTCCCGTCGGCGTCCTCGAAGTAGATCTCCGTGAGCATCCCCCACACCTCGTCACCGGCGAGCGTTCGGAACCGCATCTCCACCTGCGTCACCGTATCGCTCATGGCGTTCGAGACGAGCGCTTCCCGGTCCTCGGGGTCGATGTAGAAGTCCCTGACCTGTTCGCCGATGAGGTCGTCGGGAGTTTCGGCGTCGAAGATAGACGCGAGCGCGGGATTCGCCTCGACGATGCGACCGCCTTCGATGGCTTCCGTCCGATAGATTCCGACCGGTGCGTGCTGGGTGAGTTCGCTGTATCGGTCCACGCGCTTGCGGTTCTCTATCGAGTCGATAGCGAACCCGAGGTCCTCGGCGACGGATTCGAGCAGCGCCCGCTCGTTCTCGTCGAACGCGAACTGCCGGTCAGAGTACACGAGGAGCATTCCGAGGAGGTCGTCCCTGTACTGGATGGGAATGGCTGCGGCCGACCGATACCCACGCTCGGTGGCCGCCTGGCGCCAGGGTTCGAAGGATTCGCTCTCGGCCATGTTCTGGACGACAGCGACCTCCCGCGTTCGATACGCGGTGCCGGCCGGCCCCTTCCCGGTCGCCGTCGCGTCGGTGGTCACGCTGATCTCGTCCAGATACGATTGCTCGATTCCGGCCGACGCGCGCGGTTTCAGCTCCGCGGTTTCGGGGTCGTTTTCGCCGATCCACGCGAACACGTATGGCTCGGAGCCGCTGATGACGTCACAGACGCGCTGTTCGAGCGACGCCCGGTCGGTCGCTCTGACGAGCTCGCGATGTACGTCCCTGACGACGCGATTGATTCGATCCAACTGGGTCTCCCGCTGGAGTCTCCGGGAGCGGTCGGCGACGTTCCGCACTCTCACGGCGAGCGATTCGGGGTCCGCCGACAGGAGGTTCGTGGGAAACCACTCACAGACGCCATCGCGAACGAGGTCCGCTATCGCGGCGACGTCGTCGGCGTCGACGATCGCGACGATCGGGACCGATTCTCCGACGACGTTCACGACCCTCTCCGAGTCGTACGAGTCGACGTCGAAGACGACGCACTCTATCGAAGACTGCCGAAGGACGGTGGCGTCGACCGTCTCAGCGACGTCCACTGTCCATTCGCCGCTCAGCGAGGCCAGTCCCGATTGGAGGTCTCGAACGCCCGTCGAGGTTCCGAGAAAGACGACGCGCCGAGCGGTTGTCATTGGATCGTATTGTGGGACTCGCTCAATGTATTTTCCGGTTGGGTCCAGATCGTTCCTCTCGAGCTTTTGCGGTCGTCCGCAACCGCCCGATGCGGTCTTCGACCGCCGGATGGGTCGAGAGGAGGTCCGTGAACGCGGTTTCGTCTTCCCCACGGACGGAGAGCGTCGAGAGGAAGCCCCACTTCCTGTGAGCAGCGCGGTCGATCTTCCATATCGCGCTCGCCAGCGCGTTCGGGGTTCCGGTCGCTTCGACGGCCCTCGCGTCCGCTGCGAACTCGCGACGTCGCGAGTACGCCAGGAGCGGGAGCGTCAGGAGGAACATGACGAGCACGAGCAGCAACTCGACACCCCTGTGGAGTCGCCCCGGGAGCGTCGCCGTCCACTGAACGGGTCGGCCGCGAACCCAGGCAATCGAACGGGCGAATCCGGAGATGAGTAAGGTGACCGGCAGTAGCGCGAGCAAGACGACACCGGCGACGGTGCGGAGCGCGCTGTAGGCCATCGTCTGGACGAGGCCGTCGTATCGGGCGACGTGCGCGAGTTCGTGGGCCAGAATGGCTTCGAACTCGGCCGCGTCGAGCAGACGGAACAGAGAGCGGTCCACGACGATGACGCTGTCGCGGGGACTCCCCATCGCGAACGCGTTCGGGGTCGCCATCTGGGCGACGTAGACGCGTGGCTCGGCGACGCCGAAGTGGTGGCTGAGGAGGGAGACCCGGTCGAGGAGTCGCGGACTGGTCGCTCTCGTCAGTGGCCGGGCCCGGATCTCCGAGAGCAACTGTCGCGTGCCGAAGCGGTAGGTCAGGTATCCACCGACAGCCGTGAGGACGAGGAGGTACGCGACAACGGTCTTCGCCGAGAGGGGGCCGGTCAACACGATCCGCAGTGCCGCGTAGCTGAGGACGGCCCCAGCGAGGTAGACGAACAGCGTCAGCAGGCCGACGAGCGCCATCAGCGCGCGCAGTACGACCCGGTCCATCGACTGTAGCTACGAGCGGGTGCCGGATAAATCGCAGGCGGTGGGACTCCGCGACGGCGTTCGGAGGCCCGACTCAGGGTCCGTAATGGCGACCCATTCGCCACTGCTTGCGGCGTGCCTCGGCGGCCTTCGCCACGTCCTCGGGCGTGATTTCCCGATTTCGTCGCCGGGCCCGAGCCGACGCCTGTTCGGCGATCTCGGCGGCCTCCTCCGCAGCGACCGCACTGAGTGCGCCCGCGGCGTCTTCGTGGGGAGTCTCCCCGTGAACGTCTTCGAGAACCGACTCCATAGCGGATTCGTCGATTCCCTCGTCTATTCGCTTGCGAACCGTCTCGGATTCGGCTGGCTCTGTCGGTGCCATACGAGGACATGAACTCCCCAGGAGATAAACGTTGTCTCACTGTCACGAATGGGAGCGGAGGAACGCGCCCCACGCGTCGGTCTCGTCATGCTCAAGAGGTGGCCGTCGAAACGGTAGCCCGAGCGACGATGCCCATCGAGTTGGACGGCGCGCACACGACGGCGCGCATCATGGTAGACGACGAGACGCTCGTCGAGGAGTCCTGTCTCCAGCAGATTCAGGACCTCATCGACCACGAGGCGTTCACGGAACCGGTTCGGATCATGCCCGACACGCACTGGGGAGCCGGTGCGCCGGTCGGGTTCACGATGCCGCTGGGCCGCCGAATCGTCCCGAACGTCGTCGGCGTCGACGTCGGCTGCGGGATGGCCGCGACCAATCTCGGGTCGGAACTGCCGCTGGCTCACGAGGAGCGGGAGCGACGCGTTCGCGACGCCGTCCCGATGGGGCGGTCCGTACACGACTACGACGACGCGGTGCATCTGGTGGACGAGTTCCCCTTCGACCGCGCGAACCGGGTCTTCGAGCGGTTCGACGAGGCGTATCGCCAGCAGTTCGGCGAGTCGGTCGACCCCCTGTCCTTCGAGTTCGACGGCTACGACGGCGAATACTTCACGTCGCTGTGCGACCGCGTCCTCGCCGACCAGAACCAGGGGATGGGGCACGTCATCCAGAGCGTCGGAACGCTCGGCGGCGGCAACCACTTCGTCGAGTTCGCACGAGCGAACGAGACCGGCGACTACTGGCTCGTCGTCCACAGCGGGTCGCGCTATCTGGGCAAGGCCGTCGCGGAGTACTGGCAGCACCGAGCGACGAACTACCGCAACGCCGACGCCATTCGGGAGTCGATCCCCGACCATCTCGAATCGTACCTGAAGTTCGACCCAGCGGAGGTCAGCGACGCCGACCTCTACGCCTGGGTGACCGGTGGCATGGGCGAGTCCCATCTCAGGAAGGAGTGCATCAGGAACGACTTCGACGGCGACGAGATAAACGCGGTCTTCGGGGAACTATCGACCATCGAACCCGAGCCCGAGTCCCGCAACACCGACCTCGACTACCTCGACGGCCGGGAGGCCCACGGCTACTTCGTCGACATGCTGTTCGCCCAGCAGTACGCGCGATGGAACCGCGAGCGGATGAGCGAGGCGATCTGTGACGTCCTCGGGGTGTCGCCGGTGGACCGCTTCCAGTCCGTCCACAACTACGTCGACTTCCGTGACCTGACCATCCGGAAGGGGGCGACGCCCGCCCGTGACGGCCAGCGCCTCGTCGTCCCGTTCAACATGGCGGACGGGTCGATCATCGCCCGCGGCCGGGGCAACGACGAGTACCACCGGACGGCACCCCACGGTGCCGGGCGCGATATGAGCCGCCGGCAGGCTCACGAGGAGGGGTCGCTCGCCGCGTTCGAGGAGTCCATGGCGGACGTGTACTCCGAGTCGGTCGTCGAATCCGTCCTCGACGAAGCGCCGATGGCGTACAAGTCCACTGACGCCATCGTGGAGGCGCTCGACCCGACCGCGGAGGTTCTCGAGTGGCTCGAACCCGTCCACAACCTCAAAGCGAGGGAGTGAGCGACGGGTGACCGGTTCGACCGTGGGTCAGAGGTCCTTCGGCTGCACCGTCTTCCGGTCGTTCTCTCTGGCGCGCTCGGCCGCCTCGTCGAGAAGCGTCGCGATTCGTCCGTCGAGCGCGTCGTAGAAGTCCGAGGAGACCTGATAGTCGTCGAGTTCGCGTTTGACCGCGGCTTTGACGACGATGTTCACGTCCTCGTGTCGTCGCGATCCTTTCTCGACGTCGAACTCGCCATCACTGGGTGACATGTCATTCAGTACGATAGTTGACTACTTTTGCTTTGCTCTGGTATAAAAGTAGTACGCTAAGAGCGCGAGCAGGACGACGACTATTGCCACGAGATTCCAGACCGGCTCGTACGTGATCGGCACGGACAGCGAGAGGACTGCGACGAGCAGGAAGAGCAGTCCGGCGATGGCCGCCCAGATTCCCGCGCCGAGCCAGTACGACTTCGATGCAGTCTCTGCTCTGTTGTGGACGATGGCCGACTCCGTGGCACGCATCAGGTCGTAGTTCAGCGTCTCGATATCGTCGATCTGTTCGGCTCGGCGGGTCGCTCCCTCCCCGAGCCCGTAGGCGACCGTCCCCGGCACGATGGCGCGGCTACAGCAGACGATAGAGACGGTCAACACTCCGAGCGCCGCGAGAACGAAGATTCGGAAGTGGATGCTCTCGATGGCCGTCGTCGTCGACAGCGCGAGGCCGGCGAGGATGAGGTCCGCGGAGATGATCTGTGAGGCCTTCGTGTCGAGTCTATCCCAGCTATTGATCTGATGGTGTTTGGTCTGGTCGAGGTTGGAGACGACTGACTCGTAGATTTTCGCTCTCGTGTCGTCCTGGGACATCGTCAGCTAGTCACACCACTGCACACCTTGAATGTGTCAACCGTTTTCACTGAATGCGATTCGTGACAGTGGAGAAGATAATTCGAGAGAGGGTGTGGGAAATCCGGGTGGGGGAGTTATCGGGATGTTTCCGGTGACACCCACACCCAGTTCCGAGTTAGTTGCGTTTTAGAGAGGGGATGACGGTTTCTCCGGCAAAATCTAACTCGGAACGAGGTGTGTTGCCACTAGCTTTCCCTTTCGTTCACCCCCTAGAGGCTCCTCCCTAACTAACTCGGAACCAGGTGTGGGCGTGACTGTTATCCGGCCGATCGGATGACTCGTTTGTGCCACCCAGGGCTTCCATTCTCCTAACTCGGAACCGGGTGTGGGTGTCGTCGCCCACAACCGAGGGTGCTCCTTGTTACTACCTAACTCGGAACTGGGTGTCCCTGTCCGTCCTGATCGTGGCGGTTGTACCTTCGTCGCAGAACTAACTCGGAACCGGGAGTGTCTGTGGACGTATCGGCTCCAAATCTGGAACCCACGAACAATCGAATTCCCTTCGAACAGCGGTTCCGCTGGCTCTCACAGACGCCACTAACTCGGAATTGGGTGGGTATCATCCTCCTTCATAGTTAGTAGTCGTCGCCGGAGACCGCCAGCCAGGCCCGTCGTCAACCTCGAACTAACTCGGAACGAGGTGTAAAACCTTTTGTGTGTGGTGGCAGCAACGGCCTGCATGGCCTTCGAGGACGGTGTCCGAGACGGGGACGACGGCGACGAGCTGTTCGAGTCGATAGACGATTCCGGAGGCAACAACATCTTCTCTCGGCGGGAGCTGCTGGACATCGACCACGTCCCCGACGAGAACCGGATCGTCGGCCGCGACGAGCAGATCCAGGACCTCGCGAAGGAACTCGGCCCGGCCGTCTCGGGTGCACCGCCGAACTCCGTCATCATCTACGGGAAGACGGGGTCGGGCAAATCCCTCGTGACGAAGCACGTGATGGAGCGCGCTCGCGACGAGGCCGACCGACGCGGCAATCGGCTCGCGACCGCGACCGTCGACTGCTCGCAGGCGAAGGGCGAGGCCGACACCGTCCAGGAGATCGCGACGCAGGTCAATCACCCCTCGACCGGCGTCCACATCCCCTCGCGAGGCATCTCCGCGAACGAGTACTACAACCGTCTCTGGGACATCCTGAACGGCTTCTACGACGCGGCCATCATCACGCTCGACGAGGTCGACCGTCTGAGCGACGACAACGTCCTCATGATCCTCTCACGCGCACGCGAATCCGGGAAGATCGACGTCCCCATCGGCATCGTCGCCATCTCCAACAAGATCAACTTCCGGGAGAAGATGACCGAGCGCGTCAAGAGCAGCCTCGGCCACCACGAGTTCATCTTCGACCCCTACGACGGGACGCAACTCAAGGAGATTCTGGCCAATCGTCAGGACGCCTTCGAGGAGGGCGTCCTCAGGGAGGGCGTCATCGCCCGCGCGGCGGCGATGGCGGCGAACAAGCACGGCGACGCTCGCAAGGCGATTCGGCTGCTCCGACACGCCGGCGACTACGCCGAGAACAACGGCTACGAGGCCGTCGAGGAGACCCACCTCGTCCAGGCACAGGAGCAGGCCGAGGCCGATCGGCTGAAGGAACTCATCTCCGGGCTGCCGCCCCACACTCGCTACGTCCTCCTCGCGCTCGCGAACCTGACGAACCAACAGCCCGACGACTGGTTCAGGACGACCGTCGTCTACGACATGTACACGGCGGTCTGCGAGAAATCGAGCGCCGACCCGCTCTCGACGGACTCGATTCGCGGACTGCTCAACGAACTCGCCTTTCTCGAAGTGATCGAGTCCAACCGCGAACACGGCGGGATGGGCAAGGGGACGTACAAGGAGCATCGACTCCTCTGGGAACCCGAGATCGTCTTCCGGATGGACGCTTGAAGGGTCCGGCCGACGCCACCATCGGTCCACCGCGCCGGCCACACATTCACGTTGTCTCGCTGTGAATCAGTCCGCAGATGGCTCACCGTAGAGTCTCCACGCAGGCAGTGACCGGATTGGTCATCGTCGTCATCGGCGCGCTGCTCCTGGTGACGACGACGGGCGTCTACGACGTGGGGTCGCTCTGGCGCTGGGTCCCGTCGCTGTTCGTCCTCCTCGGATTCTGGGCGCTGTATCAGAGCGACTTCCGGAACGTGACGGGGCCGGTCCTGCTCGTCATCCTCGCGCTCATCGTCCAGTTGCTCGCGCTCGGACTGCTCACCGCGACGACCATCGCGTCGTGGAGGCCGCTCCTCATCGTTGCGTTCGGACTCGCGGTCCTGCTCGGGCAGTGGCGCACCCGCAGGCGAGTCCCGTCGAGTCGCGGCGACGATTTCGACCTCGTCGGTATCTTCGGCGGATCCGAGCGCAGGATAACGTCGCAGTCGTTCACCGGCGGCACCTCGACGGCCATCTTCGGTGGCGTCGAGGTCGACCTCCGAGATGCGACCGTCGCGGACCCGCCTGCCGTCGTGACCGCGACGGCCCTGTTCGGCGGCGTCGAGGTGACCGTCCCCGAGGACTGGGCGGTGACGGTCGATGCGCTCCCCATCCTCGGCGCGGTCGAAGACGACCGGGCGCGATTCGTCGACGGCGAACCCAAAGCCAAGCCCGACCTCGTACTGACGGGGTTCGTCGCCTTCGGCGGCATCACACTGAAAGACTGAGCAGGTCCCTGGGCCTCCAGCGGTCCATCGCAGCCTCCGTTCGCCGAAACGCTATAACGTGTGGTGTGCGACAGCATGCATCGTATGCGTGACCGACTTCCCACGACGGCCTGCGCGACGATCCACGAGCATAGCCTCACGGTCCTCTCGGAAATCGGGATGGCAGTCGAACACGACGCCGCCCGTGAAGCGCTCGACGCCGCAGGGGCGACGGTCGACGGCACGGCAGTGACGCTTCCACCGGACCTCGTCGAATCCTGTCTCGACGACGCGCCGTCGTCGTTCACCTGGCACGCGCGAAATCCCGGCCGAACGGTCACGGTCGGTGGCGACACAGACGAGCAGGTCCTCACACCGGGGACGGGTGCCCGACACGTCCTGTCACACCAGTCGGGGCGGAGCCGCGCGACGATGGCCGACTTCGAGAAACTGGTCAGGCTCGCGCACGTGGCCGAACCGATCGACTGCATCGGATACGACCTCTGCAGTCCCGAGCGGTTCGCGCTCGGGGGGAATCCAGGCGGATTCGAAGACGCCGACCCCGGATACGAACTCCTCGAAACGTTGCTGACGCATTCGGACAAGCCGCTCGTCGGGTCGGCTCGGACCGCCGCCAACGCCCGCGCGTCGATCGACATGGCGTCGCTGGCTGTCGGCGACGAAACCCCGTCGAAACCGGTCGTTCTCGGTCGGGTCCATCCGCGGTCTCCCCGCCGGTGGAACGAGCCCATCGTCGACGGCCTCCGTGAGTTCGCAGCGGATGGGCAGCCGCTCATCGTCTCCAGCGGGGCGATAGCGGGTGCCTCGGCCCCGGTGTCGCTCTCCGAGACGGTCGTCCTCGCGAACGCCGAGACGCTGTTCGGACTGGTGCTGGCGCAGGTGACCAACGCCGGCACGCCGGTCCTCTTCGGGTACGCGTCGACGCACTACGACCCCGATGCCGGGGCCGTGGCGTACGGCGGCCCGACGAGCAGCCTCCTCTCGTCTATCGGCGTCCGCATGGGCCAGTACTACGACCTTCCGGCTCGAACCGAGGGCGGCGTCACCGACGCGAAGACGCTCGGTGACCAGTCGGGGTCGGAGTCGATGCGCAAACTCGCTGGTGCGTTCGACAGCGGCGCGGACTTGGTGTTCAACGCCGCGGGGCTGCTCGACACCTACGAGACGATATCGCCGGCGAAATTTGTCCTGGACTGCGAGCGAATTCGGGACCTCCAGTGGAGCGCCGGCACACACGACACACTCGTCGACAGTCTCGCTTCCGACGTATCTCTCGACCGCATTCGGGACGCGGCACCCGGCGACGCGTTCACCGACGAGCGTGACCCGTCGTCCGTCGCCGATGCCCCGTCCGTCCAGTCCGAGACCGCGCGTCGCGGCCGGTACACCGCGTGGGAGGACGCCGGCGCGGAAACGGCAGTCGACCGCGCGGCGGCACGCGTCGACGACCTGCTCGAAGTGTACGAACGCCCGCCCGTGGACGAATCCGTTCGCCACACCCTCCGAGACTACGTCGACGCCCACGCCGACAGCTAACTGCAGACCTGCCGCCGCCCATCGACCCACACGTTCACGTCCCCGACGCCGGTAGAGCCTCCATGACCGATTGGGACGAGCGATTCCGCGACGGCGAGTACCCGAGTCACCCGGACCCTTCGACGGTCCTCCAGCAGTACGTCGAGTCCCTCCCCGACGGACGGGCGCTCGACCTGGCCGCCGGAACGGGTCGCAACGCACTGTTCCTCGCCGAACACGGCTACGAGGTCGACGCCATCGACAAATCCGAAGCCGGGCTGGAGATTCTCCGAGAGAACGCCGCGGAAGCCGGCGTCGCCGACCGGATCAACCTCGTGCGCGCCGACGTCCCGTCCCACGAGTTTCCGACGGAGACCTACGACGTCATCACGAACAGCTTCTACCGCGCCGTGGACCGCTTTCCCGACGTGAAGGAGGCGCTGACCGAGGACGGCGTTCTGTTCGTCCAGCACCACCTCCGCTCGACTGCCGAGACGGAGGCTGGGCCGAGCGGCGACCGCTACCGATTCGCCAGCAACGAACTCCTGCACGCCTGCCTCGACCTCACCGTTCTCTACTACGACGAGCGGACCGAACGCCGGCCCGACGGCCGGACCGCCGCCACCACCGAGATCCTGGCCCGAAACTCCACCGGCAACCACCAGCGCTACCCCGAGGTTCCGCGGCCGTCGTGACGGATTGCTCACACTCGGCACCATCGACGATGACGGATGCACGTTGGTTTGGTACATGGTATCGCATATTTCGCATTATTTAATACCCTTCACTACCAAACCCAAACCCTAATGCCAAACTGTGATCGGTGCGGCACGACACTCGCGTTCAACGACGAAACCACGAAGCTCGTCGAATACGTCTGCCCGTCCTGCCACGCGACCGAGATCACGTGGAAGGAGAGCCACCGCGACACCGGAACGCTCTCGCCGGCACAGTCGTCCGCGGGCGCGGACTGAGAGAGGCCGCTGTAACTGTTTCCCGGTCTGTCGCCGCCCCTGTTTGTGAACTGACCGATACCGGGGGTCAAAAGTCGTTCAAAGACGCCGCGACTCGAGGTTCGAGTCGGTTGTTCCTGCCTTGTCTCCGTAGCGACACTCCCGCCATCCACTCCCGGGACTGCCCGTCGATGTCCGCCGGCCCGCCACATCAGACTGAGCGGCCGTGACAGTCTCCCGCACGGTGCCGCACTGCGAACGGTCGAACGCGTTTCGTCTATTGCTATATGTCAGTAATTCGAGCTCCGTGGAGAGTTTTCAGCTGCTCCAGATTGGCTGCGATTAAATAGTCAGAAATTAGTATACTTGAACGTTTTACCATATATTTTATCATTTTGACGGAGTGCCTACCTCCCGTCGTTTCATGTGACACCGAATCCCGCATCGGAGGTTTCTCACGGCGGCATGAGGAAGACGGCGGTGATGGAGTCGGGGAATCTTTCGAAGTAGCTCGTGGAATTACTTAGAGAGACCAGTTGACGTGGTCGTAAAAGGCCCTAAGGAGGTGCCGTATGTTCATCTGCTAATTCGCGACGGCATGACGCCAGAACTGCTGATAATCGAACCGAAGTACCGCTTCGTCAGCGCGATCTAATTCAGATATCTGGCGTAGGAAACCTCGAATTGAGAGGTAGTGACTCGAACCGTGAGCTCACGCGTCTAAACGAGGGCGAATGGCTGTATATCTGGTTTCTGCAGCCACGGCTCGTCGACGGCTCTCCCAGGCCTGAGGTAGTCTTCTTATCAAAAAATAATATTGTATATAAAAATGTAAATGATCGCTGTGCGTTCGAGTACCCAAAAAACTCACGAGCCAGCCGTCGACTACTGGGCGGCGTCGATATCCACGCTTGCCTCCACGGGGCGATTCACCCGCTCGGCGACAGGTACATCGACGTTGTACCCTCGTCGTGCAGGCGGACAACGGTATCACCGTTACGGTCGGTGTCGGTCGACAGGATCGCTCCAAAGCCGAAATATCGGGCTCTGTTGAAATACTCAGAGAGCTACATGTTCGTCCTGTAATGCCACCAGATGAAGGCCCTCCCGAAGTCACAGATTCTCCGTTTTACTGAGAAGGCGACCCATCTGGCACGCCGAGCCGTCTCTGGATATTCCTCGAAGTTCTCTAAACACCGCTATACACTCCCGCAGCATGTTGTTCTGCTGTGTCTCAAAGTTCGGAAGAACACGACCTATCGTGGTCTGCTTGACGAGTTGATCGAGATGCCACGCATCCGTCGTGTTCTTGGAGTAGTTGAACTTCCCACGCCACCAACGCTCTGTAAAGCGTTCAAACGACACGAAAACACGGCAGCCAGATTGCTCCGTCCTTGATCAAACGCAATCCCGAGAGTATCGAGATTCTGCTCGGTGACAAAGGCTACGACGATCAGAAAATCAGACGACTTGCCCGTCAACACGAGATTCGCCCACTGGTCAAGCATCGCGAGTTCACGTCGCTCCACAAGGCATGGAACGCACGCTTAGACGCTGATCTCTTCGGCCAACGGAGTCAATCTGAGACCGTCAACTCAACACTCAAGCGGAAGTACGGAGCGTTCGTCCGCTCACGACGGTGGTGGAAGCAGTTCGGTGAACTCACTATCGCCTGTCCCATTCATAGCGTAGACCGATCACTCTGAGCGGTCAATACAGGGAATCGATGGAACAGATTAGATTATAACGTCCTTGTTGAAATCCTTCAGCGGTGATAGGTTCTAAGAGTCGTACTGAATACAGAGCGCA
>JARUKX010000111.1 GCA_029688825.1 Haloarculaceae archaeon H-GB1-1 | reverse complement strand
ACATTCCGGTTGATCCTGCCGGAGGCCATTGCTATCGGAGTCCGATTTAGCCATGCTAGTCGTACGGGTTCAGACCCGTGGCGCATAGCTCAGTAACACGTGGCCAAACTACCCTACAGATCGGGATAACCTCGGGAAACTGAGGCTAATCCCGGATAGGACACTCAGCCTGGACATGGCGAGTGTCCCAAACGCTTCCGCGCTGTAGGATGTGGCTGCGGCCGATTAGGTAGATGGTGGGGTAACGGCCCACCATGCCGATAATCGGTACAGGTCGTGACAGCGAGAGCCTGGAGACGGAATCTGAGACAAGATTCCGGGCCCTACGGGGCGCAGCAGGCGCGAAACCTTTACACTGCACGAGAGTGCGATAGGGGGACTCCGAGTGCGAGGGCATAGAGCCCTCGCTTTTCTGTACCGTAAGGTGGTACAGGAACAAGGACTGGGCAAGACCGGTGCCAGCCGCCGCGGTAATACCGGCAGTCCGAGTGATGGCCGATTTTATTGGGCCTAAAGCGTCCGTAGCTGGCCGAGCAAGTCTGTTGGGAAATCCACCCGCTTAACGGGTGGGCGTCCAGCGGAAACTGTTCGGCTTGGGACCGGAAGACCCGAAGGGTACGTCCGGGGTAGGAGTGAAATCCTGTAATCCTGGACGGACCACCGATGGCGAAAGCACTTCGGGAAGACGGATCCGACAGTGAGGGACGAAAGCTGGGGTCTCGAACCGGATTAGATACCCGGGTAGTCCCAGCCGTAAACGATGCCCGCTAGGTGCCGCGCAGACTACGAGTCTGCGCTGTGCCGCAGTGAAGACGCTAAGCGGGCCGCCTGGGAAGTACGTCTGCAAGGATGAAACTTAAAGGAATTGGCGGGGGAGCACCACAACCGGAGGAGCCTGCGGTTTAATTGGACTCAACGCCGGACATCTCACCGGCCCCGACAGTGTGCAGTGACAGTCAGTGTGATGAGCTTACTAGAGCCACTGAGAGGAGGTGCATGGCCGCCGTCAGCTCGTACCGTGAGGCATCCTGTTAAGTCAGGTAACGAGCGAGACCCGCACGTTTAGTTGCCAGCACCGTCGCGAGACGGGTGGGTACACTAAGCGGACCGCCGCTGCTAAAGCGGAGGAAGGAACGGGCAACGGTAGGTCAGTATGCCCCGAATGGGCCGGGCAACACGCGGGCTACAATGGCCGAGACAAAGGGTAGCTACTCCGAGAGGAGACGCTAATCTCGAAACTCGGTCGTAGTTCGGATTGAGGACTGAAACTCGTCCTCATGAAGCTGGATTCGGTAGTAATCGCGTGTCAGAAGCGCGCGGTGAATACGTCCCTGCTCCTTGCACACACCGCCCGTCAAAGCACCCGAGTGAGGTCCGGATGAGGCTACCATGCGGTAGTCGAATCTGGGCTTTGCAAGGGGGCTTAAGTCGTAACAAGGTAGGCGTAGGGGAATCTGCGCCTGGATCACCTCCTACTGATCGGGACTGGGGCGACGCCCCAGCCCACCTTACATTGGTCGGTCTAACCGACCGGAAGCTAGCCCGTCAGGGCTCACGAGACCTATCCGAGGCGGATGCCTTCACAGGCGTCGGGTGCAACTCCCGACAGGTCCGTAACCGATGCACCACGCCGCGTGAAAGCGAGCGTGGGAAGGGTCGATATGCCCACCGCCACCGACGGGGGCGTAGATGACACCGTATGTACGTGCGATCCAGGCGTCCACTGAACGTGGTCGCCGGGAACAACAAGCAGAACCATCACTGATCTGCCAGTTCCACAATCGTGGCTACGATGCCACCTGGTGGATGGCTCGGCTCGGAAGCCGATGACGGACGTGCCAAGCTGCGAAAAGCTCTGGGGAGCCGCACGGAGGCGAAGAACCAGAGATCTCCGAATAGGAACTCCTCGTCGCAATTGCCTTGCGCAATGGGGAACCCCGGGAACTGAAACATCTCAGTACCGGGAGGAAGAGAAAACGAACGTGATGCCGTTAGTAACCGCGAGTGAACGCGGCCCAGCCCAAACTGAAGCCCTCACGGGCAATGTGGTGTTCGGGCTGACTTGCAGCACTCGAGCGGATTCGTGAAGTCTCCTGGAACGGAGCGTGAAACAGGGTGACAACCCCGTAACGGATTCCAGTACGGTGTGCGTCAGTACCAGCGTACCGGGGATTGGAAATTCCTCGGGAATATGGCAGGCATCGACTGCCAAGGCTAAACACTCTCCGAGACCGATAGTGAACAAGTAGCGTGAGCGAACGCTGAAAAGCACCCCGAGAAGGGAGGTGCAATAGGGCCTGAAATCAGGTGGTGATGGAGCGACGTGGCATGAAAGGTCCCGCGAAAAATGACCCAGGTGCGAACCTGCAGTAAGAATCGCGGGAAGCCGGTGTCGCGTCGTGCGTTTTGAAAAACGAGCCAGGGAGTGTATTCATGTGGCGAGTCTAACCCGAGTATCGGGGCAGGCATAGGGAAACCGACATGGCCGCAGTATTACGAGGGCCGCCGTCTTCAAGGGCGGGGAGCCGCGTGGATACGACCCGAATCCGGACGATCTACTCCTGAGCAGGGCGAAGCGTGCCGAAAGGCACGTGGAGGCCCGTTAGCGTTGGTGTCCTACAATACCCTCGCGTGAGTTGGGAGTAGGGGTGAAAGGCCCATCGAGTCCGGCAACAGCTGGTTCCAATCGAAACATGTCGAAGCATGACCTCTGCCGAGGTAGTTCGTGGGGTAGAGCGACCGATTGGGGTGCTCGCCTCCGAGAGGAGTCGACGCCCCTGTCAAACTCCAAACCTACGAACGCTGTCGACGCAGGGAGTCCGGTGTGCGGGGTAAGCCTGTGCACCAGGAGGGAGACAACCCAGAGCTGGGTTAAGGTCCCCAAGTGTGGACTAAGTGTGATTTGAAGGTGGTCTCGAGCCCTAGACAGCCGGGAGGTGAGCTTAGAAGCAGCTACCCTCTAAGAAAAGCGTAACAGCTTACCGGCCGAGGTTCGAGGCGCCCAAAATGATCGGGACTCAAGTCCACCACCGAGACCTGGCCTCACTCGTCACAGAGTGATAGAGTAGATTGGCGCTCTGCGCGGGTGGAAGCACGGCCGAGAGGTCGTGTGGACCGCGTAGTGACGAAAATCCTGGCCGAAGTAGCAGCGATAATCGGGTTACAATCCCGATGGCCGCAAGGGCAAGGGTTCCTCAGCACTGTTCGACAGCTGAGGGTTAGCCGGTCCTAAGACTCGTCGTAATTCGAGCGAGTCGAAAGGGAAACAGGTTAATATTCCTGTGCTAGTATGCAGTGAAAGTCGACGCTTCGGGGTCGTCCAGACCGGGCCTTCGCCCGGTG
>JARUKX010000014.1 GCA_029688825.1 Haloarculaceae archaeon H-GB1-1 | reverse complement strand
GCGTGGGGCGACCCGTCCACCGAGCGAGGGAGTATGCACAGCACACGACGCGTCACTCTGGTCGTACTCGTCATCGCCGTGCTCGTCGGCCCGGCCGCGTCGACGACCGTCGCAGCGCAGGACGCGCCGGCCGGGACGATGGCCACAGACGACGGCAGCGACCGCACCGTCGAGACGAACGGCAGCGTCGACGTCGAGAGCGACGGCGTCGACTTCGAGCACGACGGGGCGCGTGCGGACGTCGAAACCGACGACCTCGAATACGACCGGGACGCCAGCGACGTCGACGTGGAGGCCGGCGACACCGACATCGAACAGGCGGACGGCGACGTCGACGCCGAGACGGACGCGTTCGAGTACGAGCGCTCCAACGGCTCCGTCGAACTGGAGACCGCGGACGGACTCGTCGAGATAGAGCGAGACGAGAACGGCGTCGAGATCGAAGCCAATGGCACGGTCATCGAGCAGGAGGGTGACGAACTCGAAATCACCGGGGAACGTATCGACTACGACAACGAGGGCCGGAACGCCGACGTCGAGGCAGGCGGTCACGACGTCGAACAGCGGGGCAACCGCAGCGAGGTCGAGGGCGACGGTATCGACTACGAACTGACGGACGACGGGTTCGAGTTCGAGACGACCAGAGGTGCCGAGGTATCCGTCGAGATCACCGACGACGGGAAAACCGATATCGAAGTGAACGGCCAGGAACTCGAACAGATCGGGTCGGATCTCGAAGTCGAGAACGACGATCTGGACTACGAACACGACGGCGGCGTGACCGACCTGGAGACCAGTGGGACCGACCTGGAACAGACCGACGGCGCGCTCGACGTGGAGACGAACGTTACCGATATCGAGAGCGACGGCGAGGGCGTCGACTTCGAGCGCGGCTGACCGTCCGCTTCGAACGATCCCGTATACTGTCGGACCCCCTTATATAACAAATGTATTATATGAGGTGGTAGCCATAGCGCTCTGTGGATTCGTTCCGATAGCGACGTTCGGCTTGCGTTTCGCCCGCAGTCTCTTCCGGATTGGCGCGGACGCCACCATAGCGGTCCGTTATCGCCCGCCGACGCATCCGACAGTCAGTGAGACGTATCCAGTGGTCCAATATCTCGCGGTTGAAATCTGATGGACCCGATTCCTGCCCATCTGTCATTCGACGGGCCGAAGATGGGGAAATTGCACCACATTCGACGCGAATCTGCGGAATCTACCAGGTCGACGTCGTGCGACGTCGGCCCACCGCTCCGTGGAGCCCAGACACTTACTATAACTATCACTACCAGTTAGACGTCCAGATTCGAACAAAACGTTGGCTGTGCTCCGTCGCGAGCGTCAGGCGTCGAGTTTCGCTTCGAGTTCGCCGCGCTCGTCGAGCTGTTCGAGGATGTCGCTGCCGCCGACGAACTCGCCGTCGACGAACGCCTGCGGGATCGTCTCGCGGCCGCTGTGTGGTTCGAGAGCGCTCCGGTAGGCGTCGAGCGATTCGAGTACGTCCACGGTGGCAACGTCCTCCTCGTACTGCTGGAGGAGACCGAGCGCCTTCCGCGAGTAGCCACACTGCGGCATGAGCGGCGTTCCCTTCATGAACAGGGCGACGTGGTTGTCGGTTATCGTTTCCTCGACGCGCTCGCGTACCTCGTCGGCGCTCAGGTCGGCTCCGGGTTCGAACGACATACAGAGGGGGAGCGTCGCCGCGGCTAAATGCGTTGTGCTGACCGGCGCTAGCCGTCGTACTGCTCGGGCGTGTACGTCTCCAGTTCGATGGCGTGGATGTCTCGGGTCATGTGGTCCCCGAGCGCGTCGTACACGCGCTGGTGCTGGTCGACGAGGGACTCGCCCTCGAAGGCAGGAGAGACGACGACGGCGGCGAAGTGGTCGTCATCGTCCGGGTGCCGCGGCGTCGTGACCTCGACCTGTGCGTCCGGAACGCCGGACTCGATGAGTTCGGCGACGGTTTCGGTGTCCATACCCTGGCAGTGGCACGAGCCGCTGAAATTCCCTTCGCACTTGGGCTGGACCGTGGGCCGCGACCTACGACAGGCCGGCGTCGGGCCTGGCGGTCTGCTCGACGCTCCCGGCACCCTCGTCGTCGAGCAGGGTCAACCGAGCGTCGAGGCGGTCGAAGATGCGCTGTGCTCGCTCCAGCAGGACCGGGTCGAGCGATTGGGTCGATGGGGGTGGGGTGCTGGTCATGGGTGCGTTCGTATATAGACGAATGCGCTACGGGGGGAAATCGGGTGTACCAAATCCTTTGGTATATAGAAGTGGTACCGTATACCACTGGCGCGCAGGAACGACGGCGTCGCTCCCGACGACCGGGAGACTGCCGGGGCCTTTTGGTCCGGCAGGTGCAACCTCGAGGCATGTACGACCGCGTGCTGTTCCCGACGGACGGTAGCGAGGGGGCGACGGCAGCCCTGGACAGAGTCCTCGACATCGTCGAGACCCACGACGCGACGCTCCACGTCCTCAACGTCGCCAATACGGCCCGCGACAGCGTGGCCACCATCCGCGGCGAGGTCGTCGACGCGCTCGAGCGCGAGGGGGAGCGTATCGTCGAGGCCGCCGCAGAGCGGGCCAGAGAGCGGCATCTCTCGGTCGTCACCGACGTCGTGCAGGGTCGACCGTACGAAGCGATCGTCGACTACGCCGCCACGTTCGACGTGGACCTCCTCGTGATGCCGACGCACGGCCGGACCGGCGTCGAGCGATTCCTCCTCGGCAGCGTTACTGAACGCGTCGTCCGTACGGCGTCCGTTCCGGTGTTGACGCTGCGTCCGGGCAGAATCGCTGACTCCAGCTATCCCTACCGCTCGGTCCTCCTGCCGACCGACGGCAGCGAGTCCGCCACCGCCGCGCTGGACCAGGCCGTCGGGCTCTCCAGGACCCACGACGCCGCATTACATCTGCTCTCGGTCATCGACGTCGGCTCTCTCGGCACCGACGTTCGTGCGCTCGCACAGACCGAGGCCATCGAGGCGAACGCGAACGAAGCGCTCGACGACGCCGAGCGATACGCGAAAGCGGAATCCGTGGACGCGGTCTCGACAGCGGTCGTCGAGGGGACCTCGGTCCCGGGCTCCATTCGGTCGTACGTCGAAGAAAATGACGTCGACCTGCTCGTCCTGGGCACGCACGGCCGGACCGGACTCGACAGATTCCTGCTCGGAAGCGTCACCGAGAAGCTCGTGCGAAAGTCGCCGGTTCCGGTGCTGACCGTCCACAGCCCCGAGGAAGGGTGACCGCTCCGAGGGAGGATCGACCGCGATCGAGATGTAGACCGCTCACCCGTGGACGGTGTCTGCGCCGCGGATCATCCAGTCCAGGTTCTCGTTCGGCTGCTTGTGGACGACCGTCACCGGAACCTCCACGCTGCGAATGACCTTGTCTGCGGTGCTTCCGAGCAGCATCTCTTCGATGTTCGTGAGCCCGCGCGAACCCATGACGACGAGTTCGACGTCGTTCTCGTCGACGTAGCTCGCGATCTGGTCGTGCGTGACGCCGTCTCGAACGGCCGTCACGCACTCGACGCCCGCATCCTCGGCCATCTCGGCCACCTCGCCCGTGACGTCCGCGCCGTAGGCTTCGTACTCGTCGCGCTTGCCGTCTTCCTCTTTCGTTATCGGCACGATTTTCGCCTCGAAGGCGTCGACGACGTACAGTGCATGAACCGTGGCTTCCAGTTCCGCAGCCAGTCTTATGGCCTCCTCCGCCGCGTACATCGCTTGCGTGCTTCCGTCCGTCGGAACGAGTATCGAGTCGTACATCGATTAGTTCTCCACACGTGGGAATTCAGGAGCCACATATACGGGCGTTCCCACGATTCTCGGGTTCGGGGAATCGACCCGAACCATCTTTTTCAATCTCCGGCGACGTTCGTCTTCGGGCCGCTCGTCTCGTCGCCCCGCCTGTCGATATTCATCCCGGTGTGCCGATAGCTATTCCTATAGAAAACTCTGTAGACAGAGTGCGACGCAGCACACCGGTGGACGACCGTATTTCCCCGTGGCCGCCCAACGTGGAGCTATGAGGAAACCGAACCGGGGACTCCTCGCTGGAGCAGTCGGACTGGCGGTCGGCGCGACCGGCGTGGGCCTGTGGCGCTGGAAGCGCGAACTGCTCGGCGATCTCGAAGCCGGGAGCGAACTCGTCACGACGGAAGAGGGCGTCGTCGAGGTCGCTCGACGAGGGTCCGGCGAACCGATTCTCGTGCTGCACGGGACGCCCGGCGGGTACGACCAGGCGCTCGCCGTCGCCGAGCCGTTCTTCGACGACGGCTACGAACTCATCGCCCCCTCTCGGCCCGGGTATCTCCGAACGCCGCTCGTCGGTGACGGGTCCCCGGGTGAGCAGGCGACCCTGTACGCCGCACTCCTCGACGAACTCGACGTCGAGTCTGCCCTCGTCGTCGGCGTCTCGGGCGGCGGGCCGGCGGCGCTCCAGTTCGCCGCGGACTATCCCGACCGCGTCTCGGGCGTCGTCCTCGCGTCAGCGGTCGTCACGGCCAGCGACGACCGAACGTACGGGGTCGGGAACCGGGCCCTCGATGCCGTCCTCACGTCGAGACCGGCGCTAGACGCCCAGTCCGGACTCGTCGCCGCGTTGCACCGCTTCTCCTCGGATCGCCTCGTCGGCTGGACTCACGAAGGGATGTCCACGCTCGACGGCGACGCCCTCGACGAGTACGTCGCGTTCGTGCGCACCCATCCCGACCACCGGCTTCGCTCGCTCGACCTCGTCGCGTCGATGCTTCCGGGGACCGCCCGGCTCGACGGCGTGGAGGCCGACGAGTACTGGCTTCGCAGGCTCCCCGTCGTCGACTTCGCGGCAGTAGACTGTCCCGTCCTCGCGGTCCACGGCGAGTACGACGCGATGGTCCCGATGGACCACGCCGAGTACGCCGTCGAGCGGCTGCCCGACGCGGACCTGCTTCGAGCGGCGGCCGACCACCTCGTGTGGGTTGGTCCCGACGCCGACCGGACGGTGGAGCGAGTCCGAGAGTTCGCGGAAACTGTGCTGTCGCCGACCGAGCCGACGAACCCCTGACCGTTCGAGATGGGGCCGGCCTACTGGCCAGTTTCGTCGAGCAGGCCGCGGAGTCGCTCGAACTGGCGGGGGACCTCGTCGACCTCGTCCGTGGCGTCGCAGGACCCGCACTCGACGCCGACGTGTGTGACCGTCGCGGAGACCACCTCGTCGAACTGCTGGCGAAGAAGGGACGCGTACACGGCGGCCTGTGTGACCGACCGTGCCCGCGTCTCGTCGTCGACCGGGGCCAGTCGAACCTTCAGTTCGTCGACGTGCCAGTCGCCGTTGGACGTGCGTGAGAGTACGTCCACGCGGTTCTTCGTCTCGACCCGGAGCCCGTCACCGACGTCGACGACCGCAGCGACGGGAACTTCGACGGCCACGTCGTCCCGTGAGTTGGCGCGCTGCCAGGCCGCCGTCTCGGCCAGCTGCGGGCAGAGCGTCTCGGCCACGTATCGTCGAACGCCGTCGCGTTCGGCCGGGTCGACGCTCGCCGCCTCGCGAGCGAGTGCGTCGTCGAGCGCCCGCGCCACCGCACCATCGCAGTTCGCGAGCGCGTCAGTCGCGACCGCACGGCGGATCGCTGCGGTGAACACCTCGTGTGTCACGACGCCGACGAGGTCGGGACTCGTCGTCTCGAAGGACAGGGGCAGGTCCGACGGCACTTCGTTCGGGTCGGCGTGGAGCGCACGCCCCTGCAAGTGCGCGATCAGGTGCTCGTCAGGGTCGGCGAGCAGCGGCGCGAGCGTGCTCGCGTTCACCTGCCGCGGGGTCCAGCCGGTCGCCCACTCCTCGGGCACGGTCGCCGCAGCGGGAACGGGCGCGTTCCGGTCTCGGGACGGCCGACCGAAGCCGACGTTCCCGACGCTCACGTCGAACGGTCGCGATCCGCCGTCCGGTGAGGGGGCGGACCGAGAAACCGTCTCGGCGCTCGGAACGTCGTCGGGGACGAGGGCGTCGGCCAGCTTCTTCGCCCAGTACTCGCGGGCCGACTTCAGGCCGCGCTCGGGAAGTGGGACGACGAGATGGTCACGGGCCCGGGTCATCGCCACGTAGAGGAGTCGCCAGCGCTCGGCGCGCCTGTCGCCAGCGACGGTCCGAAGGGCGGCGGGACCGGCCAGTTCGTCCTCGTCGGGGCCGACCCAGTGCTCGGTCGCCCAACGGAGCCCACGGTCGCGCTGCTCGGAGCCGGGGCCGCCGCCGTCGGCGGCAGAGGCGAAGACGCCGGCCTCGAAGCCGGGAATCGGGGGCGTGGTCTCCCACGGCCCACCGCCCGGCGGGGCGAGCGCCAGTTCGTCGCCGCGGGCGACGACGGTACTCGCGTGGGGTCCCCACGTCGCGAGATGCTGGGTGAGGTCCGCGAGCACGACCACGTCCGATTCGTCGCCCTTCATCTGGTGGATGGTCCGGAAGACGACGTCGTGGTCGCTGCTCGGGGGAACGGGCTGGTGCGGGCCGTCGCTCGGCGATTCGCGAACCCGGTCGAGCGCGTCCGCGAGCGCGTCGAGTCCTCGCTCGCCCGACGAGTGCGCGTCGTCGACGTGGGCCACGAGCGCGTCGAGGTTCGCACTCCGCTGGCGAGGGTCGTCGGTGACGCCGAGCGGGTCGCGCCGGAGTTCGAGTCGGTCGACGACGTCGCCGACCACGGTCGCCTCGCTCGCGACGAGATGCCGGTCCCGTCGCGCCGCGAGCGCTCGCAGTCCGTCACGGATGGTCCCGACGCCATCGGGTGGGTTACCACCGAAGACGTCCGCCACACAGTCGTCGACGAGCGACGCCGGCGACCCCGCTGATCGCGAGACCGTCGACTCGTCGTCGACCGTCGTCCCGACGAGCGGGGCGACCTCCCGTGCCAGAAGCAGGCGGGTCCGTGCCGGGTCGAACGGGTCGGTGAGCCACCGGACGACCGCCGCGACGAGGCGGACCTGGGGGTCGTCGAACAGCGGCGTGCTCGCGTTCGCGACGGTGAGGCCCCACTCCTCGAAGCGAGCCGCGAACGTCGCCATGTGGGTGCGTCGCGGGAACAGCACCGTTATCTCAGCCCGGTCCGCCCCGGTCGAGAACGTGCCGTTCGCCAGTCCGCGGGCGACGTAGGACGCGAGTTCGTCGGCTTCGCTTCCGTCGATGCTGTCGCCGCTCCCCGGACGGGGAAGCGCCGGGGTGTCGTACGGAGCGACGTGGACTGCGGGGTCGTCCGTTCCCTCCCTGTCGGCGTCGTGGAGGGCGTAGTCCACGTTCAGGCTCCCTACACCAGCGCGTGTATCGTCGTCGAACGCGGGCTCGAAGACGGCGTCGACGGCGGCGGTGATCGCCGGGCGGGACCGGTAGTTCGTGGCGGCGCGCGCGACCTCGTGGGTCTCCCAGCCGACGCCGAGATACCGACCCTCGTCGATGGCCCGCCGGAACAGCGACGGCTGCGCGCTGCGCCAGCCGTAGATACACTGCTTGACGTCGCCGGCGACGAGGACGCGCGCGTCCGACGGGACCAGGGCGGCGAGCGCGTCGTGCTGGACCGTCGAGACGTCCTGCGCCTCGTCGAGGACGACCGTCGAGAATCGGTGGGCGTACTCGGTTCGCAGCGTGGCCCGAAAGTCGCTCTCGAAGGTCGAATCCGAGAAGAACTCGGCGACCCAGTGGGCCACGTCGAGGTGGTCGACGACGCCGCGGTCACGGGTCAGCTCGTCGTATCGGGTCGTGTAGGCTCGCACGAGGCCCCGAAGGTCGTCGATGGCGTCCAGCCACGCCTCGTAGCACGCCGCGTCGGCTCTGAGGAACGTCTCGCGGTCTTCGGAGGAGAACGCCTCGGCGGTTCGCTCGGCGGTTTCATCGTCGACGAGCGCGCGAACGTCGTCGAGCACGGCCGCGAAATCCTCCGGCGGGCCGTCGGGATACGTGTCCGCGACGGTCTCGCGGAGTCGGTCCGCTGCCGCCTCGGGACTCAGCCGGCGCTCCCGAGCCGCGCGGTGTACCGAGCGAAGCAGGTCGCCGACCGTCTCGTCGTCCCGGTCGTCGCCGTAGGCCGCTGCGAGTCGGTCGTACCGGGAATCGTCACGAAGCACGTCGAGACAGGATTCGTGGACGTCGTCCAGCGCCGCCGCAGCGCCGACGGCGGGGCGTTCGTCGAACCCCACCTCGGCGCGAATCCGCTCGAAGACGGACCGGAGCACGCTGTCGACGGTCCCGACGTGGGGAGCGTGCCGGACCCGGCGACCGAGGGACGCGGCCGTCTCGTCGGCGACGGGACTCTCGACGTCCTCTCGGGCCGACAGCTCCCGGAGCGCCGCGTCGACCTCGGGCGCGATGTCGGCGGCGTCCGCTCGCGAGAAGGAGACGAAGCAGAGGCGTCGCTCCGGCGCGCGAACGCCCGCGGCGCGTCGTTCGGCCAGCCACTCCGCGACGATTCGCGTCAGGGCGTAGGTCTTTCCCGCGCCGGCGTTGCAGTCCAGACAGAACAGCCCCGTCTCGTGGGAGCGGAAGGCGTCCCGGATAGTCGCCTGCGCGCCCCGCAGCGTACGGTCCTCGTCAGCCATTCACGCCACCTCCGACGACTCGGGAGACCGCGTCCGGTAGCGTGCAGTCGCGACCACACAGTTGGCTCACGGCCCATCCCGAGACCGTCGTCGTCTCGACGGCGTCGAGATATCGAGAGGGCTCGGTGGGGATCTCGTCGCGGGTCCGCTCTGCGCGCGTGACGAACAGGTGCTCGGTCGCCGTCCGAACGGCGTCGGCGAAGTGGTCGAACTCGCGGGCCTCGGTCCAGGCCCCGCGGACGGCCAGCCGTCTCGCCGCCGCGGTATCGCCACCGACGACCGCGTCGCGCAACGGTGCCGGCAGCGCACCGCGCGGCCGCTGGGGCCAGTCCCCCTCTGTCAGACCGACCGCGACGACGTACGGGTAGCTGCGCAGCCAGGTGTCGGTCCCGTCGAGCACGTCGATGGCCTCGGCGTTGTCGTGCTCCCGACGCCCGGGTCGCGTCGCCGTGATCGCTTCGAGGAGGTCCCTGACGACCTCCCACGACGGGTCGACCCGACCTCGCGTCTCCCAGTCGTCGAGTTTCACTGCCACTTCGGAGACGAGTTCCGATGCCCGGACGACCGCGCGGGCGGCCCGCGACGTCTCCGCCAGGTCCGGGCGGTCGTGTCGCCGCCGTCGAGCCGGCAGCTCCTCGGTCCGCGGGTCGACGAGCGGAGCGAGCACCGCCCGAACGTTCGGCCCGGTCGGCACGGCGGGAGCCTCCCGCGTCCAGTGAACCAGACGCCTGACGCCCGCCACGGTCCGATGGTCCCGGTCGACGTCGAGCGCGCCCAACCGCTCCCGCCACGACGAGAGGCTTCGCGGTCGGTCGGCAGCGAGCGACCGGCGAATCCGGGCCAGTCCGGCGGGGTCGAGTGGCCAGTGGTCGCCCCGCTCCGGCGGATGCCACCCGAACTCCAGCGGGGCGAACAGGTCCGCGGCGGTGACGCTGCCACGCCGACGAGCGGCGAGCAGTCGGCACGTCGACCGCAGGAGGTGGTACGGGACCGTCTCCGCGACGGGAAGCTGGGTCCAGACGCTCAAACAGCGGCCGTACGGCTCCGCTGCGCGCGAGAGCAGTCGCTCGTAGGCGTCGACGTCGCGGGCCACGATGGCCACCTCGCTGGCGCTCGCGCCGTTCCCGAGCAGGGCGTCCACGAGCGCGAGGGTGGCGTGCGCTTCCTGCTGGGGCGTTCGCGCGACGACCTCGGTCGCCGGCGCACGCGGTGTGACGGTCCGCTCCACGCCGGTGGCGACGGCGACGCGCGCATCGCTCGACACCGCGTCGAGCCTGTCTTCGAGACGGGGCGCTATCTCCGGTCCCGTTCCCGAGCGAAGAAAGAGGTGGACGGTCACCTCGGTCCGGTCGGCGACGAGACCGAGCACGTCCAGCAGTGCGGCTCCCAGCGTACTCACGCCCGCCAGGTGGACCCGTTCCACCGTCGGGAACGCGGCCCGCCAGGCGTCGCCGTCGTCGGTCCGGAGCGCGTCGGCAGCGGCGCGGAGCCGCGCGACGTCGGACACCGCCTCGTCGGTCCCCGCTGTGAGTCGGTCTGCGACCGCGGCGACGCCGTCGATGGTCGTCCGCGCGGCCGTCCCGAGCGGCGACGCGTCGGCACAGGCCCGAAGCGCGTCGAGGCGGCCCGGGTCGCCGCCGGTGACGACCGCAAGCTCCTCCCTGACGGTCTCGACGGTCTCGGCGTGGGCCGCGAAGTCGGACCCCAGAACGGACCGCAGCGGTTCGACGTCCGGTCCCGGGTTCGCGAGCACCGTTTCGATGCGACGAAGCCGGTCGATCCGGTCCAACAGCCGAGACGTCCCACCTGCGTGGTTCAGCACGGACGCCGCAAGGTCGGTGGGCGTCGTGAGCAGGAGGTTCTGCCGGGCTCGGGACCGCTCTTTCAGCGCGTACTTCAGATTCCGCTCGTGGAGTTGCTCCGGGGTCAGAACGACGTCCGTCGGGTCCAGGTCCCGCGTCGCGAACGACAGCACGGCCGTCGGGTCACCGACGTGGACCACGATGTCGGCGTCAGAGTCGGCTTCGCGGGGGACCGACGACCAGTCTCGCATATGACGTCCGTCGTGTCCCACCGGCAGACTATCAAGGCACTGCTCCGCGACCGTGAGATCAGCTACCGGACGCCGAGAGGGAACGAGCGAACGGTGGTCACTCGACACCGAGATCGTACTCGGCGACTTCCTCGGAACCGCAGTTAGCACACCGCGTTCCTCCCTCGGAAACGGACGTTCCGCAGATTCGACACTCCCGGATCGTCGATATCTTCGGTTCTTCGAGCACTCGAGCGAGGACACGAGTGAACCGCATAACGGGTTTATGCACGCCCGGAAGGGATTAGTATGTACATCCTACACGGCTGAATACGGGGCTCGCACGTTCGTTCTCGGTGTAGCCTTACGATAACTACTCGCAGTGGGACGGACAGAGTGCCACCAGCGTTGCTGTGTTCGGACACACCCGTCCGTGTACTGAGTCGCATAGCAGCCCGAAACGCGCAACTCGTTTGGCAAGGTATTTATCCGATACAGCAAATATCAGTTCGTGGACTGACAGCATGTATCCCCGAGACGGCGGCGGGAGATAGTTCTCAACCTATTATCAGAGATTGATATAATGAAAAACGTTATGTATATATATGTAGAAAAATCCGAAATGAGTTGAGTCCGATTGATGAACGCATCTGATGACGGCCCGGGAGAAGATGTTCGGTTCGATAGTGAGACAGAGGTATTTTCGTCACGATTCGACTACGAAGATCCGGACGAGCCCGTTCAGACCATCGTTCGTACGCTCGCCGTGGCCACAGAGCAGGAGCCGAACGCGATGGAACCGCTGTGGACGTACGTCGAGCCCGATGCGTTGAATTCACTCTTTGCAGAACAGGGCGGTGACCACGACCACAGTGGCCGCGTGACCTTCATGGTCGACGACTGGCAGATCACAGTCTACAGCGGCGGCAAAGTTCTCGTCGACAAACCCCCCTGAACGAAGCCCTTGCTTATCACGCGCGAGAAGCGACACAGTAGGCAGTCGTTACCGGTTGTTCGCGACGTTGCAGACGATGTCTTCGTCGGCCAGGAGGAAGGCATCGTCCCTGAGGAGTTCCTCGTCCTGTGGAAGGAACACGAGGAAGTTCGAATCGTTCTCCGGTCGTATGACCTCGAGATCGATGAGTTCGTAACCGAGGTTTCGCTTCAGGTCGGGATGTGTTGGAAGGTCTTTCCACTCGTTTCGTCTGGTATCCATAGATTTCACTTGTCTCTCCTGTTGGTGCTGGTTCGGCCAGGGTTCGCTGCCGCAGGGATGGCCGTTCGCATCACTGCTGTTCGCCACTGCGATGTGATTCGCGTCGCAACTCCGGTATCGCGCACTCGTGCCAACTGGGACGGGAGTAAGCTGACAATACCGGAGGTCGCACGTGGCAACATGCTTCGATAATTTCTGCTTACCCTGATAACTGTTGCCCCGATCTCGCTGCGACGTAGTCCCAGATTGGTTGCGTCCTCGTTATCAGAGCGGGGACAGTTAATCCCAGGTTCGATCTCCCGCGGGCGTGGAGGCGGGTCCGAGACGACCTCGCCGGAACGTCTCGGACCGTCTAACGTAGTGTGATCGGAGTCGAGTCCGGACGTACTCTTCTCAGATGTCTGTCCGAACTGGCGGTCAGGAACGCCCTGAACGTCGTGCCGCTTGCCGTCAGGGCCGACGTAGCGTTCCGGCGTCTATTTCAAGTTGACTATAACAAAGGGTGACTCCCGGCAACCCCGACTCGTGTCGACGTGTCTCCAGCACCGAACCGAGCGGACGACGGACGTGCACGCACGGTCGCTGGCTGCGTCGAACCGATCAGTAATGCTTCGGTCATAGTATGTACAAGGGAAAGACCGTCGCCGTGGTGATCACGGCGTACAACGAAGAGGGGCTCGTCGGCGACGTCATCGATACGCTCCCGACGTTCGTCGACCGAGCCTACGTGGTCGACGACGCCTCCACCGACGGGACGTGGGGCGAGATCAAACGACACTCGACAGCACTCAACGCAGCACGGTCGGCTGCCTCGGTCGTCGACGGTGACGAGACCGGTGAGGTAGCCGTGCCGATACGTCACGAGACGAACAGCGGCGTCGGCGGCGCGATCAAGACCGGGTATCGTCGAGCTTACGAGGAGGGCATGGACGTCACCGTGGTACTGAACGGCGACGGGCAGATGGACCCCGACATCCTCGACCGCATCATCGACCCCATCGTCGAGGGCCGCGCCGACTACGCGAAGGGCAACCGCCTGATGAGCCGCGAGCACACGGGCGACATGAGTACCTGGCGACAGTTCGGCAACGGCATCCTGACGTTCCTGACCAAGGTCGCCAGCGGGTACTGGAAGACGATGGACCCGCAGAACGGCTACACCGCGATCTCCTACCGCGCGCTCGACAGCATCGACATCGACGACCTCTACGAGGAGTACGGCTTCCTCAACGACCTGCTGGTCAAGCTCAACGCCTACAACATGCGCGTCGCCGACGTGGAGATGCAGGCCATCTACGGCGAGGAGACCAGCACGATTCGGTACTCGACGTTCATCCCGGCGCTCTCGCTGCTGCTGTTGCGGAGCTTCCTCTGGCGGCTCAAGGTCCGCTATCTCGTCTACGACTTCCACCCGCTCGTGTTGCTGTACGCACTCGGATCCGTGGGGCTCCTGGCGACGGTGGTACAGAGCGGCGTCCTCATCGCCACCGGAATCGGCGGGGTCCTCGCGTGGTCGACGGTCGGGTTAGCGGCGTTGTTCAGCGGGTTCGCCCTGTCGCTGGCGATGTCGTTCGACCTCATGAACAACGAACATCTCGAACGGCAGGTCCTCGCCACCGACTCGGCGTCCATTCGCTACCGCTCCCGGATGACCGTCGAGTCCGAGGAGGACGACGCGTCGAAGGGCCAGATTCGGTCCGAGAGCGCGGTCACCGAGTCCTCCTCCTGAATCGTTCTCGAAAGATAATACAACCAAGCGGATACGTAGACCTACAAAATGACGACGGCGACACTACGCGACCGGTCGGTACTGATCACGGGTGGGGCGGGCTTCATCGGGAGCCACCTCGCCGAAGCGCTCGTCGACGAGAACGACGTTCTCGTCTTCGACGATTTCTCGTCGGGCGCGCCGTCGAACGTTCCGGCCGGTGCGGATCTCGTCGAGGGAGACGTTCGCGACCGAGACGCTCTCGCGAGCGCGATGGACGGCGTCGACGTGGTCTTCCACCTCGCCGCCGAGGCGAGCGTCTCCGCGTCCGTCGAGGACCCCGCACGCTGTCACGCCGTCAACGAGACGGGGACGGTGAACGTCCTCGAGGCCGCCCGCGAGGCCGACGCCCGCGTCGTCCTGGCGTCGAGTGCGGCCATCTACGGCCATCCCGACTCGGTTCCCATCCCAGAGGACGCTCCGACCGACCCCTCCTCTCCCTACGGTATCGGCAAGCTCTCGGGAGACCACTACGTCCGGACGTACAACGACCTCTACGACCTCCCGACCGTCGCGCTCCGGTTCTTCAACGTATACGGACCCGGCCAGTCCGGCGAGTACGCGGGCGTCATCACCGCGTTCGTCGAACAGGCGCGCGACGGCGGACCGCTGACCGTCCACGGCGACGGCGAGCAGACGCGCGACTTCGTCCACGTCTCGGACGTGGTGCAGGCTCTCGAGCTCGCCGCGACGACCGACGCGGTCGGCGAGGCGTTCAACGTCGCCACGGGGTCGAGCGTCACCATCCGCGAACTCGCCGAGACGATCCGGGACATCGCCGACGACGACGTGGCTATCACGCACACCGACGGTCGAGACGGCGACATCCAGCGCAGTCTCGCCGACGTCTCGAAGGCGCGCGACCGACTCGGCTTCGAGCCGACAGTCCAGCTCGAAGACGGACTGACGTCGCTCTGGAACGACTGGGCGTAGCTGGTTTGGCGGTCGGTATCGCCGAGGGCGAGCCCGTAGTCGGCGAGTAACAATGGCCTCCGTAGGCTTCGATTCGCGACGATGCGATACCTGATTTTCGCCAACACGCCGGCACACGTTCATCTATATCGGAACGTGGTCCCGGCGCTGGAAGACCGGGGGCACGACGTGCTGATCCTCGGTCGTGACTACGGCTGTACGAAGGCACTGCTCGACTACTTCGAGTTACCGTACCGGATCTACGGGGGGCAGAACCCGAGCTTCGAGTCGCTACTGGTGAACGTCCCCTCCCAGTTCGGTCGTATCTTCAGCATGGCTCGCTCGTACGACCCGGACCTGGTGTTCGGTCGCGGCCCGTACGCGGTGTTCGCCGGCCAGACGACGCGGACGCCGGTCGTCCTCGTCCTCGACTCCGAACCCTCGCAGGTGGCCCACACGGTGTCGAGCAAGTTCGCGCGGAGCGTCCTCTCGCCAGTGGCGTTCCGGGGTCATCTCGGGCCGGACCACTACCGCTTCGACGGCCTGAAAGAATGCGCGTACCTCCATCCCGACGTGTTCACGCCGGACCCGTCGGTGCGGGAGTCGCTGGGGGTCGATCCGGACGAACCGTTCGTTCTGACGCGGTTCAACGCCGACGACGCGCTGCACGACGTCGGCAAGGGCGGGCTGACGCTCGACCAACGTCGTCGGCTCATCCATCGTCTGGCGGAGGACGCGACGGTGTTCGTCTCGGACGAGGGCGGTACCATGGATTTCGACTCGCTCCCGGCGCGACCCTACGACGTCCATCCGGCGCGGATCCACGACGCCATGGCCGAGGCCTCGATGCTCGTCGCCGACACCGGTACGATGGTCACGGAAGCGGGCTTGCTCGGGACGCCCGCGATACGCATCATCGACGAGACGAAGCCCTCGATGGGCGAGTTCCAGGAGCTACAGGACGCCGGCCTCATCTTCGAGTTCCGCTCGTTCCAGCGCGCGATGGACGAGGTCGACCGCCTGCTCAGCGAGGACGGCGTGGCCGAACGCTGGCAGGAGAAGCGCCACGCGTACCTCGAGACGAAGGCGAACCTCACGGAACTGCTCGTCGAGGTGGCCGAACGGTCCGAAGAGGTCGAGCAACTGTCTCGGTCATCGCCGCGGCTCCAGCCGGCCTGACCGCCGTTTCGACTCGACGGACGGGACCGAGCGCCCGTCGCCGCGCTGCACGACCGCACGGGCCGGAGTCGAGATGAACGCGTTCGGGCGGACCACTTTTGGCAATCGGCCCCGGACGTTCGATCAGGTTTCCCCAATGGTATCGCTGCCCTCCAGGGAGCGGGCGACAGCGGCGGTGCTCTTCCTCCTCGCCGTACTCGCACTGAATCTACCGGTGGTCGGCGTCGCCAACCGTGCGACGCCCGTTCTCGGTGTGGCACCGCTGTTCCTGTGGTTCGTCGGGTGGGGAGTCGTCGTCTGCTTGGCTCTCGTCTGGGCCGCGTACCACGACGCGTTCTCGCTCACCGACGCCGACGTCCCACCGGAAATATGGATCGAGACGGAGTCGGGGACGCACGACGATAGCGGGGACGACTGATGCCGTCGCTGCAGGCCACCGTGGCGCTGGTGACCATCGGGGTCTACCTCGTCGTCGTCCTCGCCGTCGGCTACCGCGGGTGGCAGGTCGGAACGCTCGAAGTGGACGACTGGATGGCCGCTGGCCGCGACCTCGGCCTCGTCGTCCTGCTGTTCAGCTACGCCGCGACGTACCACTCAGCGTTCGCGTTCCTCGGCATCGGCGGCTACGTCTACGGAAACGGTATCGGCATCTTCGGGGCGGCGTTCCTGTGGATCGCGCTCTCGGGCCTGCTCCTGTGGGTGCTGGGGTCGCGCGTCTGGCTCCTCGGCAAGAAGTACGGCCACATCACGCCCGCAGACCTCCTCGAAGACCTCTACGAGTCGCCACTCCTGGGGAAGCTCGTCAGCCTGACGCTCGTCGTGGTCACGTTCCCGTACGTCGCCATCCAGCTGATCGGGAGCGGGCTGGTGTTCGAGACGGCGACGAACGGGCTCGTGAGCTTCGAGGTCGGTGCGGGAGTGCTCCTCGTCGTCTCGGTGCTGTACGTCTGGCTCGGCGGCCTCCGTGCGGTGGCGTGGACCGACACGGTACAGGGAGTCTTCCTGTTCGCCGCGATGTGGGTCGCGGGCTGGGTGTTCGTCTTCAGCGCCGCACAGGGTCCAGCGACCTTCTGGACGCGATTGGCGGAGAACTTCGCCGCGTACGTGACGCTCCCGGGACCGACCGGCCTGTTCACGCCCGCCTTCTACGTCTCCCTATGGGTCACCTTCGGTATCGGATCGACGATGCTGCCGCACATCTATCTCCGGTACGTCGCGGCGCGGTCGCCCCGCGTCCTCAAGTGGACCGCGGCGTTCGGCACCAGCTACTTGATACTGTTCTACGTGCCGACCGTCTTCCTCGCGCTCGGGGCCGTCGCGACGCTCCCGGGCCTTCCGACGCCGGACGCGGCGATTCCGACGGTCCTGTTCGCGGTCACGCCCGTCTGGTTCGCGTCGATAGTCGTCTCCGGGGCCGTCGCGGCCGCGATGAGCACCGCCGACTCGCAGCTCCACGCCGTCACGACGCTCGTCGTCCGTGACTGGTACGCCCCTCTCGCCGACGAATCGGTCGACGAAGAGACGGTCACGCGCGTCGCTCGACTCCTCGTCCCGGTCCTGGGTGGCCTGTCGTACGCCGTCGCCGTTCAGCAGTTCGCGTTCATCCTCGACCTCGCTGCCGTGACCCTCTACAACGCCGCGCAGGTGTTTCCCGTGCTCGTCGGCGGCCTCGTCTGGCCGCGTGCGACACGTGCAGGCGCACTCGCTGGCTTCGCGGGCGGCGTCGCCGTCGCGTCATCGCTCACGTTCGGCGCGGTCACGCTGCCCGCGAGCGCTCCGGGATTCGTCCCCGGCTTCTACGGACTGTGCGCGAACGTCGCGCTCTTCGTCGGCGTCAGCGCGGTCGGCAGCGGTTCGGAGCAGCCGAGCCTCGGACGCGTGCAGGGCTATCTCGCGGCGGCAGTGCGTCGAGACTGGGACAGGTCGTCGGCCGACGAGTGATGGCCGAACGAATCAGGGCCGAATCGGATAGCTCTCGGTCGACTGGATCCAGGCTCGGTTGTTCTCGGGATCCTGGATGACCGCAACGGTAACGCCGCCGTCGTCGTAGGTCGTGTAGGTCTCTCGTACTTGCTGGGTGTGGTTCTGGGTGTTCATTGTCGTTCAGTTTCGTCGGTTATCTCGCTTTGCTCCCACCGGTCGCAGCACGCCTCGCTGCAGAATGCGTGTATCTGGAACTCGTCGTCGTCGTCCGGCCGACAGCGAATCGGATACCACTCCGACGGGTCGATAGCGTCCGCACAGCAGGCGCAGTGTGGGGGCTCGGTTGATTCGCGGTCCTCGCTCTGAGGAGGGGCGGTTCGTTCGTTCATCGGTGTATCTGCCGTCGCCGATGACGCGACGGCGACAACTCACTCGGCCACCTCGGCCTCGTCCTTCGGATTGACAGGGGTGACGTCGACCGTTCCGTCGGCTCGGACGACGACGTCACACCCTTCCAGCGTGAAGGTCAGCGTCCCGCCGAACGGCGCGCGGTCGCTCGTCCCGCCACCGAACAGTTCGTCCAGCGCGTCGGGGTCCACGGCGGAATACAGCGGTTCGATGGCAGTCGGGGACTTCCCCGTTGCGTCCGCGATCGCCGTGACGACTCGTAGCGACGTAGGCTCGCTCCGCCCATCTCCTGTTACTCTCATATGGGTCACGATCTCTGGATGCTGATACGACCGCCCGACGGAAGTCCACAGCGGGTGGATGGTTCGGTGGTCGGCGAGAACGGGGCTAACTATCTAGGGCCGTCGGTCAGCGGTCGAACAGGAGCGAGAAGAGCTTGCGCTGTCCCGCGCGGAGATGGCCGGTGATCGTCGGTGCGGAGACGCCCAGCGCGTCGGCGAGTTCTTCGCCGGTCGTGTCGCGGGGTTCCTCGAAGTAGCCGCTGTAGTACGCCGTTTCGAGGACCTCCAGTTGGCGCTCGGTCAGTACCTCCTCCAGTTCCGCGCGGAAGCTCTGGCGGGTCTGGAGTGGCCGATCTCGCTTCCGGCGGGCGACGAACTCGGCGTCCGCGTAGGTACGCTGGAACCGCTCGATGAATCCGCGCACGTCGGCCGTTCCTGGAAGTTCGATGACGACGTGGACGACGTCCTGCGAGACGGAGATCGTGCGGGGGACAGCACCTCGTTCGACCAGCGTCGCTGCGATAGTGTCCCCCGAGACGACCGTCTCGTAGAGCGCAGCTCCATCGGTCTCCTCGACGAGTCGAGAGGATTCGACCGCGACCATCCCGTCGAGCGACGTCTGAACCTCCGTCGACGACGCGTCGGTCACGACGAAGAAGAGCCGATAGCCGCCGTCGGTCGTCGGGACGACGCTGACGAATTCGATGTCCGACTGTACGGCCATCGCGAGCCGGGGGAGGAAGGCCGTCTTGTCGCCGTGGATGCGGAAGTCCAGTTCCACGACGCTGTCGGAGAACAGCGCCTGTCTGGTCTCCACGGCGTTGATGGCGTGGGCGACGGTCACGCCCAGCTCGGCGAGCACCTCCTGTTCCATCTCCGCGAACAGTCCGGCCTCGGATGCGTACACCGTGAGGACGCCGTAGCTGACGTCTTCGTACGCTATCGGGACGCTGATAACCGACTGGAACTCTCTGGAGAGTGCTCCCGCTCGCCAGGGAGCGTCACGAAGCCCTGTCGCGACGTTCGGAACGCTGGTGACCGTGCCGTGCTGGCTCGTCTTGACAGACGGTTCGTCTCCACCATCGTCGACGGTGAGCGAGACGCTGTCCAGATAACCCTTTCCAGTGCCGCTCCAGGTGCTCGGAACGACCGCGTCGCCGTTGGTGTCGGCGGTGCCAACCCAGGCGAACGCGAACCGGCCTTCGGTGGTCAGCTTCTCGCAGACGACCTCCTCGATCTCGGCTCGCGTCGTGGCCTGGACGAGCCCCTGGTCGACCTCGCGGATGATCTCGTTCAACCGTTTGAGTCTGTTGAGACGCCGGTTCTGTTGCTGGTGGGCTCGGTCCCGTCGCCGGAGTTCCGTCTCGCGGTCGACGCGGTCGAACGCGGCTTCGGCCGTTCCAGCCAGTAGTTCGACGAGTGTGCTGAGGTTCTCGTCGAACACGGTCTGCTCCGTCGAGCCGACGAGCAGGACGCCGTGGTCGCCGACCGGAACGGCCATGGCTCGGCGGACGGCGACCGACTCGGAGAGGTACGTGGCCGCGTCGGACCGATCGAGAAGGGTCGTCTCGTCCTCGACGAACGCGGTCCAAAGCTCGTCCTGGGCCCCGGGCTGGACCGTCGGATACTCCCCGTGAGCGTCGCTAAAGCTCCCTGCGGAAGCCGCGGGTTCGAGGCGTCCCGTTTCCTGCTCGAATCGGTACAGAACCGACCCATCGAACTCGAGGACAGAGACGGCGGTCTCGGCGACTGCCCCTGCGATGTCCGCCTGTGATTCGGCGTGCATGAGTTCGCGGGTCGACTCCTGGAGCGCCGTCAGCGTCCGACTGTGCGTTTCCTGCTCCAGTGCCGCGATGGCATAGCTTGTGGTCGCCCCGAGTTCACCGAGTACAGCCGTTTCGCGCGTATCGAACGCGTTCTCGTGCGCTGCGTATATCATGATAGCACCGTACTCGACGCCCTCGTTCACGAGCGGGACCGCGGCGATGGCCCTGTCCGCACCGGGCGAGCCGCGCTCGACGGCGGTTGCCTCGTCACCTGTGAACTGAACGGTTTCGACGGACTGCGTGCGCAACGCCCTCGCGCAGGTGTCCTCTGCAACGGAGAGGAACGTTTCGGGGGCGTCGCCGTCGGTGAAGTACGCAGCCTCCATGCCGGCCCACGATCGAAGGACGGTCTCGTCGTCGTCGTCGAATTCGACGAGCCAGACGAACTCGTACGGTTCGGACGCGGCGAGTCGGTCGCAGACGGCCTGGTCGATCTCCGCCCGCGACGTGGCCGCCGCGAGGGCATTGACCACGTCGCGGATGACGGCGTTGATACGGTCCAGTCGTTCGAGTTCGTCCCGTTGTCGTCGCAGTTCGCGCTCCCGTTCGAGCCGATGCGTGACGTCGCGGACGACGCCGACCGTGCCACGGTATTCACCGCCGCTTCGTCGCGCCGTGAACCGGACCTCGACCGGCACCTGCTCGCCCGACGCCGTGATGAGTTCGTACTGCGTCGTCAGCGCCTCCTCGGGATGCTCGCGAAGGTACTCCCGCCGACGCTCCGCGTCTTCGATGACGGACTCCTCGAAGAGCAGCGACGTGTGAGCGCCCACGAGTTCGCTCCGGTCGTAGCCGGTCAGCTCGACGAGCCCCTCGTTGACGGCCGAAAAACAGAGGTCCGTGTCCAGCGTGTACACGCCGTCCGGTACGGTCTCGACCATCGCTTCGTACCGTTCGAGTTCGTCGAGTCGACGCGACACCTCGTCGTCGCTCTCCGGTCCGCTGGGCTTCATCGTCGGTCGGGGGGCCGAAATCGACGTTCCGCTCGGCGTGACCGATACCGCCGCTTCGATTCGCTTTCGGAGGACGTCGGGAGGCAGGATGTTCGGTGACACCTGAACGACGCCCGTGACGCCGGCCGCGAGGAGGTCCGTCGCGCTGGCCTGGTCCGGATGGTCGAACACCGCGACGATGGGGAGGTCGGGGAAGTCGTCCCTGAGGTCGGCGAGCGCGTCCGTAAGGTCAGGGCTGGCGTCCTGTCCGTAGACGAGGAGACAATCGATTCCGTCCGCCTCGAGCACCGCTCGGAGCTCCGCGAAGCTGGTCGTCGTCGTCACGTCGAGATCCAGGTCGAGGTCGCCGAACGGCGGGATGTCCGCCGATCCAGCGGTAGAGGCGTCGAGACAGAAGAGCGTCAGTTCGTCGGCGTGAATCGGGTCGTCGCTGTGTACGTTGGTCACGGGAAGTCACCGTGGGGGCGGGCTGAGAGAGCCGAGAACGTCCGTACCGATGGCTCGGACGGACGAATCCGTTCGGTCGACGGGCATCGTCGACATCGTCTGTGATTAGAGGTGATAGACGGGCATAAACTCAGTTTATAATGAATTAGGCAGTTGCTGACAAACCACCGGCCAACTACTCGCCGTTCGACCACAGAATCGTTACCGAGCGGTGTCGACGACCCTCCGCCACCGAACTGTCACCTCCGTCGATGGAGGGGCGCTGACCGCTCACCTGAGTGGCGTCGTCACGCCTGCGGAGTTCGGGCGGCCTCGGCGTCGGTCGCGAGGTCGAACTCCCGATAGAGGTGCGCGGGTGCGCCGACCCAGGCCCCCATCTCCAGCGCGCGTTCGATGAGGTTCCGATAGAGACGCGACTGGCCGGGGTAGTCGGTTTCACAGAAGTTCCGCGGGTGCCAGAGGACGGTCATGACGCCCGCGTTCTCGGCGGCAGCGTCGAGCAGGCGCTCGCACGCGCTCCAGGCGTCGTCGTAGCCGTCGGTCTGGTTCGCCAGCGCCTTGTCCATCAACGTGAGCGGGAAGGCGACGAACTCGTCGTCGAACGGGCGGAGGAGGTCGTAGCCGTGCTCGAACCCGATCTTCGATGCGGACCCGAGACTCGCGTCGTACGCCATCCCGAGCGACTGGTAGTGGTGCCACGTCTCGGGGGCCTCGTGTCGGAGGTGGTGCTGTCGGCCGCCGACGATGTCGTGGCCGAGGACCCGCTCGATGCGGTCCTGTTCGTACGCGAGCCGGGACCGGTCCGTGTCGGTCCCCAGCGAGCCGTGGATACCGACCTCCCAGCCGCGCTCATCGAGCGCTCGAAGGACGTCGGCGATGGCCGGGTCCGTGAGGTCGTACCTGCCGAGGTGTTCGATCCAGTAGTACGGGTCCGTCCACTTCTCGGGGTCCCGCTGGAGGAGGTGTGGCTCGGTCAGGAAGTAGAAGGCAGAGCGAACGCCGAGCGACGCTTCGAGGTTCATGATGTCCTCGAACTGCCACCAGGGATTGTGGCCGGGGAGCAGGCCGGTGAGGTGGCTCGGATCGCGCTCCGTAACCGCGTAGTACAGCGACTGTGCGCCCTTGTACGGGCGGTCGACGTCGTGTGTGAGACAGAGCGCGAACTCGTACTCGTCCGTCGGAAACGGATTGACCGCCTTCATCGGGCACCCTCCGAGAGGATCGTGCGGACGATGGTGTCGGTGGTATCGCCCATGTCGGTGAGGAGTTGCTCCCGGCGCGCTCGGGTGCGTCGGGGGCGGTCGTCGTCGGTGACGGCTTGCGCCACCACGTCGCGCGTGCCGTTCCGCGGGTCGGTGTTCGTGAGCAGGCCGTACTCTCGTTCGAGATAGCGACACCGGCCCGGCGGATCGGAGTGGACGTGGACGGCGGGCGTCCCGAGGACGGCCGCCTCGGTAGCGAGCGTCGAGAGGTCGCTCACGCAGAGGTCGGCCTGGGAGAGCGTCGTATGGACGGACTCCGGAGAGAGCCGCCCGGCGACGTCCAGCGTGCGCTCCGCAGCATCGTCGGAGGCGTCCGAGAGGTACACCCGACCGCGGGTGGCGAGGTACTCGGCCACGGAGGTCAGCCACGAGCTGGCGTCGTCGACGTCCGCGACGCCGAGGACGAATATCGGGGCCGAGGAGTCGACGTCGACGTCCAGCGTCTCGAACTCGGGTCGGAACCGCTGCGGGTGCAGATACGCGAGTTCGTGGAGGCCGTCGTAGACGATCTGCTTGCCCCTGAGGTCGGCGTCGAGGTAGGACGGCGTGCAGACGGCGTCCGAGAGCCGGGCGACGAGGTCGTCCACGCGCGTCGGTTCCCAGTCGACGAACACGACGCTCCGGGCCCCCACGAGCGGAGCGATGTGTGAGACGGACCGCCCGCCGACGGACGTCAGTACGTCGACGTCGTCTCGGCGTGCCTGCCGATAGAGTTTCGCCTCGTACCGGAGGTGACCCGTCAGCAGGTCCCGCTGTGACGTGGGTTCACCGGCGAGCGTCGTGTGGGGGAGTCCGTATTCGGTCAGGAGGTCCGTCGTCTCCCTGTAGTCGCGAACGTACAGGGACACGTCGTGACCGCGCTCGACGAGGTGGGTCGCTGCGTGTCGATAGAGCTTGACGTGTTCGGGATGCCGAATTGCGATGCCGACGTTCATGATCTTCGGAGCCGCTACGGGTGTGCTCTATCGTGCCGAAGAGTGGGGACCTACATTGTTAGTGACAGTATGTTATCGTGCAAGGGGTGCCGAGCAGTCGCGTAGGATGGTGCTACCGTTCGCAAGCATCTCCTTCGACCCTGCGTGCGTCGGTGGTTCACGAGCGCCGTCTGACGCGAATTCGACTCGGCTCGACCGAGATGAACCACGGCGGCTCGCACCCACGTTTGTAGCGCGACAAAACCTCCATAACAAAGGGTGCGACCCAGCATTGTACGGCCACGATGCGAGACTGTCGGACGGATAGTCTGGAAACCTTACTTGTGGGTATCGATGCCGGGTGCTTCAACGTTCTCGATCCGTTGTTCGACGCTGGTGAACTGCCGAACCTCGCTTCGGTGATGGACGCGGGAGTCGCCGACGAACTGGAGTCGCAGATTCCGCCGTGGACGGCCAGCGCCTGGCCGTCGCTGTACACGGGCGTCAATCCGGGCAAACACGGCGTGTTCGGCTTCCTCGACTTCGACGGCTACGACTGGAACATCGTCAATTCGTCGCACGTTCGCGAACGGACGTTGTGGGAACTGCTCGACGAGCAGGGGCTGACGAGCGTCGTCGTGAACGCGCCCGTCACGTACCCGCCACCGGAGATCGACGGCGCGCTGATTCCGGGGTACGTCGCGCCGGAGCACCCGCCGTGTCACCCCGAGGGGCTCCTCGACGACGTCGAAGCCGAACTCGGCGAGTACCGGGTCTACACGCCATCACTCAACGAGTCTGCGAGCCCGGACCGGAAAGTCCGCGAGTACCTGGACCTCGTCCAGATGCGAGGGGATGCGTTCCGCTATCTCGCCGACCGCTTCGACCCCGAGTTCGGCTTCCTCCAGTTCCAGGTGACGGACACGGTGTTCCACGAGTTCCCCGGCGACCGCGAGAAAGCGGCTCGGGTGTACCGCGCCGTCGACGAGCAGCTCGGGGCCACGCTGGAGAACTGCAACCCCGACACGGTCATCGTAGCCAGCGATCACGGAATGGACTCCTTCGACGAGCGATTCTCTCTCAACGAGTATCTGCGACGGGAAGGCTACGTCGAGGGCGTGAGAGGCGGCGTCGGGATGCCGACCTGGGCCGCCGTCCGGGACAGTCAGCTCGTCAACGGCGAGGACGGCGACGGTCCCGAGCAAACGCCGCTCGCACGTCTGATGGCGGGGCTGGCCGACGTCGGACTCACGAGCCAGCGCATCGGCTCGGTCCTGGAAACGCTCGGGCTGGCCGACCTGGCGATGCGTCTCGCCCCCGACGAGATGATTCGGGCCGGCAGCGAGCAGGTGGACTTCGAGAACTCCGTCGCCTACATGCGCTCGCGCGTGGAGTGCGGGGTCCGGCTCAACGTCGCGGGCCGCGACCCGAACGGCGTCGTCTCCGAGTCGGAGTACGACGCGGTACGGGAGGAACTTATCGACGTCCTCTCACGCGCGACGACGAGCGAGGGCGACCCGGTCTTCGAGGACGTCGTCCCGCGCGAGGAGTACGTGTGGGGAGAGTACGCCGACGACGCGGCGGACGTCTTCACCATCCCCAACGACTTCGAGGTGTACCTGACGACGTGGCTGACCGACGACCTCCACCAGATTCCGCCCGGGCCGGCGTGGGACCACATCAAAGAGGGGGTCATCATGGCCGCCGGTGACGCCGTCGACGAGTCTGCATCCACGGGGAATCCGCACCTGTTCGACGTTGCGCCCACGGTGCTCGCCTCGCTCGGCGTCCCGGCGAGCGACCGGATGGACGGCGACCCGCTCCCGTTCGTCACATCGTCCGGCGTGGACACCTACGCCGAGGCCACCGACTCGACGACGGGGACGAGCGACGAGGCAGTGGAGGAGCGACTCGCGGACCTCGGCTACCTGGAGTAACAATGAGTTCGATCACTGATCAAAATACGAACGTCTCGATTACGAACAGAGGTATCGAAGTGACGGCCGCCGACGCGGACCAGCGCGAGCGCTGGAACGGGTTCGTGGACCGGTCAGCCCAGGGCTCGGCGTTCCACTACGACGAGTTCCTCGACGTCGTCGCCGACCACCTGGACGCCACCGTCCACCGACTCGTCGGGTTCAAGGGCCAGGAGCCGGTGGGCATCTTCCCCGTCTTCGAGCTTCGGAAGGGGATCTCCACCGCCGTCTTCTCGCCGCCGCCGGACATGGGCTTGTCGCAGATGGGGCCGGCGATGCTGAACGTGGACAAGCTGAAACGGCGGAAAGCCGAGAAGCGGCGACGGCGGTTCATCGGAGGCGCACTGGACTGGATCGAGGACGTCGTTGACCCCAGCTACGTCCACGTCCGCACCCACTATCGCCACCAAGACCATCGACCGTTCGTCTGGAACGACTTCGACCTGTCGCCCCGGTACACGTACGTCCTCGACCTGACGCCGGGGAAAGACGAGATCATGACCGAGTTCAGTAGCGACGCGCGGCGAAACGTCCGCAACACCGACGACGACGCCTTCGAGATCGAGGAACGCGGAATCGACGCCGTCGCCGATATCGTCGATCACCTCCGCCGTCGCCACGAGGAACAGGGCATCAGCTACCCGGTGACGGCGGACTTCGTCAGCGACCTCTACCGGAACCTTCCGGATGGGACGGTCCGCACGTACGTCTGCACGGTCGACGGATCGTACGCCTCGGGGATGATAACCCTCGAAGACGAGACCTCGGTGTATCGCTGGCAGGGCGGCGCGCGACCCATGGGCGACGTGACCCTCCCGGTGAACGATCTCGTCGACTGGCGGGTCATCTCCGACGCCATCGACCGTGGCAAGGAGCGATACGACCTCATCGGCGCGAACACCCCCCAGCTCTGTGAGTACAAATCGAAGTTCGGACCGGAACTGGAGTCCTATCAGGCGGCGGAGCGGGGGACGAGGACGATGCGGATGGTCTCGCGACTGTACCAGCGGCTGCGGTAGTTCGGCGACTGTGCGCAGCCGGGCGAGTGAAAACGGAGCCTATCTCGACGCCGAGAGATCGCTCCCCTCGCTAAGGTCGGCTGAAAGCTACGAGACTCGACATGCGGACGAGCCGTGGCGAGCCAGCACGTCGTGATGCAGTCTCGTGATTCTCGCTCCGTTGTCCCGATACCGATACTACGTGCTTGAGAAAGGTCAGAAAAACCGGTCCCTGGAGTCGCCTCCGGGTACCGTAATGTGACCGATTCTAGCGACTCACAGCCCTCTCGACGTAGAATCCACTTATTCGAGATCGCCGTCTAGTACTCACTAAATGTTAATATATTTAATTTTCTGACGTTTTTGCATGGGTGACAACCCCTGGCAAAGACGAATGGATGTATCGCGCTCCCGGACAGGCACCGCCGCCGGTCAGTTCGGAACGAACGCCGCTCACGAGGAGGGTCAGCATGGCCGCTGACTCGGACGCGACGTCGCCAGAGCGGGCGGCCGAGGACGAGCCACACCTGACTCGCCGACGAGCGTTGCAGTCGCTCGGGGTCGCGGCTGCGGGCGGCGTCGGCGTTCTGCAGGGCGCGGGCGGTGCGCGAGCGCAGGAGCGGCCTGCGTGGCTGGCTGCGCGGGATGCCGTCGTCCGGATCGAGGCCATCGGGACGTACGACTTCCCGGCGTTCGGCGATTTCGAGGCGGCGTCGGGTGGGTCCGGCTTCATCATCGACCCGTCGGGAATAGCCGTCACGGCCAATCACGTAGTGACGGGCGCGGCGACGCTCGAAGTGTTCGTCGGCGAGGACCGGAGCGAGTCGCACAACGCACAGTTCGTCGGTGCATCGGAGTGTTCGGACCTCGCCGTGATCAACATCTCCGGCAGTGACTTCCCGACGGTGTCCTTCGCGGATCAACCCGTGAACGCCGGTGCCCAGGTCTACGCGCACGGCTTCCCCATCAACAGCGACCGACTCTCGACGACGAACGGCATCATCTCGCGGACGGACGTGCCCGGCGAGACGAACTGGGCATCCGTCGACTCCGTACTCGAACACACCGCCCGGATCAATTTCGGGAGTTCGGGCGGCCCGCTGGTGAACAACGCCGGCCGCGTCGTGGGAACCAACTACGCCGCTTTCTCGGAGTTCGAGCAGAACCTCGCCATCGGCTCGGACCTGGCCCAGCCCATCGTATCCACGCTGAGGGAGGGTCAGAACCAGGAGTACATCGGCATCAACGGCGTCGCCATCGAGACGCCCACGCCGATGACGCCCGACGGCATCACGCGAGCGATCCACGTCATCTCGGTCCAGACCGGTTCGGCGGCGTTCAACGCGGGCATCAGAGCCGGTGACCGAATCCTCCGCATCGAGAACACCCGCGCGGTCAGGCCCGCCGAGGAGGACCCGCTCGTGACGAAGGAGTTCTACTGCGACGTCCTTCGGACGCAGGGCAGCACGAACCCCATCACCGTCCAGGTCCTCCGACAGGTGCCGGGCCAGACCGGCGGCGGCCTCCTCTTGGAGGGCGTCGTCAACGGCCAGCCGCTCCAGGTCGTCCAGGTCCTCCCCTCCCAGGGCGGCACCTACGAGGGATTCACGACCGTCAGCGACGACACCGGCGTCATCGGCGTCGAGATCCCGACGGCCTGGGACGACGTCCAAAGCACGCCCAGCGGTATCGGCCCGTCGGTCTTCGCGGCCCCAGACGTCAACGAGTACCTGAACACCTGGGACGTCCCCGGCACGAACGTCCTCGTGACCGACCAGGCAGGGACGGACCCCGAGGCGGTGCTGGACTCGCTCGCGTTCGCGAGCTGCGGGTCGTCGAGCCGGTCCGCGTTCTCGAACCCGTCGCTCTCGGGCCGGCAAGAGCGGTTCGAGCAGTGCGGACCGGAGGGAGGGGCCACCGTCGTGAACTTCGCCGGCCTGCCGCCCGACGAGTCCTACATGGTCATCGGGAACGTCCAGCTCGTCGCAGAGCGCGACGAGGAAGCGCTTCGGCGCATCCTCCAGTCGGTCAGCGTCTCCGGGTTCACGGGTACCCAGACGACGCCGAGTGGGACGCCGTCTCAATCGACGCCGACGGAGACGGTCGCCGGGACGCCGACCCAGGGCGGCGGCGAGACGACGACGACCGAAACGGCGTCGGCCATCGCTGCATCCGTCGAGGCGAACCGCGGGCTGTTCAGCTGGTAATCGAGCGATCACGGGCGCTTCCGGGACGCCGTTGCGTCCGGGGTCGCCGTCGCTACCGCAGTTTCAGATACAACTGCGAGAGGAGGTCGGCGCTGGTGGTCGCGCGCTGCAGCGAGTGGTGGATGACCACGTCGGGACCGAACTTCGCCTTGTACTCACAGAGGTTCTCGACGTTCGCGCCGTTGAGGTCGTAGACGGTCCGCTCGCGTTCCTGTGCCTCCTGCATGATGTGCCAGTCCAGCATGTCGTTGACCGGGACGTCCATGTCGTACGGTTTGACCCCGCCCTGCCAGCGGTCGATTCGGTCGCCGAACTCCACCGTGATCATGCCGCTTCGGTACTCGCCGTCCTCCGTGACGACGTAGGGACGAATCTGGCCGTCCGGAAGGGCGTCGTGGAGGTCCGAGACGAACTCCGGCTCGACCGTGAACGACTTGTCCTGTTCCTCGTAGCGGTCGCTCACCTGCTCTATGATGTCCCAGATGTTGCCCTGGTGTCCCTCCCCGACGACGAGGTCGGACTCCTGGCCGGCCTCGATGTTCTTGCGCGCGCTCCGGCTGAAGGACTTCAGCAGCTCGTCGGTGTCGAGGCTGACGTCGATCTCGTAGGAGTACCTCGGCGTGACCTCGAAGTCCTCCCACTCGTACGGCCGCGGGTCCTCGTAGTTGGGGTGGAGCTTGAACAGCGAGTACTGCGGGTCGATGGCCTGGTCGATCCACCGGAGCGCGCCTGCGACGAACCGGCGGTGTCGCTTCTCAGCTTTCCGCTGTTTGAGCTTCGAGACGTTGAGCAGCGCTGGGCCGAGATAGAACACCCACAGGTCCGGTGGCGGCGAGAACGCCGCACTGAACGGCCCGAGCTGCTTCTCGAAGACCGGGAAGATGCCCACCGGCTCCTGACCCTTGAAGCCGACGAGCGTGTGGACCGTCGTGTCGGTGTGGTCCGCCAGCACGTCGAGTGCGGCCAGCTGGTGGAAGGCGGTTCCGTGCGGTGACCGCTCGGCGTAGTCGTCCCATTTGTCCAGCGTCGATTCGTCTGCCGTCGTAACTTCGATACCCTGCTCGGTGACAGTGTGCATCATTCGATATAGCCAAGATGTGAGAGTTGATCTTCGACTGCGTCCGTGGTGTCCATTCCGTCCTGTTCGCCGTCGTACTCGGGGTATTCGCGCTCGGGGACGTCGGGGACGAGCGGCAATCGCTCGCCGTCCATCCGATCGCTGACCGGGACGCCCAGCGTCGCGAGTACGGTCGGCGCGACGTCGTAGAGGTGCGCTCGGTCGAGGGTCGCCGACCGGTCCACGGCGTCGCCGGCGAGGGCGACGATGCCGTCTCGCTTGTGGTTGAAACACGGACTCGGGTCTGCGAACGGCTCCTCGTGGTACTGCGCGGAGAGGTAGTGGTCCCACGCCGTCGGGACGACGAGTATGTCCGCGGCCTCCTCGACGTACGGGCCGTCGAAGTACGCCTCACGCGGGGCGACCTCCTCGAAGACCGGATCGCCCGTCGGCGTCGTGGCCGCGCGGAGGCTCTCGATGACCTCGTCGCGAACGCGCTCGCGCTCCGCCGCCGGAACCACGCCGTTCGGTTCGCGACCATCGACGTTGAGTCGGACGCCGCACTCCACGCGCGAGCGCATGAACGCTGTCGACGCGGGGAAGTCCACCTGTTCGCTGGCGGCCCGGACGGCGTCGACGGAGACGCGGTCGAGGACGAACTCCTTCAGGCCCGCCGCTTCGAGGACGGCCCCGATACGCTGGCTGGTCAGTCCGACCTTCGCGGCCAGCGAGAGCCCTCGCTGGAGGAGGTCGGGGCCGTCGTCGGTGGTCTCCTCGTCGTCGCCGTTGAAGTGGCGGTTGCGCGCGATGGTCGACCACGACGGCATCCCACCCTCGCCCGCCGTCGACGTGACGAATCCGTGGTCCGCGAGGTAGTCGTTGACCCGGAACTCGACGCCCGTGTACTCGCCCATGCCGTGGTCGCTCGCGACGACGACCGTGTCGGGGTCGCAGGCCTCGAGCGTCTTCCGGACCTCCTCGTCGACGGCCTCGTAGACCGACGCCGCTGTGTCCCAGTCTCCGGGATACTCGTGGAACACCGTGTCTATCTGCTGGAACTGGAGGAAGCCGAACTCGGGGTCGAAGCGGTCGGCGAGGTACCGGAACGCCTCGCCTCGCATGTGGGTGAGCCGACGGTACCACTGCTCGCGCTCGTCGTCGGTCAGCTCGTCGTGCGGCGGGGCGTACACGCGGTAGTCTCCGATCTCGTCCTCCACGTCGTCGAGGATTCCCTCGGGGTGACACGGCGGGTCTTCCGGCGCGACGTACCCCGGAATCAGCGCGCCGTCGAACTCGCCCGGCGGGTGCGTGACGGGGACGTTCACGACGACGCTCGACTTATCGTGCTCGTCGAGCAGTTCCCACAGCGCGAGTTCGCGGACCTCCGTGGCGTCGACGACGTCGTAGTCGTAGCCGTCGAACGTGAGGAAGCCGAACGAGCCGTGCTTGCCCGGATTGACGCCCGTGTACATCGACGGCCAGGCGCTGGGCGTCCACGGCGGCAGCTGCGAGGTCAGCGGTGCGGTCTCCGCCTCGGAGAGGAGCGATTCGAGCGTCGGCGCGACCCCGCGGTCGAACACCGATTCGAGAACGCTGTCACACGCCGCGTCGAGCCCGAGAAGGAGCGTCTGCATCCCGGTCGAATCGCCAGAAGTGTGGTCGGTCCCGTCGTTCATCGCTGCACGATTTCGTAGGCGCGTTTCGCGATGTCCATCGTCGGCCCGGACGATTCGACGACGTAGTAGGGGACCAGGTCGGCCCCGAACTTCGCCTTGTACTGACAGAGCCGCGGCGTGTTCGCCCCGAACAGGTCGTACTTCGAGACCGACCCGAGCGGCGGGTCGTCGGCGATGTCCTCGATGATCTGCCAGTGGAGCGCGCTGTTGATGCTCACGCCCTCGTACGTCGTTCGGGTGCCGCCCTGCCAGAAGTACGCCCGCTCGTTGGAGTAGAGGACGGTGATCCCGTTGAGGAAGGTCCCGTCGGCGTCGCGGGCGACGTAGACGCGAGCGCGCTCGTCGAGCGCCGTCAGGAGGTCCTCGACGTAGTCCCACGAGAAGGGGAACGACTCCCCCTGCTCGCGGAACCGCTCGGTCGTCTCCTGATAGACCCGTCGCGCGGCGTCGACGCCCTCGACCGTGATGTCGAAGTCGAGTTCGTCGGCGTCGCGGATCTCCCGGCGCAGGCTACTGCTGAACGAGTCGCTGATCTCCGTCGGCGTCGAGGAGCCGACGTCGAGGACGTAGGTGAACCGCGGCGTCAACTCGAACTCGTTCCAGTCGTACGGTCGGGGGTCCGTGTACTCCGGCGGACAGACCATTCGGAAGAGGGTCCCTCGCGTCTCCACGTCGAGTTCGTCCAGCACGTTCTCAGCGAAGGTCTGGTTGATCCGTTCGTGCTTGCGACGCTTCGGACTGTTCGGCATCACGAGCGGACCCAGATGGGGGACGCTCAGCGACGGTGGCGGGGACGTGACGAACCGACCGACCGCGGCTTCTCGGACGAACAGCGGAAAGAGCGCGACCGGTTGGTCCCCCTTGAACGCGCCGTACAGGTGCAGATCACCCTCTGCGTAGTCGTCGAGCACGCGGAGGGCTTCCGGCGTGTGGAACACCTCGAACTCGCGGTCCGGAAGCGCCTCCTCCCACTCGTCGAAGGTGAGTTGCGTGACGTCCATTCGTGAGCTATCTACCGGTAACTAACAGTTTTGTTATGACTCACATAGCGAGGGTAGCCGTCTCCTACACCATCGCCCTCGGGGCAGCCGACGGATGTGGTTCCGATCGTTTCGAGCGTCCCCTCAGTCGAGCGCCGGCCATCCAGTTCGGCGGTAATTGCTTGCTAGCGTCTTACATGTCCCCGACCCACGTTCCGTACAGATCGTATCGCTCCGTCGATTCCGTCGACGACACCGTCGATCCGGTCTCGCTCGTTGCGTTCGTGAGCGCCAGCGTGTTCGTCCCGTCCAGTCTGTCGTCCGGAAGCGTTTTCGAGCCGACGCAGTACGGCGCGTCGCGGTCCGCCGCGAGTTCGACGCCGGAGTCCGCGAGCTGCGTCGATTGGAGCTCCATGCCGTCGAAGTGGACCGCACACTCGGTGAGATCTGGCGCGAACCGGACCAGGAGCGGGTACCGACTGGCATTAATCGAGCCGCCGTCGACGTGACAGTTCGCGACGTTCCGGAAGTGGACGCCGTTGGAGTTCGGTCCGTCGACGTCGACGGTGAGGTTCTGGAAACGACAGTTGTCCCGGCCCTCGACGCGGATGGCCTCGGTGTTCGGGCTCCGCCCGTCGACCGTCACGTTCTGGAAGATGAGGTCCCAGTGTGTCGGGAGATGCTCCAGCGACGGCATCCACTGCGGGTCGTACTCGTCGGCGGGATCCTCCACCAGGATTCCCGGACGGGCGATGTCCGTCGTGATGTGACAGTTCCTGATGGTCGCGCGCCCGAACTGCTGATTGACGAGGATGCCCCCGGGAGTCTTCTTCGGGTCGACGTTGCGGAGTATCACTCGGCAGTTCTCCACCAGGGCCCTGTCCCCTTCCTTGAGCCAGATTCCCCGGAGCAAGTCGTGCTTGTCGGAGATGTACGAATGGAGCTTCGTCACGCGGATGTCGACGTCACGAACGATGGCTCGCGTCGGGGCGTGGCCGCTTCCCACGCGAACCTGTACGATGGCGTTGTTCGCGTACTCACCGCCGAGGACGCGAATGGGGCCACTGTGCGGTGAGGCGTACAGCCCCTCCTTGCCCCAGTTCTTCATCAGGCAGTTCCTGAACGTCACCGCGCCGGGCTTCCGTTTCGGGTCGAAGAAGTCCTCCTGGCGGAAGACGAACGCCGCAGAGGCGTTGTTACCCCCCTTCGAGAGGTCGACGTTCTCGACGGTCAACGAGGTGTCCCCGCCCTCTATCATGAGCGTGAACCCGTGGGTCCGCCCCTCGACGTCGTCGAAGTCGGTGACCGTGTAGTCTTTGATGACGTTCGTGCCGCCGACGGTCTTGAAGTCGAGCCACGCCGCCATGTTGTCGGCGGAGTTGTCCGCCTTGAACCCCCGAAACAAGACGTCTTCGACCCGGCGAAACCCCATATAGACGTGTCGACCGGGTTGGTCGAGGACGAACGTCGCGTCGTCGCCGACGAATCCGAAGTTCGAGACGTCCTCGAATAGGACGCTCCCGATTCGGTAGCGCCCCTTCGGGAAGTAGAACACCGTGTCGTCGCCGGCCCGCTTCTGCAACGCGCCGTCGATGCGCGTCGAGGCGGTCCCGTCGATTCCGTGGAGATCCTGCATGTCGACGACCGTGTCGAAGCGATCCGCGAGCCGAGATTCGACGCTCTCGGTCGTGGTGGCTGTCGTTTCCGTCCCGGTCTCCGTCGTGGTCGACGGCTGGTCGTCAGTGAGACAGCCCGCCACCCCTGCGGCACCGACAGCGAGTGCTTCGAGAAACCGACGTCGTTTCCTCATGCTCTTGTGGCTTTCCTTGGGCCATCCGCGGATTGTTATGTTCTTCCTACCCCATCTTTTGCAAGTCCTGCATCTCGGTTCACCGTTCCTGGGCCAGAAGCCGGAATCGAGGGTCGTCGAGGCGGGTAATAGTATCCTACCACCAAGAGTCGGGAGTCTGTACCCGTTCGCGCGCCCGGTAAGCGTCTGTTAATCCGTCCTATTCGCCTCCGAATATATGCCCAGCCGGTCGCCTGTTGGAAGGTATGTGGTACGTAACCGGTGTCTAACTGCGATAGCCTTATTCGCAAACGCGACCATCTAGCAGGATGATTTTTGAAGTTAATCGGAAGTTACCCGGCCATGGCAGACGATAAAGGAACGCCTACCACAGATACCGAGCCGGAAAACACAGGAGACCGAGACAGTCGGTTCAGCCGCCGTTCGTATCTCAAACTCGGAGCGACGGCAGCTGCGCTCGGTACCTTCGGGGCCGCGACGAGCACCACCACCAGCGCTGCGTCGACCGTCGACATCGTCGAAGCCGGTGCGGACCCGACGGGGAACGAGCGGATCGACAGCGTTCTCGAACGGGTCGCCGGATCGGGTGTAACCGTCACGTTCCCGCCGGGAACCTACTTGCTCAACGACTTCAACCTCCCCAACGGCGTCACGCTGAAGGGAACCGACGCCACCATCGTCCCGACGCCGCGGTCGAGCAAGACCATCTGGCTCATCAAGGCCAGCAACGTCACGATGGACGGCTTCGAGTTCGACTACCGGAACGTCGACGAGCCGCCGATGTTCAAGTTCCGTGCGAACAACTTCGTCTTCCGTAACATCATCTTCCGCGGGATGCAGCAGACGAGCGCCCGGTCGTCCGCCTGCCTGCGCGCCGAAGTGCCCAACTCCAGTTCGCAGGGCCTCATCCAGAACGTCTACATGCACGAGGGATCGGCGCCTGCGGGCGGACAGGACAACCGCAAGGGAATCTTCCTCGAACACCCGAACGAGGGTCACCTCATCATCGACCGCGTCTGGATGCGTCACTGGGGCGAGAACACCATCTACTGTCGCTCGTCGCCGGGGAAGGTCACGATCAAGAACAGCTACTTCCACAACACCAACGCGGGCATCCGCGTCGGCGGGGTGACCGACGTCAAGAACTGTACCTTCGTCTCCGACGGCGACGTCCCGTCCCAGGAGTGGTCGGGCGGGGCGTTCCAGCCCGGCGTCCGCATCGACGGTGGACTCGTCAACGCCGACGGGACCGCAGGCGACGTCCTCGTCGAAGACTGCGACTTCGTGATGACCGGCCCCGACCACGGACCGGCACTCTTCGGCGTCCACGCCAACTCCGGGTACGCGATCATGCGAAACTGTCGTGCGCGGATGGCCAGCGACAGCGCGATCCGAGACAACGCCAACACGGGGGCGCTGGACCTTATCCTCGACGGCCTTCACGTCACCGGTAGCACCGGCGACGTCGCCATCGACACGTCCGGACCCACGAGCGTCACCAAGGCGACGGACATCCACGTGGACACGGACGGGAGCATCTCCGGGTCCTCGAAGGTCCGGAACGCGACGTCGACGTCCGACGTCCAACCGGCCGACCCGACACCGCCGATGCCCTCGCCGCCGCCGCTCGGCACGACACCGAAGATGGACGGCGACGGGTCGGTGGAGGACTGGACCTACCTCCGCTTCGAGGGCGACGACGACGGAACGACGAAGGCGAGCTACGAGTTCAGCGTCTCCGGCGACCTCCAGTACTCGACCATCGGCGGCGCGACCGCTCAGGACGCGGACGTCATCGACGGCTCGACGGCCACCGGCACAGTCTGGTCCGGCTCAGACGCGTACGCGTTCACCGGCGACATCACGGCGTTCGACGTCGAAGGACCGGCGACGGTCTACATCGACGGGAGCCAGGTCGACGTCAGCGAGATCGTGCAGACGCCGACGCCAACCCCCACGCCGGAGCCGACGGCAACGGCCACGCCAGAACCGACGGCCACTCCGACGCCGACGCCGACACCGACGCCTGAGCCGACGGCTACTCCGACACCGACCCCGACCCCGACGCCCGAACCCACGTGGAACTACATCCGCTTCGAGGGGAACAACGACAGCACCTCCGAGGGGACCTACGAGTTCAGCGTCTCGGGCGACCTCGAACACTCCACCCGCAACGGTGCGACCGTTCAGGACGCGGACGTCATCGACGGCTCGACGGCCACCGGCTCCGTCTGGTCCGGCGCGGACGCCTACAAGTTCACCGGCGACGTCAAGTCGCTGCGGCTGAACGGGACCGCCACAGTGGAGTTCACCTCCGAGTAGCCTCGCGATACCCTCAGCCGGGTCTTCCCTGGGGAACGGCCGGGAGGACACGAGCGGGACCGGCCCCCGGACTCGCGACCGTCGCGTCAGCGGGTGTCGTCTGCACCATTATATAGGCCCTAGCGACGGTCGGTTCGGCTGCGACTCAGCGAATGCAGAGTATACTTATCTGAATGTCACTGCTCGCACCGAACGAGCATGACACGCATCGGTTTGGTAGTCCTCGATACCTTACGGAAGGACGCTTTCGAGGACTACTTCGAGTGGCTACCCGGAACTTACTATCCGAATACCTATTCCACTGCTAACTGGACGGTTCCGGCACACGCGTCTCTGTTCACCGGCTACTATTCGACTGAGGTGAACGCCACCGCGAAATCGACGAGTCTCGATACGCCCGACCCCGTTCTCGCCGAGCTATTCCGGGACGCCGGGTTCCGAACTGTGGGGTACTCTGCGAATCCCAACGTCTCGACGAAGACCCAGTTCAACAGGGGCTTCGAGGAGTTCACCGACCCGACCGAACTCAAGAACCCGGAGGGGACGGACACCATGAACCCCGAAGTCTACGGCGGAACGACCGACAAAGAGGGGCTGGCACTCTACCTCGGCGCTCTCAGGGAGATCCTGCTGGGTGACTACGACACGATCCCCTCCATCAAGCTCGGCATCGGGCAGAAGTTCGGCTACCGCCCGTGGCAGAAGTCCATCGACGACGACGGGGCGTCCGTCGTCCGCGACGAGATCGAGGCCGACCATCCGGCCCGCAACCAGTTCACCTTCGTCAATCTCATGGAGGCGCACACGCCGTACGACCCGCCCGCGGAGTTCAGCACCGTCGACGAGCCGGTCTCGGTGACGCTCCAGAACATGGTCGAGGGCGTCGACGACCCCGAGAAGGTGCGCCGGGCCTACGACGACGCCGCCCGCTATCTCTCGCACGTCTACAAGTCCATCTTCGAGTCGATGGCCGCCGACTACGACTACGTCGTCACCCTCTCCGACCACGGAGAGATGCTCGGCGAACACGGGATGTGGAACCACACGTACGGCCTCTACTCGCAGCTGACGAACGTCCCGTTAGTCATCACGGACTGCTCGGAACTGGACGCGAGCTTCGTCGACGAGCGGCCCGTTTCGCTAGTCGACGTTCACCGGACGCTTCTCGAACTCGCCGGGCTGTCCGCGCCGTCTCGGGGGATGGACCTCCGGACGTCGTTCGACCCCGTCGACAGACTGCTGGAGTTCAACGGTCTCATCGAGCCAGCACTGAAGGGACTGCACGACGCCGGCGTCGACCAGAGCGAGATCGATCACTACGACCGGGACTTCAGAGCCGTCGTGACCGACGATGCCGAATACGGCGTCGACGCCGAGGACGTTCCTCCGGAACTGACCTCGGACCTCCGCGAGCGCCTGACCGCCATCGTCGCGGAGTTCGACGACCGCTCGTCGACCGAACCCGACGAGGATACGGAGGAAACCGAACTCGGGCGGGAGACGAAGGCACAGCTCGAAGACCTGGGGTACATGTGAGGACGAACGCATGAGAGGGGCTGTCTCCGAACCGGAACGCCCGCGGACGCACTCTGCTCGCCGATGAGCACGCACACCGAAGACCTCTCGAAACTGCTGTCCAGCGCGGCGCTCGTCTTCGTCGGCTCGGTGATCGCGTCGACCTCGACGCTGCTCGAGCGAGTCGTCGTCGGACGACTCCTCCCCCCGACCCTGTACGGCGAGTACAGCATCGCGCTCGCCATCTTCACGCTCAGCGCGACGTTCGGCGCGGCCGGACTCACGCAGGGCGTCCCCCGGTTCATGGCGCGGTTCGATACGCCGGAGGACAAGCGAGGCGCGTGGCTCACCGGGCTCGGAATCTCGCTCGGGGTGTCCTCGCTCATCACCGTCTCGCTGCTCGTCGGCTCGCCGTTCCTGATTCCGCGGCTGTTCGAGACGGACGCCGCGGCTCCGATGTACTACGTGTTCGTCGTCTCGATTCCCGTGTACGTGGCGTTCAAGATCGGCATCGGCGGCATCCGCGGCGAGGAGAACACGCGGTACAAACTGCTGACCCAGAACCTGTTCTATCCGCTCGTCAGGCTCACCCTCATCGCGGCACTGCTGCTGCTCGGCGTCGGTCTCGTCGGGACCGGGGTAGGGTATCTCGTCGCGCTCGTCGGCGTGACGATACTCACGTACAAACTCCTGAGTCGGCTGTTCACGCTCCGCGGCGAGTACCGCTTGCACGGGCGTCAGATGACCGCCTTCTCCGCGCCGCTCGTCGTCTCGACGGTCATCAACGTCCTGCTTACCCGGACCGACACGCTGATGCTCGGCTACCTGCGGTCGTCGGAACTGGTCGGCATCTACAACGCTGCCTATCCGCTCGCCGGCGTCATGCTCGTCGTCTTGAGCGCGTTCGGATACATGTACCTCCCGATGGCGTCGCGACTCGACGGCGACGAGGACGAGTCGGTCGGCCGCATCTACGAGGTGACGACGAAGTGGGTGTATCTGTCCGTGTTCCCGATGTTCGTGACGGTCCTCGTGTTCCCGAGCGACATCGTCTCCGTCGCGTTCGGCGCTGGCTACGCCGGGGCTGGCGCGGCCCTGAGCATCCTCATCGTCGGTTCGTTCACCAGTGCCGCGTTCGGCCGCAACCGCGAGACGCTGTCGGCGCTCGGCGCGACGAAGTTCATCATGGTGTCCAACGCCGTCGCCTTCGTCGTCAACGTCGTCCTGAACCTGGTGTTGATTCCCCGCTATGGCGTCGTCGGGGCCGCGGTCGCGTCGACGGGGTCGTACGTCTCGCTCAATCTCGTCGTCTACGGATTCCTGCGCCGACGGTTCGGCATCTCTCCGTTCACCCGCTCGTCGATGAAGACCTACGCTGCACTGCCGCTCGTCCTCATCCCGCTCGGGTTCGCCCTCAAACGGGTGTTCCCCGCCGCGGTCCACGTCGGTGCGCTTCCCGGTAGCGTCCCCGTCATCGCCGCGTTCGCGGCCGTCCTGGTGGTCGCGACTGTCACGGTCGTCGTCATCGTCGGCGGTCTCGAACCCGAGGACGCGATCCTGCTCGATTTCGTCGAGGACACCGTCGGGGTTCGAGTTCCGTTCGTCAGGCGGTTCATTCCCGAAGACTGAGCGGGTCTTCGCGTGGGGGCCGCTCTCCCGGGTAAATTGGCGCATAACCAAACGGACCCACTAGAAAGGGTGAGCAGAGCATGTGCCCGACAACGGTGCAGTCGAACCGTCACATACGTTCGGAGCAGTTAGACGTTCTGAACCTGGTGAATATGAGAGATGCAACGTTCTACCTCAATCAGGTACGTGCGCTCGAAGACGTGGGCGTGAACTGCGAGACGCTCTCTGTTCCCGGGAGCACCATCGGCACCGACGCCGCGGACAACCGGTCGCCGGTCGATTACCTCCGATTCTTCCCGCAGGTGTTCGACGAGGCGAGCACCGAGTACGACGTCGTCCACGCGAACTACGGGCTGACCGCGCCCCACGCGCTCGCGCAGTCGTCCTGCCCTGTCGTCCTGACGCTCTGGGGGTCGGACCTCTTCGGCGAGTTCGGGTGGCTCAGCAAGCTCTGTGCCCGCCGTGCGGACGCCGTCATCGTCATGTCCGAGGAGATGGACAGGGAGCTACCGTGTGAATCCACCGTCATCCCGCACGGCGTCGATTTCGAGCAGTTCGCCCCGGTCCCACAGGAGCGCGCACAGAAGCAACTCGGCTGGGATTCCGACGCCCATCACGTGCTGTTCCCCTCGCCGATTGCCCGCGAAGAAAAGGATTTCCCGCGTTCGGAGCGCGTCGTCGACGCGGCGCGGTCACGTCTCGACGCCGATATCGAACTCCAGACGCCGAACGGAGAGATTCCGCACGACGAGATGCCCGTCTGGATGAACGCAGCGGACGTCCTGTTGCTCACCTCGAAGCGAGAGGGATTCCCCAACACCGTCAAGGAGGCGCTGGCCTGTAACCTCCCGGTCGTCTCGACGGACGTCGGGGGTCTCTCGACGGTCCTCAACGACATCGAACCGTCCGCGGTCGGACGGACCGACGACGAACTCGTCGACGCCGTCGTCTCCACGCTCCGTGACGACGAGCGCGCGAACGGACGCGAACAGATCGCCGACCTGAGCCTCGAACGCATGGCAGAACAGATTCGCGACGTGTACGAGCGCGTCCTCGACGAGGCGTAGCATGCCGGGAACAGACACCCTACTCGGCAAACAGAAGTTCCATAACAAAGGGTTTCTGCGGTCAACGACGCGCTACCCCCCGAGGAGTATGCAATCGTTATGAGTGTCACTACCTCACAATCACGTCGACGTGGCATCGAAAGTCCCATCCAACGACTGGTCCTGCTAGTCGGGTTCCTCGCCGTCACCGCGGCGATCGCGATCGCACACGGAGCGCCTGCGACGGGCTACGAACTATCGATGTACGCTGCCACGCCGGTCGCGTTCTGGGTCGGCGTCGCGCTCGCACTCGCGTGTTCGATCCTCGTCGCCTTCGCACCGGCCACGAGTGGCGTCCGCGCCGGGGCGCTCCTCCTCGGCGGCGAGTCGTTCGTCGCCATCGTGAGCCTGCCGCTAATCAGAGGGTATCGCTTCTACAGCGCTGGCGACGCACTCAGCCATCTCGGCTGGACGCGTGACGTACTGCAGGGGAACGTCCAGCTGACGGAACTCATCTACCCCGGAACCCACACCGTCGGACTGTTCTTCAACCGGATTCTCGGTCTCCCGCTCGAGCACGCGCTCTTCCTCGGCGTCGTCGTCTTCACCGCGGTCTTCGTCGTGTTCGTCCCGCTGACCGTGGCAACGATCACCGACGACCGCAAGGCGCTCGCAGTCGCGATGGTCTCCGGCCTGCTGTTGTTGCCCATCAACAACATCAGCGCCCACCTGACGGTGTTCCCGAGCACGATGGCCATCTTCTTCCTGCCGCTGATACTGCTGTTGACCGTCGTCTATCTCACCGAGGTTGACGGTGGCTGGTTCGAGATGAGCCCCGTCGGGATTCTGTTAGCGATATCGTCCCTGGCGATCACCTTCATCCACCCCCAGCAGGCCGCCAACCTCCTGTTGATGTACGTGACGCTGGCGGTCGTGCTACTGGCTCACCGGTGGTATTCGGGCGGGAACACGAACCTGCGACCCGTGTACGGGCAGGCACTCTTCCTCGCTGCGGTCCTCGTGGTGTGGTCGATCCTCCACCAGCGCATCACGAACACTGCCTTCGCGTTCACGAACACGGTGATCACGACGATTCTGACCGGCGCGCCGAGCGAGACGGGTGCGATCGCCCAGCGCACCGGTACGCTCACCGAGCTCGGCATCTCCCCGTTGGAGATATTCGGCAAGTTGTTCCTCGTGAGTTCGGTCTACATCGGGCTCGCGGGACTCTTGCTCGGCGGGAACGTGCTCGGACGCCTGCGGACGAGCGAGAAACGCATGCAGACCCTCCCGTTCTTCGGCGTCGCCCTGATCCCGGTCGCTGCCGTGATGGTGCTCTACATGTTGGGGCGCCTCCAGACGATCTACTTCCGCCACCTCGGCTTCATCATGGTCGTCGTGACGGTCTTCGGGGCGATTGCCATCGCCCGTGGCCTGTCGTTCGTCGAGACGTGGTCACCGACGGTGAGTCGAGGGGTGACTGCCCTCTCCGTCGTCGTTCTCGCGATCATGCTGGCGCTCTCTCTCGCGACGGTGTTCCCATCGCCGTACATCTACCAGGCGAACAGTCAGGTCACCGACGCTCGGATGACCGGCCATCAGACGGCGTTCGCGTACGAAGCGGAGGGCATCGAGTACGTGGGAATCAGGGCCGGGCCGGACCGGTTCAGAGACGCCATCGAGGGAACCGGGTCCCTGACCTCGGGCACCGAACGGGAGGGGAGTGCCGTGCCGTTCAACGAACTCGACAGCGACCTGAACGAGGTGTACGACGAGCCACGCTATCTCGTCGTCTCGCAGGCGACCGTCGAACGGGAGGACCTCTGGGGGAACATCCGCTACTCCGAGGCCGGGCTGGAACGCGCAGGCCAGGACCGCGGCGTCAATCGCGTCGTCACGAACGGCGACTTCCGACTCTATTACGTCTCTGAGTGATTTCCTGGGGGCGACCGCCCCTCGTCAGTTTCGGTTCGGTTTCTCCGTTTCGAGTCCGTCTGCTTCGACTCCAAGCGTCGTCGCTCAGCGCAGTGATCGTCTCGATACCGCAGCCGTCACTCGTCGTCGGCAAGAACTACGGAGAATACTGGCCGGCCAGAAGCGCCGTTCAGAGCTGTTCGGTCGCTGCGATCTCCTTCGTCGCCGCGGTGACCCGGTCGCGCTCGGCGACGTTCGACTGCCACTGGTCGACGAGGACCTGCCCGAGATTCTCCAGTTCGGGGTTCGAGGAGATGGGGGCCTCCCCACCGTCGACCTGATACAGGGTCGCGTCGCCGTCGGCGTCGACGTACTTCCAGTCCCGGCCGCGGACGCCGAACTTCGGGTCGCGATTGCGTGACCCGACAACGGGGTCGGTGAGTTTCGTCGGGTCGCCGTCGGTGGCCAGCGTCGTCAACAGGTCCGGAAGCTTCCGCAGCGAGAACGGTTCCTCGACCTCGCCGGTCGGTCCGTTCGCGACGAACAGCGGCACGTGAATCTGTTCCTCGCTCAGATCCGGGCCGTGTCCGTAGATACCGTGTTCGCCGAACGCTTCGCCGTGGTCGGCGTGGAAGACGACCATCGGGTCGTCCTCGGTCAGGTCGTCGACGAACCGCTGGAAGTAGTCGTCGGTGTAGCGGATCGTGTCCTCGTAGGCACCGAGCAAGCGCCGCTTGAACGGTGCTTCGAACATGCCGGGGTCGTGGCCGGTGAGGTACAGCCACAGGTTCGCGGCGTAGGTCGACGGCCGGGACTGGCTCCGATAGCCCTCCACGGGGAGGTACGGCATGTGGACGTCGACGAGGAACAGCCAGAGGAAGTACGGCTCGCTCGCCTGTTCGGTCCACGCGAGCGCGTCCTCGTAGAACGAGCCCCAGTCCTGGAGCATGGTCTCTTCCGACCAGCCGCGGAGGAGTCGGAGCCCGAGTCCGAGTGTAGAGTCGGACTCGTCGCCGTCGTCGGCGTCGTCCGTCTCGGACTCGTCGATGAAGTCCTCGAAGTGGTCGAAGCCCTCGTCGAAGCCGAAGTACCGGGACGTCCAGGGGTTGGCCGTGAACGCCCCCGTCTCGTAGCCCAGTTCCGAGAGCTTCTCGGGAATCGTCTCGCGGGCCTGCATGTGATGCTGGAGTCGTTCTTTCGTGTCGCCCTCGCCGTCGGGAAGGTCACGGCCGGTGAAGATCGCCGGGAGCGCGTCCAGGGTCGACGGGCCGGGCGTCACCGCGTTCTCGAAGACCAGTCCCTCCTCGGCGTAGTGGTCGAGGTTGGGCGTCAGGCCGCGGTCGTCGCCCATGAATCCGCAGTGGTCTGCTCGCAAGCTATCGACGGTCACCAGCACGATGTTGCGTTGCTCTGTCATGGTTCGTAGTCGGGCTACGGGCCGGCGACCCGGCTCCGCAGCGTCCGCTCACGAGGGCGGCTACTCGCATTCCACCCTTTGTTATCGTCGTCCTACGGTCCTCCGAGGCCGGTGTCGATGCTCCGGACGGCGATGGATCGCCCCGCGACGGCGGTCCGAACCCTTCGTTCGGACGGTAACAGCGGCATAACAAAGGTGGCAGGTCACGCCGTTCGGACCACCATGAGCGACGTCCGAAACGGAGACGGAACCGCCGAGCAGACCCCTGCGACGAATCCCGACTGGAGCGACGTGACGTTGCCGGCCTCGCTCGTCGACCGGGTCGAGGACCGCCTTCCACGGACGGACTTCGACACGGCCGCCGAGTACGTCGCGTTCGTTCTGGAAGAAACGCTCGCCCGCGTCGAGGACGGAACGGACGAGGACGCGGAATCCGTCGGGGAGGCGGAGGTCGAGAAACGGCTGGAATCGCTGGGGTATCTGGAGTGAGCGCGTCGAATCGGGGCCGAACCGCCCACGTCAGGACTCTTCGTACCACTCGATAGCCGCGTCGGCGTGCGCGTCGAGTGGCTGGGAGTCGTAGCCCAATTCCGACTGGGCCTTCTCGGACGTGTAGAACAGCGTCTGCGTCGAGAGTTCGGCCATGTCCGGGTCGAACGGGAAGAAGCGAGCGTCGAGAAGCTGGTCCGCCGCCCCGGCGACGTAGCCGAGGAGCTTGACCGCTTCCGGTGGCACCTCTACACGTGGTCTGGAGCCGTCGGCACGTGAGGCGAGAATCGCAAGCGCACGCTCGAAGGTGAGATTCTCCCCGCCGAGGATGTAGTGCTCGCCGGTCTCGCCGTCCTCGTGCGCGGCGATGATTCCACGGACCACGTCGTCCACGCTGACGAAACTCACACCGCCGGGGAGGTACGCGACCATCTTCGGGTCAGTCACGAGCGAGAGCAGGCGTCCCGTGAACTCCTGGTCGCCCGGCCCGAAGACGGACGTGGGATGGACGGTCACCGCGTCGAGACCGTTTGCCGCGCGGTGGTCGACCAGCGCCTCGGCGCGGGCCTTCGACTCCTGGTAGGCACCGATGGGCGGCGCGGTGTCCGTTTCGTCGGCGACGCCGTCGCTCCGGCGCGTGCCCGCCGTACTCGTGAACACGAAGCGGTCGACGTCGGCGGCCTCGGCCGCCGAGAGCGCGTTCTTCGTCCCGGTGACGTTGACCCGGCGAACCGTCTCGGGCGGCCCGGCAGTGAGGCCGATGCCGGCCAGGTGGAACACGGCGTCACAGCCGTCCATCGCGTCTCTGAGAGACGCCTCGTCGAGCACGTCGCCGACGACCCACTCCAGGTCGACGTCGGACAGCGCCGACACGTCGGACGAATCGCGACGGAGTGCGCGCACGTCCCATCCCCGGCGGGCGAGCGCCCGACACAGACTCGACCCCAGGAAGCCGGTCGCCCCGGTCACGAGAACGGTCATTCGCCACCACCTCGCATCTGTGGCGGGTAGACGTCGCCGCTCACCATCGTGTACAGCTTGTAGCCCGTTCTGACGAGCGGATGCGGGTCGGTCGATTCGGGGATCTCCCCACTGGGAAGCTGTGCGGCGATGCCGTCGACGTCCAGCCCCGTGACGGTGACGGCGCTGTCGTACCGGGACCGCAGTTCGTCCAGCAGGGGTGCGTCCTCGATGGCGACGCCGAGCAGTCGCGCCAGCACGAGGTCCGCCGCGCCGACGTCGGTCCCCGACAGCAGGGAGCGAGTCTCGTGCGGGTCGCCCGCGTACGTGTAGGTCGCGTCGACGACGGTTCCGGCGGGGGCGAGGGTGTCGAGAGTTGCGAACACGTCCGCCGGGTCGGTCGGATCAGCCCCCGCTGCGCGGGAGAGGGTCGCCAACCCGCCAGCGACGGCGACGCGACCTCCGATGCGTGCGCTCGGGACGGTCACGAGCGTTCCGCTGGTCAGCGGCCCGGGAATCTGCGTCCGCGATTCGTCAGTCGAGAACGGTTGCAGTTCGAGGTCGAGGTCGGCCGCGAGCGTCTCGTAGCCGAGGTACGTCGCGACCGCCTCGGGGTCGATCCCGCGGGCGGCGTTGATCGCGACTGCGACGTCCAGGTCCGGCATCGACGCCCGCAATCGCCGCGCGAGTGCGCCGACGACCGCCGGGTTCGTGACCATCCCCGTCGACGGCTGGAACGGGTAGTGGGCGTCGGGGAGCAGGACCACGCGGTCGGCGTCGGCCTCGGTCAGTCGCTGACGGAGCGACGACGTCACCGACGCGACGCCCTCGTCGAGGGCCGCCTCGTCGAGCGCCGGGACCTGCGTGCCGGTGACGACCGTCACTGGACCACCCCCTGACGGTCGTAGGTCAGGTCCGCAGCGTCGTAGGCGTCTTCGACCAACTGGACCGTTCGAAGCCCTTCTGCACCGCTGACCGGCGGTTGCTCGCCGGCCCGGATGGCGTCGACGAACTCCCGAAGCGCCGTGTAGTAGGCCTGGAGATAGTACGTCGGCGCGAAGTAGTCGGGTTCCTCGCCGGAGAAGGCCTTCTGGACGTTCCCGATGCTCGCTTTCGCGGCGTTCCCGTAGAAGCTCTCGGGCGCGTAGTCGCCGTTGTCGAGCGCGCCCGTCGCGCCTTCGAGGCGATAGGTCATGTTGAACTCCGAGAGGTCTTCCCACTGGTAGGACCCGCAGTGCAGGGTCACCCGCGTCCCGGTTTCGGCGGCCTTCAGGAAGACCGTCGCGGCGTCTTCGACCGGGATTTCGAGCTGTCGGTCCGTCTCCGCGTCGAGGACTTCCATCTCGCCGAAGGTCCACTCCAGGACGTCCAGCAGATGGACGCCGAGTTCGAGGAGGACGCCCCCGCCCGCGAGGTCGGGATCGAGCGGCCACGACGGGTAGGGTCCCTCGACCGGCGGCCCGCTGAACGGGTGATTGTTGACCCGGCTGATGGTCGCGTACGGGACGGACCCGATGCGCCCGTCGCGGTAGCGGTCACGGACCTCCCGCACGTCCGGGAAGTAGCGGATGGTGTGGTCGACACCGAGCGAGACGTCGGCCTCGTCAGCGATGTCGATGAGTTCGCGCGCCTCGGCGACCGACCGTGCGAACGGCTTCTCGACGTACGCGTGGGCACCCTGCTCGGCGGCGAGTTCGACTGCGTCGCGATGGAGGAACGGCGGTAGCGCGACGATGACGGCGTCGAGCGATTCGTTCTCAAGGAGCGTCTCGAAGTCGTCGTAGACGGAATCGACGCCCTGTGAGGTAGCGTGTGCCCGATTCTCGGGGACGGCGTCCGCGGCAGCCGTCACCTCGACGTCGTCCATCGCACGGGCCGATTGCAGGTGGACCTGTCCGATGTTTCCGACCCCGAGCAGGCCGATGGACGTTCGTTTGCCAGATGGTGAGCCGAACATGCGGACGTCACGCCCCTCCCATCGCTCGGTCCGACGTTGCCACGTCTGTACTCCGAAAGACGTTCGTCTCGATGGTCATTCGGTGCTGGATACGCCACGAGTAGGCCTTTGTTATAGCCGCCCTTCTCCGTCTTTCCGCCCATTATGACCGCATTCCCGCCGTCTCCGCTGTCCTTACCTGTAACTTATCGTATGAGTTACGACTATTACCCGGTACGCTGGACAGTAGTTATGGGGACTGACCAACCGCCGGACACGAGTGCCGTCTTCGAGTTACTCACGGACGCTCGGCGACGCTACGTGCTCCATCACCTCCGCCAGTCGCGCGAACCGGTCGACGTGGACGACCTCGCGGAAGCAATCGTGGAGTGGGAAGCCGATTCGGAACCACAGGTCGAACTGGACGACGTACGCGCCGCGCTCTACCACGTCCACCTCCCGAAGCTCGACGACGCCAGCATCGTCGATTTCGAACGAGGCCCGGGAACCGTCTCGCTGTGCGGAAATCTCGAGGTCGTCGAGCCGTATCTCGAAATGACCGACGACGATTGAATCCGCGGTGATGCATATATACGTCTGCACGGTAGAGTACAACCGTGGTGGATAACTCGCCTCGGAACATGCGGGATGAAGACGCTCTCAGCCTGGCCGTCGTCACCGCATTAGCCGCCCACGAAGGCGTGGACCCGACCAGGCTGGAGCCGCCGTTGTACGACGTCATCGACCCCGACGCCCTCGACGAGTTGTTCACTGGCTTCGAGGGCAATCCGAGCGAGCCGCCCGCTGTGGTGACGTTTCGATACGGTGACTGCGTCGTCGAAGTGACTAGCGACGGGTCGGTCGCGATCCAGGACGCAAGCGACTGACTGCACGGAGTCGCGACGAACACGTGTCTGGATCAGTCGTCGTCCTGACGCAGGCGGTGGCTCCACGTTGCTCTCTGAACGACTTCTTCAGCGGGACACACGGCGGCTGAGCTCAGTCTGGGACTTGCTCGACACCGCTCAGTCGCCAGCACGTCGGTTCGGTCACGTCGACGCCGAGGACCTCACGGTTGCCGTCCCCGCCAGCCGGAGCGACCGCGAGCGTGGCCGGACTCGTGACAGCCGATATCGGGACCGACGTATCCGGGCGAAACCCGAACTTGGACAGCAACGACGCGGGGACTGCCGAGCCACGACACGTCACCACGTCGGCGTCGGGGTGGTCCCGACAGATACGCCGCAGGACGGCGGTCAGTGCGAGCCGCCGTCGGACGCCGACGAGCGGGACGACGTCCGTCAGCGCGACCTCGCGCGTCCCGTCGACGGTCCGCGTGCCGGTGACGATGCCCACTTTCGGGCCGTCGTGGCCGCCGGTGTAGGCCCGGTAGCTCCACGCCGGCGTCTCCAGACGCCAGTCGTAGAACCGTCGGTCCCGCTCGGCGTGGAGCCCGAACGGGACCGCACGGCGATAGAGGTCCACGAAAGTCGCGACGGGAACGCTCTCGTGTCGAGTGACGTCGATGCCGGCAGATATCGGCGCGAGCGAGTCCCTGACAGCGGTGTAGGACCGCGCGAGCGGCGTCAGCGCACGGGCGAGCGCACGGACCGACCGCCGGGAGTCGTCCAGCAGTCCCGCGGGGTTCTGCACGCGATAGTACGTCGGCTGTGTCTGCACCCGAACCCAGTCGGGTCCGAGACAGTTCGTCAGCGTCCCGTCGTCCATAACGGTGAGAACGCAGTCCTGCTCGGCGCAATCACGCAGGAAGGCGACCATCTCGGCGGGCAGCCCTCGGTCGCGATGTGCCGGAGCGACGACCGGCGTTCCCACCTGTAACGCGACGGCAGCGGCCGACCCGGACCGGAGTCGGAGCCCACGACTGGCCGTCGCGCCGACCACCTCCCCGTCTGCCTCGGCGACGACGATGGGGGCCCGTTCCACGGAGGGAGCATCCTCGTACCGCCAGGCGAACCACGCGTCACTGCGACCGCCGCATTCGATGTACAGCGACCGAACTGCGTTCCAGTCGGACCGCTCGCCGGGCCGGAGTACGTAGCCGTCGCCGACCTGCCGAGACGTCGTCGCCTCGTTCAGCGTACTCACGAGTCGTCACCCGGACGGCCACGAACGGGGAACGAGTGCCAGGAGCGACGACGTTCTGCACGGCACTCGACGCGGCTATCGGCTAGCGCGCTCATCGAGTTCACCTCCTGTCGGGTCGGCCTTCGTTATGCCCTTCTTTCACCCGACGTCCGCCTCAAACGGACGAAGCTGAGACCCAGAACTACCCTGCGTCGGTTCACCGAACCCGATTCTCGAATGCCGCGAGCGACGTTCACGAGTGGCTTCGGTCCGGACGGAGCGACCTGACGAACGGTCGCACGAGGGGGAAGCCGTCGAGCGCCCACAGCGACGCGGCGAACGCGAGCAGCCCCAGTTCGAGGAGGAGGTACACCCACCCGTTCGGTCCCGCCAGCAACTCGAGGAAGTGCTCGAACAGGACCTCGACGCGCGGGAGCACGCCGACGTCGGTCGGGCTCTCGATCACGACGACGGGCCAGAGGAATTTCGCCAGCGGGACCGTCCCGCGGGTCACGAGCGGATACAGCACGTCGCCGAGGAGATGCGAGCCGTAGCCGACGACGAAGGCTACCGCGACGTCGCGACGACCGAAGACGATACCGCCCACGAGCACGAGGAGACTCGCCGGTGCGGCGACGAGCACCGAGTGTCCGAGCGCGTTTCCCGACTGAAAGACGTCGAATACCCATCCGAGCGGCTTGTCGACGAGGTCGGGCAACTGCGTCGCCACGACGAGCACGCCGGTAGCGAGCGTCGTCGGCCGCCAGTCCGGATGGGTCCGCGCGAGCAGGGAGTAGAGAACGTAGCCGAATGCCAGATGCTCCCACGGCCACATGTCACCGCACGCTCCCGACGTGCCGCCCCGTTTCGAGCATCGTCAGCCGACTGTCACCCAGATGTGGCCGTACCGATAGGCGTTGTCGATGGATGGTTCGGCGGGTTCGTCGTCCCGGTACAGGAGGTAGACGACTCTGTACTCGCCGGCGGAGTTTGCACGGACGACCTGGTCGCTGTACCAGGTTTCGTTGTCCGCGACCGTCTGCGTCTCGCGGTCGAGCCGTTGCTCGGACTCCACCGTAACGTCCCCGTCAGCGCGTTCGACCCGCTGTAGCTCGGCGACGAGCGTGTACGACACCTCGCGGTCCTCGTGATTGGTCACGCCGACGACGAGCGACCCCGACTCGCCCGTCGCGAGATCGGACGGGTAGCCCGCAGTCACGTACTCGCCGGTCTCGTTCTCGGTCACCAACGACATCGTCGTGTAGGACTCTCCGTCGCCCGGTGCCATGAGGGCGAAGCCGAGGGCACCACTGGCCACGAGGATCATCCCGACCACAGCGATGGAGAGGGTGGTTTCGAGCGTCGACCCCCCGAACAGCGACTCCGCGGCCGTCGACGTCCCCCTGCTCAACGAGACCGTGAACCGTTCGGACTCTGGAACCTTGTACCGGCGGAAGACGCCGACGAGCAGGCCGACGAATATCACGGCGTTCAGCGTTCCGAGGATGGTCGACGTCGAGTAGCCAAAGCCGGTCAGCGAGAGGGCGATGCCGAGCAGGGGCAACAGGGCGACGCTCATCCCGAACGAGAGCGTCACGCGTTCGACCCAGTCGATCGCACCTTCGGCGACGTCCTGGAAGCGATGCCGCGACGCGTGCGTGTCACCGCTGACCGCACGTCGCGGGAACAGTGCCGCGACCAGTGCGTATCCGGGAAGAAAGACGAGGATGGGAAGCCCGATGACCCCGCGAAGCGGCTGTCCGAGATCGAGTTGGAACAGCAACACGTCGGCGACGCTCAGGAGGCCGAGTATCAGTGCGACGTCGGTCAGCGTGGGCGAGTTCGTCCGGATGGTCTCGAGGACACCGGACGAGCCAGACCGTTCGTAGTTCATCGTTCGTGCGTGGTCGAGAGCGAGGGTTACGGGAGTGATTGTTATAGTGGACCTACTTCCGTGACGACCCGTGAACGGCCCGAACGAAGTGTCCTTGAATGAGGGTCCATCGCAAACGACCGCAGAAAATCGTGGGAATCGGTCGATTCAGGAAAGATGCTCGCGGTGGCCTACCCCGTGCTTACTCGACGGTGACGCTCTTCGCGAGGTTTCGCGGCTTGTCGATCGGTCGGTCGAGGAGGTCGGCCGTGTGATACGCCAGTAGCTGCAGCTGGACGTTGGCGAGGACGCCCGCGAGGTCGGGGTGCGTCGACCCCACGTCGAGGACGTAGTCCGCCGTCTCGGCGACTTTCGACTCCTCGTTGGCGGCGACGATGACCGGCGCGCCCCGCGCCTGGACCTCCTCGATGTTGCTCCGGAGCTTCTCGTCGTGTCGACCCGTCGCGATGGCCACGACCGGCGTCTCCGACGTGACCAGCGCGAGCGGCCCGTGTTTCAGCTCGCCCGCGGCGAAGCCTTCCGCGTGCTCGTACGTGATCTCCTTCAGCTTGAGCGCGCCCTCCAGCGCGACGGGATAGGCGGTCCCGCGCCCGATGAAGAAGTACGAGTCGCTGTCGCTGAAGTGCTGTGCCAGCTGTCCGGCGGACGATTGCGTGAGGACGCTGTCGATCTGCCCCGGCAAAGCAGCGAGGTCCGACAGGAGCGAGCGGTGACCGTTGGCGGCGGTATCCGTTGCGAGCGGCGCGAGGTGCTCGGCGAGGATACAGAGCGCGGCCACCTGCGAGGAGAACGTCTTCGTCGCTGCGACGCCGATCTCGGGACCGGCGCGGATGAACAGCGCGTCGTCGCACTCCCGTGCCGCCGTCGAACCGACGACGTTGGTGACCGCGAGCGTCGTCACGTTCGACTGGTTCGCCGCGCGAAGTGCCGCAAGCGTGTCCGCCGTCTCGCCGCTCTGGGTGACCCCGACGACGAGCGTGTTCTCGCCGGCGGGCGGCGGATTCACGACGTACTCGCTCGCCAGGAAGGCGTCCGCCTGCACGCCGCGTTCGTTGAGCAGTTGGCTACCGTACACGGCCGCGTGGTAGGAGGTACCGCACGCGACGAACTGGACGCGTTCGATGCCGTCGAACGTCGACGTCGATACCTCCTCGAGTTCGACGTCGTAGTCCTGCGGATAGACCCGGCCCTGGATGGTCTGCCGGAGGGCGGACGGTTGCTCGTGGATCTCCTTGAGCATGTAGTGGTCGTAGCCACTCTTCTCGGCGTCTCCGGGCACCCACTCGACGGTGGACGCGGTTCGGTCGACGCGTTCGCCCTCGCCGTCGGTGATTCGGTAGCCGTCCGGGGTGAGCTTCACCACGTCGCCGTCCTCGAGATAGATGACGCGGTCGGTGTACTCGAGGAACGCGGGAACGTCGCTGGCGAGGTACCGAGCGTCGTCACCCAGACCCAGGACCAGTGGCGAGCCGGACCGACTGGCGTAGACGGTGTCTTCGAGTTCGGAGATCATCGCGACGGCGTAGCTCCCGTCGAGCCGGTCCATCGCGTTTCGGAACGCCTCGTCGACGGACTGGCCCCGCGAGAGGAACTCCTCGACGAGGTGCGGGATGACCTCGGTGTCCGTCTCGCTCGTGAACATGTGGCCCTGGTCGCGAAGCTCCGCTTTCAGCTCTTCGTGATTCTCGATGATGCCGTTGTGGACGACCGCGATCGAACCGGTACAGTCGGTGTGCGGATGCGCGTTCTCGTCGCTGGGCGGCCCGTGCGTGCTCCATCGGGTGTGACCGATACCGAGCGCTCCGGCGGACGGTTCGGCGACGCGGACGCGCATCTCCAGCTGGGAGACCTCGCCCTCGCGCCGGAAGACGTCGACGCCGTGGCCGTTCTGGACGGCGAGTCCGGCCGAATCGTACCCCCGATATTCGAGATTCTGAAGACCGGAGAGGAGCGTCTCGACGGTGTCGTCGGTGCCGACACAGGCAGTGATACCGCACATGGCTACCTCCTGCCCGTCAGCAGCGACGTCGTCACCAGTCTATCGTCAGTTCCGTACCGGTCGGTCGACAGAGACATGTACTGCCGAGGTTGTCAGGTGACTCTCTTTGTTATTGATTTGCTTGAGAGAGGCAGCAGATACCTACGATTCCCTAAGGTCCGTTTTCGAACGGCAGAAACGTCCTAACCCGAGGAGACCGTAGCCCGGAGAGTGGGGCGTTATGGCGCTCTCGGCGGTGGCGATCGATAGTACGTTCGTTCTATCTGGACAGGTCGTCCATAACAAAGGTTCGCGTTCGGGAAGTCACCGACGACCTTCAGGAGAGAAGATTACGATGTCGAACATAACGACAGGGAGCGGTTGTACAATCGCAGCGTCCGCGGAACTCGGCCGGTCGCACGCCGACGCGGATGGACGGACCACCGTGGGTGACGACGCGACCATCAGGGCTGGGACCGTCGTCTACGCGGACGTTACCATCGGCGACGACTTCACGACCGGGCACGACGCGCTCGTCAGGGAGCACACGACCATCGGCGACGACGTTCTCGTCGGAACGAAGGCCGTCGTCGACGGACACGTCGACGTGGGGTCGCACGTCAGCCTCCAGACGGGCGCGTACGTGCCCCAGGAGACGACGCTCGGAAACGAGGTGTTCCTCGGTCCCTACGCCGTACTGACGAACGACACGCACCCCATCAGGTCACAGGACGACGACCTCGTGGGGCCGACCATCGAGGACCACGTCTCTATCGGCGCGAACGCGACCGTGCTGCCCGGCGTCACGGTCGGCGAGGGGTCGTTCGTGGCCGCGGGGGCGGTCGTGACCGAGGACGTCCCTCCGGAGACGCTCGCCGTCGGCGTTCCCGCACGTCACGAACCACTGCCACCGGAGCTCGACGGAGGGAACCTGATCGCATGAGCGAACAGGCACCACCCGAACCGCGCGTCTCCATCGCCGACCCGCGAATCGAGGCAGCCGAACGCGAGCACGTCGCCGACGTACTGGAGTCGGGCCACCTCGCCAGCGGCCCGGAAGTCGACGCCTTCCAGTCGGAGTACGCCGCCTACTGCGGGACCGACCGCGCCGTCGCGACGGCCAACGGAACCGCGGCGCTTCACGCCGCGCTCCACGCCGCCGGCGTCTCCATGGGCGACCGCGTCGTCACGACTCCGTTCTCGTTCGTCGCGACCGCCAACGCCATCCGGCTCTGCAACGGCGTCCCCCTGTTCGCGGACATCGACCCCGAGACGTACAACCTCGACCCGTACGCGGTCGAAGACGTGATCCGGACCCACGACGAGGAGGTCGAGGCCATCGTCGCCGTCCACCTCTACGGGCTCCCCGCCGAGATGGACCACCTCCGCGATATCGCCGACACGTACGACCTCGCGCTCGTCGAGGACGCCGCCCAGGCCCACGGAGCGACCTACGACGGCCAGGACGTCGGCAGCCTCGGCGACGTCGCCACCTTCTCGTTCTACCCGACGAAGAACATGACGACCGGCGAGGGCGGCATGGTCACGACCGACGACGAGGAGATCGCCGACCGCACCGAGCAGTTCATCAACCACGGTCGGGACGAGTCGGGCTACGAACACGTCCGCGTCGGCCACAACTTCCGGATGACCGACCTCGAAGCCGCAATCGGCCGAGAGCAGCTGAAACGACTCGATGAGATGGTCGAGGCCCGCCGGAAGAACGCCAGCCGACTCACCGAGACCGTGACGGAGACCGATCTCGTGGCACCGCACGAACCGTCCGGCCGTACCCACGCCTACCATCAGTACACGATTCGCTGTGCCGACAGGGACGCACTGGTCGACCATCTCGACGATTACGGCATCGACACCGGCGTCTACTATCCGACGCCGATCCACGAACAGCCGGCCTACGAGGGTCTCTATCGCGAGCTTCCGAACGCCGAGGAGGCGGCCGATGAGGTCCTGTCGCTCCCCGTGCATCCGAACCTGACCGACGACGAACTCACCCGCATCGAGTCCGCGCTGGAGGTGTTCGACGGATGAGCGTCGACAGAACGGACGTCGGCGTCGTCGGCGTCGGGAGCATGGGCCAGCACCACGCCCGCGTGTACGACGAACTTCCAGAGGCGAACCTCGTCGGCGTCGCGGACGCCAACGAGGAGGTCGCCGCCGACGTCGCCTCGACCTACGAGACGGACGCCCGCGCGGTCGAGGACCTTCTCTCGTCGGTCGACGCCGTCTCCATCGCCGTCCCCACCTCTCACCACGAGTCCATCGTCCGGCGCGCGATCGAACAGGACGTGGACGTCCTCGTCGAGAAACCGATCGTCGCGGACCTCGACGTGGGACGCTCGCTGCTGGACCAGGCCCGCGAGCGCGACCTCGTCCTCCAGGTGGGCCACATCGAGCGATTCAATCCCGCGGTCCAGACCCTCCTCGACGTGGTCCAGGACCTCGACCTCATCGCCGTCGACGCGCGCCGCCTCGGGCCGCCCCTCGACCGCGACCTCGGCGACACCGTCGTGTACGACCTGATGATCCACGACATCGACGTCCTGCTCAAGATCGTCGACGCCGAGGTCCAATCGGTCGAGGCGACCGGAACCCAGGAGGGTCAGCACATCACTGCGAACGTCGACTTCGAGAACGACGTCGTCGCCAACCTCACCGCCAGTCGCGTCACCCAGCAGAAGGTCCGCGACCTCTCCATCACCGCCGAGTCCTGCCGAGTCAACGTCGACTATCTCGACCAATCCGTCGAGGTTCACCGCCACTCGTTGCCGGAGTACGTCGACGCCGACGGCGACCTCCGGTACCGCCACGAGAGCGTCATCGAGCGGCCGATGGTGGAGTCCCGAGAGCCGCTGAAAGCGGAACTCGAAGCGTTCGTCGACGCCGTCGCAGAGCGTGCAACCCCCCCGGTCACCGGCGAGGACGGCCTGCGGGCGCTGGAGATCGCACAGGAGATCGACCGCCGGAGCGCAGCGACCGAACACAGGGAGATGCAGCCACGATGAAGCTTCAGGATACGACCAAACTCTACGGTTCGAAGAGGGACAGCTCGGAACAACGTCGCGCGTTCACCAGCGGGCAGGTGCCCGTCGCGGTCTACGGGCTCGGGAAGATGGGGCTCCCGCTCGCGGCGGTGTACGCCGACGTGTCCGAGAACACGACCGGCGTCGACATCGACCCCGACGTGGTCGAAGCGATCAACGACGGCGACTGTCCGGTCGGCCGCGAGCCAGGACTGGCCGACCTCGTCTCCGAGACCGTCGATTCCGGTGCGCTGGAGGCGACCGTCGACTCCGCCGCGGCCGCTGCGGCGGCGAGCGTCCACGTCGTCATCGTCCCGACCACGCTCCGGGAGAACAACGAACCCGACCTCTCGATGCTCCAGGCCGCGCTGGAGGACATCGCCAGCGGGCTCGAATCGGGTGACCTGGTCGTCGTCGAATCGACCGTCCCGCCGCGGACCAGCGCCGACGTGGTCCAGCCGCTGCTGGCAGAGCAGAGCGGACTCGACCCGGACGAGTTCGGCGTCGCCTTCTGCCCCGAGCGGACCGCGAGCGGGTCGGCGCTTCAAGACATCACCCAGTCGTACCCCAAGGTCGTCGGCGGCGTCGACGATGAGAGCACCCGCGCGGCCGAACTCATCTACGAGGAGATCACCGACAACGACGTGCTTCCGGTCTCGGACGCGGCCACCGCGGAAGCCGTCAAGGTGTTCGAGGGGGTCTATCGGGACGTCAACATCGCGCTCGCGAACGAGCTCTCTCGGTTCGCCGACGAGATGGGCGTCGACGTCACCGAGGCCATCGACGTGGCCAACACCCAGCCGCTGTGTGACATCCACCTTCCCGGTCCCGGCGTCGGGGGCCACTGCATCCCGTACTACCCCTATTTCCTCATCGACCAGTTCGCGACGGACACGCCCCTGCTGCGGACCGCCCGCGAGGTCAACGACGTGATGCCCGAGTTCACCGTCGGGAAACTCGTTCAGGGACTCGAACGGAATGGGACGCCCATCCACGACGCGACAGTTGCGGTCCTCGGTCTGGCGTACCGACCCGGCGTCGCCGAGACGCGGAAGTCACCCGCGAAGCCGATCGCCGCTCGACTCTCTGCCTACGACGCAGACGTCGTCGGCGTCGACCCCGTCCTCGACGACGTGTCGGATTTCGAGCTGACGCCCGTCTCGCTGTCCGAGCTTTCGGAGTGCGATCTGGACGCCGTCGTCATCGTGACTCCACACGAGGAGTTCGACGACATCGACTGGTCGGCACACGACGATCTCGTCGTCGTCGACGGTCGCGACATGCTCGAAGACGGCGCAATCAGTCACGCCGTCTATACGATCGGCGCTGGATGGGACGTTCCGAAGCCCTAATCGCCACCCATCCGTTCAGTGAACCCGAGGAGAACCCCGTGAGGGTCTTGAACGGAAAGTAAGGGAACAGTACTCGTCATTTCGTGTTGTTTCCGGCTCAGTGTGTCCATTCCCTTCGTGGGAAACAGTCCGTCATACCGCCCAGATTCTGTCTGAACAATCGATGCGACTAATACCGCTTGACCGGCGAGATACCCACAGCCACCCGTACCCACGGGGCTGATACAATGAACGAGCGCAACCAAACCACCACCTGGCTCGAATCTTCCGTGGCCGACCTCACCGAGCACGACTCGATCCGACTGGAACTGTACGTCCGGTCGCTGACCCCGACCGTGGGAATCCACGGTCCGCAGGAGCGAGTACTGGAACGCCTCCGAGCGCTCGATTCCGAGGACGTCGTCGACGCGTGCACGGTCAACGTCTGGGGGTCCCACATCGCGCTCGAAGGGGAAGCCACACAGACGAGCGTCGGCCGGACGGCGCTGGACACGGTCGCACACGTGCGGGAGTGGGCCTCCTCCAACGAGATCGACGTCGAACCGTTCTTCGATGAGCGGACGGTCGACTGTGAGATGACCGGAGAGTCCTATTCGGTTCTCGTGCCGCCCAGCATGTGTCTTCTCGTGTTCGGGGACGACAAACTCTCCTGCGTCGTCCCATGCTCGCGTGCGGGGCGGACGGTGAGCCTCAGCGAATTCCTGACGGCGGTCGAAAACGAGTTGACGGCACGAGTGCGCCCCATCGAATCGTAGCGACAGTCGCTAGTCACGTCGTCCCGGGGACGATAGGAACACTGTGTCCGAACCGAGCGACGTAGCGACTCGCTTAGGACGGCACCGCTCGGTCGACGTACTCCTGCTGGTACTCCTTCGCGAGTTCGAGGAAGGGTTCGATACTCCGTGCCGCTACCGTCGGTCGAACGAGGTCCGTCTCCTCGTTGTAGGTGACGAAGCCCGCGTCGTCGAGGACCGGAAGATGCGTCTCCCGGAACGTCTCCACCAACTGTCCCCGTATCTCTCCTTCGGACCGGTCCTCGTAGACGTCCGTCCGATCGAGGACGTGTTCGACGAGTTCGTAGCAGCTCGCTTCCTCGTGCTCCAGGAGGTACGCGAGGAGGTATCGGCGGCCGGGGTGGGCGAGGACGTCGAATAGTCTATCGACGGACACGGGGGTGAGGAACAGTCCGTCGTGGACGTCGTCGACCGTGGATATCCGAGACCGTTCGTTCCGAGACATCAGTCTCCTATCACTCCGACGCATACCTGCATAAGCAGGGCACATCGTTCACGGAGTAAGGACCTCTTACCAGCGATTCCGGATGTTTCTAGAGAGGATTAGAGTCTTCTGAAACTGTTGGGAATCAATCAAAACTGAGAACGCAGGTGAACGGACGAAATGGTTATACGCATCAGCGAACAGGTACAACTAGGGATACAAACGGCGGGTAGTCCCTGAGCAGATGGCGGTAAATCGAATGCAATGACACGTATACCATTGACAATCCGGAAATTAGTGCTCACGAGCGCTAGTGTGGCGGTGTAAAATCATGAATGCAGAATGGGACGAAATCAGTTTCGTCATCAGTTCGCGGTACCGAACCGCGACACTGAAACGTCTTTCAGAAGGACCAGCAACCCCATCACAGATCGCGACCGACGTCGAGATGGGTATCGCGCACGTGTCGCGTGCGCTCCAGGAGCTCCGTGAGGAATCACTGGTCGACCTGCTCGTTTCTGACGATCGAAAGAAGGGGCGCGTCTATGGCATCACCGATGGCGGAGAAGCAGTCTGGTCGACCATCGAGACGGAGAACTTGGCCTGACGCCCCCGTCGTGGTCGTCGGCTTCCAGCCTCGCCGTTATTGTCAGTTAATTATTGGTTACTGCATCATAAATACCCAGACTATCCGCTAATACGCCCGTAGCACCGCTGAGTGAGAAAATCCACCCTCACTTCGTGCAGTCACCGGGACGAGGGCAACAAACCACAAATCTGGTAATTACGTATATAGAATTGTCACAGATAGGCCGGCGTTATCTCGTCGTTCAAGACCGTTCAGATAGTCTAGTAGCAGCCGTTTACTCGGATACACCACCGACGAACCGATCCAGCTCACGTTTCTCGACGGAACGAGCGGATGGACTTTGCGCCGACGATTCCCCATCGATATCGTATCAGAATCGTTTGATAGCTCCTACTCCGAGTACATGACGGCAAAGAAAGTCAGTAGCACCGATATTACTTAGGACGTACGAGGCCAACCAGCAGACTCGATGTCACGACTGAGCGAGCCAGACCGGCAACGTATCGAGCAGTTCGCGAACACACCGCGTCATCGGCGAAGTCCCGAGATGCTCATCCCGAGCGAGGACGACGCCGAATAGCCCTCGCGAACTACGGCCGCGTCTCTTCAGGCACTGTCGCCGGACGGACTCGTCGTTCGATGCATGCGAGCGGAAAAGCGGGTGGATGGCCGACCAGAGTCATCACGTCGCGAACGGCGTTTCATCACGTCTCGTTTTCCGCCTGAAGCTCCGGAGGAACCTCCGTCGAAGAGCGGCGGCGTTCCAACACGAAGTGTGCCAGTGCGGACACCCCGAAGGCGAGGACGATGAGAACCGTGAGCGTCGACTCCGCGATCCCGCCGAACGGTGGGACGTTCACCAGCTTTCCGACGATAAGGAGGCCTGAAACGACGGCCAGTCCGAAGTAGTACAGCTCCCAGCGGAACGCTGACGTCTCGTCGTTCGTGAGATACTGATCTATTTCGGTCGCTTTGTCGGTCAGCGTTACAACACCGGAATCCTTCTCGTACTCGATGAGCCCGACTTCCTCGAGTTTCGGGATGTGTGTCTGGTACAACGATACATACACGCGCTTTCGCTCTTGGTCGGTGAGCTCGTCGACCTCCGTGTCGTTCTCCCAGGCAGCTATTTTGGCCGAGAGCTCACCGAGCTCGACCTCTTCGTTCATCTGACGGAGGTAGTACAGGACGTATCGACGCCGTGGACTACTCAAGATGTTAAAGACCAGGTTCCGAGACAACGTTTCTTCTGAAGACATTCGTCGTGACCCGTTGTAGACGCCAAATACCAAGCGCGACTTGACACGTATATACCTTTGTTACTATCTAGCTACATGTGCGAACGAAGAGATTATATGGAATTTTGTGGACTATACTCTGTTTGTCGATGTAACTGGATACGATACTGTCGAAACAGAGAGTATGCTGAGTAGAACCACGAGCGAGAGTGGTAGTAACCACACATTATTTCTGTCCTTATTATTGTTGGATTCAAGATAAGAGTCGGTAGAAGCCACCAAAACACCGCTACATAGTTTAGTGCGAATTTGGTCAAATGGTGAACACAGAAAAGGAACATGTAACTTTAAGTCCCTCTGCGTCGATGAGGGTAACGCACCTGTAAACGAAGCAACCACACGGTAAGTAGAAAAATATGATATTCAGTAGCGGACACGGGAGAGAATCCATCGGCTGGACCGAAACAGGGAGCCACCGTCCGGGCGCTTTCAGACGGCGAGATCTCGGGTCCAGCCGCCTAACTTCGAAGCCGGACTACCACGTCTCCTATTCCCCCCATCGTGGTAGTCGATATAGGTGCGATCTCCAGCCAGCTACCGCCGGGAAACCCGAACCATGAGCAGAACCAATGCCCCATCCACGGATACACGAACGTCGAACGAGTTCTCGAAAGACGGCGAGGCGGCCGCCGACGCGACAGCCGCTGAAGCCAGCGGGGATCAACCGTCCCCGCTCTCGCTCGACGAGATTTTCGAGGTATTGAAAAATCAACGAAGACGTCATGTCATCCACCATCTCAAAGATATCGACGACACGCAGGTGGCGCTCGGCGACCTCGCGGAGCACATCGCAGCCGAAGAGAACGACAAGAGCGTGAACGCCCTGTCCTCCGGCGAACGCAAGCGCGTCTACGTCGGCCTCTATCAGTGCCATCTCCCCAAGATGCACGACATGGGTATCGTCGAGTTCAATCAGGACCGTGGAATCGTCGCTCTCGGTCCGAACGTCACCCAGCTCGAACCCTACATCGACCCGGAAACCGAGGACGATGGACTCGAATGGCACCGGTACTACCTCGTCCTCGCCATCGTCGGGAGCTCCCTGCTGGGCATGCTCCAGCTGTGGGGAGGTAGCGCGGGAGTCGGTTCGATGCTTCCGCTCGGACTCCTCGTCGGTGCGCTCGCCGGTCTGTCGATCTATCATACACTATATAAATCCGACGAGCTTCCAGCGTTCCTGGAATAACACCTCGCGGTCCGAATCCGGCGGCGTCTCTCTGAACCACATTCTGTTGTGACCGCCCGTACGGACCCGTTTCAGGCACGGTACCGAGATTCAACGCAATGGGTTTCGATTCATTTCCCTTTGTATACCAAGTTCTAGATATTGCAGATCTGTTCCAGACTTCGTGATCCGAGTTCGTCGAGCAGTGTTCGGAAGCGACTCGCAACCAGATAGATAGTGGCTCTCACTGCGTTCGATGGAGAGTTTTCAGCAGCGATATGCCGGGTGACTTGCCGAGGAATATGGTAATATCCCCGACATCATTCTACCGAGAGAGGAGGTCTCCGAACGAGGCTCTTTTCCTATTTGAAAAATAACTAATTCAATATCGTGTCAATATCCAATATTATCGGGATTGGTTACGGTAATGGCATTCAGTCCGTCCGGCTGGCTCCCCTCCATTTTCCCCAGCCAGTCGCGTCCTGATGGTCCCTGAGGAGTTGTCGAATCTCGTCGGTAGAACCGAACGCGTCGTCGAGTTGCTCCAGCGCGGCCCGCATTTCTGCGTAATCAGCCATAGCACTGGTGTACACGACAGCGACGCTTTGTTATTCGTTTCGTACCCGTCGCCGACGGACGACTAGCCCTCCTCGATGACCTCGCGTTGCTCCTGGTACCGCTTCCTGATGGTCACGGTCGTAACGTGGGCGACGTCCGCGATCTCCTGTTGCGTTCGTTTCTCGCCACATCGTATCGAGGCGTTATACAGAGCTGCTGCGGCGACGCCGGTCGGGGACTTTCCCGAATGGAGTCCGCGGGAGGTGCAATCTTCGATTATCGAGTGGGCGTCCGTTCGCACGTCCTCGCTCAGGTCGAGTTGGGAGGCAAACCGGGGCACGAATCGTCGCGGATCGATGGGCTCGAACTCCAGGTCGAGCGCGGCTGCCACTGCCCGATACGCGCGCCCGATGTCGATCCGCTCGACGCGGGCGATCTCCGACATCTCCTCCAGACTTCGAGGGATATCTGCCTCCCGGCAGGCCCCGTACAGACACGCGGAGGAGACGCTTTCGATGGACCGGCCTCGAAGCAGGTCCTCGACGAGCGCCTGTCTGTACAGGGTGGCCGCACTCTCACGAACAGAGCGCGGGACGTCGAGCGAACTGGCCATGCGCTGGATCTCGGACAACGCGAACCGGAGATTCTGCTCGTTGCTGCCCCGCGTCCGAATTCGCTTTTGCCACGTTCGAAGTCGGCGTGTCTTCTCGCGCTGTTTTGGACCGAGTGCCCGGTCGTTCGCGTCCTTGTTTCGCCAGTCGATCTCTGTCGTCAGCCCTTTGTCGTGCATGAGCTTCGTCTGTGGCGCACCAACACGGGACAACGAATCGCGTTCTTGAGACGTATAGGCTCGCCATTCTGGCCCGCGGTCGATCACGTCAGATTCGACGACCAGCCCACACTCTTCGCAGACGACTTCTTCATCACCCGTGGTTACGAGCTGTGCACCCTCGCATTCCGGGCACTGTTTGGATTCCAGCATTGGCGCGTTACGTTATCGGCAGAGGTTTGATTCGAGTATTGTTATGACGGTTGTAACGCCGTGTGAGCATCTGACTAACTTTCGGGTACCAATTCGCGGTCGTCAGTATCGCGTGTCGTCCACCGAGTCGGGACCACGCCGGACGCTCGACGACGCCGCCACCCTTCCAGCCACGGACTCTGTCGCCTTCGGTTCATCGTTATCTCCACCGCCCAGTGAGCGATGCAGGACGCGGTGCGGGCGATTGCCGGGGAACGGAGCCAAAGAAACCGATCATTCTGGGATCCAGTCGCTGGCGCTACCGGCGTCGCCGAGGCCGCTGCCAACGACGCACCCCGGTGACGCCAGCGCGGGACACCCACCGGTACTGGTCGGTACCTCTCTGTGATAAAGTGTGTTCGAGTGCCGATGGAACTACACGTCAGTCCCCAACCGCGAGACGGTAACGGTCCCATCGCCTCGAACGACGACGGCGTATTCCCTCACAGTGAACTCTACCGAAACGACTCGCCGATTCGACTCCGCTGCCGAGAAGAGAGCATCGAGTGCCTCCGGATCGACGTAGTCACTGAGAACGAACTCTGTTTCGTGCGGTGCATCCCCCTCCAGTGAAGCCAGCGCGTCCACGACTGCGAGACTGGGTTCCTTCGAGCGTCCGAACGTTTCTTCGACGGACCGCTGGAGACCTTCTGACCTGCCTTTTCTCATACCAGTCACCACAACTGCTCATTCAAGTATAATAAATTCACCGAAACACGTATCTGGAACTATGTGTGGCGCAGACCGTTCATAACTGTTTCTGAGGCCGTTTCGACCGTTACACCGCCATCGTCCGACGTGGGCACCGTTGGCGTGGACCTATCTTCAACCGATCGTCTCGGCCGCTGATGCGACGATGGCTGTCCGAGTAGGGAACGATATAAACCACCAGACGACGTAGAGATGGTAAGACGACGACCGACGGCACCAACCCATGTACGAAGGTATCCAAGGAAGTCAGCAGGATGGACACCGAATCGACGAGTTGTACGAGGTCCTCGCCCATCGGCGTCGTCGATTCGTCCTCTACGAACTCTACGAGCGTGACTCGCACGTTTCTGTCTCCGAGCTGGTGGACGCACTCTTCGCGTGGGAGCATCGCGCTGGCGACGAGCAGACCACCCGAGAGTCGATTCGAGCCTCGCTCGTCCGGTCGCACCTGCCACGAATGGAGCGGGCTGGTATCGTGAACTACGACGCCGAGGCCAACACAGTGTCGCTGGCACCTGGCGAAAGCCAGACGAAGCAGATCCGCGACCTCGCCATCAGTCACGCCCGCCGCTGAGTACGCGGAGCCGAGTCCGAAGCTTCCGCGGCCATCATGGCGCGTACTTCGACTCGGTTCCCCGATTCGTCACGGTACGGCCTCGATCGGTGAGCGTGAGCAGGTCCTCCTCCTGGTGATACTCCACGACCCCTGCAGTCTCCAGTTTCGGGACGTGGGTGTGATACAGCGAAAAGTAGATGGACGCAACGGTGTCCGCGTCGATCTCGTCTATCGAGGCCTCGTGCTCCCAGACGGCGATCTCGTCCGCGACGTCGGGAAGTGCCATCGCCTCGTGACGTTCGAGGCACGATACGGTGTACCGACGTCGTGGATGTCGAAGCGTCTCAGCACGGTGCAACGATGAGCCATCGGAGGGGTGTCCATCCGTCATTCGAGAGATGGGTTGCATAGTTCCATACTTATACGTTCTGTTTAGGTGCGTTTTACCGCTCGATGAAACGGAGATACTGCAATTATGAAACGCCTATCCCGGAACGGATTCCGACTCCGGAGCGAATCCGCCGGTGACGACGCTCCCGGCACGCCGGTGTCCTCGATCTATCTCCACGTACGGCGTAGTCGCTTCCGTAGCGGTTCGGAGAAGACTCCGCTCGTGCTGCACACCGCTACTCGCCGATGTCCGTCTCCGAGATGGCGTCCATCTGCTCGCGATACCGGTTTCTGATAGTTACCTCTGTGACGCCGGCGGCGTCGGCCACGTCCTGCTGCGTCAACTCGAAGTCGTGGAAGCCGGCAGCGAGGTAGACCGCGGCGGCGGCAAATCCTGGCGGGGACTTGCCCGAGTGCAGGCCTGCGTCCGTCGTCACCTCGACGATTTCGCGAGCCGTACGCTGAACGTCGGCCGGCACGTCGAGCGACGAGCAGAACCGGGGGATATACGTCACCGGGTTCGCGGGCATCACGTCGAGGTCGAGTTCCCGAACGAGGTACCGCTCGGCACGAGCGATCTCGCGCCGCTCGACGCGGGATACCTCGACGAACTCCGAGAGGCTTCTGGGAATCTCTTTTTGCCTGCACGCGATGTACAGTGCCCCCGTGGCGATGCCCTCGATGGAGCGGCCGGGTAGCATTCCCTCCTCCAGCGCACGCCGGTAGATGGCGGCCGCTATCTCCCGAACGTCGTAGGGGATGTCCAGCGAACTCGCCATCCGATGGAGTTCGCCGAGCGCGTGCTGGAGGTTCCGCTCGTTCTGGTTCTGCGTTCGGATTCGCGTCTGCCAGGTTCGCAGGCGCTGGGCGCGTTTGCGTCCCTCGGCGTCCAGTTGCTGGCCACCGGCGTCGACGTTCTGCCAGTCGATTTCGGTGGTCAGTCCCTTGTCGTGGATGGTCAGGGTCGTCGGTCGCCCGACCCGGGATCGTTCCCGCTGTTCTTCGGGCGTGAACGCCTGCCACTCGGGACCGTGGTCCAGCGCCTCCTCTTCGAGTACGAGCCCGCAATCTTGGCAGACCCGCTCGCCGAGGTCCTCGCTCTTGACGATGGCGTCGGACCCGCATTCGCTACAGGTGTCCGTCCGTTCCCTGGGTGGTGCTCGCTTGGTGGCCCGCCGCCCGTCGTCGACGCTCTCGTCGGTCGGCCGGGTCGTTTCTTGGTGTGTTGTCATCGTTGCGTTCGGTTGTGTGCGCAAACGCGGCCCGAAGCCGCAGTGGTATACCTCGCCGTGCTGGTGTCGGCGTCCAGCCGACGAGTGACGGTCGTGGGTTAGGTCCCAGGGGGAATATATCCCGGGGACCGTTCTCATTGGACTGCATCCACGCCGAGACCACCGCTAGCTGTCGCTAGGCGGGGATACTGCGAAAGAACCGGCGTTGCACTGGTAGTTCTCTGGTGCCTGGTCACCGGGGGAGCGACAGTCGATCAGGGTGAGCGTTCGATGAGTCCGCCGGATGACCAGGGGAGGCCACCCGTGTCAGAGGATTCATGGAGCGGTCGGTCAGGGGAAACCGAACGGGAGTACCGGAAATCCCTCGGAATCGAGGGTTCTGGAAGCGTTCCGGCGTCGGAGACGCAACCGAACCTCACATCGACGTCGGTGACGATTCGACGAGCGTCCAGCAACGGCGAGGCGCGACGAATCCTGATGGGGGAGGATACGTGTGCCGTCGCCGAACGGTCGTCGAGTGGAGCGGTGCCATCCAGCACAGGGGGAGTACTGGTCCGCGCTGTGTGACGGGGCACGGAGACACGATGGACGACATCGTCCCGACGTTTGGATTCGATGGGTCGGTCGGAAATCGCCTCTGATCGAGTACCGCCTGTCGAAGCCGCGGACCGGCGGTGACCAGGTTTCACCGAACTACCAGTGCGTACATCAGAGTCCATCTATACGGCGGACCGCAGGGGTGGATTCCTCATCAGGTTGTGAATGATACACACACCCTCTATAAGCATAAGTCTAACGGCAGAACGAACTCGACTTGAGGCAGTCGGCCAGATCGGTCGCGCAGCGAGTTTTCAGACCGTGTTAGTCCGATGCTACTGGGAGAGAGTGCCAGACAGATAGGACGTTACTACCACAGTGGTAACGAGATTCTCGACCAGTTATTACATGCATAGTAGTGTAATTCGTAGGCTACTCATACCACAGTTATCGAAACCGTTGGTCGGGATAAGGCGCCTATTTCACATCTGATAGAGGGCCCGGATACCGAAACGACCAGTGGCAATAGACTGGGCGAAACTCTCACCGAGCACCGGTTCTGGTCGCTTGACGCCGAGGTATCTCCACGTTGATAAGTGACCGACACTCGTTTTGGTATGTAGCCACATACAGGAGTGTATGGACCATGAGAAAGAATGAACTCGTGTACCTCCACTCCCTCCTGGTGTTGATTCGACAGGAGATGTTCGAGTCACAGGAGTCGGAAGATGGAACCTTCGAGCAGTACGATGCGCTCGGCGTGACGCCACAGATGATCCACTCGAAGAAGGCGCACCACCACAGCGCCATCAGCGCCTTGCTGACCGGTATCGAGGGAGGGCTCTCTGAGCGGAGTGAACAGTCGTCCGAGCGGAACTGGAGCGGGGATACCCTACAGCGTCTGGAGGATGAGTAGCGAGTTGACACTCACGGCAGCGAACCACGGGATGGCGATACCGAGCGGAACGAGTGGCCCGAACCGTCTCGGCAAGACGATCCAGTAGACGCCAGCGAACGCCAGTACGACTGCCTTCAGGAACCCGAGACCGTACACGCCCGCCTGTTCGAGCATGTAGACTGCAACGGGATTCAGTTCCTGAAAGCCCAGCTGGAGGCCGTAGACGGTCAGCGCGACGTCGGCACCGGTCAACAAGAGGACGAGTACCCACAACTCGCGTTCGAGATCGGTGGCTACAGCTAACGCCTGCCGAGTGTAGCGTTCGAAAACTGTTTCGTCGGCAGCGCTATCGGAGGGGGCCTCGAATAGGGACATGAGTACTGACGAGCTGGATTAGCGGCATCGACGACTGTAGGTCGGCTCGTCCACCACATTGTAATGACGGGATTATCCTCACCAGCCACGCGCGTCAGGGCAGTAAGTGCGACGTACCCCACGAGGACGCCCTCTTTGAAGAAGCATCTCGGCCGTGTTCATCGCAACGGCTCTCCCTGGGTTTCCAGATTCGGAAGCGTTCGACCACTCCCGGAGCGTCGCCTATTCGGAGTACCCTTCCTGGATGAATCGGTCGCTTTCGTAGATGTTCAGCAGTTCCTCGACGAACTCGGGAATCGATTCGTCTTCTTCGAGGTGCTTTTCGAGCCGGGAGTGCAGCTCGTCGTCGAGTGTGATTTGTTGAGCCATCACAAAGAAAGACGCGTGACGGCCTAATAAATCTTCGAGGCCCGTCACGACAGACACGGGAGGCCGAGACGCTCGAAGTGACAGTCCCCGCAGGATGGTGGCCCCGAAGATGGCCATCCCCCATCGCTGCCGGGCGGAAGGGAGAGCGGTCAATGGACTGACTACAGCTCACCATTCGACGTCTCGGGACCCGACGCGAATCGACGGAGTTTGACGCTCGACTGATCAGCCACGACCCCGAGGACGATCTCCTCCTTGCGCTGATAGAGACTCTCGTGATGGCCGTCTCCCCGAAGTCGCTCCGACTGTTCGACGAGCGAGACCTCTACCAGGTCGTCGAGCTTCCGGTAGACGGTCGAACGCGGGATATCGAACTCATCAGATATTTCACTCGCGGACATCGGCTGTTCGCTCAATGCCTCGAGGATCGTCCGGCTGGTCTGACTCGTCAGTACCTCCAGAACCGTCTGCAGGTCCTGGTCGGCGGCCGCTTCAGTAGTCATGCTCTCGTAGGTGGAAGTGATAGTTCGTTCACTCATTCGGTCCGTTAGACACCACGTTCCCTGCAAGACGATGGGTGACGAGTGAGCCTTAGTTATTAAGCCGTTTCCGTCAGTAAGCAGACGTAACCGCAACAAAGCGGCGGGTTGTAATGACAATTCTGCGGTCGAAGTACACGCATCTATAACTATCCAGACCTCATCGGACGTCCCGATCACTGCTGTTCGGCCACCGAGCGTTACTTCAGATCACTCAGTCGGCTGTCTCGAAGCACTGACTTCAGGACGATGCCGGTGTCCTGGACGAGTCGATGTTCGAGGTAACTGCCCTGTCCCCGCCCACCGCCAGTCCGCGTCGACTCGACGACGCCGAGAAACGCCTGCTCTTTGAGCAGTTCGTACACGCGGTGCTCGCTGAGTACCGACGCGTCGAGTCGCTCGGCGGTCTCCGTGTAGCGTTCGTAGATCTGGCTCGTCGAGAACTCGTCGGTGTCGCGCTCCTCGGTCAGCATGGCGAGCGCGTAGAGGATGAACTTCACCTGCGTCGTCGAGCCACGGAGTAGCTCCTCGAACCGGTCGATCTCGGCCCACTCCTGTGCGTCTCGGACGTGTTCCTCGGTGACCCGTTCGTCAGCGTGCCGTTCGGCCAGTTCGCCCGCGTGTCGAAGGATCTCGATCGCCTTCCGGGCGTCGCCGTGTTCCTGCGCCGCGAACGCCGCCGTCAACGGGATGACGTCGTCTGTCAGCACACCGTCGTGGAACGCGTCTCGCCGGTGGTCCATGATCTCGCGGAGCTGGTTCGCGTTGTACGGCTGGAAGACGAACTCCTCCTCGCGAAGGCTGCTCTTGACCCGTTCGTTGAGCTGGTCGCGATACTCGATCTTGTTGCTGATGGCGATGACCCCCAGATGCGATTCGGCCTTTCCCGACTCCCGTGCCCGCGAGAGTTGCATCAAGACGTCGTCGTTCTCCAGCCGATCCACCTCGTCCAGGATGATGAGCACCGAGTCGTAGAGTACGTCGAGAATCTCCCAGAGATAGTCGTAGTACTCGCCGCTGCCGATACCGGCCCGCGGAATCTCGAGATCGGTCCGGTCGTCGTTGAGCGTCCGGGTAATCGAACGCGCGACGCGCGTCTGCGTGTTGTGTTGTGCGCAATCGACGTAGGCCGTCCCGACGGATTCGCCCTGTGACCGTGCGGCACGACACGCTCGTTCGGTCACGTGCCGCGCCACCAGCGATTTTCCCGTCCCCGTCTTCCCGTATATCATGACGTTGTTCGGGGGGTTTCCCCGAACGAGCGGCCGGAGCTCGGCGGCAACCGATTCGATCTCCTCGTCGCGCCCGACGATGCGTGCACTCTCCGGAACGTGCCCCACCTTCAGGAGTTCCTTCCGCTGAAAGATGTGTGCGTGGTCCGGATCGTCCCCGTCGAAGTTGAACAGTGGATCGTCGGAGGGATCCTCGAACCGGTCGTTGAAATCTGACAGCTGGGTGGGGTCGTCGGACATGTACGCTTCTCCGTCCGGACCCTTCATATAATTATCCCCTCCTCGTGTAGAGTGTAAGGTGCCGTATCGGGCCGGAAGAGCCGTCATTACCGTCGAGTTCGGTATTCGGCAGAGAGCGGTGTCAAGAGTGAAATCCGCGTGCTCGCGTCAGACTGCGTCGAACCGGCGTGGAGTGGAATGGAAGTCCAGACTCGAGTCACGAATCGACTGGACGGGCCGCCAATCCGTCGTTTTGCCGGGTCATCGGCGAACGATCGATCGGGATAGTCCGAACACACGCGGTGCTGTTTTCAGCAGTGCAAGAACGTTTCGTCCTCCCTGTCCGAACAACTGGCCACACCCCTCGTCAAGAGTGTAATTGCGATTATCCGACCGCATCGACGACCAGTCCCCACCCCTCATCAAGAGTGTAATCGACGGTTACCGGTCAACGATACGGGCAGATGTGAGTCGAACGGACACCCCTCGTCAAGAGTGAAAGCTGGATAATTGCTCCTTACCCGAACGCAAGTGGTACGAATGGGTCCACGTATCAGTAGAGGTCCACTTTCGAAAAGATCGCCCGATACCCTGCGGATCCCGCGTCTCTTGCTCCGCAGTGAAATCGGTTGGAGGTGGGGGGACACACACCCCTCGTCCAGAGTGAAAACGTCAGAGAGGGTGGGGAGGGTGAGCGAGCGATCCAGAGTCAGTAGTGTGTGAGACGTTCGTTCGATTACGAAACGAATGACAATCCTGGTAGATATAGATGATTTTTTGAATTCGATTTCATTGTATAGTGGGCTGAAAAACCGAATAGCGACCGAATAACATTCTACTCATTTATGTGATTCCAGTTAGACTAGAGGCTACTGATGGACCTGAAGCATTCTCAGCTCTAGCCCACCGAAGCCAGCTACAAACGTTCAATAAGCACTAGATTTATATTGACACAAGATCAAGAGTCCATTGATTCAAGTTCACATTGAAGAAGGAACGAATGGTAATTCGTTCTGAGCCACACGAAAGTAACGAAGCGGTTACAGAGCGGCAATTTGTCGGTCTGGAACTACTGAAAGTCTTGTAGTTGGCGTCTAAGCGTTATTTCGAGCAGGATTCGGCCAATGAAGAAGAACGGTACACCCATCGGAACCACCGTTTCATCTGGAACACCCCCCACCCACCTCTCGTGAATACACTCTGGACGAGGGGTGTGTGTGTTCCCTCCCGCTCTGACCGACGGATCACTCTGGAACTTCTCCTCGTTCATCACCCGACCCGTCATCTCTTCGGTAGGTCTGAGTCGGTCGTCGTGTTTCGACGTGTAGGGAACACTATAGGACGCGTATAACAAACCACGACCCACTTTTCAGTCCGGTCGAACGGAGGCCACTCTGCCGTGTTTGGGCCGGCGCCCACTCGTCAGACGCTCGGTTTCAGACTCACATGACTGCACAACAGGACACACTCAGGTTCACGTTCGAGAGGTACTGTGACATGATCGAAGGGTTACAGGAAGCGGGACGCTCGTTCGTCGGGTACGACGACGAGATGGAGAGCGGCGACGTACTGCTCCGACACGACGTGGACTGGTCACCGGCGAACGCAGAGCGAATGGCCCAATTGGAGGCAAATCGTGGCGTCTCCTCGACGTACTTCTTCCTGCTGACCTCGCCGTTCTACAACCTCTCGTACGAGGCCAACCGAGAGGCCGTTTCGACGATACTGGAACTGGGCCACGACATCGGGCTGCACTTCAGTACCCATCAGTACTGGTCCGCAGAGCCCGACCGGGAGGAACTCGAATCGGCGGTCCAGACGGAGCGAACGGTCCTCTCGACCCTGTTCGACGAGGAGATATCGACCGTCTCGTTCCACATCCCGCCGGAGTGGGTGCTTCGGAGGTCCTTCGACCCGTTCCAGAGTACGTACGAGGAGCGGTATTTCTCCGACATCGCGTATCGAGGTGACTCGAACCAACGGTGGCGTTCGGACCCTCCGTTCGCGGACGGCATCCCCGAGAAGGTCCAGATACTCGCACATCCCGGGCTCTGGAACGACACTGACCAGCTGTTCGAAGAGCGTCTCGACGCCGAGCGGCGAAACCACTTCGCAGACGTCTCGTCGTTCCTGGAGTACCAGTTCGTCGACGACGCCGTCGCTCGATGACTGTCCGCGGCGCTGACCCCGAACCGACGCTATCCAATCGACGCATGACTGACTACACCGACACAGATATCGTATTCGCGGGCTGCACCGAAGCGGGACTCGACCTCTGTCGTCACGTCCACGAAGAGATCGCACCCATATCCGAGATCGTCACGCTCACGCCCGAGCAGGGCGAGGCGTACGGCGTCGCCGGCTATCACGACTGGACGTCGTTCGCGGAGACGCACGACGTCGACGTCTTCACTCCGAACGAATACGCGATGACAGGCGAGGAAGACGTCGGTCACTTCGAGGAGCGGGACGCTGACCTGTTGCTCGTCCACGGCTGGCAGCGACTCGTTCCGGGACCGATCCTGCGGACGTTCGAACACGACGCGCTCGGACTCCACGGGAGTGCCTTCGGGCTGCCGAAGGGCCGGGGCCGCTCGCCGATGAACTGGTCGCTCATCGAGGGGCTCGACCGCTTCCTGCTCTCGACGATCACGCTCGACGAAGGGGCCGACTCCGGCGAAGTGGTCGCGACGAAGAAGTTCGACATCACCGACCACGACACCATCCGGACGCTGTACTACAAGCTCGTCGTGGCCGCCCAGGAGATGTTCGAGGACGCCGTCCCGGCCGTCCTCGACGGGACGGTCTCCTACGAGACCCAGACCGGCGAGCCCACGTACTACCCGAAGCGAACGCCCGAGGACGGTGCGATACACTGGGACGACCCCACCCAGCAGGTGTACGACCTCGTCCGGTCGGTCTCCGAGCCCTACCCCGGCGCGTTTACGGAACACGTTGGCGAGCGGGTTCTCGTCTGGGAAGCCCAACCGTTCTCGTCGGACTTCTTCTTCGACGCCGAGCCGGGGACCATCGTCCAGGTGTTCACGCCCGACGATGACTTCGTCGTGAAGACCGCCGATGGCTCGCTCCTGGTCACCGACTGGGAGGCCGACGCCTGGACACCGGAGATCGGAATGACGTTCGAGTCGCTGCCGAACGATTCCATCGACAGTCCGAATCGGGTGGACCGACCCGACAACGAAGACGCGCTGACGACCGACTGACCCGCGACCGGGCCGGCGATCACTCCGAAAGCGCTATCTCCGACTGCGAGCGCGTTCCGATATGGACGCGACGAACGGGACCGGGCACGCGTCTGGGACCACGAAAGGACATACGAGCGCGCGGACGCCCGCGCGAGGGGACCGCTCGACGGGGAGCGTGTCGGGATGACCACGACGCACGAGTACGACGTGGTCGTCGTCGGAGGCGGCGTCGCGGGACTGTCCGCTGCCATCTTCACTGCGCGGGCCGGTCTGGACACGGCCGTGCTCGACGCCGGCGGGTCCATCCTCCGGCGGAACGCACACCTGGAGAACTATCCCGGCTTTCCAGCGGGAATCAACGCCCGGCTCCTGCTCGATATGATAGCCGAACAGGCCCAGCGAGCGGGCTGTGACCGTCGCGACGCGACGGTGGCGCGACTCGAACGGACTGGTGATGGTTTCATCGTCGAGACGGCCGATGGCGACACGTACGCCAGCGAGTACGTCGTCGCCGCGACGAAGAACGCGACGGACTATCTCTCTGAAGTCGAGGGCGTCGGGGTAATCGACCGCGGAAAGACGTTCGTCGATACCGACGAGCGGGGCCGGACCGGCGTCGACGGTCTCTACGCAGCCGGTCGGCTCGCGGAGAAGCCCCATCAGGCGATAGTCAACGCCGGTCACGGTGCGGAGGTCGCCGTTACGCTACTCGAAGACGACGACCGGCCGTTCTATCACGACTGGGTCGTACCAGAGGGGTACTTCACCGACCGGAGCCGCGACCTGCCACCGGGCTGTGAGGAGATCGACGAGGACGAACGTCGCCGCCGCGAGGACGAGTCTCGGTCCCTGCTGCAGGAGCGACTCGTCGAACCGCACCCGACCGACCAGCCGACGCACCCGAGCCTCCGCGAGGACTGAACCGCTCGGGGTCGTAACGGGTCGCCTACTTGCGGGCTACCAGTGAATTGATCCCCAAAGAAGGAGGGCTTAGGTGAAACAGAGAGCTAGCTGCCACGTGTCCGCCTTCGACTGCGCAGACCGCGATTCAGCGCTATCGAGACGTACGATTCTCCGAACGACTGGTCTGGCGGTCGGCGCGACCGCTGGCCTGACGCTCCCAGCGACCGCGAGTGCCCAGCAGACGGACGACGATTCCATCATCTCACCTGGCGTCGTCCCGTCTCTAGAGCAGTGGGGGACCGACATCTCCGGGTTCTTCATCCACGTCGGCGGCCCGATCGACCCCGTCGAAGCACAGGTCTCCGATCAGTGTGCGTTCGCGGACTGGTCCCCGGAGCAGACGGTGCAGTACGATTCGACCCTCATCAATCGCATCGACGATGCTCACGCGTCGGTCGAACTACCGCTGTACGTTCCGGACCGAGTTCCGATCAACCCCGGAACGTTGTTCGTCGTCAACCGCGTCCATCAGTGCGAGAGCGGCTACGTCGGCATCGAACTCGAACGCATCGGCGCGGACTTCGTGGTCAGCGACGAACAGCTCTCCGCCGGCCAGCAAGCCCAGGACGGCAACACGTCCAGCGGCTTCGGCGATGGGTTCGGACTCCTCTCGGCGCTCGCAGGTCTCACGGGTGGTAGTGCGCTGCTGCGCCGACATCGGCAGTGATGCAGCCGGACCGTGACATGTCTCCTCCACGTCGTCAACCTTCACCTTCACCGACCAGTCCGTCTCCTCCACGTCGTCCAGTTCCTTCGCATTCACCGACCAGTCCGTCTCATCCTCGCCGACCAATCTCTCTCATCCTCGCCGATCAGTCTGACCCTGCCGACCCGGTGCTTATCCGTCCCTCCCACCTACCCCAGACATGGTCTCCGTCGAGGTACTCCTCGAAGACGAGGGAGCGAACGCCCTCGTCGGCTGGTTTGCTATCGGAACGATGCTCCTGGTCGCCGGCCTGAGCGTCCGCTGGACCGCGTACCTCTGGGGTTGCTTCGCGGTCGTCACAGCAGTGACGGCAGCACTGCCGCCGATTGCGACCCGAGACTGGAAGTGCATGGTCCCGTGGTCGTTGCTCGTCGCCGCTGCGGCGGCACTCCTCGCTGGGGCGGTCTGGCCCGTCGTCGAGATGGCGAGTTTCGTCGTCATCACGCTCCTGGCGGTCCTGGTCGTCGCCGAGGTGGTCGCCTTCACGCCCGTCGAGATGAGCGTTCGGTTCGCGGTCGCGTTCGCCGTCTTGACGGCGCTGGCTGTCGAGGCGGTGTGGGCGGTCGGACAGTACTATTCGGACCTGTGGTGGGAGACCACGTTTCTCCAGTCGCAGACCGAACTCCAGTGGGACTTCGTCCTCGTGACGGTCGTCGCCCTGGTGATCGGGAGCATCGTCCGCTGGCTGGGCTACTTCGAGACGCCGGGTGGTTCGAGTGCCTGAGATTCGACAGAACAGCGACCTGCTGGTACTCACCGACGCCCGAGAGCGGTGGGTCGTGAGAGGTCTCCAGGCAATCCTGGCTGCCATCATGGTGTACGGACTGGCGACCGGGCAGTTGGGAATGGCATCGAACGGCGCGCTCACGCTCTCCGTGACGTTCGTGCCGGCGATACTCCAGCGGACGTACGGATACTCCATGGACGTGGGCCTCGTCCTCTGGCTCACGATCGCCGTCGTCCTGCACAGCGTCGGTGCGCTCGGTCCGTACAGGGACTACTCGTGGTACGACAATATCACGCACACCGTCTCGGCGTCGCTCATCGCGGGCGTCGGCTACGCGGTCCTCCGAGCGTTAGAAGTTCATTCGGACGAGATCGACGTCCCGAAAGCGTTTCGTGGACTCTTCATCGTCGTCTTCGTCCTCGCGATGGGTATCGTCTGGGAGCTCGTCGAGTTCGCTTCGGTCGTGGTCAGCGACATGGTCGGGGCGCGGGCACCGCTCATCGTCTTCGGCATCGACGACATCATCACCGACCTGCTGTTCAACACCGCGGGTGCGGTCGTCGTCGCTCTGTGGGGAACGGAATCGTTCCGGGGTCTCGCGAGCTTCTTCAGACGCCGCCTCCGCCGGTCTCGAGGACGTTAGCGAAACCAGCGGGCTTGTCGTGTCTGTCTGTTGGCTTCTCACCTCGACCCTTTCCCTCGCCCAAGAACCATCACGGCGCTCTGAACCAGTGACCCATTGGATGGGCGGAATTCATTTCTGTCACGCCGAAGATATACCGGAACTACGATGGATCAGATAAAACCCACCCGGGTCACGAACTGGCTGGAGGAGTCGGTCACGATCCTCCAGACCGCCATCGCCGGGATGCTCGTCGTTTTACTCGTGCTCGGTGTCGTCAATCTCGGTCTCACCATCGGCAGGTCGCTGCTCGCGTTGGACGCGCTCCGACCGGCCACCATAATCTCGCTCATCCGCTCGGCCATCGACATCGCGCTCTACCTGTTCGTCGTCGTGGAACTCTACAAGACCATCGTGGCCTACGTCGAAGCCAAGAGCGTCGTAATGGCGGTGATCCACGCGGGTCTCATCGCGGTCGTCCGGCAGGTGATCATCTTCAAGCCCGACGACTACAGTCCGACGTCGGCCATCACCATCACGGGCGTCTACGTCCTGCTACTCACGGTGTTACTGCTCGGGTTCTACGTGGTACACCGCGAAATAGACAGCGAAGGGGAACTCGATTGATTCCATCCTCGCTCTCTTTTCTGACTCGGACACGCATCCTGCATCCCGTTGGTCGACGCCGTCAGAGTCGCCAGATCTCGACAGCGCCGAAGGACTCGATCTGAGAGATGCGCGCGCTCTATTCGGTACGACCGCAGAAACCGTCAGCAAGTGAGTGGTTCACCAGAGCCAGCCCAGCGGGTGGAGCCCTATAGCCAGCCGTCTTCGAGGTCGTCTTCGTTGACTCGATCGAGGTCCGCGGTGACCAGCAGCCCGGCGGGGTCGGTGACGTCGAACTCCTCGCGGACGACGTAGATGCCGCCCTCCGTCACGTCGGCCGCCTCTGCCGGGTAGATGGTGAACTCGTCGTTCGTGTTGAGATACTCTGCGTGCCGGGTGTTGTACTCGCTGAAGATGTCCGATTCCTGGACCTCTTCGCGCGGCGTCCAGTCGACGACGCCCGACGTGAGTTCCAGGAGAGCACCGGGGAAGAAGTTCTTTCCCCGGACGAGCGCCTTACCCCCGCCCTCGATGACATCGAAGTCGTCGTCGGGAACGAGTTGGTTGTCGTCGGTGTCGACCAGAACGTCGTCGTCGCCCACCTCGTCGAACGAGACGGTGATGACGCCCTCGTCGGCAACGTCGTCGGCGAACAGCGTGAAGTTCGTCTGGAGCTCGTAAACGCTTCCCTGCTGGATTTCCGCAGCCTCGGCGGGGAAGAAGTACACCTCCTCGTTAGTGTTGAGGTACTCGATGATTCGCGTGTTGTACTCGCTCCAGAAGTTGCCCTCAGAGACACCGTCGATTTGGGGGTGCTGCTCGATGACCGGCGATTTCACCCTGAACTGTGCGCCCGGCCGAAACTCGTCGTTGAACATCTGCGCTTTCCCACCGCCGGTAGCGGCCCCACCGCCGGACGTGGTCGTCTCCGATTCGGTCGTCTCCTGGGCCGCCGTCGTCCCAGGCACGCCGAGCGCGAGGGCACTGCCGGCGAGCGCGCTTCGTTGCAGGAATCGACGCCGAGAATCGGTCGTACTGTCGTGGTGGTCGTTGTCTTCGATAGGCATGGATAATCGTCCCCTCGTGGGGGACGCCAAGTTACCGAGTCGGCTCCCTAAGGCTGCGGCTTGCGAAGCAAAGTGTACGAGCGATGCTCGACGTGATGCGGTCTGTTCGCGACGACTTCCACTGCTGAACGGAAAGCGAGTCCGCTGGACCGACACCACCATGTCCGCTGTTTCTGGCTGATAGCGATACGCGGACGCCAGTCACCCGGAGAGTCGGTTTCGTCCGTCGAACGACGATACCGACGACCCGTCAGCACAGTCGTCGGTGTGATACTCCCGAAAATCGGGCGAACCGGAGTGTCTCCTCGCGGGCCTCCACGTCCGGGAGGTCGTCCACGAACTCCTCCGGCCACTCCCCGTGTCGCAGACAGTGGTCGGCGCGCGGTCACGGCGGAGATGCCGATGTCCACGTCTTGAAGAGATCGCCTTGCACTCTACGTGGTCTGGTTAAAATCCTCGAACTCTGATAGGACTTACCGGTCGTTCTGGATACCGTCCGCGAATCCGCTGTCGTCCGTCCGACTTGATCGTGATTAAGATTGTGACTTCACACACAGGGCAGGTACTTCTGGAATAAGAGTGCAGTATTTTAAGCCGCCCATTTCCCGTCAACGACCGAACAACTATAGCCCTGCCTCCCAAATCGAAGACATATGAGTCAGAAAGATAGTTCTCGCTTCGAGGATGACGACGAGATGGCCGCGATACACTGGGAATTCGACACGGACCAGGAGGATCCGGGCGTGGACGTGGCAGAGGTGATTACAGAACTCGAGGGCAAGGAGAGTACGGACCTGTCACCCGTGTATACGACGATCGACCATATGGTCGAAAAGCTGTTTTCCGATCCACCTGCCCCAGAAGCACAAGCAGTCTTGCAGTTTTCATATGAGGGGTATCGGATTACGCTGAACCAGGATGGATACGCAACGTTTATGAAAATCACTGAGGGTGGAGAGATGGCCACGATGACTGATGACGCAACGGAGTAGTAACCACACAGATGGTCGAGTCCACCCTGTGTAGCTTGCCCCGATAGAAATCTGTGGCGGGCTTATATCCAAGCATCGCTATACACTCCCACAGCACACCGCTCTGCTGTGTCTCACGGGTACGTCCAAGCCGTGAACTCACTATCGCCTGTCTCGTTCATAATATCCACCGATCACGCTGGACGGTCACTACAGTGGGTGTGTCTACCGGCAGCGACGCCTCCTCAGTCGATGGAGACAGGCGCCAGCCATAGATGGCGGGCCCCCCTCTGGTTGCTCATGAGCGTCATCTTGGAGTTTACCGTGGACAACGATCAGTTCAGGCTCGGACAAGTGCTGGAGGGACCGCCGACCATGGACATCGAACTCGAGCGGATCGTGCCGGCGGGAAATTCCGTAATGCCATTTCTGTGGGTCGACGGCGATGATTACGAGGCCTTCGAGGAGATGATACTCGCATCGGACAGCGTCGATGACCTCGTTGCACTCGACAACGTCGATAACGGGACCCTCTATCGCGTCGAGTGGCGAGGCGACCACAATGATATAATTCGAGGCATCACCGAGGCAGAAGGGACTGTTCTGGAGGCGTACAATATCGATCATGGCTGGGAGTTCCACATTCGATTCAACGACCACGACAGACTCTCGCAGTTCCACAACTACTG